>SVDC01000019.1 GCA_015058045.1 Cellulosilyticum sp.
AGATATGGTTTTACCGATTCCTGTAGGCGCATTAATAAAGAGCTTTTTGCTATTAGACGGTTCATTCTTTGTTTCATCCTTGGTTTCATTCTTTATAGCTCGGCTATTGGCACTTCTCTTCTTAATCTCACTATTCTTTATGGTCCTATATACACTAATAGCCACTTCTCTCTGCCCCTTGCGATAGCTAGGAAACGGAAACTGAAGCGCCTGCAAAGAACCGTCCCTCTTTTTAGTCCAGTCTATATAAAAACGCATCCATTTATAATATTTCTGAATCACTGTATGAAAGAAACTTTCCAGCTCCTCAAAGAAAAAGCCCCTTTGCAAATGCTTAATCTCTTTGGTTTCAATATTATAGTAAGTCAGCCTAACCTGCATCTCGCTAAGTCCCTTATCCTTAGCATAAAAATAGGCATAACATTTTGCCTGAGCCCAGTGAAGAGGATTAAAGTTTTCATCAATTACTTCTAGAGGCGTCGCTGTAGTCTTAATCTCATCAATGGTCACCGAAACCAAATCTCTAATGATTCCATCCGCTCTCCCTTCCACCATAAAGGTAAGATCCTCTATGTGACACTCATGCACCAGTTTCACTTCCGCCTCATAATTAGGCTCCATACTTTCCTGAATCTTCTTATGTGCCAATGTCCCAATCACGGCACGGTTGCTACTGGTCACATTAGCCCGAATGCTCCCCTGTCTTAATACAAACTCCACTAGTTCCCTCACCGAGATTTTCACTAGCCCTTCTGTAATACGCATGCCTTAACGTCCTCTCTCAATCTTTTGCTCCACTTTTTATATTATCTTTATCATACCCCTAAACTTTACTTATCTTCTACATTAAACTGCTTACTTACAATATAAAGCGGTCTATTTTTACTTTCATCATACATTCTTGCAATATACTCGCCCAATATACCTATCGCAATCAATTGTACGCCGCCAATAAAAGCTACGGTTACCATAATGGAAGTCCAACCTGGTACTGTTCCTATATTAGGGAAAATAAAAGAACCTATTGCATAAAACATAATGAAAATAGCAATGCCTACTGAAATGAACCCTAATCCCGTAATAAGCCTTAAGGGCTTGGCTGAAAAAGAAATAATCCCATCTAATGCAAACTTCACCATCTTCTTAAATGGATATTTCGTCTCTCCTGCAAAGCGCTCATCCCTTACATATTCTAATGGAATTTGATTAAACCCACTCCATGCCACAAGTCCACGTAAAAATCGATTATGCTCAGAAAGACCTCTTAGCACATTGGCTACCTTTCGATCAATCAATCTAAAGTCTCCTGTATCACGAGGAATATGCACCTCTGATAAATGATCCAGAACCTTATAAAATAGTTTAGCTGTCACAAGCTTAAATTTCGTTTCTCCCTGACGTCTCTTACGCTTACCATAAACGACTTCATAGCCCTGCTCCCAAAGTTTAACCATATCTGGAATCACCTCAGGTGGATCCTGTAAATCCGCATCAATAATGACCAAAGCATCTCCCTTCGCATAATCAATCCCACAAGATACCGCCACCTGATGCCCAAAGTTTCTTGCCAAACTTAACACCTTCACACACTTGTCCATCCCTGCAATCTGCTCCAAAATCTCCAATGTGCGATCCGTACTGCCATCATTGACAAAGATAAGCTCATATTCATAATTTGCCATTCCTTGCATCACCTTAGACAATCTACTATAACACTCATCTACTACCTCTTCTTCAAAATACATGGGAATGACTAGGGAAATTAACTTTTTCATTGGATTCATCTCCTTATCTTACCTCTTATTTTACTTCTTTATCTTAGACACTATGTATTTAAATGTATTTTGAATCAATAACCACTCAATATGTAAATAATGCTTCAAATGTTTACCTTGATAAGGTACCTTTTTTATTTTATGGAGGCTCTTAACTCCTTCCCATAAGCCCGCTCTATATTCCTTGCCAAAACCTTTTTTCAAAAACCATAGTCCCTTTACTAAAGTTCCCACAACCAAGGCCGGTAAATTCACAATCAGCTGTAATAAAGGCATATTCTTATACGGCACATACACATTATTTCTAGCCGCTAATCTCACCTTAAACGCATTATATTTACTTCCTGATGTGGCACTTCCTATATGATATACCTTTGCCTCTGGACAATAGACATTATAGTACCCATAAATTCTAGCACGATAACTGACATCCACATCCTCCATATAAGCAAAGAAATCCTCATCAAATAAGCCCATTTCCTCAAATACCTTTTTACGATATAACGCTGCCCCTGCACAAGCACTAAACACCTTTTTGCCCTCGTTAAACTGCTCAACAGGCTTACCATCTCCTCTTTTATAAGCCCAGCCTAATATCGTATACTCATCTCCCGCATCATCCATAATGGCATGATTATGATAAGCAATCATTTTACTAGATACCCCAAAAATACGCTCATCCTTTTCAATCGCCTTCACCATCTGGCTTATAAAATCCTGCTCCACTACCGTATCATTATTAAGTAGCAGCACATACTCTCCCTGAGCCATTTTAATCCCCACATTTACCGCAGGACTAAAACCATAATTTTTATCTAGCTGTTTAAAAATAATATCTGGATACGCTTCCTCTATCCACTTATAATCACTATCTTGCGACGCATTATCTATTATAATCGTTTCAAAATCCAAATCATCCTGCAAGCTAAGAGATTCTAAACACCCTCTTAAATACTTTTCTCCATTATAATTTGGAATCACTACCGATACTCTTGGCATAATACTCCTCATTTCTTTTATATATCCTCTATTTTATTATACTATAAAATAAAGGGCTTCCAAGCATATATGCCTGAAAAGCCCTTAGTCTTTACCATTATTTATCTCTAATACTTAAATGGATTTTCCTTACTCATAAATTCCTTAAGTGTTTGTTGTTTTTGATCTTTGTCAGAAAGTAAAACTTCCTCAATCCCTTCAAGTGGCCACTCAATACCGATTTCAGGATCATTCCATAATACCCCACCATCATACTCAGGTGCATAGTAATCTGTACATTTATATTGGAAAGTTGCTGTTTCAGATAATACTAAAAAGCCATGCGCAAAACCTTCTGGTATATAAAACTGTCTTTTGTTTTCAGCTGTAAGAGTAACGCCTGTCCATTTTCCAAAAGTCGGCGAACCTTCTCTAAGATCCACAGCTACATCAAACACTTCACCTTCCACTACTCTTACAAGCTTACCTTGTGTATGCTTTGTTTGAAAATGAAGGCCACGAAGTACGCCTTTTTTAGATTTACTTTCGTTATCTTGTACAAAATTCATTGTAAGTCCCGCTTCTTCAAAGTCACGTTTTGAATAGCTCTCCATAAAATATCCACGATGATCACCACATACTGTTGGTTCGATGATATAGACACCCTCAATAGATGTTTCTATAAAATTAACTTTTCCCATGCTACTCACCCAGCCTTTATTTTATATTAAATTTTATCGTTCGTTATGTGCTCTATTTGCTTCTTGAGCCAGATAATCCGCTAATGCTTTTTCCCAATGTCTAAAACTATTTAATCCATAAAGCTTTAACATAAAATTATCTAATACACTATAAGTAGGACGCTTAGCAGGTCTTACAAACTCCTCACTTGTTACTTTATTGACTTTAATATCCATTCCTCTAAGTTCAAAGATTTTACAAGCAAAATCATACCATGAACATTCCCCTTCACAAGTGCCGTGGAATGTGCCATAATACTCTGTTTGCATCAATTCAATAATCGCCTTTGCTAAATCCTTTGTTGAAGTAGGTGAACCAAATTGATCGCCTACTACATTCAGCTCTTTATTATTTTCTGCTAACTTTAACATAGTACGTACAAAGTTATTACCCTCACCGTAAAGCCATGCAGTACGAATGATAAAATGTTTCTTGCAAAATGTTTTTACATACTCTTCACCAAGAAGCTTGCTTGTCCCATAAATACTCTGTGGACCTGTTACATCATCCTCACGTCTAGCTCCTGGCACTTCACCACTAAATACGTAATCTGTTGAAACCTGTACAAGCTTTGCACCGATCTCGTCACAAGCTATGGCAAGATTTTTAGGGCCAATCGCATTAATTTTATAAGCATTTTCAATATCCTCTTCACACTTATCTACTGCCGTATGGGCTGCACAATTGATGACTACATCTGGTCTTTTTAGTAAAAGTTCTGCTTTTACTTGGTTAAAGTTGGTAATATCTAAAGATGTATAATCTGTAGGGATTACCTGATATGTATTGGCATCATGTCTTAGTTGTTCTTGAAGTTCAAGACCTAACTGACCATTTGCTCCTGTTATAAGTATTTTCATATTCTGATCCCTTCTAAATTTAGTAATTAATTATCCATAATATGCAACTAATACATTGTAAATCACTGTCTTCACACACCTTCTAATGTCTAGAGGCATTTATTTCCCTATGCAGATTGATCTACTTGTTTTTCTTCTATACGCTCTTCAAAATTTAATCTTTTTTCTTCTACTACTAATGGTCTATTCATTATACGTGCATTCATATTCATAATATATTCTCCGATTAATCCTATAAAGAATAATTGTATTGAACCTAATAAAAATACACCTATCAATATTGGAGCTGTCCCCATAGGAAAACTATCCCAATAAATAAGCTTTAGGATTAAATATATTAATGCAAATAATACACTTAATCCAGAGCAAATAAATCCTAAGAAAGTAGCTATTCTTAGGCCAATTTTTGTATAAGAAGTAAAACTCAACATTGCTGCATCATATAATCTATACAAATTATTACTTGTTTTTCCAGATCTTCTTTTTGCTTGCTCATAAGGAATATCTTTTCGAGCGAAACCTAATTCAGCAACTATACCTCTTAAAAATGGTGTTGGATCTTTTAGCTCTTTTAGTACATTAATAAAGCTTTTATCGTATAGACCAAAACCTGTGAAATGCTCTATTTGCTCTATATCTGACATTTTTTTAATTGCTTTATAATACATTGAACGCAAAAAGTACATAATCTTATTTTCTTTACTTGTAGTTTTAATTCCTATTACGATCTTATTTCCTAATTCCCACTCTCTAATAAACTTTGGAATCATCTCAATAGGATCTTGAAAATCTGCACAAAGTAGAATAGTTGCATCTCCATTAGTTTGACATAACCCATAATAAGGTGAATTAAATTGTCCAAAGTTCTTCGCATTAAATATAGCCTTTATCTTACTATTATTCTTACATAATTCTTCTAATAATTTTCTAGTATTATCCTTTGAATCATTATCTATAAATACTATCTCATAATCATATTGTAATAGCTCATTATTAAATATATTAATAATCTCTTTACTTAATGGAACTACATTTTGTTCTTCATTATATGTAGGCACCAACAAACTTATTTTTTTCATTTGTTACCCCTCTAACTCCATAGATTTCAATACTTTTCTTATTCCTTCACTAAATTCAACTTGGCATTTCCAGTCTAAATCTTCTTTTAATCGTTCCACAACAGGCTCAAAACTTACACAACCATTATTACCATATGGTATTACACCAAACATTAATTCACTTTCTGATTTTAATATCTCCTTCATCTTAATGATAAAGTCTTTAAGTGGTTTGCTGTTGCCACTAGCAATATTATAAATACCTTCTGCTGAGTGCATTATACCTAATAAATACATTATTCTTGCTACATCTTCCACATAAATATAGTCCCATTTTTGTGTGCAAGCTGTTAGCTTAATAGGTTCATTATTAAGCATCTTTGTTAAAGCAGTCATAATCAGTGTCTTTTCATAATCATATACACCATATACACTAAAAATTCTAGCCCATACTAGTCTGATTCCATTTTTACCCGCTAGTTCTTCTAAAGAATGATATGCTTTTAACTTTGCTTTTCCATATTCGGTATCTGGTGCAGTAGCACTCTGTTCATCTATTTTACCTACACATTTACCATATTCAGCTTGTGATCCAGAACCTATAAATGCCTTACATCCTAATTCAATAGCAACCTTCATTGCCTCTACTGTATTATCATAATTAGTCTGTTGCAGTCCCTTATTGTCCCTATCGTTTCCTCGAATGCCCTCCCAAGCCAAATGATAAAATAAGTCATATTGTTCTTTCTGAATTATATCTTTCAATTTATTTATTTCATTCATATCTAATTGAATAATATGTAATAATTCATCTTTGGGTAAGCGGGATATATTTTTTGAGTTTGGCCTTATGATTGCCGTAACTTTATTTCCATTTTTCAAATACTCTTTAATTATGTAACTTCCTATAAAACTTGTGCCACCTGTAATAACTATATGTTGCTTCTCTTTATTCATTGCACATCTCCATTAGTTCATCTAATAGTTCTCTCTCTAATAATGGTTCCTGATCAAAAATAGGTCTTCCCATAGCTAATTTAGGAAATACATAGGTTGTATCACTTAAACATACCTCTATAAAGCATGATTTATTATTTTCTAATACTTCTCTACAGTTCTCTATCTCTTCTACAGATTCTATTTTCAAATAGTCTATGCCATAAGCATTTGCTATAGCTTCAAAATTAGGCGTTGTGTAACCATATTCTTTTTTAGTTTGAACAAATTTTGAATCAAAGTACATTTCTTGAAAATGTCGAATCATACCTAATGAGTTATTATTAAGTAAGATAATTTTTATAGGAAGATTTTCTCTTGCAATAAACTGTAGCTCTTGAATATTCATTTGTAATCCACCATCGCCATTAAAACAAATAACTGGTTTATGGCTTGCATAGTATGCTCCGATAGCTGCTGGCAATGAATATCCCATTGCTCCATGTCCACCAGAAAATAACACTCTTTGCTTATTCTTTATGTGAAGTGCCTGTGCTACCCACACTTGATTTTGTCCTACATCCGTAGTAATAACTGTTTCTTCAGGTAAAAGTCTAGCTAACTTTTTAATGACCTTAGTCTCATCTTGTACATCTATAGTTTCCAACTTTTCTCGCACTTTCTTACATTTCTCTAACCATGTAACATATTGATCTTTAATTGCAAATTGTTCTTCTGTTAATTTAGGCAATAAATCTTTTAGATTAGAAATAATATTTATTTCATCCTCTTTTATTTTGTGTTCTATTTCCTTTTCATCAATATCTATTCTAATAATCTTAGCCCCCACAGCGAAAATATCAAGATTATTACCCGTTTGCCTACAATCTAATCTAGAACCAATACTAATAATTAAATCACTATTAGAAATAATAAAATTAGCATATCGATCTCCATACGCTCCTATAAAACCAAAGTTATATTCATTATCAGTGGCTATAATCTCTTTTCCTGTCATACTTGTTACAACAGGCACCCCAACTAAATTAACAAAAGTCCTAAATTCTTGTATAAGTCCTGATATAGCCACTCCATGTCCACCTAAAATAACTGGCTTTTTAGCACTTTGTAATTCTTTTAATATAATATCTACTGCATGCTCATTAGTTTGTAACTCTGAACTACATATATATGGTGTTAGTTCTTCTGGAATAACATCTGCTCTTTGAATATTCATAGGAATATCTAGTAATACTGGCCCTGGTCTACCTTCCATACTTATATGAAAAGCTTTTTCTAACTCATATCTAATATCTTCTGCTTTTGTAACCTGAACAGCATATTTAGTAATAGATTTTACAATACTTACAATATCAGTTTCTTGAAAGCCCTTTTGTCGTACCTCTAAATCCCCTTTAGCTTCATATGTATTAACTTGTCCCGTAATAAATATACATGGTGCAGAATCAAAATAGGCATTTGCAATTCCTGTAATAAGATTAGTTGCACCTGGTCCACTTGTAGCATAAGCAATACCTGGCTTATTAGCTACTTGCCCATATCCACATGCACAAAAGGCTGCTGCTTGCTCATGATAATTCACATGTGCCGAAATCTTTTTTTTATATTTTTCAAAGGAATCCATGAGATGTGTAACCATCCCTCCTGGATATCCAAAAACATCTGTTATTCCCTTTTCAATTAGAAAGGAAACTATATAGTCACTTATTTTCATTTTTATCCCTCTCTATCACTTAAATGCCCAAAATTTATTTAATAAAAAATTTAAAGGAATAGTAATAATCAAATTTATAACAGGAGCAATCAGTTCCGAAATATGTAAATAGTTTACCATTATAAATAATAACAACGTACTCAATATAAAAGTTAAACCATAAGATGTAAAGGTCTTTAGTAGAGCCTTTACATCTTTTAAATTACCTTTTTTAAATACCACCTTATTATTCCAATAGTACGCATTAATTACACTTACAATAAACCCTGTAGTATTAGCTAAAATATAATTACTACCTAAATATACTAGAATATAATATATTCCTAGAGATATAGATGTATTAGATATTCCTACGATTCCAAATTTAATAAATTGCTTAATCAGCAATATTATATCTACACTATTTTCTTCTCTTGATTTAGGTTCAGTAATATTTTTCATTATCTAACAGCCTCTTTAATAATCTTAGCCATATAATCAATCATCTCATCATTCATCCCTGGATATACACCTACCCAGAAAGTATCATTCATAATTCTATCTGTATTAGTTAATTCTCCAACAACACGATAGCCTTTGCCTGTAGCTCTCATCTCATTAAAGCATGGGTGCTTAATAAGGTTGCCTGCAAATAACATTCTTGTTTGAACACCTTTATCTTCAATATATTGTACAACCTTATTTCTATCTACGCCTTCTTTACAAGTAATCAGGAAACCAAACCAACTAGGATCTGAATTTTCACAAGCTATTGGTAAAATAAGTTTATCTTCTACCTCTACTAAACTTGCTTTTAATCTATTAAAGTTAACTTTTCTTCTTTCCACAAATGTAGGAAATTTTTCTAACTGAGCACAACCAATAGCCGCTTGCATATCCGTTGCTTTTAAATTGTATCCAAAATGAGAATATACATATTTATGATCATATCCTAATGGCAATTCTCCATATTGTTTATCAAAACGATGCTTGCATAGATTATCCATTCCTGAAGGACATACACAATCTCTTCCCCAATCTCTAAATGAGCGAATAATTTTATTGAGTAATGGGTTATTAGTATAAACAGCTCCTCCCTCACCCATTGTCATATGATGTGGTGGATAGAAACTAGATGTCCCAATATCACCAATTGTTCCTGTAAACTTTTCTTCCCCATTGATTGTATATTTAGAACCTAAGGCATCACAGTTGTCCTCGATTAACCATAAGTTATGTTCTTCGCAAAATCTTTTTACTTCACCTAAATCAAATGGATTTCCTAATGTATGTGCAATCATAACCGCTTTTGTTTTATCTGATAAAGCCTTTTTCATCATCTCAACATCAATATTGTATTGAGGTATTGTTACATCTACAAAAACAGGTACTGCACCATACTGAATCATTGGTGTTACTGTTGTTGGGAATCCTGCTGCTACTGTAATGACTTCATCTCCGCGTTTAACTGCTCGTTCACCCAATAATGGTGAGGTTAATGCCATGAATGCATTTAAGTTAGCACTTGAACCAGAATTCACTAGACTACAATATTTTACCCCTAAGTATTTTGCTAACTTATCTTCAAATTCATCTGTATATCTTCCTGATGTAAGCCAAAATTCTAATGAACTATCTACCAAATTTACCATTTCTGAATAATCATAGACTCTTGAGGCATATGAGATACGTTGCCCCTCTTCATAATCTGGTTTCTTATGATATTTATCACAATATGCTCTTACTAACTCTAAAATTTGCTCTTTATCCTTTTGTTGATTAATTGCATTCATATGTAATTCTCCTTAACTAAAAAACTCTCTAATTTGTTTATTCATACATTCACTAACATTACCATTTTCTAAATAACACTTTGACCATTCTATTGTTTTTTCTATAGCCATATCAATATGCCACTTAGGTTGCCATCCAAATGTTGCTTTTAGCTTTGAACAGTCTAATTTAAGGAAGTTTGCCTCATGTGGTCCGCCCATAAATTTATTTTCCCATGATAAGCCTTCTCCCCACTTATCACAAAATAAATCGACTAAATCTCCCGTTGTTAAACAATCACATTCATCTGGACCTACATTATAGTAATCTGCATATTTAATATCTTCATATTGTTTTTGAGCTATCATTAAATATGCAAATAACGGTTCAAGTACATGCTCATATGGTCTTGTTGAGTGAGGATTTCTAACAACAATTTTTTCTCCTCTCTCTGCTGCTCTTACACAGTCTGGGATAATTCTATCATTAGCAAAATCCCCTCCACCAATTACATTTCCAGCCCTAGCTGTAGAAATAGCTACTTCACCATTCGCAAAAAATGAATTTTTATAACTATGTGTAACTAACTCTGAGCATGACTTACTATTAGAATATGGGTCAAATCCATCTAATGGTTCATTTTCTCTATAGCCCCATGCCCATTCATTATTCTGGTAAACCTTATCTGTTGTTACATTTAAGAATGATTTAACGCATTGATTTTGTCTAATGCACTCTAATATGTTAACTGTCCCCATTACGTTTGTTTCATATGTATATACAGGATCTTTATAGCTATCACGAACTATAGGCTGTGCAGCCAAGTGAAATACTATTTCAGGTTGAACTTTTTCAAAAGCCTGCATTAATTTCTTTAAATCTCTAATATCACCAATAATTGTATTAATTTCTTTTTCTATTCCAATTACTTCATATAGACTAGGTGATGTAGGAACTGGTAACGAATAACCTGTTACCTCTGCTCCTGCATTTACTAATATTCTACATAGCCATGTGCCTTTAAATCCTGTATGCCCTGTTACTAAAACTTTTTTCCCTCTATAAAACTCTAAATTCATTACCATTTTTTCCATGGTGCTTTCCCACTTTCCCATAATGCTTCTAATTGATGTTTATCTCTTTGTGTATCCATACATTGCCAGAATCCATCATGTTTATAGGCCATAAGTTGTCCCATATTGGCAACTGTTTCTAAAGGCTCTTTTTCAAATACAGTGCTATCTCCCTCAATGTACTCAAAAATCTCAGGTTCAAGTACCATAAACCCTGCATTAATCATACTACCATCATTATCATTTTTCTCTCTAAAAGCATTAATTGTATTATTTTCATCAATTTCTAATACACCAAATCTTTGTCCTACATTAATAGCCGTCATTGTTGCCATTCTTCCATGTTCCTTATGGAATTCCACTAATTTAGCTATATCAATATCACTTACACCATCGCCATATGTAAGCATGAATGGTTCTTCACCAATGTACTTTTGAATTCTCTTAATACGACCACCAGTCATTGTATTAAGTCCAGTATCCACTAAAGTCACCTTCCAAGGCTCTGAAAAGTTTGTATGTACTACCATTTTATTTTGATCACTAAAATCAAATGTTACGTCACTTCTATGTAAATAATAATCTGCAAAATATTCTTTTATCATATATGCTTTATATCCACAGCAAATCACAAAATCATTATAACCATAATGTGAATACATTTTCATAATATGCCATAATATAGGCATTTCTCCAATTTCAATCATTGGTTTAGGTCTTAAATGACTTTCTTCTGATATTCTTGTTCCAAATCCACCTGCTAGTAATACTACTTTCATTTTTTCCTCCTATTTTACCTGTTATTACAACTTCAAACCAATTTTCATATTATTCTTTGTACTTATTACCTATAGATAAACCAGTTAAGAAATAGACTTATTCATGTTCATTATACTTGTCCATATGATAAGAAGTGTGATGTATACGTATAAGATAAAAATGTCTTATCTATAATAACATACCTATAAACTTAATTAACTATATATGTTAAATCTTATTCAATAAACTCTGCTTTCCTAATATTAATAGCTAGTTCTCTTTCATCTTCATTTATGTTTATTTCTTTAGGTATATATGCTTGATCTAATTCTATAGTCATTTCAATATCTTTTTCACCTTCTATCTTTGTATCACATTCAAATTTAACAACCCCATTTTTAATCTTACTCTCATATACAAGTTGTTTATTCGCATAAACTCTAATTGTATTAGGGCTCACTTCCTCTGGTAAGTATCCTTCAAAATTAAATACGCCCTCTGTTCCTGTACGTATTGTAAATGTTACACTTCTTGAAATCCATCCATCGAGATAATAATTTCCTGCAATAACATTTTTCATCTCTATCTTTTTGTTATGCGCTAATGGTACTTCATTACTATATTGCATCTCGTATTCTTTAAAACCATCTGCAAGTATCAGTGACCCTGCCTTTTGTAAGTCCTCAAACATTACTACATATCTATATAATCCGTTATCCATATTACTACTTTTTAAGTCAGTAATTATTGTTTGCCCATCTTTATTCTCAGATATAATCTTTTTATTTTTTACCATATCTTCTGTATATATAATAATAGATTTAACAAATATATTATTCTCGTCTTTCTTCTCAACTATAGGTGCAACCATTAAATATGGTGAGTCTATTTGATTATATCTTAACACATACTCAACATCACTTTCATATTTTTCTAGATATTGGATATTCCTTTGATTTAATGTATTATATGTTGTCCAATATCCTTCATTAAATCCTAATGAATCTTGTGCTATATATAACTCTGGAGCAACAATCTTTGAGCCTTCTAAACTCCGTGCAAATTCAGTATCCATATATGTTTCTACAAATTTAAGATTTTCATTAACGATACTCCATCTCTCGCTAAACACACTATTCATACTTTGTATACCTAAGGTCACTATTAGTATAGTCCCTCCCATTATTGGAATTATTTTTTTATTGTAATCTACTACAAGTATAATCATATTAGCTAGTGCTACAATTGCAGCAATATATCCCAAGAATGTAACTGGTAATCCAAACATACTTTTAGTTTCCGCAATTTCTTGATACATTTCTGTTATTGCTAAAGGTACAAATGGTAAAATAATATATACTATAGCCACACCTATAAATTTTGTTTTATTTAATGTTTTTTCTTTCTTCTGCATACTAAATATACTTCTAGACAATATATACACGCAGAGTAGAAGGAGAATAATCTTAATGTCAAAAATCCATTCAAATAATATTTCTCTGTTCTCCTTATCCAAAAATCGGTACACATTCATGCCTGTATAATGTCCGAATAACCATAAATATGTTTTATTAAATAAATAATATCCAGGTATTGCTACCTTCCCCAACTCGTATAAGACTCTAATACTGCTCCCAAATGATTTTATACTTATTGTATTTCCCCCATATGTACTTTTATATAGTAACTTTCCTATAACATAGATAGCTAAATATATCCCCACCACCATTATAATAGGCCATATATTCATTATAATTTTAATAATTTCTTCTTTAGTATATTGAACATCATTCTTTAGTATATATAGCCCAATAAACACTAAAACGTATATAATAAATACTTCATAGGTCAATAAACAGTATAAATATAGAATACTAGAAATAATGAGCCACTTATTTGTTTTTTCCTCACAATACCTATCAAAGCAGATAAATGAGGCCAATAGTATTACTATAGCAATTCCAATATACCCAACAAAAGCATTTGGTAATGCATGTTCAAATGTAATAGGTAAGAATGCTAAAAATACTATACTACATAATTTTGATACTCTATCATCTTTTTGTACTCTCTTAATAAAGATACCTAATAAAACAGAAATAGCTATTATTATAAGGCACCCTATTCCTCTATAAACCCATTGATTTCTACAGAAGAAATATATATAGTTATTCATTAATATACCAACGAATGAGTGCCATCTTGACTGTACTTTCGCAAACTCTTTTAAGTTTTGAAATAAAACATCAAACCCACTACTAGCTTGTAATCTGAACTGTAAATCATCATTAACGGTAATTCCTAACTTAAATATATTACTTATAATTATCAAGCTAAATACTATATATACGCAACATATCATTTTATTCTGCTGTACATATAAACTAATTTGTGAGTATAGTTTTTCTATTTTTTCTTCCATCCTCATACATATATTTTTTTCTCCACTTTCAACCTTATCCTGTATTTGATATACTATTCCTTCGTAAAATTCACTATTTTTGCCTAATAAAATACTTAGGACTTTATTTTTTAATAGAGTATTCCATATCAATATACTAGATACTATTGAAAAAATAGCAATCACTACCCAATATTTATCATTATCTGGTATTAACTGTTTTATATATCCACTTGGCCTTTCTCCGATAATACTTTCCAATAAAAATATTGGCTTAAACATTAAAAAATGTAAAAACAAAATCCCTAATGTATTTTGCCCTATAATTAAGAGATTTTTTTTAAGTACTTTTATGTATTCTAATAAATACGCCATACAGTATATAAACCATATTCCATTCATAGCCAAAATAACATTTATTATCCAATTTCCAAATAAGCGTGAAGGATAATCAACTGTTATATTAGGCATATTTCCTGCTTTTAGCATTATTACTACTGATACTAGTAAACCTAATACTGTAATACCTATTCTTATTATCTTACCAATATTAATTCTTATCTTACTTCCAATTAATCCAAAGGCAAAATATAGTTGTCCAATTAATATTAAATCAATATTATATTCTGGTATATGGCCAGATTTAGCCATCTCATACCCTATTAAAGAAGCTAGTATACAGATAATAAAATACGTTGTTCCCACTTTATTCCTTACTAGAATCAAAACACTCTTCTGAAATATAAATATTCCATACAGTACGCCTAAAAACCATGTAGCTCCTAGTACATCAATATAGGTCCTTGCTTTAAAGAATTCTTTAAATGTAACCCAAGCTCCTTGTTGTTCATATCCAAATCCATACCCTGTATAATGCAACAATATCAACTTCATTATGTCAAAGAAGATAAATATAAACACAAGTGGTACTATTAACTGATAAAACTTCTTAAATACAGTTTGTGTTAAGCTTTTTTTATCTAAACTTGAAGTATATCCTGATATAAAAAAGAAAGCAGCCATATGAAACTGATATATATATATATTATATTTTCCTGTACTATGTCCTATTACCATACTAATAATAACTAAAGCCTTAAATATGTCAATCCACTCAATGCGCTTATTCTCTATTTGTTCCATATTTTCTTTTCCATCCTTTAATCATCTCTTTACATATGCATAATTATTCTAAAATTTCCTCTATAATCATTTTAATATTATGATTATAGAGAAAATTTCATTCTATCCCGATATTAACTCCAGCTCCTACAACCCAAGGTTTATTACCAATCATATAACTTTTTGTTACATCAATGCTAAAATCTTTAATTGCTTTTTCTAACATTCCACTTTTAGATTTTCTACAATGACTTTCCTTCATGCTCAATTACATGCGGATCACTAACACCCAATTCATTCTAATTCCCTTATGATCCATCTTCTAGTACTGGACTTTCTGAATACTTTTCAAATTGCTATCCATCATTAGATATTGCCAATCCAATTTGTGGAATTCCTTCCTTAGTTTCTCCATGATAATAGTATACTGAATTTTCAATAACAATTGCAGCGCCGTTAGCTACTATATATTGACTATCCCATCAATCTTTATCTATATCACTTAAAATATCATTTAATTTATATAAAATATGTTTTATCATTTAAAATTTAATAATTTTTAAGTAGTCATAAAGTACTCAGATTTATACGCTATTAACTCTTTTTAATTTAAATTTATTTACAATGACTCTCTATAATGTACTTTTTATTATTTTCAGCTTTCCTTCAATGCTATATTCTTTCTCTTCTGCCGAAATAAATATACTATCTCCTTTTTTTATCTCCAATCTATTAGAGCTATTCTGTATAATTCCTTCTCCTTCAATAATTAGTAGTGACTGAAAACTTCTTTTATCAACGGTCATTCTTGCTACTTTCTCTACTTCTATTAGCTCTACATTAAAATATGTACATTGAGTTAATAACTTACTACTATACCCTTCGTTCTCTTTTATTTCGTATGTACTTGTTATATTATTCATCTTTTTAAGGTTAATAACCTCTAGAGCTTTATTAATATGTAATTCTCTTAAATTACCATTTGTATCTTTACGTCCATAGTCATACACTCTATAAGTAATATTAGAATTCTGCTGTACTTCAGCTAGTAAAATCCCTTTTCCTATCGCATGAATCGTACCAGGCTCAACTAGAAATACATCTCCTTTTTTTACTGATACATAATTCAATACTTCTCCTAATTTATTATTATCTATCAAGTATTTCAATTCGTTTTTCGTAACATCTTGATTCAGACCATATACCAGTTGTGCTCCATCCTCAGCCTCTAAAATATACCACATTTCAGTCTTTCCTAACTGCTTTTCATTTTTTAACGCATACTCATCATCAGGATGCACTTGTATTGATAGATCTTGCTTTGCATCTATAAGCTTTATTAAAATCGGAAGTTCTTTATTATCTCGCCCCTTATATCCTAATACTCCTTCTCCTTGTGACTCTATATATTCCTTTAGTGTTAGCTGGTTTCCTTCATCTTCAACTAAACACATCCCATCCGGATGTGAAGATAATTCCCAACTTTCAGCTAATATATCTCCATCTACATATTTACCATACTTTTCTTTTAGTCTACTTCCACCCCAAATATAATCTTTATAAATAGGAACTATTTTCTTCATCCTTTTTCATCCTTATCCTTTTGTCTAACTCTAAAGTTTCTATATTCCTACTAAAATATATCTATATCCCATCTTTTCTATCATACTAACTACTACATCTATCTCTTTCACTGGCTCACATCTATTCTTACTACATCCCAATACTGCTCACAATACTATTGTAATTAAAGTCATATTTTAACAATTCTTATATTATATGACTAAAGATACTCTCTTCTATTACATATCTTTAAATTCTCAATAACTTTTTTTACATCTTGTGTTTTATCTTTTGAACAAATTAAAAGAGCATCTCCTGTATCAACTACAATAGTATTATTAATCCCTACTGTAGCAATTAGCTTCTCACCACCTTCTATAATCATATCCTTTGAATCAATAGTAATAACATTCCCCTTAACTACACTATTATCTTCATTGGTTTTATTAATTCTTTCTATTGCTAACCAATTTCCTACATCATCCCAACCAAAATTTCCTGGAAGCGTATAAATATCTTTCGCTTTTTCCATAATACCATAGTCAATAGATTCCGCATCAAACATCCTAAACTGATTTTCTACTTCGTCCATATCACCAATTTTTAAAGCTTTGCTAATTTCTTGAAGTCCTATAAACATCTTAGGTAAAAATTCCTCAAATTGATTGAGTATTGTTGATACCTTCCATACAAACATTCCGCTATTCCATAAATATTTTCCTAATGCCAAGTATTCTTTTGCTAATTCTAATTGTGGCTTTTCAACGAAGTTAACTACTTCATAAACATTTCCTTGAGTATTTTCTTTTCTTGATCCAAAATGAATGTAACCATACCCTGTTTCTGGATATGATGGCATAATACCTATTGTTACCATATTATTTGCTTCTTCTGCTACTTTAATTGCATCTTTTAATGTATCTACAAATAACTCATTGTATTTAATTAAATGATCAGATGGTAAAACTATCATTATTGCATCTTCGTATTTCTCTTTAATATATGCTGCGGCTAAACCAATGCACGGAGCTGTATTTTTGGCTACCGGTTCTAATAAAATATTTTCTACAGGTATTTCTGGTAATTGCTCTTTAACTAATTCTCTGTAACTTACAGCTGTCACTACAAATATGTCTTCTAACGCAATTAATGACTTAATTCTATTTACTGTATGCTGAATCATCGTTTTTCCATCACTTGTAAGACTTAAAAACTGTTTCGGCATATTTGATCTACTTTTAGGCCAAAAACGCTCACCTCTGCCTCCAGCCATAATAACTGCTACTACTTTCACAATATCTCTCCTTCCATATATTAAGGTTTATTCAATACAAATGATGTATAATGAATTTTTATTCATTATACATCATTTGTATAAAGCTAAATCTGTATATCTTGCCTTACAATTTTTATTGCTGTTGCCTGTGAAAAGTACTTATCAATGTATTCTATACTTCCTTGTGATTTAACATGCCACTCTTCTTCTGACTTATATAGTTCAATTGTTTTACGAGCAAATTCCTCTACATCATCACTAATAGCAACATATTTATCTATTTCTGCTAAGCCTTCTGCCCCTATACTTGTAGTAATCATTGGTACCTGGTTATAGATTGCTTCTACCACCTTACCTTTTACACCTGCTCCAAATCTCAACGGTGCAACTACCACTCTTGATCTTTGATATAATTTGCTTAATTCTTCATCACTTACAAAGCCTGTAACAATAATGTGGTCATTTTTTAATGAACTCACTTCTTCTGGAGGGTTTGATCCCACAATATAAAGTTTAATATCTGGAATTTCTCTCTTAATAGTTGGTAAGATTTCATTACAGAACCAAATAACCCCATCCACATTTGGCTTATGATTAAATCCTCCTACAAATAGTAAATTTTTTCTATCATTATAATCAAATTGAGTAGGCTCTTTACTTTTATCATATATATATACCGGAATATTTCTGATAGTCTTAGAAGGTAACTGTTCTTGTAATACCTTTTGCTCATAATTTCCTACTACATATACTGTATCTGCTTTATTAAATAACTCAAACTCAACTTTCTTCCATTTTTCCGATGAAACTAATAACTCTTTGTCCTTTTCGAATTCATAATTTCTCAACTCTCTTAAGTAATGTAAGTCATGTCCAAAATAAATGATTTTTGCAGTTGTACATTTTTTTAGAAGATCGATATACTTTATTGAAATATGTGGGCGATTTAAATATATATAATCAAAATTTTGCCCATTTTGTTCTAGCCATTTTTCATAGTTATCATGATACCAATTTCCATACAATACATTAATCCCCATCTGTTGCAATATCTCAGTATATGGTTCATGTGGGAAGAAATTATCCCCTATAAATGCTACATCTAACCCCATCTTATGAAATAGTGAAATATAGTTAAACGTACATTTACTACCTGCATCTTTATCAAAGTGCGGTACATAGTGATCTATTACTAATATCTGTTTTTTATTTTTTCCTCTACCACGTGCTTTTAGTTCACACTCGCCAGATGGATACTGCTCTTTTAATGCTTTCTGCCACTTCTCAATAAATTTTTCGCGATTGTCTACTTGATACTTTTTAATACCTGAATTAAGATCTGTTCCATTTGAAATACCTTCAAAATGTATAACTGCAGACTTAGGCTGGTACATTACTTTATATCCATGCGCCCTTACTTCAAATGCTAAATCTGTATCTTCATAATAGGCTGGTACATATCTTTCATCAAATCCACCTATTACTTTCCATAATTCTTTAGATATCATAATAGATGCACCTGAAATATAATCCACTTCTCTTACATAGTTATAATCAGGCTTATTAGGATCATCTAACCTTCCATAATTCCAGCCACTAGCATCATTCCAGATAATTCCACCTGCTTCTTGCAATTCTCCTGTTGGATAAATAAGCTTAGAGCCTACCATTCCAATCTTTTCATCACTTTCAACAAGTTCAACCAAACTAGCTAACCATCCTTGTTGAACTTGTGTATCATTATTTAGAAAATGAATATATTTACCTCTTGCTTGTCTTGCTGCATTATTACAATTTAATAAGAATCCTAGATTTTCACGGTTCCTTATTATTTTTATATTCTTAATATGCTTACTTAAATTAATTGTTTCATCTGTAGAAACATCATCAGCAATAATAATTTCATATGTAACATCTTCTGTATTTTGCTTAATACTTTTTAAACAATTATAAGTATATTCATATTGATTATAGACAGGAATAATAATAGAAACCATTGGTTGCTCTTCATATTTAAATACAATCTCATCATCATAAACTTCTGATTCAATAATCTTTAACTCTTGTACTTGAATAGGTTGTTGTTTATTTACCTCGAACTGTTCTAGTTTCTTAAATGTACATTCTGGATTTTCATTTTTCATGCTTTTAAAGAACTTTTCAAGATTTTGCTTATTTAGGTTCTTCATATAAAACTTAGGATGTCCAACTACCCTTTTAGCCATTTTAGCAAATAATCTTCTCTTACTATCCTTCGGAAAAACAACATCTCTTATCCTATACATTCTGAGCAATATTTTCCATCCTGTAGAATGATAAATGTTCTCTAAAGTATTTGCTTTTTGTTCTAATTCAGATTTTACCAAAGCTAGTTCATCACTCATATCAACGTATTGTTTACTTTTTTCTTTTATTACTTTAGCTTCTCTTTCTATTTCTTTATTTTTTTCTTCTATTTCCTGATCTTTTCTTTCAATCTGCTCCTGAATCTTCCTATTTACTTCATTTAAATTACTAATCTCTCCTTGATATCTACTAATTTCATTATTAAGTTTACTAATCCCTATATTTTTATCTTCAATTTTATCTTGCAATTGTATAATTCGTTGTTCTCTAGTGATAATTTTTTCATCTAATTCTTTAAGATAAGTATTTCTATCTTCAACTTCATCTTGTAATTGCATGATTCGTTGATCTTTAGTGATAATACTTTCATCTAATTCTTTAAGATGGTTATTCTTATTCTCAACCTCATCTTGCAATTGTGTGATTCGCTGATCTTTAGTAATAATTTGTGTATCCAACTCTTTAAGATGATTGTTTCTAACATCTACTTCTTCTTGCAACTCTATTATTCTATGTAGCTTCTTAATATAATCCGTCTCATCTTGTATACTAACACAAGATATATTACTAGATTCGATCCTTTTATTACTCGCAATACAAATATAATATTTAGCAAAGTCTTCATTATAAGTTCCCTTTTTTTCAAGAATACTTTCTGAGTCTCTAGTTAAATAATATCCCTCTTCTTTAAATTGAGAATAGAGCTCATGATATTTAAATTCTTGCTCAATCATATTAATGAACTCTTCCTTATAAAATTCTTTTATATGAAACTCATTTTTATAGCTAAACTCATCTGAATAAATCTTTTTATTAGGAGTTGAAATAACTAGCGTGCCATCATCCTTAAGGACTCTTTTTATCTCCTTCATAAAGACATACTGTGCAGCTTCATTAATATGTTCAATTGTTTCAAATGAAATAACCATATCTACACTTTTGTCTGATAAAGGAATATTAGTAACGCTACCTTCTATGTACTGCAAATTGGCTTTTTGGTATTTTAACCTTGCACTCTCTACTGCTTCTTTACTAATATCTAGTCCATATACTTTAATCGCTTCATTTGCTAATAATGCACTACCATATCCCTCACCAGAAGCTGCATCCAATACAATCTTTCCTTTAGCTAATTTGGTTACTGCTTCATACCTTTGTAAATGTTCTATAGTGATTTCTGAGTCTTTCTCTTGGTCTGGTATAAACCTTTCTCCTGTAAATCTCATTTTTATCTCCTTTATATTCTTATATAACATCAAATTCTATATCCGTCATATATAAAGTGCCCTGAAGTGCATAATTACTCTTAGTAACAAAATTAAAAATATATGCATCATGCACCCAATTATGTTGCATATGTTGTTCTTGTACCCCAGATGCAACCGCCGGTGATATAGTATAGATTCCTTGATTTAGCGGTGGCATTTTAAATTTAAATTCATATACTACTATATCTTGTGAGCACTCTATTGTCTTATCTAACACATAACTATTACTTTGGAAAATAATATTCCCTAAGCGATCATTTACTGTAAAGCCCACAATTGGATTAACCAAATCCTCATAATACTTTACCTTCATTATAAATCTAACGGGCATATTTTCTGTTATAATCTCTATTGAATTATTATTATCATCTAATAATCCAACAGCTTGAATCTGCGCCTTTTTATCCCCATACACTTCAAAACTTTCATCAATCTCATTTAATACCTGATCCATTACACTAGCTATGTTGTTCTTTTCCTCTCTCTTTGTATTATGAGAGATCTTTGATTCCATTAAATATGCTTGATACCGTTTAGAAATTTCTATAGGTTCTCCTATTCCCATAAGCTTTCCTTGTTCAATCCAAATTACACGGTCTGAAAATTTATTAATACTTCCCATATCATGAGATACCATTATAACTGTTTTGTTTTTCTTAAACTCTTCAATCTTTCTATAACATTTTTGTTGAAATCTTATATCTCCTACAGAAAGTGCCTCATCTATAATCAGTATTTCTGGATCTACATTTATAGCTACTGCAAAGGCAAGTCTTACAAACATCCCACTTGAATAGGTTTTTACAGGTTGATCTATGAAATAGCCTATATCAGCAAATTCAATAATATCATTTAACTTAGCATCCATTTCCTCTTTTGTATATCCTAACATTGTTCCATTCAAATAAATATTCTCTCGCCCAGTATACTCCATATTAAATCCTGCACCTAACTCAAGTAATGCAGATATCTTTCCTTTAACTTCTAACTCTCCAGAAGTCTTATTAAGTACACCTGTTACTATCTTTAATAAAGTAGATTTACCTGATCCATTGGTACCAATAATCCCTACTGTTTCACCTTTCTTAATGTCAAAAGTAATATCTTTAAGTGCATAATGTTCTTTATGATACTTCTTCTTTGCCAAACTAAGTGATTCTTTTAATCGATCCATAGGATTATCATATAATTTGTACACTTTATTTAAGCTGGTTGCCTGAATAACTATCTCTTCCATTGACTACTCACCTCTTTTCTATAGTACATCTGCAAAGTGTACTTTTAACTTCTTAAATATTAAAGTTCCCACACCAAATAAGACTAATGCTACACACCAAAAGTATATAGTTTGGTTATATCTCTCCCAAAACCATACATGTCTGATAAAGGCGTCTCTATATCCTTCCACAATATAGTACATTGGATTCAGTTTTAATATCCATTGATATTCAGATGGTAGCATCTCATAACTCCACATAATCGGGGTAAGCCACATACCAAATTGAAGTAAGATATTCACAATCTGTCCTAAATCCTTAAAGAAAATAATAATTGCTGATGTTGCATATGATATTCCTAATACTAAGAAGAATGTACAGAATGAGTAATAAATAACTTGTATCATATATATACTTGGCAAGTATCCTACAATTAGATAGACAATATTAGCAAAAACAATAAAAAAGATATGCACATACAAAGAAGACATGATTTTTACTATAGGTAGAATACTAATTTTAAATACCACTTTCTTTACTAAATAGTTATATTCTAATAAACTACTGGTTGCATTTAAAAGTGCTTCATTGTAAAAGAACCATGGCACCATACCTGCTA
Organism: Cellulosilyticum sp.; assembly: GCA_015058045.1. Lineage (GTDB taxonomy): Bacteria > Bacillota > Clostridia > Lachnospirales > Cellulosilyticaceae > Cellulosilyticum. The sequence continues at coordinate 23,480 of SVDC01000019.1, forward strand.
TAAGCCATAAAACATATGGAAAGTCATTCATTGGTGCAGATTTAAATCCTACTTGAAATACAAACCAATAAATAACTACTGTAACAATTGGTTGAACAAATGCCCAAATAACGCCTAAATATGAGCCTGCATATTTAGTCTTAAAGTCATTTCTTGATAACTTCCAAATTAACATCTTATTATTATTAACTTCTTTAAATATTAATATAAAATCCTTCAAATATCTTTGGATAGTTAATACAATAATCATTAGTATAATACTTACGCTTACCTTAAAGGCAATATTTTTTCCTTCCTCATTTGAAGTAAATCTTATATTTGTTAAATCCATTACTATATATGGGTCTTCACCTGTTAACTCTATCTGTACTCCATGCTCTAATATAGCAATATTCCCTATATTATTACTTATATTTCCTTCTTTAATAAGATAATCAATTAACTCTATAGACTCATCCATATAATCTAATTTGATATTATCTATAACTATCGTATCTATACTATTACCAAAATCTAATCTAATCCACTGGTACTCTTTCTGTATTTCAAAATTTAAATTCTGTTTTTCTCCAATTGTCTCATATAAGGCATCTACACGTTGCTGCCCATCAAATACATCACTTGTACTATACAACGCCTGATATGTCCCGCTACAGTTTCCTAATACGTCATAAGATATCTGTATATTATCATCTTTAGGTAAATTTACAAATTTAATTACTATAATATTTATAACTATTAGAACTAAAGTTATTAATAAAATCTTGTATCTCTTATTCATCTCAGTATCTCTTTCTTATTTATACATTTGATTATAGTAATTCATATAATCACCAGAAACAATTTTCTCCATCCAGTCTTGATTAGCTAAATACCATTCAATTGTCTCTTTAATTCCTTGCTCAAATGTATAGCTTGGTGCCCATCCTAATTCAGTTGTAATTTTGGTATTATCAATAGCATATCTTCTATCATGTCCTGGTCTATCTTGAACATACTTAATAAGTTCTTCTGATTTACCTAAGTTTTGAATAATGAGTTTCACAATTTCAATATTGGCTTTTTCATTGTTTCCGCCAATATTATAAACTTCGCCGATTTTTCCTTTATGTAGTACTGTATCAATTCCTGTGCAGTGATCTTTTACGTGAAGCCAGTCACGAATTTGCATCCCGTCACCGTATACAGGAAGTTTTTTATTATGTAAGCAGTTATTGATCATAAGTGGGATTAATTTTTCTGGGAATTGATATGGTCCATAGTTATTAGAACATCTTGTAATATTAATAGGCATACCAAATGTTTCATGATAAGCTCTTACGATAAGGTCTGCACCTGTTTTAGAAGATGAATAAGGGCTATTTGGTGCAAGTGGTGTTGTTTCTGTAAACATACCCTCTTTACCTAGTGTGCCATAAACTTCATCTGTAGATACTTGGAGATATTTTACCCCTTCTTTAAATAAACGGCAGTGCTTATCTTCTGGATTCACTTTCCAATACTTTTTAGCTGTATCTAAGAGTGCTTGTGTTCCCAAAATATTGGTACTTAAGAAAAGCTCTGGGTCTTCAATACTTCTATCTACATGTGATTCTGCTGCAAAGTTTACAACTGTATCAATATGATGCTTAGCAAATATTTCATCTAATGCCTTTCTATCTCTAATATCTGCTTTAATAAAAGTATATTTAGGGTCATTTTCTATATCTTTAAGATTTTCTAAGTTTCCTGCATATGTCAGACTATCCATATTGATAATATTGTAATCATATGTTGCTAGCATATGTTTTACAAAGTTACTTCCAATAAATCCTGCGCCACCTGTTACTAAAATATTTTTCATTTCAGTTCCTCCATTTACGATTTAAAATATGTTTTTCGCTCTTTTCTTCTATATAAATATGTATTTCCTCGGAAATCTACATGGCTCTTTCTTCAGCTGCAATCTGAATCATATATTGACCATATTCCGTTTTAGCCATTGGTTCTGCCAGTTCTAATAATTGTTCTTTAGTAATCCAACCTTGTCTATAAGCAATTTCTTCAATACATGCTACATATAAAGCCTGTCTATTTTGTACCGCTTGAACAAATCCGGCTGCCTCTGTTAAACCTTCACATGTACCTGTATCTAGCCATGCCATACCGCGGCCAAATAATTCTACTTTTAAATTACCTTGTTGTAAGTAGGCTTCATTAATTGCTGTGATTTCTAGTTCTCCCCTAGCTGATGGCTGAATCGTCTTTGCAATTTGTACTACTTTATTATCATAGAAATAAAGTCCTGGTACAGCATAGTGTGATTTTGGTTCTTTTGGTTTTTCTTCAATAGAAAGGACATTCCAATCTCTATCAAATTCCACCACACCAAAAGCTTCTGGATTACTCACATAATAGCCAAAAATAACAGCCCCCTCTTTAAGCTCTGCCGCTGCTTTTAATGTTCCTGTAAAGCCTTTACCATAAAAGATATTATCCCCTAACACCAGTGCCACGTGGTCATTACCAATAAATTCTTCTCCAATAATAAACGCTTCTGCTAATCCTCTTGGTGCTTCTTGCACCGCATATTGTAATTTCATGCCTAAGTGACTTCCATCCCCTAATAATTCTTCAAAAACAGGTAAATCTCTAGGTGTTGAAATGATTAACACTTCATTAATCCCTGCTAACATCAAAGTTGATAAAGGATAATAAATCATTGGTTTATCATAAATAGGTAAAATCTGTTTAGATACTGCTTTAGTAATTGGATAGAGTCTAGTTCCTGAACCACCTGCTAAAATAATGCCTTTCATTCTATGTACTCCTCTACTTCATATTATTATGATGATTTCAATACTCTCTCTTTAAAAGAGTTATTACATTTTATTCATCATTTAGTTTTATTTTATTCATATATACACAATATTTCATTCATAGTATAGCACACAAGATGTGATTATTCCACAATACTCCTATTTATTCTCCATTCTTTTTACATTTTATTACTTTGCTTATTTTTATCTTCTCACTTCTCTTGATATTCGAAAATCCGCTATAAATAAAAATACCTAGTAACTGATGATACTACTCCGTTACTAGGCATGAGATTTTTATATTTTGCGTCTATTATTTTCTTTCGATATCTGCACCAAGGGCTCTTAATTTTTCTTCGATAGCTTCATAACCTCTATCAATGTATTTTACATTATGAATAACCGTTTCACCGTTTGCTCGTAGTGCTGCAAGAACAAGGGCTGCACCTGCTCTAAGGTCAGTAGCGCTTACTTTGGCACCTGAAAGTTCTTTTACCCCTTCGATAACTGCCATGCGGCCTTCTACTTTAATTTTGGCACCTGTTTTCTTAAGTTCGTCTACATATTGGAAACGATTGTCCCATACACCTTCAATCATAGTACTTGTTCCTTCAGCTACGCTAAGGAGTGTGGCCATTTGTGGTTGAAGATCTGTAGGGAAACCTGGATGTGGTAATGTTTTCACATTAGCACATTTTAATGTTTCTGGGGCTGTGACACGAATGTAGTCATCACCTTCTTCAATTTGAATCCCCATTTCTATCATTTTAAGACTTACTGAGTACATATGTTCAGGAATAATATTTCTGACATACACATCACCAGCTGTAATAGCTGCTGCAATCATGTATGTTCCTGCTTCGATTTGGTCTGGGATTGTAGAGTATTTACCACCTGTAAGTCTCTCTACCCCTTTAATACGAATGACATCTGTCCCTGCACCTTTGATATTAGCACCCATCATATTGAGATAGTTTGCTACGTCTACAATGTGAGGTTCTTTTGCTGCATTCTCGATAATGGTTGTACCTTCTGCAAGTACAGCCGCTAACATCACGTTGATTGTAGCCCCTACACTGACTACATCTAAGTAAATTTTTGCTCCAACTAGTTTTTCTGCATACGCTTTAATAAGTCCATTTTCTACTTTAACAGTTGCACCAAGTGCCTCAAATCCCTTGATATGTTGGTCAATTGGTCTTACACCAAAATTACAACCACCTGGCATGGCTACTTCTGCTTTTTTGAAACGACCAAGCAAAGCACCTATCAAATAATAAGATGCTCTAATATTTCCCACATAATCATTGACTGCTTTATAATTAAAAATATGCGAGCCATCAATTTTAAGAGTATGCTTGTCCTGTACGTCTACAATCGCACCTACATCCTCCATTGCTCTTTTTAATTTCACAACATCATCTATATATGGTAAATTATCAATTTCACTAATTCCATCAACTAAAAGAGCTGCAGGTAAAATAGCTACTGCTGCGTTTTTTGCTCCATTAATCGTTACATCGCCTACTAGGCGTCGTCCACCTCTTATATACAACTCGCTCAACCTTAACACCTCTTAATTATAGTTTAACAACTTTTTAACAATTCATTCGCTATACGCCACTTTATATTATAACATTTATGTTGGGAAATAAAAAGTCATAATTTCGTTACTATAAGCATTAACAAATATTGGCTCTTCTAAACCCTCTATTTCTATTTTATACGTAGGTACAATTTGTTGACCCAATACATTTTCTTCTTCATCCGATTTATAGCACATAGAAATAGCTCTAATTACCGAACCACCTTGCGCTAAAATCTCATCTTCTATTCCAAATAACACCAAATCTAATGCACAAATATCTTGCTTACGCTCACTGGTTATTTCAATATCCGCTAACTTTAATGTTGCCTTAGCCACGCCCATTTTATACACCTCAAATGTCATATAGCTATCTAAGACTGGAATGCCTTCTATCATTGGATAATAAGTTAGTTTCCAATAATGGTCATAGATTTCTTCTTCTATCTGATAGGCTTGATCTTGGCTAATAGGTCCTATTCTCGTAATGAATGCTTCACATAAACGCTTAGCTTCTTCTGATGTCGGCCTTTCATCAACCCCTTTATTTGCCAAATTCGTATAACTTATTTCATAATGATCAAAGCCTAATGTTTCATCACCTAGCATATAATAGAAGATTGTCTCATTAGCATTTTTCGGACTTATCTCAGTAGAGCGCTTAACACTGGCTAGTTGCTTACCAAAGAATTGCTTAACGATTTCTCCTCTAACTTCTACACTATTTCCCAAAAACATTAATTGGGCTGAGTACTTAGGGGCAAAATTTCTTAAAAGCTCTGTTTCTATACTTATTCCCTTTTGCTCTAATAAGCTTGTAATATTTTGAATCCGTTTCCCCGATAATACATATTGATTGCCTTTATAAGCATAGTTCACTATAAATAGCACAATATTAATGACTATAAATAGTTTGATGAGCTGATTTAATACCTTCTTACCATTCATCCTTTTCCCCCCATGGTATTCTTCCTATAAATATAACAAAAAAAATTGACAATGGGAAGTTTTTACTCATTGTCAATTTTTTCTATGGTTAAAATCGGTTGTGACTTATAAAAGCCTACCCATTTAAACGCTACACTTCTTTCTATATCCTGTACAATATAAGCACATTCTAAGCCACTTAACTGAAATGCCTCAACTTCTAATAAACCACTTTCCTCATAAATCTTTCCAATAGCTTCTGTACTCTCCATGGTAATCTGCACTTCTTCTTGTGTGAACTCAGGCTCTACCATAAGCCATTTTCCACTTGTAATTTCACTATTTTTTATGCCCAATTCTAAAAATGCATTAATACCTAATTTTCTTTTTACCATTTCACTAAGTAAAACCACTTCACCATCTATATAGCGATAGCCAAATCTATAATAAGTTTCTTTTGTTTCTTGATCGGTTTCAACATCTTGTAGATACAATCCACGCTTAAGTACCTGAGGAATTGCTTCTGACTCTTCAATAAAAGCATTGATTTTATTGAGTTTCTCTATGTCTGAAAGTTTACTTTCATCATGAATAAATGTCTTTTTAAATTCTAAAGTACCCATTTCATGATACTTTACACTAATATTTAAATTATCACTAAAAACAATGCCATCTTTTACCTTGTTCGTCGTTTTATTACTTGGATTTCTAAATAAGTTATTCACATAGTTCTCTAATTCATTGTCTTTTATATCACTAATAATAGGCTTAAAACAAAATATTTTCCCTACTACTGGATCATTTGCATTCATCAGTGGATAGAATGCATGTCCTACAAAAAATTCACTATCATTAATATTACCTAAACTGGACTGATAAAGCTTACTATTAATACCACTTACCTCATTAGCATATAAATTCACCACACCAGTCACTGACTTAAGCTGTGTATTTAATGTGATTTTCTGTCTAATCTTTGCCTCTTCATCAATTAAATAAACATAGGCTTTATACTCATTATTTTGATCTAGTTCTACATAGATTTCCTTTATTTTTATAGCCGTATATTTCTTAGTCTGTACATTGATGCTTGTACCCATAATCTCCTCTAAAGACAGAGCTGTACCAAATTCATAAATCATTCCCTTAGAAGCAAATAAAAGCTTGGCATATTGTTCTTTAGGTGAGCTTTCTATATCTAAGTTTTCTTTTTTTAATGCAGCGACTATTTCACTAAGTAACTCTTCTTGCTCACCATCGCTAATAATCTTATAGATATTTCCGCCAATATTACTCCATGTCTGTTTAGCCTGTACATAACTACTTTTATAACTAACTGTACTTGTTGACAAAAAATTATGGCCTGACATATCGCCAAGCCATAACGTAACCGTTTGCCAAATACATAGTACAACGAGAATACTTAATACCATCAATCTAGCGATATTCTGATTCATATACCCACCTATTCCTATAAATTTGGCACATCCAACCAACTCATTAATTCTTCCATATTTTCAGTTGATTCTCTTTCAATAAATACAGTGACATATCCTTCTATTCCATTTTCACCATTTGTATAGTAAAGAAAAACTTTATTATTACCTTCTACTAAATCTAACATCTGACTAAAAGTTTCTGTGATCCCTACTGAAGTATCATAAGTATTTAAACAATCTTCACCTTGATAAATTTCAAATTTTAGGCTTGTGCCTTGTTTCGCTCTTCCACTAATAAGTATTCTTTCATTGAAGGTTGAGGTTGCGATTTTTACAGATTTACTATTTTGTCCTATTTGAGTGATTTGGAGTGCTTTGTCCTGACTTTGCAAAATTTCAACTTCTTGACCATCCTTAACTACAGTAGTAGTTTCTATATTATAAGCTTCACCAGAATCGTTGGCATATACAACCCCTGAGTAAAGTCCCATCATTAACATCATACATAAAACAAAAAATATTTTTCTTGTTCTCACCACTACTCTCCCCCTTTCTCATACTGCAACTAAAACTTTTATCACTCTTATTATAATATAAAAAAGCCTTATTAATATTACAGTTTGATTACATCACAATGACTTTTCGCTTACTCAAAATCCTCCTCTACATATTGTGCCTCATTGAAAGTTAAAATAACTTCACTTCCTTTATCAGCTTCACTCTTCATTTCAATCTTTCCGCCATGAAGTGCCATTAATTCTTTTGCAATAGAAAGTCCTAAACCAGTTCCACCTAATTTTCTAGAGCGTGCTTTATCTACTCTATAAAAGCGTTCAAAAATTCGATTCAAATCTTCTTTAGGAATACCTATGCCAGTATCTTTTACTGAAATGATAATCTTCCCACTTGCTTTATGCATGGTCACCGTAATTTTTCCTTCTTCAACCGTATACTTAATCGCATTAGAAAGTATGTTATGTAGTATTTGTCTAATTCTAAAGACATCTCCATTGGTAAAATAAGAAAGGTTTTCATCATATTTTACGCTAATGGAATGCCCTTTATTAATAATATGTATATGCTGCGCCTCTACAACTTCATTAATAATATCTTTTAATTCTATAAGTACAAAGTTTAATTGAATTTGCTTATTATCAATTCGAGAAAGTTCTAATAAATCCTGGACTAACGCGGTCATACGGTCAGCTTCTTTTTCCATAACACCTAAGAAGTGCATAGCATTTTCTCTATCATCAATCGCACCATCAATAAGCGTCTCTGTATAAATTTTTACGGTTGTAAGAGGGGTCCTCAGCTCATGGGATACATTAGCCACAAACTCTTTTCGCATCTGATCGAGTTTTTGCTGCTTGGTAAAGTCTTGAATCACCACCACTAATCCATCAGGGTCACCTTTTGCATTTCGATAAACATCAAACTGCATTTTTAAATATTTATCATCTATAATGACATACTCATCTGCACCTTCATAATGTTCACCCTGTAAAAGACGGTCAAAATCTGCTTTCATCTGTAGTTTTTCAAAAATGATTTCAAAATTAGGTCCCATCTTATCATTACCTAGCATTTCATAACATACAGAGTTCACGTGAATTAAAATACCTTGCTGATTAAAGGCCATGACGCCATCTGCCATATGTTCAAAGATTTTCTCCAGTTTATTTTTTTCACTGGTTATGACCTCCATGGTAGCACTAAGCTGACTGGCCATATAATTAAAGCTTTGGGTCAGCTCACCAATCTCATCTGCTGCCTCTACAGGTATTCTACTAATGGTATTTCCTGTAGCTAATTTCTTCGAATTAATCGTAAGTGCCTTAATAGGTGATGTAATCATACTGGCAAAAGTGATCCCACAGATTCCTGTAATGATCATGGCAAGTACAAGTCCCATTGCAATAGTGCTCATAATACTAAGCATCTTATGATAAACATCTATAGTCTTAGCCCTTATATAAATAATATTGCCATCCGGCGTTGGTCTTGCATGCTCTAAATAACCATCTTTATAAAGTAAACTAGAAAAGTGCCTATAAGTAGATGTAGATTCTCTTTGATTGGCAATGGCATCTATAACCACTTCGGAACTAACCTTTTCGTCAATCTTTAAATCAGATGAACTATAATCTTTAACCCTTCCTTCTTGATCTAGAATGTAAATCTCATAGTTATTGCTAATATTACTGGCTGCCTTTTTCATATTATATGATTCCATGGTTGCTACATTATAACCTATATACTCCATGGTTTCACTGATACTTTCAAATTCCTCCTGCTCCGTTCGATAGACAATAAAAGTACCACTTACAATCATAATCATGACGATGATACATAAGTAAATTAAAATAATCTTGGTCTGAATGCTAGACCTTATAGGAATATTAGTAGTTTCTACTGTTGTTCTCGTGATTGGGATACTTATTCTCATAGCTTTAGCCTCTAAAGTAGTAGCCTACACCTCTTTTGGTTAAAACAAAATTAGCCTTAGAAGCATCATCTTCTACTTTTTCTCTTAACCTTCTAATGGTTACATCTACTGTTCTTACATCCCCATAGTATTCGTAGCCCCATACTTTAGTCAGTAAGTCTTCCCTTGTAAACACTTCTCCTTTAGCTTGCCATAAGAATTTTAAAAGCTCAAATTCTCTTAGTGTCAACTCTATAACCTGACCATCTTTGGATACTTCGTATTTTTTAAGATCCATTTCTAAATTATCTGCCTTCAGTTTATCTCCTGAGTTTTCTTCCTTTAGTGCTTCTTCACTTGATTTACGTCTTAGCCTTGCCTTTACACGTGCCATAACCTCTCTCATGCTAAAAGGCTTGGTTACATAATCATCTGCTCCTAACTCTAGTGCCAGCACCTTATCAAACTCATCCGCCTTAGCTGAAATAATCATAATTGGGGTTTCCATTTTTTGACGTACTTTCTTACAAATATCTAATCCATCTATATGTGGTAGCATAATATCTAATAATAAAAGGTCTAAATCTTGAGATTCTACAAGCTCTAATCCCTCTTTTCCATCATAGGCTGTATAAACCTCATAGCCCTCTTTTTCCAGATTATATTTAATCATATCAGATATATTTCTCTCATCTTCAATAATACCTATCTTTTGCACCTAATCTCCCCCTCCTCAACTTACCATCTATTTTCTTTTATGTAAAATAGCTTCTATTTTATACTTCGGCTATTTTACCAAAATACTCCATATTTTTTATAATCATAAGTACGATTAAACTATTTTATATCTCATTCACTATCTATGTATATGAAGATACAGGCGATTCTATCGCCCATATCCTTTTATATTTTTATATGTTCTAATTAGATGTAGCTGGCTGCTCTTCTACATCTGGAGTTGTTGTTTGTTCTTTTACAATCTTTAACGGTAATAAAGGTTCATTAATATTGGCATTAATCGTTTGCCCTACACGCAGTACAACATTTTTTGTAAAGCCTGGATTGGCACTTACTATACTATCTATAGTGACATTATATTTATCTGCAATACTAGATAAAGAGTCTCCTGCTTGTACTGTATAAGTAATTGATTTTGGTGTTGTTGTTGTACATTTCTGCACTAATTTTTCCATAGAAATTAGGTCTTCTTCCTTAGCAAAGATATCTTTTACCTCTACTGTTTTATCAAAGTCTACCTGAACCTCTCTATCCCCATAGTATTTTTCTTTAAGTTCTTGTTTAAGTGTTTCAACATCTTCTGCAGATGCAACAATTCCTATAGACTCACCATCTACGAAAATCTCTTTAAAGCCAATTAAGATTTCCATTTTATTTCGCATACTAGAAATTAAATAGTTTTGATTAATATAGTCTTTTTTCTTTGCTCTATATCTTTCAATCTGTAGTTCTTCTTCAAATTTAACTTCTGCATTATATATGCCTTTTAGCTGAGTAATAACCGTCTCTTTAGCCCCTTCAATTACCTTCTTATCCTTAATTGCTCCAATAAATTCTCCATTAATAGAAATCTTATAAGCATTTGGCATAAACGCTAATAAAAGTCCTATTATAACTGCAATGATAATAGCAATTGTCATGATACGTCTATCTTCGTTAACATTTAGGCCTCGCCTACGGCTTAATTTAATTACATTATTTGTTCTCTTAATTGCCATTACCGACTACGACTCCTTTCTTCCTCTTATAATCACACATCCCCTTCTATAATACTCACTAACTAGCCTATACTTCAATAAAAATTCAGCTTTTTACTTAAAATTCCACTTGTATTTTATTAAAACACAGCTATAAAAAATGATCATAGAAGTATTGATGTTTACTCTCTTTAATGAAGAAATAATGGGGACATTTAAATTATGTCCCCATCTCACATTGTGTTATTAAATCACTAAGATTTTCTCTGGCATTGTATCATCTAAATATTTATAGTTAATAACAATATCCATGTCTTCTTCTAAATCATCACAAGACTTATTTCTACCATTGATTACTACTACTAAATCCTCTGGTAATGTAATACGTTTATACACTTTACTTTCACCTGATACATAATCATAGTCTACTAAAACATCAATATAATCATAGCGTCTACCTATATCTATAATCGTTCCCATTAAGTTATAAGTACTTGCTGTCTTTTCTACATCAATAGAAATGGCTTCCATACTTTCTAACATAATCGTTACTTCTTGACCTAAGTGAAGATTTCTTACATTAGTATATTCATTCGTATTATGATCATACACTTCAACATCAGCAGCGAGCGTATAGGTTACCTCTGTATTATTCACACTCACAACAATTTCTGTATTAGCTGAAACACAAATCCCCTTAATAATACCTTCTACCGTTGTTTTCTTTCCAGTAGCTACAATACTTTCAATGGTATGATTACTTTTAGTTAATTTAACCGTATCTCCTATTCTAATCTCTGAAAGATCAACTTTCTTATTATTTCTTGTAGCTTGCACACTAGTCGGTACAGTTACTTGTTGCTCTGTACTGCCTTGCTTAATGGTATAGATATAGTTATTCCCTGCAAATTTTTTAGCTATGATTTCTCCTTCTGATAAGCTATTTGTGGTTGATGGGGTTGTAATAATCCCATTTCCCGATGTTGCTATAATCTGAGTAACCAAGCTATTTTCAATAGTTAGAACAACTGTATCTCCTGCTCTTAAAGTTTCATATGTACTGACTGAAGTAGCATCTAAAACAGTTCTACATGTATCACTTACCAGATAAGATTTAGATGTACCATCTGGAAGTGTAATACGAATGACATCATTGCTTATATTACTTAATAAAGTACCCGCTGTTGTAGCTACTACACTTGTCCCTGGAATTGTATTTTGTATAGGTACATTGGTTATTGGTGTATTAGTTGTAGGTGTATTGATTACTGGTGTATTAAGGGCTTGATTGGTTAATTGAATACTTGTTATGTACTCTGTCTCTCCTTGAAGTTCAATCGTTACATTAACTGTTGCACCTGATACTAATTTAGTAATGGCAAGTTCTGCTCCAGTTGTATCTAGAATCTTCGTTGTATTTTTCAATGAATAATAGCTTATCTTACCTGTTGCATCTTTAAGACTTACATAATACTCTGTTGCATTTTTAGTCCTAACTTTATCAATTGTATAAATACCTGAAGTATTACTTGAAGGCGTTGTTACAGTAGTATCCGTATTGATCGTACCATTTACTCCTGTACTAGGTGCTGTTTGTTGCACTTTACCAATTGTTGAAGTATCTTTAATTTTAAGTGCTTCACTAATCATTTTGGCACATAAAGCTTTGGTTACTTTCATACTACCATTTGCCTTACCAGCTGCATCTGGTTTAATAATACCTACACTACTTAGATAAGCAACATAAGGTTTATTCGTAGCTTTTAAACTACTATCATCTTTAAAAGTCGTTGTTTTATAGGTAGTTGTTGCTGTTTTTTCTTTACCTAACATTCTTACAAGATAAACTGCAAATTGCTCTTTAGTCACTACATTTTTAGTTTCACCCTTATCTGACTTTGTCACAAACTGATCTAAGTCACTTGTTGTCATATAGCCTCTACCTAATAAATAAGCAATTTGCTGATTATATGCACTATTCCATGTCTTATATTTCTTAGCATAAGTTTCTAACGTTGCTTTTTGGTTTTCGTAATTCGCTTTAACTTGTTCCTTAAACGTTGCATCAATACCTGTTGCAATCTCTATATCCACATAGCCTGTTGCTTTCGCCACAACATCAGCCACTTCAAAAAAATTCATTGTTTGGTTTGGTAAAAACTGACCACTACTAGTCAGTACCATAATCCCTCTTTCCTCAAGATCTGTAATAGCTGAATATGCCCAGTGTGAACTCGCAACATCAGAGATTGTAACCGCCCCCATAGTTGTTACTGACATAGCTGCTATTAAACCTGCTGTACATATGTATTTACTTAGTCTTCTGAAATTCATTCCAACAATCCCCCTTTAGCACCATTGTGTATCTATTATGTATTTTGTTTATTTACTTTAAATATTGCTTTATTCTATTTTAAGTTAAAATAATGTAAAATACAACCAAAACAACATTAAGTTTTAGTAACAAAATACCACAAAAAAGTGTTTCCTTAGGAGGCTTTTAGCTGCCTCCGTAAGAAACACTGTTTTTCGGATGTCTAAGCGGTTCCATATGCCTATGCTAATTCAAGTTCATCCACTTGTTGAATCACATATTTAGCTTCTACTTTACTTGTTGCTGGACTTTCTGTACCTAAAGCATTAGATGCAATAATCTCATCCATTACATTAGATACAACTTCACCTTCAAGTCCTTCTGCTGGATCATTAATGGTTAAGTTAACATTTTGACCTAAAACATTTGTAAAACCAAGTACGAGTGTTCTTTTTGTAATCTCCATATTTTTCTCCTCCTTTCACTAAAATAAACTAAGTATTACTCTTGAATAAGTGTGCTTTCTACAACCTTTGTGACTGCTTCTACATCTTGGGCTTCTAGTTTACTTACTGCTTGTCCTAATGCAAAAAGATTCTCATCAGTTGCTACAGTATTGCAACCAGAAATAGTCTGGCTACCTTCTGCAAGTTTTAAAACAACCTTTGTACTTTTAAGTGCTGCTGTTACCATATCTCTCACCTCCTTCATGTTGTTTTCACTAATATATATGTCTTGAAAAAAGCAAAACCCTAAAAATTTCTTTAAAAATTTTAAAAAATAAAAAGGCTATCTTAAAGGGGACTCATTTCTTTAAGATAGCCTAACTCATCTATTATTTATTGGCGGCGTTAGCTTAATTGTTCTTTAAGCATATGTAATGCTTTTCTTTTTCTATACTCTATATTCTTTAGGGGCATATGTAAATGACTCGCAATTTGGGTAAGCTTCTTATTTTGGAAATAATAAGCACTTATAATTTCCTTTTCTAGCTCATCTAATGTGTCTATTTTCCGCAGCACCTCCTCTATTAACCATTTTCTTTCTGCATCCTTTTCAATATTTACCCGATCATCTGCTAAGAAGAACATTTCATCTTCTCCAAAGGCTAACTCCATCCTAGCCTTTACCCTATTTTGATTTGCCCTCCATCCATACATCATAATCTTATAATAGCTCCAAAAAGGCACACCCATCTCCGGCTTAAACTTTTCTAGAGCTCTAAGTAACTGCAAGAAACATTCCTGCTCTATATCCTCCTTTTCCATCCCCTCTAAATGGGTTTCTCTCACAAACTTTCGCCAAAAAGGGCTTAGTTTATTCCACCAAGAAGTTACTAAAATCCATTGTTCCTCTTTCATATCTCACCATTTCCGCTGCAGCTTTTGTATTTGCGCAGTTTCAAGGTAACATATCGCTTAATTTTATTTAAATGAACCGTTTTAGTAACTCTTCATAAACTTTATAAAACCTTTCTACTTTTTCCAATTTTATGTATAATGTCTTGAAAAAGTCTCTCCCTCGTTTTATAATGAATTATATTTCGAACAAACGTTCGACTAATTAGGAGGCGATTTCATGAATTATTTTCTTATTTCAGCTTTAATCCCCTGTTATAGCTCCAACGGGGAAAATTCGACCTGTATTTTACTTCGTGATGGTTCCAGATTCTATAAGGAATGTTCCATCAAAAAATCTATCCAACAGATGCTATATCACCTTCACCTAGATCCTCAAGCTGTAAAGCATTGGACCTGTGAAGTCATCGGCACAAAACTCAATACGCCATTAATCATTGATAACGACACTATTTTCCTTCCCGTCAAACTCCGGAAAGGAATCGGCAAACAAGACGGCTGTTTTGGTTATATTAATACGAAGGATATTCAATCCTATGATACTCATTCTATTCTTCTATGTAATGGCGAGACACTCTCTACCTTATCACCCAAATCTTACGTTCAAAAGAAACAGTATGATGCTAAACTCCTGCGATACGCTTATATAGATCAAAAGAAACAATATGAATTCATGTGGAAATGATTATACTATGGGCCTGCCCTCGGGTGGGCTTTCTCTTTAAATCGACTGAGTTGGAGCGGCATGTGGACTTGGCTTTCTATTAGTTGGTATGCCATCACCCTATCCTTGGCAAATAACCACCCTCCAGCTGCATGTTTCGCTTTCTTTAAACTATGTATTTGTTTCTTAACCTTATGATTAGATACTTCTTCTCTTTCCCCTCTTAATACACGTCCAATCACCAACCCAAACATTCCTAGTATAGGTACAATAAAAAAGACTGTGCAAAAGATTAATTCCTCTAATCGCATATAAATTCCTCCACTTCTTGTACTTGTAATTTTTTCCAAATTGAAAAGGATGATTTAGTTATACAAGAAATTTTCTGCTAGCGCAAGTTGAAGTATCAAAATTTTTCCAATCTTTTTTTATATTAAACCATTAGCTTAAGCCCTTGATATTCAAGTAAAGAAGAGGTTTATATCATATTCTGAAGTTTATCAGTCAGTATCCTTTATTTTAAATTATTCCTTCGGAAGGAAAATTCTAATCTTGTTTGATAGCACTTTAATCTCCATTGGTAAACTAGGTCCTGCTTCTCCATCCACATCCGTTACAAATTGATTCTCGGTTTGGTTATGACACTCTATCTTAATGTGGCTACTAGTTAAATAGTCTACATTCACATCCTTTAAGTGCTCACCTTGAAGGACTTTAAACATTAATGCAGGCATTTCAAAGATATTTAGATTCTTAATGCAAATTACATCCAACTTCCCATCTGTAATTTCTGCATTTTTAGCAAGCTTTAACATACCACCTGCCCCTTTCCCGTTAAAAACCAAGATTAACAGATACTTATCTTTAAGCACTTCACCGTCTGCCGTTAGCGTAATATCCATAGCTTGACAGTTCTGTATCTCTTCAAATCCCTTAAAGTAATAGGCTAAACGTCCAAACTTTTTCTTAAGCTCTGGATCCACATTATGAGATACACCACTAAACAAGCCCATATTACACACATTGATAAAATAGCGTTCATTTACTTGTCCTACATCAATATAACCTAGATTGCCATCCGTCATTAAATCTAAACATCCATCCACACTACTTGGAATCCCTGCTGAATTGGCAAAGTCATTGGCTGTTCCTAATGGTAAAATCATAAGTGGTATATCTAAATCTTTCTCGCACATGGCACTCACACACTCATTAACTGTTCCATCTCCACCTGAGATTAAGATTAAATCTGTATTTTCCATAGCTACATGTTCTAATACATAGTTCCTAATATCACCAGGGGCTGTACTTCTATGAAGTCTTAAATCATATCCCAGTTCTTGTAACCTTTCCGTAATCCTATCTAATTCACTCACTATGGTTCTATGTCCTGCATAAGCATTATAAAGCAGGATCGCTTGTTTTGGCTTACTCATTGATATTCTCCTCTCTAACTTAACAATAACCTAATCTTTTATTAATACGCTCTTGCTCTAGACGCTCTATCTCATCAAAATTCCAGTCATGAGAAAGCATTCCCTCCCAGCATCTTTTTTGTCTTACCTTGCTTTTTTCATAATTTTTATAGCGGTCTGCCAAAATATCTGCAAAGTGAATTGGTTTAAAAATCCAATCTATCTGAGCTTTCCAGCTCTTCACACGTCCACTTAAAAAGTCACTTTCCTCTAACTTCTCAAATGCACGCTTAAAAACCTCTATTTCTTGCTCATACTTGTTCCAAAGCATTCTAAGTTTTTGTTTCTGATGTTGACTCCAATGCATAATCGGTGTATGAAAATGACAAACTTGATTAAATAATATTCTAATCCGTTCAAATGCTATCTCATCACTTAACTTCATATTACCCTTAGATTCATTGTCAGTCTTCACCTTTTTTCTTTCCACGGGCTCTATTGTATCTTCAAGTTGTGTAATCATTATGTCAAGACTCTCTTGAGCTAATAAATTATTTTCAGCATCACGATCATTTACAGCACTATTATTTATATTATGGGTAACTGTTGTATTATTAGTCTTAGTCTTGTTATAGACTCTATTATTATTAGGATTAGTATGACTAACTATAGTCTTATAGTCTATTATTCCATCTTCACTTTCCTCAATTCCAGAATCTCTCATTTCATACTTCTCATTCTCTAAACAGTCATTTATACTTTCTACTGGAACATCCATTTGGATTTCCTGTATTGCCCCTTCTTTTTCTTTCTCTATTACATTTTCTAGTATTCTATTGACTAAATCATCATTTCTCATATAAAAAGTTAATTTCCTAATGCGATCATAATAAGATAAATACATTTTCCCCTGGAATTTATCCTTACTTCGATTGTATTCATTTTTAGATTTATACACGATTCCAATATGTCTAAAAGCTGTGCGAAATTCCGTTCCTGTCATCTGCATTTCTTCAACCCAGCTTTGCCCTTCCACATAATGAATATCTCCACATGGTTCCATAAACTTAAAAAAGCTTTTTCCTTCTGCTCCTGTAAAACAACGCTCTAAATGTGCTACCAACAATGCAGCATTAATGCTACCAACCTGCGCTCTTAAACTCGGATAGTAAGTAATATTCATTGAAGTATTCATCTTTGGATTCCCCTTTTCTTCTATATAGTAATTTAGAAAACTTATTTTCACTTATATATATGTCTTGAAAAGGGCAAAACCCTAAAAATTTCTAAAAAACTTTTAATCTCTAAGTAATGAATCCTCTTGGTTCTTAAATATTTACAGAATACTACTTTACTTTGATTAAAATTGTTATTTTTTATTGTTTCATTTGATTTCTATATAGATTGATTCTCTTCTGATTGCAGTTGCTGATGTACTGGCTTTAATCTATTCTTTACTACTTCCAATAAATACTTTGTCCATATCCCTATCCCTACCAATGCAGTCACAAAGATATTATAGCGCTTCTTATAATGCTTCTTATAAAAAATCCACATGGCATGATGAAAATCAAAAATCACCTTATAGCGGCGTCTTGTGGAGCTTCCTCCTTTATAATGTATAATACATTCCTTAGGATAATATAAAATACTATAGCCACCTTCTTTAATTCGAAAGCATAAATCAATATCCTCTCCATACATAAAGAAATCCTCATCCAAAAGTCCTACTTCATCTAATACTTTTCTAGGCATAAGCATAAAGGCCCCTGTTAAAACATCCACTTCTCCTACTTCATCTTCCCCTAAATGAAGCGCTGCATATTGTCCATATCTTATCGGATCTTTTTTATCCCATTTTAAAAAATAATATAACGAAGCCTTCGGCGTAGGAAAACCTCTTTTACAAGCATGGTCTAAAGTGCCATTAGCTAATACGACTTTACACCCTATGGCACCAAGCTTAGGTGTACTTTCCATTTGCATTAAACATTCCTCTAAACAATTACCTTCTACCTCAGTATCCGAATTAAGAAGTAATATATAGTCTCCCTTAGCACTTCTAATGCCTATATTATTGGCTTTTGAAAATCCTAGGTTGGCTGAATTTTTAATAATATGTATCTGTTTATTTTTTATCTCTTCCTTAAATGTCTCTTCTAATGCTTCAATACTTCCATCTGCCGAAGCATTATCCACTAAAACAATTTCATATGTAAATTTATGTTTTTTCTGAATAACCGATTCAATAGTTTGCCTTGTTAAACTATAGGTATTATAGTTCACAATAATGATTGATAGTTTCATACACTCTTTCCTTTCTAAAATGCTTTCATCTCTATACATCTCCTATATAGATGCTTCATTATTTAGCATAATAGCCCATATTACTACTCTTTGGTTATTATATCCGATTTTTTTCTACTTGTGGAATTTTTATTCTTTACTTTTATGTTATAATAAACTGTAAATTTAAATAGGAGGTTTGTAATGATTCGAGAAAATCAGAGATATCTCAACAGCATCCAAGTGCTTTTGGATATTTTCGTTATATACTTGTCATTTATATTGGCTTTTTATTTTCGTTTTTACATACTAAATGATGGGCAATCATCTTTTACACTTCAACAATCCTTAATGATTATTAGTTGTCTCATTCCAGTTTATCTCTTTCTATATAGCTGGTTTGATCTCTATACTTCAAGACGTGTAAAGCCTTTTACAACAGAAGCCCTAAGTATTATAGGAACTAATATTTTAGCGATCTTTTTACTAGTTGCTGTTTTATATGTCTTTAAGGAGATCAACTTCTCAAGACATGTGCTCTGGTTATTTCCTACCATTTGTAGCATCACGACCATCTTTTATAGGGGATTTCTTCGCTACTGCCTAAGACATTATCGCAAGCAAGGTTATAATCTAAAACATTGTCTAGTGATTGGAACTGCCCCCATTGCATCTGAACTGATTTATAAAATTCGCTCTCATAATGCTTGGGGATATAGCATTACAGGTTGTGTCCGTACTGATGACCGTAAAACAGGTGCATTTTGTGGCTATCGTATTTTAGGAAATATAGATGACTTAGAAGCTATTTTTGAAGAATTTCATTTAGATATTGTCATGATTGCCACTGATGAACATGATGCTACAAATTTAGGTCATATTTTATCCGTTTGCGAAAAAGCTGGTGTTAAGGTTAACATTATTCCTTATTACTATAAGTATGTTCCTGCTAAACCTTATATGGATGACTTAGATGGACTTCCTATTATTGATACCAGACATATTCCACTGGATAATCTCTTTAAAGACCTTCTGAAACGTCTATTTGACATTGTTTTTTCACTGGCAGTCATTATTTTACTTAGTCCACTCTTTATCTTTAGTGCCGTTATGGTGAAACTCACTTCTCCTGGACCTATACTTTTTAAGCAAGAACGCGTCGGAAGAGATCGTAAAAGCTTTTATATGTATAAATTCCGTTCTATGCGTGTTCAAACGGCTGATGAAGAAGTCACACAATGGACAACAGAAAATGATCCACGTAAAACATGGTGGGGAAACGTTATGCGTAAGACAAGTATTGATGAGTTTCCTCAATTCTTCAATGTCTTAAAGGGGGATATGTCCGTTATTGGGCCACGTCCTGAAAGACCTTATTTCGTAGATAAATTTAAAGAAGAAATTCCTCGTTATATGATTAAACACCAAGTCCGACCTGGCATCACTGGCTGGGCACAAGTCAACGGGTTTAGAGGGGACACTTCTATTGAAGGGCGTATTGAATACGATTTATATTACATAGAGAATTGGACATTCTCACTGGATATACGCATTATCTTCTTAACCATCTTTAAAGGATTTATTAATAAAAATGCGTATTAAATCACTTAACTTATCACCGTATTCATATAAAGATTGCATATAAAATAGAGAAGGTAAGGGTACTAAACAACCCTTACCTTCTCTATTTTTTCTTTACTCTATATGCACTTCTACTTTCTAACCACTGTTGCTTGTTTCTTTGCATTATCCCAAGTTAAGTTGACACCTGAAAAGGCTTTTGCTACTTGTGAAATTGGAATATACACTCTGTTCTTATAGGAAATAGCCGCTGCTTCCATCGTTTGACTAACACCATTCACAGTCATATTCTTTGAGTTAAGTGGTACATTAATCACATTAGTACCATCATAAATCACTACTGATTTGGCATTAGCATTCCATACTACCTTTGATGCATCTATATTGAGTGCATAGGCTACATATCGGATTGGAATGTAAATACGACCAGATCTGGCAATTGGTGCTGCATCCATTTTCTCAGTCACACCATTACGACTCCATGAAGCTTGATTTAATGTAAAAACTACATTTGAAGCTGTTCCAGTACTTGTATTTGTGCTCGTTTGAGGTGTTGTATTGATTGTTGGCGCTGTTACATATACAGTTTGTGAAGTTGTATTCCCATTAACATCCGTCGCTATAACAGTATAACTTCCTGATGTTGCAGCTAGATATTCTGCACTACCACCAGTAGTTGGAATGGCTACAGACATACCATTTACAGTTACCTTAGATAAAGTATTATTAGTAATGAGGCTACTTGGCTGTGCTGTAATGGCAAGACACATTACCCCCCCTACATTCTTTTGTGTCACACTTAATGTTGGTTTATAAGAATCACTGGTAAGATTAGAATCTACATAAATCGTTTGTGTGGTTTGTTGATTGTAGTTATCTGTTACAACTACTGTATAGTTACCTGTGCTCGGTACAGCATACTCTCCAGTTCCTCCAGATGAGCTAAAAGTAATCTTAGAATTATTAACCGTTACCTTAGAAATTCTTGCATCCGCTCCCGGAGAAGACTTAATGGTTAAATACCACTTACCATTTTTTAAAGTTTTATCAACTGTTAAGCTTGGCTTATCTGTATCTACATCTATGTCTATTTTTTCTACTGTCGTATTGCCTACTATATCTTTTACTTCAACGGTGTAGGTCTTAGATTGAGTTACTTTATAGTTTACAGTATCTCCATTTGAATTAAAAGAAATAGCTGAACCATTAACTGTTACACTAGCTATAGATGTATTGTCCTCTGCATCAATTACCAAATAACAATAACCATTTTTATAGGTTTTAGATAAGTCAACTGTAGGTTTTTTAGTATCACTAATTGTTACATTTTGTGTAACCGTTGTTGTCCTATCCTCTGTATCTCTTACATAAAATGTATAAGTTCCAGCATTAGATATTTCAATATAATAATCAGCTGAGGTGTCACTTCCATTTCTCTTAGTCGCTGGTTTAGAGCCAATCTCTACTGCACTTATATTACTATAGGTTTGTACATGCATCATCAAACAAAGTTTTGAATCTATGGTTACAGTCCTAATACTACTAATGACTGGCTTATACACCTGGCTACTTGTTGTATCACTCCTTACAGTAAAATGATTCTTACCTAAAAACTCATGCATAACTTGACTTGTCTGACTTGTTCCTTTTTCACTAGCATAAAGTCCTGAAAAACTTCCTGTCATTGAAGTAGCCACAATAGCTACATATACTAATCTCTTAAATATTTTCATTCTATTTTCCTCCCCTTAGAACGCCTACTTCTATTATACTAATTTTTTTTAACTTTTTTCATTTATTACATTTTATTAATATTTATTTTAAAACCTATATCTAAACTATTTACTCTTTTTAAATGAACTCTATCTCATTTCACACTAAAAAATCCTTTCTAGAAATACTCTCTTTGCATTTCTAGAAAGGATTTTTCTTATTCATTCACTTTAATAAAAATTAACCCAAGGCTTTTTAACTGCATCTTTTGTTGCATTATATTGTACCTTATAGGCTAGTAAATTAAGTTGTAACTCCTTTAAATCTAACTCTGCTTCATCCACTTCTATTTGACTAATTAGTCCTTTTTCTAATTTGAGCTTATTAGCTTCTAAAGTCTTTTCTAAATCTTGAACCTTTACTTCAAGCTCTTTAATATTTTGCTTGGTTGTTTCTAAAGAACTATATAAGGTATTTAAAGATGAAAGGTATTGCTCCTTCATGGATTTTAATTGAACCTTTGCTTGAGCCGTACTAGATTTACTATTATAATAAGTTACTGCACTGTTATCACGCCTTTTAAGTGCATCGGTAACAGAATAATTCTCTGATACCTCTACTAATTTTTCTTGATACTGCAGCATTTCATTTACACTAGTATTAAAGAAGTATTGAATATTACCTGTATACTCATAGTATTCAACATCAAAATTTCCTTCTAATGTATATCTTGAAGTATCATATTTTGCGAGTAACTTAAAGTCTGCTCGGTTCTTATCTAATTCAGCTTGTAATTTATCTTTAGCTGTACGTTGTTCTTTGATGGTACTTTCAGCTGTTTCATATTGTATTTTGCTAATTAAACCATTTCTGTACTTTAGCTCTGCTTGACTAAATTGTTTTTCTTGCAATACCAATTTTTCATCACAGAAAGCTACTTGTTTCTCTAATAGTGCAATGGAATTATATAATTTAGTTGCTTCATATGTAACTGCATCTTTATGATATTTTTCTGTTTGTTCACTTTCTAATCTATTATAATAATTACTTTGATAAGCAGTTGTAGCCACATCATCTGTATCTTGCATAATTTGAGAAGCAGCTGCCCTATCTGCTGTATAGGCTTCTTGTTGAGCCGCATCGGCACTTAATGCTGAACTAATCGCTTGTTCTAAGGTTAATACTGGTAATTCACTTGCAAAACTTGTGGTAACTGACATAATCCCTATTGCTGCAATTGCAATAGCCTGTGCTAGTTTTCTTCTTAACTTCATGATATTCCTCCTATTATTTTTTATCTAATAATCGTTAGTTGTTTAGCTGTATTATTCCAGCTTACTTGTATATTTCTATTTGAAAAAGCTGATTTAATTTGTGAAATAGGCAACATAACGCGACCACCAGTAGATGTTGGTGCTGCATCCATAGATATAGATCTACCATTTACACTCATCACTTTTGACCCAATTTTTAACTGAATAATATCTGCTCCATCATAAATAGTTACTGTCCTTGCTGAAGCATTCCATTTAATATCCTCAGCATCTACTCCTAGCGCATAAGCAATATAACGAATTGGTAAATATACTCTTGAATTCATCGCTTTAGGTGCTACTGTCATTCGCTCTTGAGCTACACCATTTTTTGTCCAAGATTTATTATTTAGTTTGAATATGATGGTTGTACTGCCTAAACTAGAGGAATTATTCGTATTTAATCCAGCATTGCCTGCTGCAAAGGTAGTTGTTGTTGTACTATTTCCTTCATTATCTGTTACAACAACTGTGTAGTTGCCATCAACAGGTACATAGTACAATGCATAACCTTTACTGTTATCATAATTTATGGAGCTACCATTTACTGTAACTGAAGCAATATTTCCATCATCTTTAGCTTCAACAATTAAATACCACCCTGGAACACCATTTGCTTTATAATTCTGAGATACCTTTACTGTTGGTGGTACTTTACTTTGTTCATAGACATCAATATAAAGACTTTCTGTTCTAGTTAATCCCCCTTTATCTGTAACCACAACTTTATAGGTTCCTGATTTAGTAACCTCATACTCCTTAGTTCCACCAGATGTTGGGAAAGTGATTTTACTATTATTAACAGTCACCTTAGATATATTATCTGATGCATCTGCTTTAATCACTAAATACCATTTACCTGATCTATATTCCTTAGAAAGTGATAAAGTTGGAATACTTGCATTTACATTAATATATAAACTTGCAGTTTTACGGTTATCATTTTTATCTGTTACGGTTACCGTATAAGTTCCTGTATTGTAAACTCTATATGATGTTTCTCCTCCTGAACTGCTAAGAGAAATAGATACATCATTTACTGTGACATTTTTAATGCCATCATCATCTTTAACATCAATGACTAAATAGCAATCACCATTTCTATATTCTTTTGTTAAATCAATCGTTGTTTCATCGTCAGATAGCTTGATATAGAGAGAATCTGTCTTTTGTACCCCATTAGCACCCCATACTTTGACTTCATACCAACCTGTTTTAGTGACTTTATAGGCAAAATGATATATATCATCTCTCACAATACCTTCTGATGAACCATTAACTGAAGCGTGCATTCCTGTATCGTTAACACTCATGATTAAGTATACTGTTGAATTTCGCGTCTCTTGATATAATCTTAACTCTGGTACAAAATCAATACTTCCTGCACTTGTACTATAAACAGTCGGATGAGATGTAAAGCCATATTCCATCATAATAGAATTTATACTTGTTTGCTCTGCTGCATAAAGATTTGAAAAAGAACCTACCATTCCTATACATAACGTAGAAAGCAATGCTATTTTCTTAATAAAGTTCATAATTCTTCCTCCCCCAATTAATCCTTTCCTTTATTATAATACATTAAAACAAATTAGAAGATTAATATTTTATTAATTATTTATTATTTTATCTTAACATTGTAACCAATATATGAAGTTCCAATAAAAACTCAGAAGCCTAATTCTTTCTTGTTTAAATGATTCCTCTCTTTAAGCAAAAAAGGTAGCCCTACTTGTAATATAGGCTACCTTTTAACATACTTTATGTTTCTTACTATTTCATTTTTATAACGCGATGCGGAGCTAACTTTTGCGCTTTATCTCTTACTTGTTGCTTCATATAATTTACTGCAAAACCTGTTCCTAATAGAACCCAGAAAATTGGTGTTACAGTAATGGCAGAATCATTAAAGATTCCCGCTCCTAAGTACCCCACAACAGCAAGCATAATAGCAATTCCCATGGCATCTGAACCATCATAGTTTTCTTGAAATGCATATAGCTTAAAGCTGTGTATTAAATAAGTGATCATCATGACTAAAAAGGCAACTAATGCAATTCCACCCTGATTCATTCCTATTTGTAGGTATAGATTATGTGCTTTATCTACTAGCATCTCTGTGGTATCATATGCCCACCATTTTGCCAAACGATCGTTTTGTGGGAAATAAGCTACGAATGTATCTGGTCCATTTCCTATAATTAAATTTTTCTCTAAGAATACGGATAAGCTTCTTGACCAAATATATCCACGAGATGAACCTAACTTTTCTTTTCCCTTAAATCCAATAGATTCTGCTTCTACTTCCTCTAAAGGTAATCCCGAAAAAGAATCAATTTGAGTAAGACCTTGTTGATCTAATTTAAATGAGAAATAACCATTTCCATTAATGATTACTAGTATTGCATCAATAGGCTGTTGTTCTGTAAAAACACCAATCTCTTGCCTAATAATTTCAATATAACTAAATCTAGGGTCCAATATAGTATATTTCTTTTCAGGTGCACTATTTTCACTAGTTAACATACTGTAATCTACTGTTGCTGCATATTCAATGCGGTTATTTTCTTCATCGAAAAGTTGAATCTCATCTTCTATGTATTGTATGGTGAGTTTATTATCTTGTAAAACAAAAGTAACCTCTCCATTTTCATTGATTACTTCTTTTACTGGTATATAATCCTTAAAATTAAATTCTGCATCTGTTCCTTTAAATAAGGCTACAGCATCTTCTACTAAAGTTGGTATTCTATTAAAAATACTTCCATTTGTAATAAAATTAAAGGCTACCAATATGACTACTAAAGCAACGCCCACACCAACTGTTTGTTTCCACTTAATAATCAGCTTACGTCCAAAAATAACTATACCCATAATTACTGCTAAAATAAGACCTATCAAGCCTGATCTTGCTGTACTTCCCAGTAAGACAAACAGTGAAACTAATGATATGATACCTAATACAATTTTTTTCTTCATGCCTCTAACCATTAAAGTAAGTGTGGCAAAAAGTGGAACCATCATGGCACCAAATGATCCTACATAATTATAGTGATACATTGTTCCTAGTATCTTATTGGATTCATAATCTGATGTAAGCTCCCCTACCTGTGTCCTAAGTTCCTCTGGAACTACTAAATTATATCCAATCTCTGTTTTAATAAGTAAATCAAACCCAGCATATTGAAATGCCCCTAGTATAGCTGTAACCACTACTAAAAACATAAGTGGTGCTATAATCCATATGTAACTTTTTTCATTTCTGATGATATAGAATGTATAAAATAACATAATCATATAAGCGCCCCACATAATGAGCCCCTCACATCTATCATATACACCCCACATAGCAATCTCTTTATATTCAGAGAAAATCGCAGATAATATAGTCATGACCATTAAAACAGCACCGCTTATAAAGTAAATCTTGCTGATTTTATCTACTTTAAGTTCATTTTTTTCTACGAAAAAATAGAGAAAAATTAACATGACGATAGATAATATAATAATACCAGTTGATTTATACTGGGTATAATAATCCGTCAGATTAAGCTCCCTAAATAAAATATTCATTCTACCATCTTTAGGCATAACCAATACTAATCTTACGATTAAAGGGATGATTGCCAATAATATTACCACAGGAATGAACATGACTTTATTAATTAAATCACGTCTTTTTTCTAATTTTTCTTTTTGCTCTTGTGAGTAAATAGACATCTTCTAATATACTCCTTTCCATCATTTATTTGCATGCTACAATAGTATATCATTAATCTAAATATTATACCATATTTCTCTTTTCTTCCATTAAAAAGAGGGCACCCTAAGTGCCCTCTTCCTTACAACTATCTAATTTAAATAGTTATTATTTTGCTTCTGTTTGGTTTGTAAATGTAGCTGTTTTTGTAGTTGCATCCCAAGATTTTTGAACATCAAGAGCTGATGCGATGTATGCCATTGGTACGCACATTCTTCCATCTTTAACTTCAGCTTTAACAGCCATTGGAATTGCTGTACCATTTACAACGATAGCAGCTTTACCTGCTGTAATAGAAATTACTTTGTTACCAGCAATAATTGTAGCTGTGCTTGTAGCTTTATCGTATTGAATTGCATTTCCTTCAATACCGAATGCTTTAGCAACATATTTAACTGGTACCATTGTGTAACCGTCTTTAGCATAAACAGCTGAATCCATAGTTACTGCTTCACCGTTTACTGTGAATTTGCTTTCACCTAATACGAATGTTGCTGTAGCAGCTTTAAGACCTGAAGCATCGATGTCTTGTGTATTCTTTGTTGTCATTGTGATGAATTCAGGAACTACATACATATCTGTATATTGGTTTCTGTAGCTATTAGAATATAATACATTTGTACTAGCTGTTGAAAGTACATCTAATACGTTTTCATCTGTAAGTGCGTCACCCCAGATTTGTAAATCGTAGTTAGCTTCTGGAACTGTACGGTCAGCTGTGAATTTGATATTAGAAACTTCGATTGTACTAGCTTCTGTAGAAGTTTTTGTTACTTCAAATGCTACAACTTTATTATCTCTAGTAATTTGAACATGATCAATAGTCATATTACCACTTGTTACTTTGATATCTGGTACTGCATCAAATGTGATACCATCTTGAAGATCTTCAGCAGATAAGAACATCCATCCTTTTTCGATCATACCTTTATCTGTTTCTTTAATTGTTACTTTACCAGCTGCTTGTTCTTGAAGACCTACTTTAATAGCAGCATTTTCAATTTCTACAGCGATTGGTTCAATAATGTTAGCAATTACACATTCAACATCTTTTTCATAAGAACGTGTGAATAAGTTGCCAGCTTTAACTTTGATTTCACCTTTAGCCATAACTGATGTAGCAACTGGAAGTGTTACTTTAACTTTGTCATCGCTAGTATTTGTAAGTCTATCATAAAGACCTGAGAAACCAATTACATAACCATTTGCATCAATGTCAAGACTTAAGCTATCTGTTAAGAAGCCTTTTTTATCTCCATCTTTTCCAGCTTTTTCTTCGAATTTAATTACTTCATCTTCAATTAATTCAACGAAACGAGCTTTAGCTGCTTGAGCATAAGATGTTGTGCTGTAAGATGTTGTGCTGTAATCAACATCAGCTGGTCCAAAGATATAACCATTTTCTAATGTAAATTCAATTTTTCTTGTATCCACTAAAGAGTCTTTTACAGCTTCTTTAAGTGTAAATGTTGCTCTTGTATCAGAAACAATACCACTTCTACCAGCTTTTACATTTACAGGTTCACTTTCAATTGTTACACCATAGTCAGCTACTGTTGCAACTTTAAGTGTTGTAGATGCAACTAAGTTTGTAGATGCAATATTTTTAGCTGTTTCACCAGTACCTTTTGTAAGGTCTTCGCTAAGTGTGATATTTACGTCACCTGTAGCAGCTGTTTTATCTTGTGGTTGTACATGGATTCCTGTAAGAACTACTTCACCATAAGCACTTGCATCTTCCCATTTTGGAAGTTGAATAAGAAGTACTTGTTGATCATCATCAACAGTTGTAGATGTGTCTCTTGTTGTTCTTGTTTCTTTTCCATATACAACATTTACTACATTTTCCCCTGTTGTGTCAGTACTATATTTAGCTTCTTTTCCATAGAAACCTCTTTTACCAGTTGCTTTAATATTAGCTGTAGTTTTTGATAAATTGAATTCTAAATCAGAGCTTGATGGTAATTTAATTTTAATCCATCTGTTATTTGCATCTTTTAATGAACCGATTTGAGTTTCATCTAATCTGATTTCGCCAATTTCTTCAATGTTATCAATTGTAATTGTTTTGCTATCAGCTGTAGCAGCTAATTTTTTATCTGTTAATACACCTGTAATAGAGAATGTCTTAGTTGATACGAATGAATCATTACCATCTAAGTAAGCTAATACTTCTTTATCTCCACCAACTTTTGCTAAGAATGGGATTGCATATGTAGTCCCTTTAGCAAATTTACCATTGAAATCCATTCTGATAGTTGATTTATATTTTCTATCACTACCTGAAACCATTGTTTGTTCTGTAATATCCATTGGTTTAATTATTACATAAGAATCTTCATTTGCTTTTCCTACAGTTGCACTATCAGCACCTGTATAACCAATTTGTAAATATCCCTTGTCAATGATTTCATTAACTTTTAAGCCTTTTACGTCTACAGTATCTAATGCTCCATCTTTTACAATTTTCCATTCGATAGGTGCTGTAGTTCCATCTGTAAGTTTACCATCTTCATCGAAGTATACGTTAGTTGTACCATCATTATTAAGAGCTGCTACATATGCAACATATGCTTCTTTAACAAAGTTACTATCTGTTGTAAGATGTAAGAATGCTGTTTGTTGTTTAGAAAGATCATAAGTATATTCTGGTGAAATTTCTAATTTTGGTAAGTTAGGATTTTCACTCTTGAATAAAGCACCATCTGTGTAGTTTGCTGTAGCTTTTGTTGTGCCACTATATACATAACTTGATGTTGTAAATCCAATTGTGCTATTTTTAATTTTGTAGTTGTAAACACTTAATGTGTTTGATGAATCAGCCATTGTTACTACTGGAACTGATGTTACCACCATAGATGCAGCCATAACTGCAACTAATTTGTTACGAAGTTTCATTTATATATCCCCCTTATTTCTATAATTCATTTTTTTAAATTTATTACATGATTACTATATTTTATTTTTATTAATAAATCAATACATTTTTTATTTTGTAACATTAATGTAATTTTTGTTAATTTATTTTTTTATGAACTAGTACAATTTTCAAATAAAGTAAATTTTAAGTTTTTTACCCCTCAAATAACGAGTTTAGTCTAATGAAGCAGATGCCTACTTACAGACTGCATGACATGATTCATTAAATTCTTTTTTTGTTTAATACTTATTTTTATGTTCTATTGTCTCTTTGTTTTATGTTTACAAAAATAAAAAACACTCTAGGAGTAAATTCTTACTACCTAGAGTGTTTTAACTTTTAATATGCTTTTATTAATTATTGAGCGATATTTGTGAATGTAGCTGTTTTTGTAGCTGCATCCCAAGATTTTTCTACACCAAGAGCTGATGCAATGTATGCCATTGGTACGCACATTCTTCCATCTTTAACTTCAGCTTTAACAGCCATTGGAATTTGTGTACCGTTTACAACGATAAATGCTTTACCAGCTGTGATTGAAATTGCTTTGCTACCAGCAATGATTGTAGCTGTGCTTGTAGCTTTATCATATTGAATTGCATTTCCTTCAATACCAAATGCTTTAGCAACATATTTAACTGGTACCATTGTGTAACCATCTTTAGCGTAAGCAGCAACATCCATAGTTACTGTTTCACCGTTTACTGTGAATTTGCTTTCACCCATAACGAATGATGCTGTTGCAGCTTTAAGACCATCTGCTGTAATATCTTGTGTATTTTTAGTTGTCATAGTGATGAAGTCTTCTACAACATACATATCTGTATATTGACCTCTGTTAGTAACTGAATTAAATACATTGTTTGTTGCTAATACATCAAGTACGTTTTCATCTGTAAGTGCTTCACCCCAGATTTGTAAATCATAGTTAGCTTCTGGAACTGTACGGTCAGCTGTAAATTTAAGATCAGAGATTTCAATTGTGCTAGCTTCTGTAGAAGTTCTTGTTACTTCAAAAGCAACTACATTTTTGTTTTTGTTAAGTTGAACATTTTCAACTTTAAGTGATTTTCCTTCTGCACTTGTTACTGTTACAGTTGGTGCTTTATCAAATGTGATACCATCTTGGAAGTCTTCTGCTGATAAGAACATCCAACCTCTTTCGATCATACCTTTATCAGTTTCTTTAATTGTTACTTTACCAGCTGTTTGATCTTGAAGACCTACTTTAATTGCTGCACTTTCAACTTCAACAGTGATTGGTGCAACAATATTTCCAACTACACATTCAATATCTTCTTCATATGTACGTGTGAATAAGTTGCTAACTGTTAATTTGATTTCTCCTGTTGCTTGAACTGGAGCAGCTACTGGCATAGTAATTTTAAGTTCGTTAGCATCAGAAGCAGAAAGTCTATCAAAGTATCCTGTAAATCCGATTACATAACCATCTGCATCGATTTCGATATCTGTAAGTTCAAAACCTTTTTTACCATTTTTAGCTTCCGCATCTTTTTCAAGTTTAATTGTTTCATCATCAATTAAATCTTGGAAAAGTTGTTTAGCTAATGCTTTGTACTCACTTGTTGTTACAGTTGTTGTAGTTACATCAGCTGGTCCAAAGATGTAACCATTTTCTAATGTAAATTCAATTTTTCTTGTAGAAACTAATGAATCTTTTACTGATTCTTTAAGTGTAAATGTAGTTAATGTATCGTTTACAATACCACTTCTACCTGCTTTTACAGATACTGCATCAGATGTAAGTGTCATACCATAATCAGCTACTGTAGCAACTTTAAGTGTTGTAGATGCTACTAAGTTTGTAGATACGATATTGTTAGCTGCAAGACCAGTACCTTGTGTAAGATCTTCGCTAAGTGTAATAGTTACATCACCTGTAGCAGCTGTTTTTTCTTGTGGTTCTACACAGATACCTGTAAGAACTACTTCACCATAAGCACTAACATCTGACCAATCTGGAAGTTGAATAAGAAGTACTTGATAATCATCTTCTGCAGTTGAAGATGTACTTCTTGTTTCTTTACCATATACAACATTTACTACATTTGTAGCTGTTGTGTCAGCACTGTATTTAGCTTCTTCACCATAGAAACCTCTTTTACCAGTTGCTTTAATATTTTCTTTTGTTGATGCTAAGTTAAATTGTAAGTCTGCACTTGATGGTAATTTAATTTTAATCCATCTGTTATCTGCTGATGCTAATGCTCCAATTTGGCTTTCATCTAATCTGATTTCACCAATTTCTTCGATGTTATCAACTGTAATTGTTTTGCTATCAGCTGTAGCAACTAATTTTTTATCTGTTAATACACCTGTGATAGAGAATGTTTTTGTTGATACAAATGAATCATTTCCATCTAAGTGAGCTAATACTTCTTCAGATCCACCAACTTTTGCTAAGAATGGGATTGGATATGTAGTACCTTTTGCAAATTGACCATTGAAGTCCATTCTGATAGATGATTTGTATTTTCTGTCGCTACCTGAAACAAGTGTTGTTTCTGTAATATCCATTGGTTGAATAGTTACATAAGAAGCTGTATTTGCTACTCCTGCAGTTGCAGTACCTGTACCTGTATAACCAATTTGTAAGTAACCTTTTTTAATGATTTCATCTGCTTTTAAGTTAGCAACATCTACAGTTGTTAAGTTTCCATTTGCATCTACAACTGTCCAGATAATAGATGGTGTTGTAGTTCCATCTGTAAGTTTACCATCTTCATTAAAGTATACGTTAGTTGTACCACCATTATTAAGTGCTGCTACATATGCAACATATGCTTCTTTAACAAAATTACTGTTTTTTGTGATATGTAAGAATGCTGTTTGTTGATTATTAAGGTTGTATGTATATTCTGGTGAAATTTCTAATTTTGGTAAGCTACTGCTGTTAGCATCGAATACACCATTATTTGTATAGTTTACTGTAGCTTTTGTTGTTGAATTATACACATAGCTAGATGTTGTAAATCCAATTGTACTATCTTTAATTTTGTAGTTATAAACACTTAATGTGTTTGATGAATCAGCCATTGTTACTACTGGAACTGATGTCACTACCATAGAAGCAGCCATTAATGCTACTAATTTATTACGTAATTTCATTTATATTTCCTCCTAATTTAAAACTGTTTAATTAGTCTAAAAGTTTCACCTTTTACATAACAGATTATACTTATGCTTATTTTTTATGTCAATATCAGAAAATATATTGTAACCTTACTGTAATATATGTTTAGAATTTGTATATTTATTTATTTTTCAGAAATTATGTAAACATTTTATTTAATTCTGCATACAAATAAAAAGAGGAGCTTCTCTAGCGAGAGAAACTCCTCTTTTTGAGTTTTTAGGATACAAAATTAGTTTTTGAATGTAGCTGTTTTTGTTGCATTATCCCAAGTTACATTTACATTAAGTAATCTTCCGATTTCACCCATTGGAATGTAAGTTCTGCCATCTTTTACAGTTACTTTTTCATCCATAGCGAAAGATACACCATTGATTACTGCAACATTGCTTCCAACTGTAAGTTGAACGATTCTGTTTCCAGCCATTAATGTTACAACACCTTTATTGAATAAGATATTGTTTCCTTCAATACCGAATGCTTCAGATACGTATCTTACTGGAACCATTGTACGACCGTTAGATGCGTATGCTTTTCCATCCATTTCTTTTTCTACACCGTTTACTGTGTATTTGTTGCTATCGATTGTGAATGATGCTGTACCAGCTTTAAGTCCGTTAGCACCTGTACCAAGATCTTCTGTATTTTTTGTTCCGATTGTTACGAAATCAGCAACTACTAATTTTTCTAAACCAGATTTGATGTATTTGTTTGTAGAAATAGCATCACCAGAGATTGTTAAATCGAATGAACCTTCTGGAGCTGTACGGTCTACATTGAATTCGATACCTTCAATTACAACTTTACCAGCTTCATCTGATGTACGTTCTACTTCAAATTCGATTGAATCTGCGTATACTTTAGTATTTTTGATTTTTAAGTTTTCAGCTGTAATGTTTAAGTCTTGACCTTTTTTGAATGTGATACCAGCATACTCATCCATTTGGATTGTTACTGTACCTTTTTCAAGCATTTCTGCAGCTGTTTCTGTGATTGTAAGTTTACCACCAACTTGTCCGTTAAGACCAACTTTTAATTCTACTGCTTCAGCTTCTACTGTGTATGGTGCTTTAACTGTAGCAAGTACTGTTTCAACAGTATTTTGGATTGCACGACCTTCAACTGTTAATTTAATTTCACCTGTTGTGTTGATATCAGCCATAACTGGCATAGCAAATTCTAATTTGCTTGCTGTGCTAGCTTTAAGGTTATTGAATTGTACTGTGAAACCAGTAATTTGTCCTTCAGAGTTTGCTTCAACAGCTACGATATCTGTTACAGCTACTTGGTTTGGTAATTCAATATCACCTGATGTTACAAGTGCTTTGAATGTATCAAGAGCTGATTTGTATGTAGTTGTTGTAGCTGTTGTATCAATGTGTCTTACATCGATAAAACCATTTTCGATTGTGAAGTCTACTTTACGACCATCTGTGATTGCTTCTTTTGTATTTTCTGTTAATACAAATTCAACTTTTTGTGCTTCTTTACCAGCAACTAATTCTACTGGTTCTGCACAAGCTAATGTTACGTTTTCATCAGCTACTGTAGCAACTTTAACTGTAGTTGTTGTGATATCTTTATGTTCAACTGTAACATTTACATCACCTTTAGCTGCTGTTTTACCTTCTGGTAATACTTCGATACCTTGGATTGCTAATTGACCCACAGCTGTTTGTCCTGAAACAAGTGTTTTAATATTTGATAAATCAATAACAAGTTCTTGTCCAGTTGCAGTTGCAGTTGCAGCTACGTCTACACCTGCAAATCCTTTTGTACCTACTAATTTAATATTTGCAGTTGAACCAAATTCAAGATCAGAGCTTGTTGGTAATTTAATTGTAAGCTCTTTATTACCAGCATCAATTGATGATACAATTGCACCTTTAATTGCTTCTGTGATAATGATATCACCAACTGTACCACCTTCTTCAGAAATACTTGGTAATGTTGATGCTTCTGTTACAACAACTTTTTTGTCTGATGCTGTACCGATTACTTGTGATGTTGATGTTACAAATGAATCTGTACCATTGATTTTTAATGAAACTTCTCCAGATTTTGCTACTGCATATACTGGGATTTCTAATACTTCACCATCAGCAAGTGTTGTACCTGATACTGGTACTACTGTTACCATAAGTTCTGTAGTAGATGTTTTTTGGATTGTCATTGTGTAAGCAGTTTCTGTAATTGTAACAGTTGGGTTTTTAACATTGTCTGTATTACCAGTAATACCTAAAACATCTCCGTTTTTATCTACAGTTACTGAAGAGTAACCTTTTGATGCTGCATAGTAAGCTTCATCTGAGAATGTAGCATTTTCGATTTCTACGAAGAATGTTTGACCACTAGCTCCAATGTTTTGAACACCTTTTGCTTGTACGTGTAAGTTTAATTCTTTAGCTGCTGTCATAGAAGCTGTAGTTCTTCCACCTGCTTGTGTTAAATCAAAACCGATTGCTCCATCTTTAACGATAGAAACTGAGCTCATTGACATTGAGTTTGTTGTTGCTGCACTTGTTACAACTGGAACTGCTGTTACCACCATAGCTGCTGCCATTACTACTGCTAATTTTTGACGTAATTTCATATGTAAGTCCTCCTGGAGTATATATTATGTTGCGATTTGATCGTTTCTTTATATTACCGCGACATAACTCTAAACCGAGGTGTTAGTCGTCTAAATCCTATATTCAGTTATAATATGTTTTATAATGCCTAGTTTTCTCCTATTTTCTATGTGTTTATTATATGTTTATATAGAAAACTCATGTTGAAATTGAACTAGCTTCATTACTTTGTATAAATTATATGTACCGAGGAAGTCAACTAATCCTCCTATGCTTAAATGCTTTTCTTAATCAAATCATCTATTTAATTTCCCATAAGCATTTTTGTAATCTTTAATTAATATTTGTTTTATAATTATGTAACTTTTATGTTTAGATATATGTCTACGTTTTCAAAACTTATTTGCTTTGATAGACTCATTATAGCGCTTTAATTTTACATTTTCAAGACTTATTTGTAATTTTTTGTAATGGCAGTTATTTTTTATTTACTTTTTTCTCCTATATATAACCAATTATTACAAATATTCCACCTCTGATTATCAAGTAATTGCCTTGTTTTTTGAACAAAATTTTGCTCGTTATCTTCATATATATTTAACATTTATGAAATATATTTTTTATATTTACAGACTATTTATTCTAATTTACTTTTTATCGCTATACGATCTTCCTAATACAATGTTGTTGTTCATTTGTTAATTAACTATAATGTTCTTATATATCTAATTTCACGGAGGAATTGTTTTGAAAATCAACCTATATTTTAATAGACGTAAACCAGTACTATTTTTTTGCATCCTATGTTTTTGCCTTATCATTCTTGGTTGTAGTAGTCTTCTTCTGCCACCACAAAATAGTACTCAACCATTAGAGGTGCTCTGTCTAAAGTCAGAAACCCATCCTGTTTTCTACATAGCTTCGCAATTAACCTATACCCATGAGGATGCCATTACTTGGCTCTCAGAACTAAATAAAGCAGAACCGTCCCTACATTCTCAACTTGAGGCAGGTGCAGAACCGTCCCCATCCTCATTAAGAGAAAGCGATGGTGGGCTTAATTTAGTTTTAAATCTTACAACAAGTGCCCCAAGCTATGACCAAATAGCCAGTGATTTGCTCGCTCTATCTGAATATTTTTCTCATATTTCACTTTCAGTACAAGCAAGTGAGCCTATAGCCGATAAAACCTATCTACTATACTATGAAACACTTTATAACATCTTACAAAAACAAGGGGTAAACTCTGTTTCATTAATTGCTTATCCACAGCAAACCTCTCAGCTTTCTCTATATAATCAAGAATTTATATCTCATATAGGGACGGTTCTTAATAGCCAAGCTGATTTTGAAACATTAGATAAGCTCTATACCTATTTCAGTGATCAAAAAACGCTAGTAGTTCGAGATGAAATAAAAAACTTTTTTATGGATAGCCCTCAGACTGCTGCCAAAGAAATTACAGCAAGCTACTATTTATTAGCTATTAAATATCCAAAAATACAAATGATTTTTTCACCCTATATAAATCCTCCTGTATCTTCTAGTGATTCATATGTATTAATGGCCAATGATAGTAACTTTACACTTTTTAATACTATTTACAATAGACTTTTGTCTAAGCCTTGGATTAGCACCTCTACCAAAACTGTAGATAACACCTCCCCTTATGAAAAAATCCAAGATTATGACACACTTTCTAGTACTAGCGAGCTTATCTTAGCACCTGATGCAGCTATGCTAAAAGAATTAAAAGGATTGTCATCTGCTGAGTATGCACTATATTTTAAATGGAATGATGAACTCCTTAATATTAATCTGTGCTACCCTTACGCTATTTCTATCAATACATTAGAAGAACCTAATAGTCTCTCTCGCCTAAGTGTTACATTTCAAGATAAGAAAAATAATCTCCATCAAACATATGCTATTGATTTAGAAATTCAAAATCCTTCTAGCATGACACGTGCGTCACGTGTTGAAAGTTTCACTGAGCCAAATACAGCTTATACCGCGCCAAAAAATCAATACATTCCTATACTCATGTATCATTCAATAGAGCATGAGGTCGCTCCAGAGGATCAAAATAGTCATGTAGAAACCACTGTATTTGACTCACAAATGAACGCATTAATTAAAAATGGCTATACCCCTATTAATTTCTATGATTTAAAAAATTACGCTGATGGTTTTGTCAGCTTACCGGAAAAACCCATTATTATTACTATGGATGACGGTTACCTTAATAATTACACTAATGCCTATCCAATTTATAAAAAATATAATATCCAAGCCACCCTATTCGTATCACCTTACTATATGCAAATGGAAAATACAGAAAGACATTTTGGTTGGCTTGCTGCAAAAGAAATGGAAGATAGCGGACTTATTGATATTCAACCTCATGGCTATGATCATACGCCACTGACCTATCTTTCATCCAAAGATATATCTTATCACGCCTCTCTAGCCAAAGGACTTATTGAAATGCACCTTGGACCTAGAGATGTATCCGTGCTAGCTTATCCTCAATTTCGTCATAACACACGTACAGTAAAAGTACTAGATGAATTAGGCTACGATTTTCAAATCATTAACCTAGCCAAAAGAGGGACGGTTCTGCCTACCTCGCCCTCTTTCTCACCACCAAAATTAAAACGAATTAATGTGCCAAATACCATGTCACCTGAAGAACTAATTGCCACGCTCGATAGTTTCATATCTTAATCTCCATTCTCTCTATCCGATGTATTTCAGAAACACCTCTCAGAACCGTCCCTCATAGATAGGGACGGTTCTAATCTTGTCTCCACTCTTTTTCATAAAGATAGGGACGGTTCTGCTCAAATGAGCAGAACCGTCCCTATCTTTTCGTATTTTATAAAAGCATTTTATCAATATAATCTTTTTGTAATTCATATCTTAAGTAATTAATTAATTGGTCTAAAAATGTTGCACAGTCTGCATATGTAACGGTTTTCTTAGGGTAGACATAGCCATTAGCTGAATTAATGATACCCAATTTAGCAGCTGCATAAATAGATGACTTTGCCCAGTTCCCAATCTGATTATCGTCTACAAATGCTGTATAGGCATCCGCTGTTGCTAGGCCTAATCTTTGTAGACCTATTGCACGCATATTAATCACATACATAGATTCTCTCGTTAAAGTACTATTACCATCAAATGCGCCACCATCTACTAAGCCTGCATTATAGGCTGCTACTGCATATCTATAGTATGCATCTGATGAAGATAAGTCTGTAAATGGATTTACTTGTTGGTTTTTCTTTTTAGAGGAACGCTTATTTTTACTTTCTTCTTCTGGCAATTCAATTTGAAGTGCTTTTACAAGCATTGTGATATAGTCTTTTTTGCTAACTACCGCATTAGGTGAAAATGAAGCTGCATCATTTGAGAAGATTTTCATACTAAACATTTTTTTCAGTTGAGTTTCTGCAGCATGTCCTGTAAGTTTTAAGCCTGTAGGATATGAGAGCTGCTCAATTGTAGGGCTACTTTGTACACCTATCATTCCTGAATAATCGTCTTCATATAAACTTGCATTTCCTTGTAAAATATTATAACTCAATGCGCCTTCACTTCTCATAACTTCTTTGTAATTTCCTGCCATGCTAATAGCAGTTGGCTCATTAACCCCATATTCAATATCACGATAAACTGTAAAGGTTGGTGTTTCTTCAATAGCATACCCTTCGCCAGAACCTAAGTCTACTGTAATGGTTCTTTGTTGCGTTTCACTTTTAGCAAAGGCTTGTTCATATCCATATATTGGTGAATTGACTGATACAGTAATATTTGATGCAGTATTCCCACCAGATGCCGGCGTATAAACTGCATTATAATGAACATCGCCTCTATAATAAAGTACACCAGGCGTATAATCCTCTAAAATACTCTTTGAAAACTCTGAAAGGTTACTGTCTAACTTATAAGTTTTTCCATTCACCGTGATAATCTCAGACCATTTTTTCATGGTTGTATTTTTAGTCGTTTGTTTTAGTGCAGCATCATATTTATACTGTACTTCTAATGTAACATTTCTTGTTACTTTAGTTGTTCCATCACTATTTTGAGCTGTCATTTTATAGGTTTCAGTATAAGTACCTTCTGTTTTTTCTTTGTCTACCCCTTTGCCTGGTTTAATCTCTACAGTCCCTTCAACAGTTTCAGCTTGTCCTGTTAAATAGATATTTTCTTTATACGGTAAAGTATATTTCGATGTAGTTTTCTTTTTACTCGTTTGTGCCAATGCAGTCAGGGTTTCCATTTTAATCCCTGTACTAATTCCTCCAAAACAGCCCATTTCTCCTTCTGCTGCATAAGTAGAGGATACCATTAGTGCCAAACTGATTGCGAGTATTGCTAATTTTTTCATATGCTCCTCCTAATTTTCTACGTAAATAATATAACCTGTCACTGTTCCATTTGCGGTTTTCAGATTTGCGCTAACCATAGTACTTACAGTATCACCAATTTCAAGTTTGCTACTAGGAATAACTTTTCCATCTTTAATGATGATTGTATTAGCACCTATCGTGATGGTTGCACCTATATTTTTCTTACTATATTCATTCCAATTATTTTTGTCTGTATTATAGTAATACGCATCTTTAATTTGGATATTATCATCTGTAACTGCATAAATTTCACCCTTAGTTGCTTCTGTTACATAAGGCATATCCACTATCGCATAAGCCTGATCACCTACTGCTACAATAGTATAAACATCTCCAACACTTGTTTCACTACCATGTGCTACAAAGCTATTTACACCGCCTGTGACCAGACCATCTACATTATAAAACTTCGTACTTGCATCAATTGTAAAGGTTTGAGGCGTTGGGTGATAATACCAAATATGATCTTCTAATAGTGAGAAAGTCTCAACTTGGAAAGATTCTGCTGTATTTACTTTTTTCACTCTACCTCTATAAACTTGAAGCGTACCTTTCTGCGTTTGCGTACTTGAAACTCTTCCTACTGCTAATTGATTATTATCAGTTAAAACTGCTTGTAAGGTATCCCCCACCATAATTTGACCAGCGCCAACTAATCTATTATCCCTAACAACTATAGAATCCTCATTGATTACGATGTTTTCACCAGAAAGTAGTTTGACACTAGTTGCTGTTGCAGAAATAACTTGTGAAGCTGGCAATGTATTTTGATAGTTTCCTTGGAAATTTAATTTAACAGCATTTTCACTTCCCTTGTAGCTCTCAGCTGCAATATAAACATAGCCATTGGCATTACTCAAATATCTAGTGATATAATCAAATGAAATTCTTTGGCCTAGTCGGTAAGCTGTTGCTGTATTTGTATCAATTCCTAATCTTACTAAGTTCTTATATGTACTCCATGCAGATTTTCCTAGTGTTTGCGCATTTTTGATATTTAATAACTTTTTATATGTATCAACTGAAGTAATTTGTCCCCTATATACATTTGAAATGACTCTTGTATTATTATCTAATACAATTTCTAAAACTTCCTCATCAATAATACCTTCACCTAAAATTTTCTCACAGACTAAAAATCTAGCCCAATCCCCAACCTTAATCGCATTAGGACTAAGTAATTTGCCTCCCTTTGTAATCGGTGTAATCGCGCCAATCTCGTAGTAATAGACATTTCCTTTTTCATCCTGCAACTGCACACTAAGTACATCTCCAGTATTATAGTTAAAAGAAATAATCTTACCATAACGCATCACATAGTCATTGTAAGCGCTGATATAAGTAATCACATTATCACTGGTTTTTCTAATATAAATACAATCCCCAGCCTTAATATTTGCAACATCCGTATCCCGTGGGTCATAAGAAAAGTTTGGAAACAGCTCATCTAAATAGCCAATCTTATCTTCACTCTCATAATATGGTTGTTTCTCTACCACCACTTCACTTGAGTAATAATTTGCCGTAATCTCCTGCCCCTTAGCATTTTTATACACCAAGTATCCCAGTTCGG
The DNA here is from genome assembly GCA_015058045.1 of Cellulosilyticum sp. Taxonomy (GTDB): domain Bacteria; phylum Bacillota; class Clostridia; order Lachnospirales; family Cellulosilyticaceae; genus Cellulosilyticum. The sequence continues at coordinate 65,417 of SVDC01000019.1, forward strand.
GACGGTTCTCAACAACAATCCCCCTATCTTCATAGTAGTTATCTCGCAGTACATTACTATATTCTTCTTGTGTTAAGTACGTCGGAATATTCGCCAACACAGCTGTATTCATGCACATTGCTAGTAGTAAACTACCTGCCACATACCATCTCTTTTTCATTAAAATGCCTCCTAAATATTAATAACCTTATCTTATATATCGCCTTTTTTTATTAATTCTTTATACTAAGGACGGTTCTAATCTATAGATATGCCTCTACTAATAGGGACGGTTCTGCTCTATAGATTTTGCTCTACTAGTAGGGACGGTTCTTATTCCACTAGGGTTATATCAAAAAAAGCAACCGTACTAATCTCTTAGCACAATTGCTTCTCTTATTTACAA
>SVDC01000114.1 GCA_015058045.1 Cellulosilyticum sp.
ACTTCGGCCTCTTTTTTATTCCAGTTATGCCAACCTTCTTCTTTAATATGTTCACCGATTTCACAACGAATGAAAACAGCTTTAGCAAAGTTACGCCATGGTCTACCTAGATAAACAGTATGCTGTGCACAATCACTTGTGAGCTTGCAGTCTTCAAAAACATAGCCATAAGCTTGGTCTTCAGCTGTAGAAGGTGCTGTTACATAGCCATTCACTTCTTGATTTCGATTAAGTGAGAAAATCTCACATTGATAGAAGAAAGCTGTAGCTGAACCAAAGATAAAGTCTACCTCACCTTCAATATAGCAGTTTTCATAGTACTGTCTGCCATTAATACGCTCGGCATTTTCTCTTGGACCAATAAAAGAACCAGGTTGTATTGGTGCTGGTGGAAGCGGGCCTGTAAAAAGTGTATCTTGATGACCTAAAAGACGGCAATTTTTAAAGCAGATTTTATCCCCATCAGCATAAACAGCAAGTGCTTGTCCAACTTCATCTCCAAATCCACTACTATTTTCTATAGTAAGATTTTCTATTGTAATGTCATGACTTCCAATAAAGAAAGTATAAGAACGGAATGTCCCATATTTTTTACCATCTGTATGTACTTTTTCAGCATAGTCATCAAATGTTAAAATCGTATTTTTAGCATCTTCACCTTTAAGTGTCACAAAAGGGACTTCAAGGTGAAGTTTTTCTTTATAAACACCTGGTTTAATAAAAATAGTAATAGGTGTTTGTTGGTCTTTAGGAATACTATTGATAGCTTCTTGAATGGTTATAAAATCTCCGGTTCCATCATGTGCAACAATCATGTTTTTGTCCTCCTATTTTATATGGGTTTGTCTATAGATATATGTATATAAAAAGTACTAAAAAGTCTATTTAGAGTTATTTATTAGAGTAGAATTTTTTATACTGCTGTGGTGAAAGCCCTGTTAAAAGTTTAAAGGTACGACTAAAGTGTGAGCTACTAGAAAAGCCTACAATTTCTGCAATTTCTGCAATTTTAGTAGAAGAGGTTTCAAGTAATTCTTTAGCATGCCTAATTCTTAGACTATTAATATACTCAACAATTGAAAGATTTGTAGAACGTTTAAAGATTTTACTTAAATAAAACGGACTAATATAAAATGCCTCTGCAATAGAGGTAAGGGTTAAATCTTCAGCATAGTGTTTACAGATATACTTAATAATTTTATCCACTTTATTATTAACAATCTGATGTGATTCATATTCTTTTTGTTCTAATACATGAATGTACTCTTTAATTTGAAGAAGTAATTCTGAGAGTAATAGCTTAGTCATAAGTTTTTTAGAGGCCATTTGGTCATAAGAGACATCAAGATAATCTGCTTGATCTTTTCCGACATCCAAACAACCTAAGTCTATAAGGCGACTCAGTATATTTTCAATAGTGAGCTTATATTTAAAGGATAAAGGGAGAACAACGAACTTTGTCTTAAAAATAGAAGTTAAATCTAAGTCTTTAACTTCATTTGAAAAGCTTTCAAGAAAATCTTGACTGAAATTGAGTACAATACGTGTATGGGGAATATCTCCCATGCTAGATGTTTTATGTACAGAATCAGCGTCAATGAGTACTAGGCTACCTGCATTGACAAGATAGATAGAATCATCAATAAAGTATTTTCTAGAGCCTTCCATTAAGTAGTAAACCTCATACATTTTATGCATATGAAAAGAGTCCATATTGTAGTTGTCTATTTTTTTGGACTGGTCAATGTAAAAGTCATGATGTGGAGCATAAATTGTTTTGTGTCCCATAGGGCCCTCCAATTAAATTCTTACTTTACGTTATCTTAACGAAATCTGCCTATATTATAACACAAATTTTGTTATATTTTGAGATAAAACGTAAAAAAAGCTATAAATTTTAATAAAATAACATAGAATTAAGATGTTGGTATTTATAAGTGCAAAGAGATAATGAATAAAATATTAAAAAAAAACACTTAATATGGAAGTGTGATATAATAAGAAATCATTTCCATAAAAAATACATATGGAGGTGCTAAAATATATAAATCAATAAGAGAAGTATAATAGAACATGGAGGGACATGAAATGGCAGTGAATTTAGTAAAAGGGCAGAAGATTGATTTAACAAAAGGCAATGCGGGTTTAAATAAAATTATGGTAGGACTCGGTTGGGAACCTGTTTCAGCTGGAAAAGGTTTTTTTGCTACTATGTTTGGTGGTGGGCAAAAAGAAATCGACTGCGACTCTGCTGTTATTATGCTGAGTGAAGGGGATAAACTAGATTCTACTAAAGATGTAATTTACTTTGGAAATTTAACACATGCTTCAAACAGTGTATGCCATAGGGGAGATAATCTAACAGGTGAAGGCGCTGGTGATGATGAGCAAATTTTCATTGAGTTAAAAGCTGTACCAAGTCATATTAATCGTCTTATTTTCACTGTTAATATTTATGATTGTATTAGTAGAAAACAAGATTTTGGGATGATTAAAAATGCCTTTATCCGTGTAGTAGACGTAGCAACACATCAAGAAATTGCACGCTATAATTTAACAGAAAATTATCAAGGTTGTACGGCATTAGAAGTAGGTGAAGTTTACCGTCATAATGGTGAATGGAAGTTTAATGCAGTTGGTAATGGTACAAATGATACATCACTTAAAGAGATGATTAAAAGATATTTATAGATGATTACAAATGGAGGATGACGCATATGGCAATTAATTTAGTCAAAGGCCAAAAAATTGATTTAACTAAAGGCAATCCATCATTAAAGAAAGTTATTATTGGCTTAGGATGGGATATTAATAAATATTCAGGTGGACAAGCTTTTGATTTAGATACGTCTGTTTTCTTAGTGGGTAGTAATGGAAGAACCAATCATGATGAAGACTTTATCTTCTATAACAATTTAGAGAGTAGAAATAAAGCTGTTATTCATGCAGGGGATAACCGTACAGGTGAAGGCGATGGAGATGATGAACAAATTAGTTTAGAATTCGACAAAATGCCTGCAGATGTAGAACGTATGGCAGTAACAGTTACGATTTATGAAGCAATGGAAAGAGGACAGAACTTTGGACAAGTTTCTAATGCCTATGTTAGAGTATTAGATGCTGCTACAGGAGAAGAACTTATTCACTATGATTTAGGAGAAGATTTCTCCATTGAAACAGCAATTACAGTATGTGAAATCTATCGTCATAATGGGGAATGGAGGTTTAGTGCAGTAGGTAGCGGTTTCCAAGGTGGACTTGCTTCACTTTGTAAAAATTATGGTTTAGATGTTTAAAAGGACACATCAATTGGTTATACACTATATAAGAAAATATCTTATATAGAATCTATACAATTACAAAAATGAGGAGGAGTTAAAAATGGGAATTACATTAGCTAAAGGGCAAAAAGTAGATTTAACAAAAACAAATCCAGGACTTAAAAATATTGTTGTAGGTTTAGGTTGGGACGTTAATAGATATGATGGAGGTCACAGCTTCGATCTTGATACAGCTGCATTTTTAACAGCTGGAAATGGGAGAGTAACAGGAGATACAGATTTTGTTTTCTATAACAATTTACGTCATCCATCAGGTTCAGTAGTCCATGTAGGGGATAACTTAACAGGTGTAGGTGCTGGAGATGATGAGCAAATTAAAGTAGCTCTAGATCAAGTACCAGCCAATATTGAAAAAATTTCTTTCACAGTAACCATTCATGAAGCAATGGAAAGAAATCAAAACTTTGGTCAAGTATCTAATGCTTATATTCGTGTATTAGATGAAGCAACTGGAAGTGAACTCATTCGTTATGACTTAGGAGAAGATTTCTCTATTGAAACAGCTGTTGTTGTAGGTGAATTATATCGTTACAATGGTGAATGGAAATTTAGTGCAGTAGGAAGTGGCTACCAAGGTGGTTTAGCTGCACTTTGTGGTAACTTTGGCATTAGTGTATAAGATTGGCAATTGAGTCAAATACAATTTGATAGTGCAAAGGTGTTCATGAAATTTTTCATGGACGCCTTTTGTAGTTTTATTGTTCTTTCTTCAAGATATGTAGAGTGAGAAGAAAGAGTTAGCTTGTATAAAGTAATTTAGAATGAGAATGCGATATAAAGTTTTTAATGGAAAATCAGTTTTTTAAGGTTAGAAGAGAAATGTTTGTACATTGTTATTGTGTGTTAAAAAAGTAGTAGATATAATAAGTTAAATGAATAATAAGGCGACAGTATATAAGGAGACGGTATGTTATTAAGAGCAAAAAAGATATATATTGAGAATGAGACTAAGCAAGATTTAAGACAGTCTTTATTACCTATAACGCTAGACTTGGCTGATGTAAGTAAAGGAATTTATATTTCATCTAATGAATTAAATACGTGTTCACAAACATTAATGGAAACTAGTCATGAAGTGGAAAGTCACATGCACATTAATGAACACATGGTAGGGAAGGTGAAGGAAGAAGTATATGCTATTAATCAAGCGGCCGAGGAGATTCAGTTTCATGCCAAACAAAATGAGAGATTATCTAGTGAAAACTTACAAAATGTAGTAGTTAGCAGAAAGGATTTAAATATAAGTGTTAACAGAGTAGAAGCGTTATTTCATTATTTTGATGAAGTAGAACAAATGTTAGAAAAATTGCAGAGCTATTCTAAGAGTATTGGTAATATTACAACTTATATTGATCAGATTGCTTCTAAGACATCCATTGTATCCATTAATGCAAGTATTGAAGCCGCTAGAGCGGGTGAAGCTGGTAGGGGATTTATGGTCATTACAGATTCTATTAAGGGATTAGCCAATCAGTCTAAAGAATTCAGCAATCATATTAGTAGTATGCTTCAGGATATGACAATATGTATTGAGGAATTTAATGAAATTTCTAAGATGAATCGTGAAAATATTACGCACACGAAAGAAAGCATTTCGATGCTAGAGAAAAATCTTGAGAATATTGAACACAGCACATCTGAATTGGATAAAAATATTCAAGGAACATTAACAAGTAGTAATAAAATTAAGGATTCTGTGGAAAAAGGTGATGAAGCCGTTCAAAGCTTAACAGACTCATTTAATCAAACCATTGAATATAGTGAAACGATGATGCAAGCTATACAAAGGCAACAAGATGTAGTAGCACAAATTACAAAACTAAATGAAAAAACAAAAGCTATTTCTGAGAATCAATTAAACGCTGTATTAGATGGGCGTATGGAAGAAAAACTCGTAAAAATAGGAGAAAAATTAGCAGCCTATATAGGGCCAAGAGATACTCAGACATTACAAAGACTGGCTAAAAAATATCTTTTGGCGAGTATTAATTACATAGATGATCAAGGCTATTTTGAAGCGGCAGCCAATGAAAAATCCATTGGATTTAATATATTTAAAGTAGAACCTCAGTATAAGCAGTTCAAGGCAGATAAGGAAGCCATAAGGGTCTACCCACTTTCTAGAAATTTATTTACAGGGGAAATTGTCAGATATGCATCAGTTAAACATATACATACCAATCAACTGATTTCAGTAGGATTTAATCTAGAATCTTTAAAAGTAATAAGTGAGATGACCATGGAAGAAATAGAACAATTAGGATAATAGTAAAAA
>SVDC01000115.1 GCA_015058045.1 Cellulosilyticum sp.
GAGGAACATAAAATGTTTCAAAAATCATCATCTTTAAAAAATAATCTCAAAAATCCTTTAAACAGTATTAAGGTTATTGGACTATTAGGTATCTCATCTATGTTTTTTACAAATTGCGTAGTTGCTCATGACCTCAATACTGTCACTAAAATTTCTACACCTTCCAGTATTAACTATGCTCCTGAAAGGGAAGTACCTACAGGCTATGTAAAAGGCGATTATAAAACCGTTGCACTTCCATATTATGCGACTAAAAAAGTGGTCTCTCCTATGACTAATGAATTATCTTTACAAGAAGCCGCTGAAATAGCTGCACAAGAACTCTATAGACTTTATAATGTTAAACTTACTAATCAAACATTTCAAATGTGCTATTATCCTAAAACTAATGATAAACCTTCTTCATGGTCTATTAGTATAAATGTTACACCAGAGTATTATTTTGACCTCACCCTAGATCCTAGTACAGGCGAATTACTCTCTCTCATGTCTCAAGGGAGCCCTGAAACCAATAAACTTTCTGATTCTGAAGACTCTAAAATAATCACTAACGGTATGGCTATTGCTAAAAAAGGTATCGCTAATCCTGATGATGCCTGTGCAAAAGTAAAGACATTAGTTACCCAAAAAGGTTTTATATCCGAACCCATTGAAACAATTGTCTATAAAGACTCAACTTATAGCACAGCTTGTGCAGTTGCTACACCATATTCTCATATTACTCATCGATTCCAGGTTACCACAACTTCCAAGACAACTTATTCTATTTTAACTTCACAAGATCTAACCATAATAACTACATTTTTCAAAAACTAACCTCTAACCACAATTTATAAGTCAATACGGATATACGATCACTCATTATTTATACTAAAGCATCCAACGATAAACAGGCTCATCTTTCATCAGATAAGCCTGTTTTAATAATTTGTAACCTCTCCTCATAATCTATCAGCAGTTCATCTACCTGTTTCTCATCTGGACCAAGCCTAAACCATAATCTGTTCCTGTCACACGAGCATACTTCATATATTTTCCCCTATCATATTCCCTAAAATAAACTTTCAAGCACATCCCCAAAACCATAGCACCTTGACTTTTTGTAATTGATAACATCTATATCACCATAAGTAGTATTGAAATCAGCACGGTCAACATACCATTAGAAGATGCTGATCGTGCTTATAACTATATATATTATAAATCTTACCATAACTCAATTCTCTACTCGCTTTGGTTGTCAAGGATTAGATTCAATTATCTCAGTTACTCTCAATCTCAAAACCTCCGAATTCTATATTACCCCTCCATAAAATGTAAATAATGGATAGTATTATCACACAACATCACTTCTTTTATAATTTATGGTTAAATAGTTATTTCTATATATTACTTTTCCTTTTTCATTTCTTCTATTACTTCAAGAAAAAAATCTGCCTTTAATAAGGCTAATCCTTGCATTTCATCACCTAATACCATTAATTCATCCCCGGGGTTTAAGCCAAAAATCCTTCTGGCTTTTGCCGGGATAACAATTTGCCCTTTTTCTCCTAATGTAGCTATACCAAATATATATTTACCATTAGGTGCCATTTGTTGAATTTCTAGTTCATCAGTCTGACTTTTTACCAAATCATCTAGGGACACTTCATAAAGTTCTGCTAGTTTATTGCTATTAATAATATCAGGTATACTTTCATCATTTTCCCACTTTGCAATGGTCTGACGAGCAACCCCTATCTTTTCTGCCACATATTCTTGCGAATAACCTTTTATCTTTCTTAATAACTGCAAATTTTCACTTAGCATGATTTCCACTCCTTATAAATCCTGTTTGATAAAAAGCCCTACACTTCTCTTATATGTCATGACTGTCAAAATCATATAACCTATCACTCCTATGACTAGCACTATTAATTGATAAGTAATATTTTGAGTACCTGGGCAATCTATTACATCACGGTATAAGGGCCATGCATGACTCATTATAATATCTACTATAATAATGATCGTAACCACTGTACTTGTACATAAGAACGCAAATCCCACTTTACCTACATTCTTATAGTATACTGTATAAAATACAAGATTAGAAATGCCATAAGTTAAAAAGGCAATACCTATTAACGCAATATTGGCATCTGTACCCACCTGATTACCTATTGGATTTAAATAAGCACTCAGGAAAATAAAAGGCACCAATAAAATCATTTGTAACATCTGCTGACATACTGTAAAAATTATTCTACCTTTTACCACATCGGCTTTTGCTATGGGTAACATCATGGTATAAATAATATCATTATTCTCTCTACCCACTAAACAAGTAAAAAAAGTGGCTAAGATGGTATAAAAACATATTAATAAATAGGGATAATTAGGTATGAGCACCATGAAAACGAGACACATCATAATGGGTACCGTTGGATGCATGGATAAACTAACCTCTTTCTTTAATAACTTAAACATCTACTCCACCTCCATGTGAATCATAATATCATCTAGCGTAGCCTCACTCACTGCCCATGACTTACTTAGTTCATTCATTCTTTTACTTGATACCAGTGCTGTCATACCAGTCTTTGCTTTTTTAGCACCTATTAATAAGTCTTTTTGCACCTCACTCATTTCTTCTTTATCAAATGACACCAACTTATACTCTTCTACAAATACCTTTATAGATTTATCTGCTTTAATTTGTCCATTTTTAATATAAACAATTTGGTCTGCACACTTTTCCAAATCCGATGTGATATGCGTAGAAAAAAGAATCGTTTTTCCTTCTTCACTGAGATTTATAAAGATATCTAGTAATTCCTCTCTAGATACGGGGTCTAGCCCACTTGTTGGCTCATCTAATATTAATAATTCTGCTTTATGAGATAATGCCAACACTAGTGCGTATTTTATCTTCATACCTACAGATAACTGCTTAGGTGTTTTATTCTCATCTAATTTAAATAAATGCATATATCTGTTATAAGCATCTTCATCCCAATTATGATAAAACATCTTGGTAATGGTAGTAATTTTCTTTAACTTTTTAGTCGGATAATAATTGACACCACTGGATACAAATCCTACCTTTTGCTTTATTTCACACTCTTTTGTATTCACATCTTCTCCCCAAAATAAAACCCTTCCCGCATCAGGATTTACAAAATTAAATAGGGCATTTAAAGTAGTAGATTTACCTGCCCCATTCCTTCCAATAAAACCTGTAATTTTACCAGGTTCTAAGGAAAAGCTGATATTATCTAATGTAAATGTAGGATATACTTTTCTTAATTTTTGTATTTCTAACGGTTTTATCATACCTTATTACCCCCCTCTTACTTTTACTCTATAGCTTATTATAGTATATATACTAAGCCTTAGCGCCTTCTTTTACTACCACCCTTTGTTAACATTCATTACGTTACATTGTTAGTTATCATTGCGTCTCTTAGATAATGATTAAGTTACGCCATTACTGCAATAAAATAGCACCTTAAAAGGTGCTGTCTCATTCTTTATAAATAATTAATTTATAACTCATCCAAGTTAGCCTGTAGTTTTTTTGCCATTTTGCCCATATGTATACCATCAACAAATGAATGGTGTGCTTGTATTCAAAATGGCAATACTAACTTGCCTTCTTTTTTATAAAATCTTCCCCAATCAAACATTGGTACTGCATTATCCTTTTTTCCAGAATCCGTATGAGAAATATGTGTGAATGAAATCCACGGAATTGCTGAGAATTGATATATATTATTTCCCATTGGTCCTGTAAAATATTCTTTTTGCCTTTCATTAATTTCTTTTGCTTGTACTATAAATTCCTCAATCTCATTTGCAGTCTTTGTAACAACATAAATCATTGCTAAAGTAAATGACCAGTCATTTTTTTTTACTTTTTCTATAATTAACTTTATTTACTGAAATAAAATGTACGATATATTGAAATTAAAAACTGATTATAGCTGAATTTTAAACTTTATAAATGTAAAATTTGTACATTTTTATATCTATATGTAATCTAATGAATTATACTCCAATTAACGATATATATTTGCAATTATTTATATGAAAGGAAAACAATATGACTCAACCCAAAAACAATAACACAATGGAGAATCACTGTACAACAATAGTTCTGTCATGTCTATTATTAATTAGTACTTTAGGAACTGTTTTGGACTATCTATATTGGAAGAATTATCCTTTAGTTTGTTTCTCACTTATCATTGGATTAATTGGCTTATGTTCCATCATTTATAGTTTTACGAAAGGCAAAGACCAACACAACACGCGGTATATAACTATGCTAGGATGTTTACCTGGAATTACCCTTTATTACTGTCTAACCAGATCCAATGTTGTTATTTTATTATTAGTGACTATGTGCCTTGTCATCGTTGTATACCATGATGTTAAATATACAATATTAATGGAATGTCTCATTACGTTAATTGCTATTATAGGTATGCTTTATAGAATTAAATGTGGAAGAACTGATACAAATGATGCATATACTACTATTTTCAATATGCTTCTGTTTATGTTTGCTTGGTTTTATGTTAATAAATTTCAAACCAAGCAAGCACAAAATAACGCTAATATTATTCTACAAAATGAGATAAAGCAAAAAGAACGTGCTGATTATTTGGCAAAATCCACACAAATTCTTGAAGATGGAATTTCAAAAGTTAGCGACATGGGATTGAAGCTTAGATCAAAAATGGAGGAATCTGAGTTAGTAGTTTCTGAAATCACTCAAAGAACTGTTGAAACAGCTCAAAGTATACAGGTGCAAACTGAATTAAGTAGTAACATCTCAAAAGCAATTTCTGAAATTACAAAGAGTGTAGATGGAATTCGTTATGTTGTTGATCAGTCGGTGGACTCTTCCTCTACAGGGGAACAGAGCATGAATACACTAAATGAAATGGCTATAGCAGTTAACCAAAAAATCAAAGAAATTGCAGATGAAATGGAACAGCTCGTTTTAGAAGCAGAGAATATTAAAACAATTACTACTACAATACAAGAAATATCTAACAATACCAATCTATTAGCATTAAATGCAAATATTGAAGCTGCCAGAGCAGGGCAAGCCGGCAGAGGCTTTAGTGTTGTTGCAAATGAAATCAGTAAATTAGCTGCTGACACTAAGATATCTACCCAACAGATAGATGAAATTCTAAATAACTTTATCCAAAAAATATGCGAAATGACGAAAATATCAAAAGAAGCTACAAATGACGTTGATAAAGAAATGGGTATGATGTTCGAAGTAAATACGCTATTTGAAACGATTGCTACTGGACTTAATAACACTCGTAACGATGTAAATACACTTTTAAACCAATGTAATAATTTGACTGTTTCAAATGAATCTGTCATTCAACAGATTACTGATTTATCTGCAACAAGCGAGGAAGTAGCTGCTGAAGCTGATATAACACAAGAAAACGTTCATTTAAGTGTTCAGAATTCTATTTCTATGGCTGAAGAACTAGATCAATTATTAAAGTCTGTAAAAGATATTAATACATTTAAGTAAATTAATCTTAATAAAATGCCTCTAA
>SVDC01000020.1 GCA_015058045.1 Cellulosilyticum sp.
CCGTTTATTTAGATCACTTACTTGCTACAAAGAAAAAGCAAAATTAAGTTCACAAAAAGGCTAGGAAAATTTCATGAATCATGTTTTCCTAGCCTTTCTTTTACTCTATCTCTAGTATACCTTGATTAAAATCTATACACTCTGAAGTCCTACTCCATATACTCCTTTAATTGTTTCGTTTCATTCTCTACTAAAATAATCCGATTTGATTGCTTCCAAGAATACTTAATGCCACTGGATCATGATCTACAAAGTAAGCTTTTTTAATCTCTTGCTCTTTGGTAAAGATAGAGGTTCTTTGATCTAATGTACTTCTAAGTTTACAACTATATACAATTGGGAAGTATCTTCTAATAAAGTCACCTTCTGAGTGTGCTGTAAGGGCAATAATTTGGAAGCCTAATTGTTTTGCAATAAAGAATACCGGTTCAAGAACATGTCCACTAGATGCTTTACCAAATGGGTTATCTAAAATAACAACGCGACTCACTTTTTGCTCGTCACTTTGGATATTTTGTTTCTTTTCAGCTAAATAATTCAGGATTCCTAAGTAAAGGGCCATATTTTTACTCCACTTTTCTCCCCCTGACCATTTATTAGAAGTTTCCCAAGAATATTTTTGACTACTAATATCGCTCACATTACTTACTTTACGACATCTTACTCTAATGGCATCATTACCCATAATGACTCTTAGTAAAGTACGTAATTTAAATTGCTCTTTGATATACTTCTTAATTTTTTGAGCATCTTCTTTTCCTGTGTCATCTAAGAAGCTATCTCCACCTATATCATCTAATAAGCTATAGATGTGACTACGGATTTTTTCCTTACCACTTTCTTCTTGCCAACTTGGGATGGCAAATTCATAGATCGTCTTCCATCCTTCTTCTGTATTAACTCTCGTTTTCTTAGGAATCTCAGCAAGTTCTGTAACCACTGTTCTTAGATATGCATAAAGGTGAATAATAAACTGTGAAATTTGTTGATCTTGATCTAATAAGTCTCTTTCTAAAATGGTTAAGGTATGATTAATACGTTCTACAATATTATTAGTCCATACCACAAGTTCTTCATAGTCTTGCTTTTGCATGATTCCTTGAATCGCCATATTTCTAAGCTTACTATCTGTAATTTCTCTTTGACAGAATAACTTAAAGTCCATCTTTTGATCTTCAACAGCTTTTCTACTTGCCTCTAAGTTAGACTTAAGCTGAGCTAACGTTTCTAACACATTACCTACAATGACCCTTATTTTAAGTTCATAAGTAAACTCTTGTTCTATGGTTTCATCTAATACCCTTACTTTTACATCTGGTGCACAATAACCATAAAGCTCATCTTTTTTATCCATTTGTTGCTTATGTTCAAGGATGACTTTAAGCTCTTTTTCAAGACTTTGAATTTGCTTCATTAGATATTTATCACGTTCTAAGCTTTCTTGTCCACTTCTTGCTAAACGTTCTTTTGCACCCATAATATCTTCAACCCATGTTTGAATTTTACCATAGCGTTCTTCGTAAAGGGCCTTTTTATTATGATAATCATGTTCTTTCTTATCAAAATCTGTTTTTGCTTTTTTCACTTTAATGTCTAGATCTTCTAGCTCTTTTTTAAGAACCTTTAACTCTTCTGTTAAACGTTCAATTTCTACAGCATAGCCTTCTTGATAAGTTGGAAGTTCTGTAACATGTGTTTCTCTTTCTGCCTGTTCTTGACGAAAGCTTTCTTCATTCTCCTCATAAGCCTTTTGACTTTGTTTAAGTAACGTTTCAATCTCACTACGTCCTCTTTGTTTGTTCCCTAAGCTTTCTTTAAGTTGTTCTTGTTTATTTCTTAAATAAACCAGGTCTTCATTAGAATAAATGGCTTTTTCATCTTTTACTTCTCTATATAGTGGATCATCTTTAATACGACTTTCCTGACCTATTAAAAGATTTAAAGTATCTTTAGCCGCTTCAAGTGCCTCTACAATATTTCGAAGCTCTCGCTCTACTTGATCTAAAACAGTATTTTCTGCTTTGATTTGTTCCTCAAAGTTTCTTACCTTGACAACATCCTTTTCATTGTCTTCTTTAAGACTTATATAAGTTGCTACTTTTTCAGTATAGCTTTGTAACCTATTTTTTTCTTCTGCTTCTTTTCTAAGGGTTTCTTGAGCTTGTTTCATTTGTCTATCTAATAAAAGACGTTTTTCTTTCATCTCTTCAATCGCTCTTAAAAGTTCTGCTTCTTGCTTTTTAAGCTGGCTACTTTCCTCTCTAAGCTGTGCATACACTTCATGGGTATACTCTTGTAAGAAAGTTGTTACCTTATCTAAGGTTTGCTCGATATGACGTAGTTCTTTTTCTTTTTGTTTACGAAATACCACTGCTTCTTCTAATGTCTTACCTGCCTCTTTTTTATGGGCTTCAAATAGTTCTAGTTGCATATGCTCTGACCATGTAGATGGATAAAGGAGATGATTTTCTACTTCTTCTTTCATTAAAAGTGCCTTAGCTTCTGTTAAACTAATAATCCCAATTGGATAAGTCATTTGATTTTTATGATTTTCAATTAAGCGAGCTAAGTCCGCTTCATGACCATCCGTTACAACTACAAGTTGGGCCCATTTTGGCATTTGATACATACGCTCTTTAAGGTCTTTATCCTCTAGACTTGCAATAAATGCCGTTCCTGTTTGAAGGAATTCATATTGACCTGCCCATTTTTCAACCCAGCTTTCAAGTAGTGGTTCTGCTGTAAAGAAATCATGGGTATCATAGTTTTCTAAGAAATGTGCCTGGCGTCTTTCTAATAAAAGGGCTTCTTCTTTTTCTCTTGTAATTTTTTCTACCTGTTCTTCTAAAGTGGTTATGATTTGCTGTGGTTTTAAATAAATTGAAGAAAGGTTCGAAAAAATAGGAAGCGTTGTTTTAAGTTCTTGTAAAACTTTTTCTTGTGCACGTTCAAGCTGACTCATTCTAGCAATAACATGACCAAGTTTTCCCAAAGTTTCTGTGCGCTTTTCTGTTTGTTCTTCTTGGTCATGCTGAAGTTCTTTTTGAAGCTCTTCATTTTGTCTAAGGCTTTGTTTTAAACGATGCTTATTTTCTTCTATATCATAGAGACGTTTCGTCCAGTTTTTATTTTGTCCTTCTAAATCATCCTGACCTACTTCTGCAATCATGGTCATTCTTATCTGATTCATTTGTTTTTGTCTCTGCTCTAATTGGCCATCCAGTTTACTCGCTTCATTTCTAAGATGTTGAAGTTTGATTTGAAGTGTTGCCGTTTCTTGTTGCTTTACTTGTTGCTGCTCTTCATAGCGTTCTTTTTCTCTTTCACAGTGACCTGTTTCTTTTTTTATTTCCTCTAGCTTTGTTTCAAAATAGCCCTTAATTTGTCCACTATTTTCTTCTAAGGCCTCTTTTAAATCCTCAATCTCTGTATCCTCATCTAATGAAGCTAATTGCTCTTCATAAAACTTTATTTTAGACCTTGCTTCATTCATATTACTTTGAAATCTTGAAAGTTTTAAATGGTGACGTCTTGTCTCTTTCTCTTCTTTCTTTTCTTGAAGTTCATTAAATTGGCGACTTTTCACTTCATAGTAAGACTCAGCTTCTTCTAACTGCATTTTAGCCTCAGAAACCTCAATGAGTGCGTTTTCTTGGTCGAGGCCTCTTCTTTCCCCATCTACCTGTTTCTTTTCTTCCTCTAATTGACTAAGTGAATCCTTAATTTGTGCTTCTTTAGCTTCAATAAGTTGCCAGATAGCTTTTGCCTCTTCTTTTTTACCTTCATATGCCTTAATCGTTTGATAATACGCATCATAGCAACTTACATAGGCTTCAATTTCATTTTTAATCTTTTCACTTTCTTTAATACTACGTTCTAGTTGCTTATGCTTATTAAAATGTGCTCTTTGACTTTCAAAAGTATTAGCAAATTCTTCACTACCTTCTCCAACTAAACCTTGTTCTACTGTAGGAAGTAATAGTTTTTCCACTAAATCAGCTGTTGTTTTACAACCATCAAAGAAAGCTTCTACCGAACCTTCTCCACCATTGATAACGGTAATACTACGCCATTCTTCTGGTATGATTTTAAAGTTTGCTTCAATATATTGATGAAAATCTTTAGTAGTAGCAAAAGATTTTGCCTCTAGGTTTTCTTTACTCATCTTTTGATAGTAATCATTCATTTCAACTCTTGTAGCTGCACGTACCACTCCTTCAGCTTCTTCTCTTATGAATGGTAAATCTTCGATAGTATTTTTATCCTCTACACCATATTCATAAGCATACTTATAAGATCTTAGTTCATTGTTCTGTAAATATAAAGTCACAGCTGTTAACCCATAGCGTCTTGGTTTATCACTAATAATCCACTCAATAGCAATATGTGCTGCTTCTCCGTCTAAAACAAAGGTTTCTTTTGCCTTACGTTCTCCTAAATCTGTATGAGGTAGTACCGCTTGAAGGGCTGCTTGAATAAAAACAGTTTTTCCTCCACCATTTTCAAGTAAGATTGCTGTATTATGACCTGCACAAGTAAAAACCTCATCATTATAGCGCTTACCGCCATTTTCATATATTACATTGGTATATCTTATTTTAGATATAGATGCCATTTATTTCTCTCCTTATTTCTAGCTATACTGATAAATAAAATCTAATAATCCACGATTATACTCATAATCCATATAATAACGTCCAATAATCACCTTTGTTTTTTCTGTAATTTCTAATTCGTTATTTCCAATATCTTTTAAAATGTCTTGTTTCTCTAAGAAGCCTTTTGTCATATTTAAAAAGCTGACACGACTGGCGCTGACACCTGTTTGTTTTTTTGCTTTTTCTTTGACATCATCTAGTGCCATCCACTTCTCAATAATTTTTTGCCAGTTATATTCCTGTTCTTCTTCTACTTTTTTAAGCTGTTCTTCACCAAGCTCTAACAGTGATTCCATTCTAGTTTGAATCGCTTCTAGCCACTCTTCCATGGTAATAAATGCTCTAGTTGGTTCTTTAGTTTGATAACTATTATAAAATTCTCCTAATAAAATAATGGTTGATACGTACATTAAATAAATATCTAAATTTGTTGCATTATTAGGCAAATATAGCTTTTTAATGGTTTCATTGCTCATTTGAAAAGGTGAGCTACTAGCAATAGGTACAAGGTACACTTGACCACCTGCAATAATAATGGTGGCTTGATCCTGAGTAGCAAACTGATTAATGAGTTCTTCCATACGTTCATCTCTTGTATATTGACGCATCTCCCCTACAGACAGTACCCCTACCCTAGCTAACTTACTATATAGTTTATAGGCCTCTACAACCTCTTGATTTTTATATTCCATGTTGTTCACCTTCTTTACCTTCAATACTAATATCTACTAACATATTGTTAATCTCAAAACGTGGTACTTTTTGAACTGTACCTGGATACTCCATAACTTTAATCTGGTTAGTTACACCACCTAAAGCTTCTTTCATCCCAATTAATATACTTTCTTCATCTAGACTATTAAAATCAACCGGTGATTTTTGATGTAAAATCATCCATACATCATAGAAGAGTCTTTGCTCTAATAACTTAGAAGCATTTGTTTCTAGATGATCAAAAATTTCTTGAAGGGTGATATAACTTCTCCCATCAAAAAACGGTAAAATCTCCTCCATGACCATTTTAAAGTAACCACTTAATTTTGATTTACTTTTACTAATCTCTTCCTCAGTTGCCCCCTCTATAAAGGCTCTACCTTGGGATTCTTCTCCTACCCTTTCAATACGTTGCTTACCAAACACACTCATTGGATTCCATACTTTGGCACATTCTAACTCTAAAAATGGTGCCATAAACGTACTACTTGTATGAAGCGGCATAGGCTGCCCCATTAAGGCATCTACAATTTCTTGTTGGAAGTTAAAACTATCAATCCCTATATAATAAAGTGATTGCTGAGCTGCTTCTAGGGCATGTGTCCTTAATACAATACTTTCTTGAAGTAATTTACTATGCTCATGATGCACCTCTTCTAATCGATTATCAATTTTTAAAATCAGCTCATAAGCTTTTTTATCTTTCTCATTATCAAGCTGATATTTTAAGCTATCTTTAGTTAATCGAACAAATTCTTGAAGTTCTTCAAATTCGTCATTTTCTCTAATGAGTCTTAAATTAATATCCTCAATAAGACGTTTATAACGGCTATAGGTTTCTTCTGAGACAATACTGCGACTTACTTCATTTTTAATTTTAGCAAGACGTTCTGTAAGCGTTTCAGCAGATAAATCCATCTCATCTACTTGCCTTAAGGCCCCCATAAATTCCCCTTTCTCAAGCTGCTTACGCAGTAAAAGTTGGCTAATGGAAATTTGAAATTCACTAAAATACTCTTTACTCGAAAAAATAAGTTCTAGTCCTTGTTCATCTAGTGCATAATACTGTGTATTGGATTTTAAATCAGAACGTGCTGCCTTTAAAATAGAATAGTAAACCGTTTCATCTTCCCCTGTTTCCCAGTTATAAAAAGTTCGGCTATTTCTTCTTCCATTTGAAGGTCTATAAACTTCTAGAATCTCTCTTGCTAAGTCCTCAAATCCCTCTTGGTCTAAATCTATTTTTTTATGGCATACCTCATTTAAAAAATGAGCCAATTCATGTATCCCACTATTTTTTTGACGCATAATCATATTTTCAAAAAAGAAAAGCAATGTGAGCATCCCTAATTCATAATAAGGAATCTCTTTACCACTACGGTCTTTTCCTTTTTTTCTATCCAAGCGATGTAATGGCTCATAAATGGCAAGTCGTTTCATACGTTCACCAAATTGATCTATTACACTCCTTGCTTCTATATTCATTCTTACTGCCTCCAAATATTATCGTATATTCTGTTAATCAAACAACTGTTCTTATGCTGTATATTCTTCATTATACTACATAATTTGTCATTTTTTATATATTAATTGCTAGTTAAATAAAAAAAGTGCTAGGCGCATGCCTAACACTTTAATCTATTCTTATTTCAAGCACTAATCCATTACTAAATGGATCTCGCTTGCTTACAAATGTTTGTTACCTTATTAGATACATCGGTCACTTCTTCAAACTTTTCATTAAGCTCTTTTGTTGAGTTTGCTTGTTCCTCAACAATACTTGTAGACTGATCAATACTATCTTTTACCTGATTAAGCGAATTAATAATTTCTGATAAATTTTGATTAATTTTGGTTGCTGCTTCTCCACTCATTTTAGAGAATTTACCCATTTCATCTGATACTACTGCAAATCCCCTTCCTGCTTGACCCGCTCTAGCAGACTCAATAGAAGCATTGAGTGCAAGGATGTTAGAATAATTAGCATTCTTTTGAATCTGAGCCACTACTGTATTGGCTTCTTCTATTTGAGCTCTTACCCTATCCGTAATTTCTTGCACTTGGTGCATTTTAGTAGTTAACTCTCTTGTCCCAGTTGTAATTTTTTCAATATATTCTCCTGTTTGGGTAATAGAGTTAGATAGACCATTGGCACTATTAATAATTTCCTCTTTCTTTTCAGTAGAGAAAGTATAAACTACAATACCAACTACTTCTCTTCCATCCAAAATAGGTGTAATTGTTCCTTCAATAGCAGTTCCAAAGACTTCCTTTGGTACCTTATTGTATTGCTGCTTTCCCGTATTTATCACCTGTTCAAGCTTATTATCTGGATCATCCATTTTATAACCCACTTCAAAACTTAGTTCAATATCTTTTGCTTTAAAATAAGCTTCTACTATTCTTTCCGTATTTAATACACAGATAGATGCCTCTTGTCCTATCATTTGTTGCATCAGTGGTATGAGATCGACTACTTCTTGTAATTTTTTATGCATATTTATCCCCTAGTTTAATTATTTTTAGCTCGTATTATTTATATGCTAAATAACTTTATGTCATTTTATTATGGAAATTTATATCAAGTCAATCTATAAGCATCATATACTGATAATAATTATATTATCCAATAAAGGCGCTACCACTTTGTAGCCCCTCTGTCCTTCTCCTACTCTATTCCTTTTTAAATATCTTTTTAGCTTGTTCTGATAAATGTTCCTCTAAATAATTATGCTCAATTACTTGCTTTTCTTTATAATCTACCATCATTTGCTGGTGCGCAGCATCCATTTGCAGTTTTAGTTCTCTTGCTGATAAAAGCTGACAGCCTTGACCTCGAATAATAATCTGTTCTAATGCATCTGAAGTCGCTACTGTAATATCGTAGGTGGCTTGATGGGTATGCGAAAACTTTTCAATATATTGATCTGCTGTTTCTGCTTCTTTTGTATAAACAATATGGATATTATGATAATCCATAACTTCTGTTTGATGTCCCTGTACGCGGTAAGCATCAAATACAATAATCACTTCACATTTTTTAATGCCTTGATAATTACAAAGCATATCCATGAGTTTGAGTCTTGCACCATCCATATTGTCTTTTGCTAGTTCATTAAGTTCTTGCCAAGCATAAATAATATTATAGCCATCTACTAATAAATATGGCTTTTTATTTTTTCTAGTTTGCGCTTTTCTTACTGAACCCATGCCTTCATAATAACTTTCATGAGCTGTCTTTCTTTTCTTCCATACAGACTTTTCTCCTTGATTAGAATAGAAAGTACGATTTATAATTTGGTCAATCTCTTCTAAACCAATCCAAGGCTCTTCATAAGTCTTAGTTTCTACTTCTTCTACTGCATTGATTTCATAATCTTTAGTTGGTTTTAAATAGCTTTCAAGATGCATATAATCTTTTACTTCATCCCAAGTGACTAAGAAACCTGAACCATGGGCACAGAAAACAGAACCTGTTGGATGGGCTATATCTCTTTCTGGATCATAATCCATTTGTATCATCACTTCTTCTGTATTATGACAAGGCTCATAGCCTTTTAAACTACAAAATAATCTTCCATGTCCCTTAGTATAGGCAATAACCTCTTTTTGATAGTTTCTCATATTAACAACTGGTGCACTTCCCACTAGTGTGGTCATTTCTCCATTGGTTTCAGAGATTTCACACATTCCTTTCATCTTTTCAATATCTGTCATAGCACGTCCTACCATTTTTTCCGGTAGTTCTAATTGAAAAGCATAGTAAGGTTCTAATAAAACAGATTCTGCTTGCATTAAGCCTTGACGTACGGCACGATAAGTGGCTTCTCTAAAGTCTCCACCCTCTGTATGTTTTTTATGAGCTCTCCCTGATACCAATGTTATTTTAATGTCTGTTACGACTGAACCAGTTAAAACACCTCTATGGGATCTTTCTTGTAAATGCGTTAAAACAAGTCTCTGCCAGTTTCTTTCTAATAAATCTTCACTACAATTGGTATCAAAAGTAACCCCACTCCCTCTTTCACCTGGTTCTAAAAGCACATGGACTTCTGCATAGTGTCTAAGAGGTTCAAAATGCCCTACACCCTCTACTACATTAGCAATGGTTTCTTTATATAAAATAGTTCCTTCTCCGAAACTTACCTCTACATTAAATCGTTCCTTAATTAAACTTTGCAAAATTTCAATTTGAACTTCACCCATGATTTGAGCTTGTATTTCTTGTAATGCTTCATTCCATACAATATGAAGTTCTGGCTCTTCTTCTTCAATTTGTCGCAGCTTAGGTAGCATTACTCTTGGATCACAGCCTTTAGGCAAAATGATTTGATAAGATAAAACAGGCTCTAATATTGGCATAGTATAACCTTGCTCTGCTCCAAGGCCTATACCTGGAAGTGTTTTTGTTAATCCTGTTACAACGCAAATCGTTCCTGCTTCTACCTCATTTACACTTTCGAATTTAGTACCTGAGTAAAGGCGAATTTGATTCACCTTCTCCTCCCAACTTAGTGATTCTCCTTCTATCTCTTCTGCCACACCTCTTCTCTCTCCAGATAAGAGGTCCTTCACTTTGAGACTACCTCCCGTAATTTTCATATGGGTTAAACGATTGCCTTGCTCGTCTCTTGTAATTTTAAAAACTTTAGCACCAAAGGCTTCTTTAGAATAGCTTGTTTCCTTGGTATAGCATTTAAGTCCCTCCATAAAAGTTTCTACACCTTCTAATTTTAAAGCAGAACCAAAGTAACAAGGGAAAATCTCGCGCCTTCCTATTACTTCTACGATTTCTTCTTTCTCTAATACGCCCTTCTCTAAATAAGTTTCCATCATGCTTTCATTACACATAGCCACTTCTTCATAAAAACTATCTGTTTGTCCTTCACTAAATAGGACACACCCATCACTTAAGTGTTTTTTCAATTCTGCCATTAATTGCGTTTGATTTGTTCCTTGTTGGTCCATTTTATTGACAAAAATAAAGGTAGGAATATGATATAACTTTAAAAGACGCCAGAGTGTTTGCGTATGTCCTTGCACGCCATCTGCACCACTTACAACTAAAATTGCATAATCTAGTACTTGAAGGGTACGTTCCATCTCCGCTGAAAAATCAATATGTCCTGGTGTATCTAGTAAAGTTATTTTCATTCCTTCCATCTCAAACATGGCTTGCTTGGAGAAAATCGTAATCCCTCTTGCCTTTTCCAGGGTATAGGTATCTAAATAGGCATCTTGGTTATCCACTCTTCCTATCTTTCTAATCTTCCCACTTAAATACAGCATACTTTCTGATAATGTGGTTTTTCCTGCATCTACATGTGCTAATATTCCTAAAACTATTTTTTTCATATGTTCATTCAAATCCTTACTTTTATCTAGTTATTATTTATTATTCTATCTATTGTATTCTCTGTTATCTTATACTCCTATCATACCAATAAGTCGTTCATATGACAATTTGAATCCTTTTTCCTTAAAAAAACAAGTCCCTTTTCACTTATTTTTTCCATATAAAAAGGAATAAGAAGACTATTTTCCTCTTATTCCCTCACTTACTGTTGTATGCTTGATTGCTTTTTTTAACCTTCTTTACTTCGTCCGCTAATTGTAGAAAGATTACTACACGCAAGATTAAATATAAATCCCATAGGTTATGCCTGATAATAAAAAGTCCATTCTTTATTTATACACCCAAATTTATACACCCAAGCCTTGCATTTGCTCTATTACCTTTTTAGTGCGCACTTCTAAGCCTTTACCAGTATATTTCTTAAGTTTTAATTCACTTACTATCTTTCCATCCTGCATAAATAAAACACGCTCACTTTGTGCAGCTACCTTTGCATCATGTGTTACTAACATAATCGTTGTCCCCTGTGCATTTATTTTAGAAAACAGGCTCATAATTTCCTCTGCTGATTTAGAATTTAATGCCCCTGTTGGCTCATCTCCAAAAATAATCTTTGGTTCACTCATTAACGCTCTACAAATGCCTGCACGTTGAAGCTGCCCACCTGAAACCTGAGTAATTTCTCTTTCTTCTAATTCTGAAATGCCACATGTTTTCATCAGGCTTTTAGCTCGTTTGATGCAAAGTTCCTTTTGCCCTTTAAGATCATGCATAGCAGGCAAAATAATATTATCTAGTACATTTAAGTTTTTAAGTAAGTGTGGTTGTTGGAACACAAACCCCATCTGTGTACGCCTTAAATCCGCTAAAGCATCTTCCTTTAACTTCGATAGTTCTTGATCTTCAAATAGAACTTTTCCATCTTGTATTTCATCCATTCCACTTAGTGCATACATAAGTGTAGATTTTCCACTTCCAGATGGTCCCATGACTGAAACAAATTCTCCTTTATCTATGGACACTGAAACATGATCTAAAACGATTTGACGCTTCTCTGCCGTTTTAAAACACCTTACAATATCTTCACCTGTAATTAACTTATTCATTTTTCTCACCCTATTCTCTGATATTTTCTGATATTTTAATTTTCTTCATGGATGCTGTTCCTATTAAGGTTGCTAAAACTACTGGTACAATCATTAAAAATGGACACAATAGATAAGTTTCTAGTGGCGAAATAGCTAATTCAAAAGATGCTGCACCTAGAGAAGAGATTAATATTCCAGCTAATGCCTCACCTAAAGTATTCGCTATCAAAACGCCCATAATGACTGCCACCCCCACAATACAACCTGATCGCACCATATACTGCTTCCTTAAATTTTTATTATTAAACCCTAATGATTTTAAAATAGCAATATAACCTGCATCTTTTGCCATAAGCATTTTTATAAATAAAAGGGTAATTAAAAAGCTCATTAGTATCGAAATAACCAGGGCCACGTCAGATGCCTTTTGAACAGATGTCATCGTCCGACCAAAAATATGTGCTATATACTCTTTAATACTTAAAGCCTTTGCAAAACTAAATTGTTCTTTTAGCATTTCTGCTTTTTCTGAGGCAAGGTCTGGATTGGTATATGTAATATAGATATCACTCCACATGGTTTCTGCTTGATTTGTATTAAAAGTTGCTTTGGCTGTTTTTCCACCATTAGTAATATCTGAATAAATACCACATACTTCAAAAACTTCTTCCTTTCCTGCTATAATGAGCGTCATTGTGTCGCCTACCTTTTTCTCTAAATCTGAGGCATTAATGGCCGATAAAGCCATTTCATTTTTCAAAGTAGGCACATGCCCTTCTACATACTGTACTGGAAAAGTCTGATGGTTGCCTAATGCAACTTTTAAACGCTCCTTTGTCCCATCTTTCAAAATAGTTTCAAAGGTTTTTGTCGTAAGTACCTCATATGCTCGAACCTCAGGATCTTGCTCTAAGACTTTACACACCTCCATAGCATGCATTTCAATATTTTCAATTTGTTGGATATCCATTAGTACATCACATGTTCCAACACCCATATATCCACTAAACTCATCAGCTGTGATGGTATGGTATATATTTCTGGGTACAATTAAAATAAACGTTGAAATAACAATAACAATTAGCATCGTCAAATAGAGCTTTTTACGCATCAAGATATCTTTAATCCCTAAGAAAGTATTCGTGGATAATATTTTCTTATGTGACAATCTAAAAAACATTGTAGACTTTTGTTTTTCCTGGACACTTCCAAAACGAATGGCATCGGCCGAAGATAAGGTTTTAAAACTTTTTAAGATTCCATTAATATACGCCATTATAAGGAGAAAAATCAAAAATACTCCAAAAACGCTAATAATATAGGACCATAAAGTATTTTCACTTTCTCCAAAATACAATTTAATGTTATCTGTCAGTATCCCTTTGTAGCAATTAGATAACACTATCCCCACCAAACAACCTACTGCTGCAATGACGCCATATTTTGCAAGATAAATCTTTTTGATGTCTCTTACTCTGATTCCAATGGCTTTCATTGTTCCAATCTCCACGTAATTCTCTTCAATTTTAGCTAAAAGGGTAAATCGGATACATAGCAAGGCAACGATAACCACTAAAATACTAATCAATATAATAACCGCAATCATAAGTCCATCTGATATGGCATTCATAATTTTAAAAAGTGAATGGGTAATGGTTGGCCCATTACACTCTAAACCTGCTGCATTATAGGCTGTTTCAAAGGCACCTATATCTTTTAAATCTTTAAGACGAAATTCTATCAGATACTCTGTATTTCCCCCTGCTTTTATTGCCTCAAAATCATCTTTATGTACTAAAAAACGTTTAGAAGAAGCAAGTTCTGAATTCATTTGAGAATCTCTTAAAAAACCTGCTACTATCATTTTTCTTCCTAAAATACTGGCACTATCTCCCACTTTAGTCGTCCCATTTTTCATATAACAAAGTGGTACATACAATTCTCCCTCAGCTGGTTCTATAACCTCTCCCTCTAAATCTACTAGGTAATCAAAAGTATCACTTTGAACACATAATCCATTATCTTGCACAGTATCTGCTAGACTGGTTTCACCTAATTGAATCTGACTACCTTCTATATTCACAAACTCTAAAACCTGAAAATCTTCTACAAATTCATTATGCTCGGCAAAATCTATAAGTCTCTCTTGATTAATCGATCCTTGGTGCATTTGTAAGAAGTGAGGTGATTTTGCCTGCTTCATCAATGTATCAATAGAACCAGATAGCTGAACTGTTAATATCGTTGCAAGAGACATTAATACCGCAGAGCATACTACAAACAAAAAGGTAATAAATGTAATAAATTTACTTTTTTTAATATCATTTTTAATTAATCTGAAATACATGCTGTTTCTCCTTCCTCAAGCCTACGAATAGGCTGAATCCAGTAAAGTATAATCGCCATTACAGCAAGTAAACTTCCAGCAATCATTATTAAAAATCCTGTGCCTCTACCCATTCCTACACCAATCCATCTTCCAACACTATCCTCTAGACTACCGCCTTCTATAAGTAAAGGTGTGAATACATAATCGGCAAGAACACCTGAAAGCGCATAAGCACCTACATAACCTAACTGAGAAATCATGCCAATGAGCGCCCATGCACGACCTTGCACCTTATTATCAATATTGGTACGTATTAAATAGTCTAAACTTGCATTTGCAAAAGGTAATGTTGCAAAGAACAAAAAGCCTGCTATTGAAATTAGGACCATATTCTCTCTTAGCCCAAAAAGAACCATAAAGATACCACTTAAAAATAATGAACCTGAGAGTATCTTAAGATAGCCGCCTTTTATGGATAAACACCCCATAATAATTCCAGAAACGAGCATCCCTGATGCTACAATAGTCTCTAGCATTCCTACTGCTGTACTTGTAGAAAATGCTAAAACCATAGGCATAGCAAGTGTTTGTATAAATCCCATAAAAAAAGTTAAAACGCAGGTCACAGATACAAGGACAACTACGCCACGCTTCTTTGAAATTGCCTCCCAGCCTTCCTTAAACTCTTTTCCTAAATCAAACTTCTTGTTACTGCTCTTTACTTCAATCCCTTTACGTACTGCCAATGTTGAAAGCACTGTTACAAAGAATGTGGCCATATCTATTAAAAGTAAAAGCTTAATATCAGCTATTAAAAGTAATGTCCCTGCTAATGCTGGTGAAATTAAAAATTTAGAAGAACCTGCAATTTGAACTAATCCACTGGCTTTTGTATACTGATCCTCTGTGAGTAAATCAGTTACCGTTGCTTTATAAGCAGGATCAACTAGTGAAGTAAAAATAGAACTAATCGTTACCCCTACACAAATTTGCCATAACTGTGCTTCACCCTTTAACATACAAAGTAGTATAAAAACAAGACCTAATACCGATAAACTATCTCCTAAAACCATTAGTAACCTCCTATCATACCGATCAGCTAATATACCTGCTAACCCGCTTAAAATAAGGGCTGGTACAAACCCTAATAAGGTCACTAATGCCATGGCTGAAGCTTTACCCGTTTGCTCATATATATATACCCCAAGCCCAAATGACGTTAAACCGCTTCCTATCGCCGAAACCAGTTCCCCTATCCATAATAAAATAAATTTTTGAAACGACTTTACCTGTGTTTCCATCACTTTCTTCCTTTCCTTTACTCTATCATTTTCTATTGAACCTCAAACAAACTCATCTGTTCCTTCAAACTTCCTTGCTTACATCCAAGCATTCTTTCCATATTAATCATCATTGCCTGCATACGTGAACCTTGTTCTTCCTCAGTCAACTCAATGATTCCACTATCTAATAATGTAGTTGCATACACCATAAACATCTCCATACACTCATAAGGAACAGGTGTATCAAATAGCCCTAGCCCAATGCCTTCTTTAATTAAGTCGCTTAATATCGGTGTTATACTGTGAATGATTACTTTTTGAATTTTTTGATGCATCAAGATATTTTGCGGCTTATGAATCTGTTCGATAATGCCCTCACTTTCCTGACTATACTGGCTAATATTCATTGATAATACCACTTTTATAATACGCTCATAAACGGTAAGTTTCTGATTCTGTGCTGCCTGCTTTGCCGCATTTAAAATCTGCTGATTATAACGCTCTATTAGCGCATCCATAATATCTTCTTTCGATTTAAAATGATAATAAAGTGTTCCTCTTGCTATGCCTACTGCTTCTAAAATGTCGTTGGTACTTGTTCCTTCAAACCCCTTTCTACTAAAAAGCTGATCTGCTTTATCCAGTATTTCATTCTTACGTTCTTCTGCCTCTTTAACAACTCTCATTGATTTTCTCCTTATTTCTAGACTGACTATCTGTCGGTAATATATTAACACTTATTTTTATAATATTCTAATAAATTTATAAATTATTTAGATTTATCAATATCAAGCTCTAATCACCCATTTTTATTAGTCAATAAACAGCTTACAAAGAAAAAAAGCGATTGGGTAAGAAACTCTATTCTCACCCAATCGCTTTTTCTTACTTTATTCATTTGAATTTATAGTTAAACTTTCTTCTACACCTATGCTTCTTTTCTTTTTCACAATTGTAATTGCTAAAATAATGCCCATGCCATTTATAAGAAGTGGTAAATGGCCTGCCATATTACACATTTCATGGCTTTACTTATGTACTCTTTACTTAAAGAAGTTTTGAATCTCTACTAGTATTTTACTTTGCTTAAAATAAGAATCATGAGTAACTTCCTTATACTCCTTAACCTGTGCCTTTTGGAACACTTCTTGAAGATCATAGGCAAATTTTTTACTTAAGGTTTGATCTCCATCAGATGTAATAAGTAACGTTTCAGCTGATATATTTTTTGCGTAGTCCTCTGTTTTAAAGTTCTCAGTGAGCCATAGTGTCATAGGCCCATAATAAATAGGTGTATATCGATTATACATATCTGCACTATTTCTATACGGTGCAACAAGTACAAGTTTTTGACATGGACACTTAGATGCTACATAAGCCGCTATACCAGTCCCATAACTATACCCCATTACATAAATTTGTTTCTCATCCACATAATCCTGTTTCATTAAATACTGATATAATTTAACACCTGCATTTAAAATACTTTCCTCTCCCCTCAAATCCCACTATACTCTAGTACTCAACCAAATAGTCAACTTTATACGAACTAATTTCCTATTAAGAAATCTAAAACATTCCATCCATCACTAGATTGTGCTTTATAAAGCTCTGTAAAACCACACTTCGTACAACTAATAGTAATAAATTTTTTATTTTGTACATCAAATAATTTTGCAAAATTTCCCCCAGTTGCTTGAAATTGATCTGATTCGTAATTCTTGTTATTACATTTAGGACATATATATTGCTTTTGTTCCATTTTTATTTCACTCCTTATTCTAATATTTTAATTATTATTTCCAGAATATTCTTTTTAAGATTATAGAACATTTAATCATCAAATGCAATGCTGCTCTCTCTATTGATCAAACTGAAAACCCAATCAAAAAGACTCTTAAATGATAGGAGCGCATTTTAATTTTAAGCCTATCTATTTAAAAGTCTTTATGAATCTATATAAATCATTCCTTTTCATTGATGATGTTTTAACCACATCATGGCACTATAAGCATGCATAGCTGCCCCTGTCACCAAAATCTCTTCATTAAATACAACCTGTGGATGGTGCATTGGCATACCATATAGTGGGTCTTCCTGTTTAGTCCCTGCTCCTAACATAAAGTACACACTTGGGACTTCATAAGCATAGGATGCAAAATCCTCTGATCCCATACCACCTCCTTCAAAGGAAATAACAGATTGTTCACCTACAATCTCTTTGACATAAGAAGCTACCTCATTCGCAAGCTCTGTGTCATTCTTAAGGGGTGGTACAGAAGACATTTCTTCAAGCTTAGCTTCTCCTCTAAAGAGTTTAGCAGTAGATACCGTAATCTCCTCCATACGTTTAAAAATAAAGTCACCTATTTCTCTAGATAAACTTCTAATGGTACCTTCCATCACGACTTGATTTGGAATAATATTAGCTGCTTCCCCTCCAACAAATTTTCCAATGGTTACAACAGCAGACTGAGTTGCAGAAATCTCTCTACTAATGATTTCTTGTAAAGAAAGATAAATATGTGCCGCAATATTAATAGGGTCTACCCCTAATTCTGGCATAGCGCCATGACATCCCATTCCATTCACTGTAATTCTAAAGCGTATACACCCTGCTATACTAGTATCTAATCCATATAAAACCACATTAGTTGGCGTGCCTGAGTGAACATGAAGTGCCATTGCTGCATCTACCTTTGGATTTTCAAGTACACCTGCCTTAAGCATCTTTTTAGCACCTGTAAATCCTTCTTCATCTGGTTGAAAAACCAATTTAACGGTTCCTTCAATTTCATCTTCAAATTCCCTTAGTAACTTAGCTGCTCCTAAAAGCATGGTAGCGTGCATATCATGTCCACAAGCATGCATACTCCCATTAGTTGCTTTAAAATCACAAGTAGTTTCTTCAGCTATAGGTAATGAATCCATATCTGCTCTTAAAAGGAAAGTCTTGCCTGGCTTTTTTCCACCTATTGTGGCAACAATACCACTTTCGCAAATCTCTTCTGGCTGATAACCAAACGCCTCTAGCTTTTGTTTGACAAAGGCTGTCGTCTTAGGTAAATGTGCCCCAACTTCTGGATTAGAGTGAATATGTCTTCTTATTTCTATCAGTTCATCTTTTAATAATTTTGCACTTTCTAGCATCTTTTTCATAAGGTCACCTCATATGTAGTATTCGTTGTTTTAATCATATTAATCATTTCATTCAACTATATACTACTTATTTCTTGCCTACAATCATAAAATGAGGACTCATTCCTATAGTAGATTCTTCTGTTTCTGTTTTTCTTATAATATCTAGTAGAATTTTTTGACTCTTATCATCTTCCCACTTTTGATTTAATTCTGGTGTAAACCAAATAATCCCTTCTATTGGATACTGATGTAATACATTGATTCCAGCTCCCTTCATCTCATCCCTTAAACCCTTTACAGTATGAAAGTAAGATTGTGAAATCAAATAAGGATATTGCTCGGGTCTAATATGTACACCTGTTTTTAATTCTCTATCAATCATTTCCCTGTACACTTCATCATCTAAATAATTATTCTCTTTTCCATAAGTGGATAATGCCCAAGTCGTTGAGCTAAACTTAGAAATGCCTGTTACAATCAGTACCCCATCTTTTTTTAAAACTCTTTTAGCTTCCTCAAGTACCCGCTTTCTTTCTGTTTGATTTTGGAGGTGATAAAGCGGTCCCATTAATAGTACGACATCTGCACTATTATCCATTCTATTTAAACATCTTGCATCACATACTTCTGCTATAAATTGATTTTTATAATGATGCTTTGCATAGCCTATGGATTCTTTCACAAAATCTAATAAATGGACTTCATGCCCCATTTTGGCAAGCCATGCTGAATAAACACCAATCCCTCCTCCTATATCATAAATTATACATTTCTTTTGAGGTAAATGTCTCATAATTAATTCTTTACTTCTTTCAAACTCTATCCGTCCAAGACCTCTTTCTAATCTGCCAAGTTCTGCTCCACCACTATAAAATTCATAAACTTCATCCATACTTTCTTCCTCCTTTTCATTAGCAGATAATAAAGTATCTACAGATACCTGTAACACATTGGATAATTCTAGAAGAAGTTCTACATTAGGATAGGTACTCCCTTGCTCCCATTTAGATACAGCTTGATAAGATACATGAAGGGCATTGGCCACTTGTTGTTGTGTCAGTCCTAGTTCTCTACGCTTATTTGCTATAAATCTTCCAATTTTTTTGCTATCTAACATATTACTCTCCTCCTTTTAAGCTATTATAGATAGGATGTGCTTACTTCTCAATAACTTATTTTTTGATAAAATCTACACCACTCAACACCAGGTTGAGTGGTGTAGATTTTGCGCTCAAATTTCTACTACTATTAGAAGATTGAAAGTCCCTATAAACAATGTTATACTAATATCCATATTAGGATAAACTATTTAAATAAAAACACTTTAAACATAGCATAAAACTCCACGAATGGTTTAAACGGAGTGACTATATAAGAGGGAGCTTATTTTTATAAGCTCTTTTTTAACGATACGAAAGGAATTACTATGATCAAAGCCCAACACTTATCTTACTCATATCCACAAAAGGATTTATTTCATGATATTACTTTTACTTTAGAAGATGGACAACACTGTGCATTTATAGGCGTAAGCGGTAGTGGTAAAAGTACACTGGCTGATATCATCATGGATCCAGAAAAATATATGTATACTGGGGACTTAGAAATAATGCCAAATTGTCAAATTGGCTATGTGAATCAGTTTGCTGATATGACGCAATTGCAAGACATGACTGTTTTTGACTATATTGCTCAAGATTTTATCAAATTCCAAAATAAGATAGCTGCTATTTGCACAAAAATGGAAACAGCCGAAGATCTTGATACTTTACTGGAACACTATCAACACACTTTAGACGCCTATGAAGCCATTGGTGGTGATGACTTTGAAAGCATTATTGATAAAAAACTTTACCTAGCTGATTTAACCAAACTTAGGGACTTATCCGTTTTAACACTTAGTGGCGGTGAGTTTAAACTCGTTCAGATTATCAAAGAAATGCTTAGTCGTCCTTCTTTATTGATTATGGATGAACCTGATGTCTTCTTAGATTTTGAGAACCTTAATTCCCTTAAAAGTCTTATTAATTCACACAAAGGTACTCTTTTAGTCATTACCCATAATCGTTATTTACTTAATAACTGCTTTAATAAGATTTTACATCTTGAAAATATGGAGCTTCAAGAATTTGATGGCAGCTATATCGAATATAACTACTCTCTTCTTGAACGAAAAATCGAATTACAAGAGCTTGCCCATAAGGATACAGAAGAAATCAAACGTAATGAAGAACTGATTGACCGCCTTAGAACAGCCGCTACAAACTATGATGATGCTTCTAGAGGAAAATCTCTTAAAGCTCGTATTAAAATTCAAGAACGTTTAGAAGCGCGTAGAATTAAAGCCCCATTTGTAGAAATTAAGCAACCTAATATTGTTCTTTCTACAAACAAGCCAATAGAAAGTGAAACGGCATTGACCGTTAATGGATATCACGTAGCATTTGAGCATCCACTCTTAGAAAATGTATGCTTTGAAATCGGGGCAACCGATAAGGTCGCTTTAATTGGTGCCAATGGAACAGGGAAAACCACTTTACTTCGTGATCTCTATAAAAAACAACATCCAAGCATTCATGTAAACGAAAATATTGAAATGGCTTATGTGTCACAATTACAAGGTGAAACGCTTGATGAAACTTCTACTATTATGGATACCTTCTTAGAACTTGGCTTTGAAACACCTGCTGATGTTTTAGCTTATCTTTCTGAGTATGGTTTTCATGAAGATATGATGCAGCAAAAAATTAGCTCATTATCAGGTGGTGAAAAAAATCTCCTTCAACTCGCTATAATTTCTCTTGGTGAGGCGAATATGCTCCTTCTAGATGAGCCTACAAGCCATTTAGACACTTATGCTCAGCTTGCTTTAGAAGAAGCCATCAAAAATTATAATGGCGCGATCTTAATGATTTCCCACGACTTCTACTCTATTGCAAACTGTATGGATTATGTTCTCATCATTGAAGATCAAACCATTCGTAGAATGAGTATGCGTAAGTTTAGAAAAATGATTTATGCACGTCATTTTGATAAAGATTATTTAGAAATCGAGCAAAAGAAAAAAGAAATTGAACTGAAAATTGCTAGAGCTTTAAAAGACAATAACTTTACGCTTGCTGAAAGCTTATTTGAAACATTAGAACCTCTGGTAAAAAGTTTATCTAACTAGTCCTTAAAACTTTCTAAATACCCTCAGAACAGAAAATAGGATATGAGTTTGCACAAACTCATATCCTATTTTCTGTTATACTTATGTGAAGCTATCCTTTTAAACGTCAACCTATAACTTCCATCCTACTGCAAGCTCTCTTGTTTGAATAAAGCGTCTATAAATCCCCTCTTGTTTCATTAGTTCCTCATGATTACCCTTTTGCACAATCTTTCCCTGATCCACTACTAAAATCTGATCGGCATGACGTACTGTTTTAAGTCTATGTGCAATCATTAAGATAGTCTTTTCTTTAGTAAGTTCCCTAACAGCTGTAACCAGTTCTCTTTCATTTTCTGGATCTACATTAGCTGTAGCTTCATCTAATATAATAATAGGGGCATCTTTCATAATTGCTCTAGCTATAGATAATCTTTGTTTTTCACCCCCAGAAAGACTTGTACCACCTTCTCCAATAACCGTCTCATAACCTTGTGGAAGGTTCATAATAAATTCATGACAACAGGCTTTCTTGGCTGCCTCAATCACTTTTTCCATTGGTGCCTCTGGCTGACCAAAGCGAATATTATTGGCAACAGTATCTTGGAATAAGTATACATTTTGGAATACAAAGCTAAAATGTGACATTAAGCTATCCATACTATAATCTTTTACATTAATGCCACCTAATTTGACGCTCCCTTTCTGTACATCCCAAAACCTAGACATTAACTTACAAAGTGTGCTTTTACCACCACCACTTGGTCCGATAATCGCTGTTGTTGTTTTCTCAGGAATATGAATTGAAACATCATCGATAATTTTACGCTGTTCATAAGAAAAACTGACATGTTCTAAATCAATGTCATGATTTACTGGATGCTGCACCCTACCACTAATATCCATAGGTTCTAATGCCAAAATGGCACTAGCTTTGCTTACTGATATATCCACTTGTCTAAGCAGTGAGGAATAATTTCCTGCAGCATCTAGACTACTATAAAGCATAAAGGAACCTATCATCATCATGATACAGTTTATAAGACTCATAGAACCCTGTATATAGAAGATTAACGACATGGCACACATCATTACACCAGTCATTTTGGTGATAAAATTTTGTAGACACATAAAAGGAATAAAATGAATCTCACAGCCAAAATTACATTTCACATTTTCATCAATTGCCTGGTTAATTTTTTTTGCTGTTTTTCCTACCAGTTGATAAGACTTTACTTCAAGAATCCCTTGAAGATATTCTAAAATTACTTCTACCAAGTGACTATCTGACACATCCTTTAGAGGAATTAATTTTTTAGATTGATGTTGCAATCCCCTATTGGCCATAAGAAACAATCCTACCCCTACTAAAATAATACATCCTATTCTCCAATCAAATAAGAATACCATAAGTGTAATCACTAGAGTTGTTAAGATGCCTTGTGTTGCCATCATAACCACTCTAGTCGCTACATCTGAAAGGCTTTCCATTGTATTGGTTGTCACAGAGGTAATATAACCTAAGCTATTTTTATTGAAGTAACCCATTGGCAAATAACGTAAATGCTCTGCAATCTCAATTCTTTTATTGGCACAAGTTCCATATCCTGCTTCTGTTTGTAACATCGTCGCACGGTATTTTACAATAGCACAACCTATAATCCCTATAAGCATTAAGCCAAAACTTCCCCAAATGGCTTGGTTACTTACGTCTTCATTTAATAATGCTGTTATCATCATGGCGGCAGCTGGTATTTTTATTGCTTCAAAAAAAGCTTGTGCTGTACCATAAACCAACGATAAATAAAACTTTCGCTTATTTACTTTACCACAAAATTCAAAAAATCTTTTAAAAATACTAAGCAATACCAACACCCCCTTCTTTTGTTTCTGCGTGATCTTTTACTGCAATATGTGCCTGCCACATTTCTTTATAAAGTGGACATGTATCTAGTAACTCTTCTTGTGTTCCCCGTGCTTCTATTTGCCCATCCTTTACTACAAAAATTTGATCTGCATCACAAATTGTAGAAAGCCTATGCGCAATAACAATCAAGGTTTTACCCTGAACAAGTTTAGCTACTGATGCCTGCACTAATGCCTCATTTTCTGGATCGGTATAGGCAGTTGCCTCATCTAAAATAACAATTGGTGCATCCTTTAACATAGCTCTAGCAATGGCAATTCTTTGACGTTCACCTCCAGATAAATGACCACCTGCACCACCTACTACTGTTTCATAACCCTTTTCTAATCCCATAATAAATTCATGACAGCCACTTCGCCTAGCCACTTCCTCTACTTGCTGGTTTGTTGCTCTTGGATTACCCATTCGAATATTTTCTCTAATCGTTTCATCAAATAGATAGTTATCTTGAGACACATATGCTATCTTTTTCGTATAGTCATCTAATGGTAGTGCCTTTATATCCACATTTCCAATTGTAATAGAGCCAGAACTTACATCCCATAAAGATGCAATTAGCTTAGCAATAGTAGATTTTCCACTTCCTGAAGGACCAACAAGTGCATTAATGGTACCTGGCTTAACCATCATATTAATACCATGCAGAACCTCCTTCTCATGATAGGCAAAACTAACATTATTCAGTTCAAGTGTATAGTCCTTAGGTTGCATATTACTGCTTTGTGGCCTATTTAATTCTTCCTGCTCTAGAATACTAGCCACTTCCCCAATAATTGTACCGATTTTTGCAAAATCATCGGAGTAAGACATACAAGTAATAAGAGGAGAAACAAGTCCCAGGGATAAAATCATAATTAAGATAAAATCTGGAGCACTAAGCGATCCCCCTCTACAAAGCAATCCACCTATTGGTAAAATTCCAATTAATGTACTAGGAAAAATTGAAATTGCCAAGCAAAAAAAGATATTAGCTTTTCTCATCCACTCTATATAACACTCAGCCCCTTCTTTTGCAGCAGAAACAAATCTTTCATAAGAGCTCTCTGCCTTTCCAAATGCTTTAATTACCTCGATTCCACTAATATACTCTACTGCCGTATCATTTAATTTCTTTGTTTTCTCTATAGTATTCTTATAGCTTGCTTCATAGTCAATCGTCATTCCCATATAGCATAAAAAACCTAGTGGCAATGTAATGAGTGCTACAAGAGCCATCCTCCAATCTATCAGCGCAATATAGAGAATCATCCCTAGTGGGATCAATAAATTAGAAGTAAATTCTGGTAAAATATGTGCGAGTGTTGTTTCAATACTGTCAATTCGCTCTACTAGTGTATTTTTCAAACTTCCTGATGGTGTATCTAATATGTAACCTAATGGCAGCCTAGAAAGTTTTTCACATACCTGTTTACGAATCGTACCTAGTACATGAAAAGTTGCTTTATGAGATAATGTTGTAGAAATACCATGGAATAAAACACGCATCGCCCAAAATATTGCCATTTCAATACACTGGTGCATGTAGAACATTAACTCTCTATTGCCTTCTAGTAACTGTCTAGTCATATTACCTATATAAATATAAGGCATGATACTGCAAAAAACACCTACTAATGCACAGACTACACTTCCTACATACATCCATTTATGTTGGCTTGCAAATTCCTTAAGCCAATCTATTGTTGTTTTTTTACTCTTACTCAATAGAAACACTCCTTTCTAGAGGTTTTAATTGTAAAACCTGAGTACAGGCATAATGAATCAGTTCACTATCATGGGTAACCACTAAAATAGTTTTTCCCATTTCTTTTAGCTTTTGCATTAAATGTCCAACTTGTATCATATGTTTATAATCAAGCCCACTAGTGGGTTCATCAAATAAAAGAATTTTTCTTTCTGATGCAATAGCACAAGCAATAGCTACACGTTGTTTCTGTCCTCCTGATAAAGACATCGGATGCCGGTCTTCATATTCTAATAAATCCATTTCTTTAAGGATTTCTCTTGCTTTTACTTCATCAGGCTCATTCATACTAATCAATACTTCATCTAGAACACTTTCTGTAAATAATTGATGATTAGTATCTTGCATCACCATAAAGATTTGCTTAGTACGTGCTTTACGCTTATAAGTTTTTCCACCCCAAATCATATGACCTTTACAGCCTTTTTTTATACCACAAAGACAATGTAAAAAAGTCGTTTTTCCAATGCCATTAACACCAACAATGGCCACCACTTCTCCTGTAGGAATACATATTTTTTCAAAACTAAAAATAGGATGTCTCTTATCATACGCAAATGCAAAGTCTTTTAAAATCATTTCCTCTTGATGCTGGCACTTAGATACCGGTAACTGAATGCTTACTACATCTTCTCTTTCCAATGCACGTAAACCATATTTCTTAAGATCTACTTCTCCTATATTTTTCTTTTCCTCACTCTTTATCTCCCTAGTAATGGTTCCATCCTGCATTAAAATAACGCGTTCCGCCAAATCCCATATATAGGATATTCTATGTTCTGCAATGATAATGGTTTTATGATGCTGTTTCCATAACTGAATAAGATGTCGTAAATCTTCTACTGCTGCTGCATCTAAATTTGCCGAAGGTTCATCCATTAAAATAATATTAGTTTCACTTACTGCTACAGCAGCGCAGGCAATTTTTTGCTTTTCTCCTCCGGATAAATCAAATATATTTCTATTCATTAAGGTTTCAATATTAAATTGCTCAACTGTCAAATGAATTCTTTCTAGAATCTTAGTTTCTTCCATACCTATATTTTCACATGCAAAAGCCAATTCACTAGTGGTATCCACATTAAAAAATTGGGATCTTGGATTTTGGAATACGGTACCGACAAGTTGAGCTATTTCATATAAAGGCAACTGAGAAACCCTTTTCCCATTGACACATACTTCTCCAGTAAGATTTCCTTCATAATAATGTGGAATGAGTCCATTAATTAGACGTATAATAGATGATTTACCACATCCAGATGGCCCTGTGATGAGAATAACTTGACCTGTCTCAATGCTTAAATTTATATTTTTTAAACAATCTGCCTCTCCTCTCTGATTATAACGAAAAGAGACATTTTTTAATTCAATCATCCAATCACTCCCATCACTCCTAAAATCCAATAACCTATAGTAAACAGACAAAATGTAATAATAATCTTATCTTGTATATGAAATCCAATTTGACAAATATTAGTCCGTTTAATTGGTGTACCTAGTCCTCTAGTTAATGCTGCCGCAGATAGTTCTTCACCAATCTTAACACTACTTGTCATCATTGGAATTAATCGATACTCCACCATCTGAATAATTTTGCCACCTGCTAAACTAATACCTCTCATACGCATTGCCGCATGAATAGAGGCATATTCTTCTCTCACTGTTGGAAAGAAACGAAACATGACCGTCATAGGAATCGTTATCTTCTCTGTTATATGCATTCTTTCCATAGCTGCTACAAACTCACTAACTGTTGTCGTAGATACCGCATACATCCCCATCATAATACTAGGGGCAAATCTTGTAAGCATTCCACTTAGTGCAACCATCATATAATTTAAAATACCTGTTGTCCTAGGGATTAGTGCATACTCTACTAAACCTCCTATAATCAATAAACTACTCCAAAGCAGACAAGTCTTCACTTTACCTGATAAAAGTAATAAAATAAAAGGGACAGAAGAGAATATCAATCTAAATAGACTCATTTGCCTTCCTCCTGTACCCCCTAGTACAAATACCGCTAACATGACTAGTAAAAGAATCTTTGTTCTAGGATCTAAATAACTTTCTTTGTATTTTGCTGCCTGCATCATCCCTATCTGCATTATGCAATGCCTGCTTTCTTAAAATGTTTTTTGAGTGCCATCTTTCCTAAATAGCCACCCACGAGCCCACTTACAAAAGCAGCAATAATTAACGTAGGCATCATCCATATAGGCATCAAACTTGTTAGCGCATCAGCATATTCCTGACCAAATTCCTTTCTTGTTGCAAAATAACCTTCTATATCTATAAAAAATGGAATGAAATTCCCCCACACCCATATGCTAAAAAAGCCACACGTCATAATCGCTTTTGAGGAACTTCTATAATTCCCACTCTTATAAATCACTTCTGCAATCAAACCAGATATAGCCCCTACATAAATACAGTGATATCCCATACCTGTCAGTAACATTAAAATCCCCATAATAATACTCATTATCATAATCATGCCAAATTTTTTTACCTTGGTTAAAAAAAGCATAAATGGTATGCCACCAATAATTGGCACTAACACACATAAAAGCGGTATAAAGATTGGTATATATCCAAGCATCGCCACTGCAAACACAACAACAAAGTAAATAGCAGTAAAAATCCCAATATGCACTAAGTCTTTTCCCTGCAACTTACTATTTTCCTTCCTGATTGTATTCATTATTTTCCCCTCTCCAGTTAGTCTAACCTAACCTATATCTATTTTTTTACGCTCGATTTTATTCCTATCGAGCGCAATTAAAATATAACCGAATATTCTTTCATTTTCTACTCCATTTAGATAAGATTACTCCATTTAGACATAAAAATAAATTGCTTCCTTCTCTTATAACATCTCATTTACTTTGAAGCATTCCGATAATTTCTTGGTGTACATCCCATTGTTTTTTTAAAAGCTTCTGAAAATTTACTGGCATTATCATACCCCATCTTCATCGCAATTTCTCCTATCTCTATATTTGTTTCTCTTAATAAAAGAGCTGCTTTTTGCATTTTATATCCTTTAATAAAAGCATAAATACTACTTCCATAAACCCCTTTAAAGATTAATTTCATTGTTGTTGTAGGTATCTTAAACTGAGCTGATAATTGCTCAATAGTTATTTTCTGTTCTAGATGATTCACTAAATAAGCTCTTATCTCTTTAATGGTGTCCACTTGTTTCTTTGAATAATATTTTTTCTGTAAGTCCTCATCTTCCATCACACTTAAAACTAAAAAAATCTCTAGTACCTTAAGCTTAAAATATCCTTGTCTAATTTCATGCGGCACATCATATAACTCCGAAAAAATATGTTCTATTTTTTCATTTTCTCTCATAATGATAAAACTTTTATTTCCACATAACTTTTTCTTTAACTGATATAAATCAATTTTTACATCCCCCCAAATTTGAAATATTGGTCTGGATATACGATCAAAATCTACTGCAATAGTAATTCCATGATAATGATTTAATGGAAAGGAAGAACGTTTACCAATATCTGCTTTTAAGTTAATCACCAAATCCCCTTTACTAATATAAAGACATTCCCCTCTATTAAATTCACATTCTATACGTCCTTCCCTACAATGATTAATTTCTAAAATATTCTCAGGTACCTTAGTATCTACTGCTATTTCATGGATATGTACATCGTTATAAATCAGCTGGATGCCAGGAAAAATATCATAACTGGTCATTACCGCACTTCCTGTCTCATTGGACATATCATACTGGATACAATTAGGCTCTCTTGAAATCACTTTTACAGCATTTCCATATAGCCTTTTTTCATATTGCGTTATCTCCATTTTCTCACCCCATAACAATATATTCTTCACTTACTTATGTAGTATACATATACTGTCATCAGCTTTCTACTAGTTTCATGCAAATATCAGCTACTTTAGAAGAACTTTTTGCCTCTGCTGTAGATATTACTCATCAACAAAAAGATCTTAATAAAGAAATTTCACAAGGCTTACACACTTAAGTTAATAAATCCTCACATAAAAAAGCTTCTATTATTAGTATAAATAATACTGCACTAATAATAAAAGCTTTTGAATTCTAACGGCTCTACTTAAATAACTTAATGGTACCCACTTCATTTAAGTGACACAATAACGATAGCGTAATCGGAAAACCAAATAAACCTATAATACCAAAAAAGTGTACACCAACAAACATACTCATAAGTGTTACAATTGGATGTAATCCAATTTGACTTCCGACAATTTTAGGTTCAATAATATTTCGAATAATGGTAACCACTAAATATATAATTAATAAACCAATTGCCAAAGAATATTTTCCTTGTAAAGCTGCTATAATGACCCAAGGAATCATAATCCCTCCTGTTCCTAAGACAGGTAAAATATCAAATATAGAAATTGTCAAAGCAATTAGTATAGCACTTGGAAGCCCAATTATAAGAAATCCTATAAACAATTCAATACATGTTATGCTCATAATCAACGCATAGGAGCGAATACAAACAAATAATGTATTAACAATGTACTCTTTTATGTGAATAATAAGCTCTTTGCTTCTGCCTGAAAATTGACGGCCTATAAAGCCCGTTAGTTGATCATAATCTCCAATGATAAAGAACGTAGAAATGATCATCAGCAAAAGTTTAATAAATATACCCGGAATAGATGAGGCATATCCTGAAATTGCACTCACAGTCTTCATAGAAACATTAGAAATTAATTCACCTAATGACTGTGTGAACTGAATAGAAAAATCATTTAGTGATGAAATCAGTTCTGGATCCATGCCAAAAACAGTTTTTTCTATCTCATTAAATCCCTTAACTAAAACTGGCTCAACATATGTAGTATAAATAATAGGTAAATTGGAAATCCACTCTACAATAAAAGAAAATACTTTTATACCCATTAAGAATATTAAGATTCCAATCGTACAATAAAACAAAAATACAGTTAAAAATGCCATAATTTTATATGGTACTCGAATTTTTCTAGATAAAAATCGAGCCGGTTTCCTAAGTAAATAAGCAAACATAAATGCAAATATAAATGGCGAAATGATTGTTAATCCATATCTAAGTAAAACATATATTAATGATAAAATAATCCCAAAATACATAATACAAACTATAAAATTCTTCTTTTTTTCATATTCCAATATTTTTTCCTCCAAAACAATTCAATTCATCAAAAAAAAACTTAAAATAATAGTATATTCATAAAATTATCTATACACTAGTTTATAGCTTATTTTAAACTACATTCATATTTTTTTCAATGAATCCTATCTATTTTGGATGATAAAGTGTTTTATCTCTGTAGAGTCTACTCCTTATAAGTCTTGTAAAATTCAAAAACCTCGAATATAGATAATTCTCTATTCGAGGTTTTTCTTATATACTTTATATCTTATTCACAATAGCCAATTCCTAGTATAGTGAATTTTTTCTTTTCATCACCAGATTTCATTTCTACTGAGATTTCATGCTTACTACTTACATTTTCATCTAATACTAAGGTGACTATAGAATTATTCCAGCCCCCATCTGAATAAGCATTAAGCTCACCAACTTGTTTTCCATCCATATACACACATGCAGTTCCAA
Organism: Cellulosilyticum sp.; assembly: GCA_015058045.1. Taxonomy (GTDB): domain Bacteria; phylum Bacillota; class Clostridia; order Lachnospirales; family Cellulosilyticaceae; genus Cellulosilyticum. Next base: position 31,019 of record SVDC01000020.1, read on the forward strand.
ATTCTTTAGAGCTCGTTTGCTTGTAATTTAGTAATATCTTTTTACAACTAACTTCCATCTTAAATGCTTCATTACTTCCGTCCCCCATGTACATCCAGTTATTAGGAAATGCTAATTGTCTATTCCTCATAAACCCATGTACCTGAGTATCTGTTTCACAGAAACTGCCTTTTGAAATGAGTGCCTCTTGACTATCCTTTGAAGTAACCAACTTCATATTTTGGAAGTCATTATTATTCTTAGGATTTTGAGGGATGCTGATAGATTCATCACTTATCTTATTATCAGCAACATTTTTTAACAAATGAATAATACAATCTGACATAATTTGGTGCCCATAAGATGTTGGATGAAACTCATCTGAAAAATATTCTTCATCCGTTAATTTGTTTTGAGCATATGCATAATCTGTGGCATTCTTTACACTTACCATTGGCAATCCATAATGCTCACCAATAGGGATATAGTCGTCTTGCATATTCCACTTTGACTTAAATACAGCATATACAAGCACTACTGCTGTGTCCTCATCTGCTTCTAAAATATCTCTTACAAGACTTTCATAAGCTCTTCCTTTAGTCGGCTCCTGATAATCGTTAACTGCAAATTCTACAAAAACTATATCAGGTGTTCCCCCAAGAGGATCTACAACATCCCTTTGATAACGCATCACTCCAAGTGTAGAGGGCGTTCCTCCTAGCCCTGCATTAATATAATCTATACGGGCTGATTTATAGGTATCCTGGAGCTGCTGAACTACCCTGTCTGCATAGGATTCTGTTAGCTTTGCTGCGCCTGCCCCTTCTGTTACAGAACCTCCAATATAAGCAACTGATACATTCTCTCCATTTTCTAACTTTTTCACAACTTTTTCTAATCTTGAATTTGTTCCCTCAGATACCAATGATTTAGAAATCATCTCATCATACCAATTATTTGTTCCCTCAAAGTACCATGCTCCCACCTCGTATCCAGAGCCTGAAAATACCATATACAAATCATGCGTACCCTTTACTTCCTTAAGAAGCTGTGCTTCCATCTCTATAAACTCATCAGCCTTATTATTACTTTCACTTAAATATTCTCCTACAGGAAGATAGGCAATCACTTCGCCTTTTAAACTGTCTAGTCTAAGTTGGATGATACAGCTATCATCTACATCATCCACTGCTCTAATCTTTGCCTTCCAAATAGAAGGAAGCTTTTGCTCAAAATCAACCCCTTTGATTTGTGCAAAATCCCCTGAATCAATTTTCCCAAGAGCCATTTCACCACAACCATAAGCCTTACTTATTGGATCTGCTGCTACAGCCTCTACACCACCTGCTTGAGCCATCATTGCTGCGCTATTTTCCACATAAGGATTAACTACTTTAAGTTGTTTGCAGCCTTCACGCGTCTGCTTAATAATCCCAATTGTGCCATCTTCAGCGATCTCAAAAGGATCTATATTTGTACACCTATACCCTTTTTCAATGCCCATGTTCTTTTCAAGTATTCTTGAATGATAGGTAATATACCACTGGTTATTAAATTCAAAGACACAATGATGATTATTTCCATATAATCCGATTGTTTTTCCTGGATTTTCTAATATTTTTTCTTTCAATGTAAAAGGCCCCATTGGAGAATCACTTTCCATACAAATAATCTCCCCATTTTCAAAACCATATTTTTCAGTGCCTTCTTTATCTACATTCCAGTTTGAACAGTAGGTATAATAATATTTATCTTTGTATTTATGTATTCCAGAATCCTCAAACAAATAAGGTGCATCTATCATCTTTGGCTCGCCAGCTAAGCTTATCATATCCTCACCAAGCTCAACAACTCTGGCTGTTTGTGGATTAGCAACCTTCCCCTCAGGTACCCCACCACCAAAATATAAATAAGCTCTACCATTATCATCTACTAATACAGCAGGGTCAAATAGCCATAATACTTCCTTACAAGTAGGTGTATCTCTTGTAACTAACCCTTTTCCTAAAGGATCGGTAAATGGTCCTGTTGGACTATCTGCCTGTAGGACACCTATGCCACCACCTGCATCTGCAAAATATAAAAAGAATCTTGGTTTACCATCGATTTCTTTCCATGCTGCAGCTGGTGCCCATGAATTATGGGCCCACTTAGCTGCCCCACTAGAAGAAGCAATACGCACTTCACCATGGTCCGTAAAATTTACCATATCTTTTGTTGAAACAACTCTTATACTCTTAATCTTGCTATATGAATTTTCCTGAATAACGCCTGTGCCATCATACTCATAAGCATCTGCTGTCATATAAAAATAAATTTCATCTTGATATACCATTGCATAAGGGTCTGCCCCATAACTCTGAGTCATAATAGGATTATTATTCTTCATTCCTTTATATTCTTGGGCAATTTCTAAATCCTTAAAGTATTTTTCCCATTTCTGCACCTTATCTTCCTCGCTTTCCTCTTCTGCCATTTCTTCCTTTTGTAATACCTCTTCTACCTCTAGCTGGATTGTTTCCTGTTCTTCTGGTTCTTGCACACTCTTTTGGCATCCACATATCATGACCAAGTATAGGCAACACAAAAATACTCCTTTACCAATTCTCATTGTAGCCTCCTATGATTATCATTCTATTTTCTTACTATCTTCGCAGGCCTTGGCTTATTTACTTTAATAATGCCACTATGTTCAAGGTTTACCGTCAGCATCAATCTTGCCTCATCTCTACATTCTGGTTTCATCAAATAAGTACAGTAGGTATTAATCAAACTAAATAGATTTGCTGTTCTTCCTTCAATTTTAAATTGACTAAATCCCATAGGCACATAAGTTTCCCATATAGCTTCCGGAGAAACATATGTTGGATAAGCCTGTATGGTATAGAGAGTATTCTTATCTCCATACTCACAATGCCATCCAGGCACTGGAATTTGCTTATCAGGCGGTAACGAACGATTTTTGAGAATAATACTTTGTTGCTTTGCAACCTGTCTATAATGTTCGCCCCTTCTCTTGCAATTAGGTACACAGCAAGAATTGACTAATATCTCGCACTTGTCTTTCCTTTTAATTTCTTTTAGCAATTCAAACTGATTATTGAGATTGTAATCTAATACCACCAGATTATAATCTTTTTCAAGTTCCCTATTTAGAGCATCTATATCTTTTATTTCTTTACAGGTAGAACTATTAATCTTAAATCTAGGATATTTTTTTCGAATATACGCCTCTAAAATAGAGGATACAACGATTACCTCATTCATTCCATTGTCAGCAACTTGCATACAAAAATTACAATAAGCATCCTCTAGGTCATATTCATTTAATAATGGATTCGTATAGGTAAAGCGTATGGGTATGCCTTGAGCATTTATGCTTCTGATTACTTCCTTAACAAAACGCTCATCGCATTGGTCTCCATTAGAAAGTCTACCTCCATTCCATCTGGAAGTAGGAAATTCTCCAAAAAAAGAAGCAACCTCTACATTTTCTCTAAAAAAATACGGATACTCCTTCATCATACTAATAAGTAACATATTGAGTGGATAATTATATCTTAATCCTGGCAAATGAAATCGTACACGCTTAGTCTGCTCCATAATTTATTCCCTCTCTATCTTCATTAAATAGCTATGAACCCATCCTATTCTCTCTCTATATATGTAAATTCAGTAAAACATGCTCTTTCTTCAGTCGCATTTGTATTACTTTCAGAAACTGCATACATCCCAACTGTACATCCTACAAAACCACCTGCAACTTCTGTTGAAAGTGCTCTTATATCTATTGGTTTAGAGGTGTAAAGCTTCTCTTTTTTACTGTTTTCAATTTCAACTTTCGCATAAAGTCCATTAATAATTAAAGATACTTTTATTGAACTATTATCACTTATATCAACAGACCCTAAAATCTGATCTTCTCCATTAGTACACATCATCATTGTAGCTATCTCTTTACTAGCTTCTACTCTTAGATGATATTCATTGCTTTGCATATAAACTATTCCCGCTCTTTTACCTTCTATAAGTGGCGCTGTATCCAATGTTGTGCTCGCTTTAAAATCATGATGTTGCTGTCTCACACAAATATAAGAAGGACTTCCTTTTTCCTTTAAAGTCACACTATTACATAACAGTTTTAACCCTTCATTTTTCTCAAGTAAATACATCTTCTCAGATGGATTTCTTAGCATTAAAAACTCATGTCCTAATTGATCCATTGAAGTAAAATCATAAACTTTTTCAACTTTCTTTCCTGCTTCACCTATATTCCATTCAGGTAAGTCAATCTCTACTGTATCTGTTAACCTACCATAACCGGGATTTACAACAGGCCAACCATTTTCCCAAGTTACTTTTGCTAAAAATGTTTCTCTTCCCATAGTGGTATATCCACTTCTTGGTCTTACGGCAAGCATAACCATATACCATTCTCCACATTTAGTTTGAACCAAATCTGCATGTCCTACATATTTGATTGGATAATCTTGTCCTAAATGTCTATGAGTCAATATTGGATTACAGAAGTTATTTTGATAAGGTCCCATAATATTTTTACTTCGACATACCGTAACTGCATGTTCAGGACCTGTTCCTCCCTCTGCATGTACAATGTAATAATACCCATCTTTCTTATATAAGTGCGGACCTTCTGGCCATACAATCTGTCTCATGGCACCATTCCATACATTACATTTCTCTCCTACAAGCTTCATATTCTCAAGATCCAGCTCTTGTATCCAAATATAATAATCTCCATTATATCTACAACCTTCTGGGTTTTCATGTGTTCCTATGTAATAACAAGTACCATCTTCATCAAAAAACAAGCTAGGATCTATACCATCTGCTCCTTCTAAATAGTAAGGATCTGACCATGGACCTTCTGGCTTTTCTGCTGTAATAACAAAATTTCCACCATAAGATACGTTGGTACAAATGATATAAAAAGTTCCATTATGATATCGTATAGTAGGTGCAAATAAGCCTTGTGAATGGCCTGCTTTTTTTAATGGTAACTGATCTATTCTATCCATAGCATTTCCAATTTGATCCCAGTGAGCCAAATCTTTACTATGAAAAACAGGAAGACCAGGGAAATAGGCAAAAGTTGAATGAACTAAATAAAAATCTTCTCCTACCATACAGATAGATGGATCAGGATAAAATCCTGGCATAATCGGATTTATAGCAACAACTGACATAATCTTAAATTCCTTTCTATTATAAGTAAAGGGATGGCACAACCATCCCTTTAGATCTTTAATGTGTTCTATTTTATTATTTATTTGCTTCTTCTAAATAAGATGCCCATGTATTTCTAATTTTTTCTGCTTGTTGTGCAGGTGTGCTATCTTTATTAATACCCCAAAGAACATCTTCACCAAGTGATAATCCTGGGATCATAGTATGGTAGGTGATTTTTCCATTTGTCATCAATCTTCTAATGGAAAGCTCTACAGACTCTGTATCTCTAAATGAATTATAGAATCCTGCTTCTCTATCATTATAGTCTTCAAAGCCTGGTACTGGATCTGTGTAAACATCATATGCAAAAGCAAGTTTCCAAGCTTTTTCTGCATCATAACATGCAGGGATACAATATGGATTGTCACTATAAACATTTGTATAATCTGATGCTTTAGGTCCTTTAGGGAAACATACAAATCCAAAGTCATCTTCCATGGTTGACCAATCGCCACCAGCTTGATAAGTTTCACCTGCAATAAATGCACCATTTCCATTAATAAAAGCTTCCTTCCAGTAATCCCATTCACTATCAGTTGGCTGTGGATAATCATAAGTAGATATCATATCTAATGCCCAATTTAATGCCTCCATAGTTGCTTCTGATTCTAGTGCATTATAGTAGCCATTATCATCCTTACCAATAAATTCTGCATCATTAGAAGCTACCGCTTCACCATAAAAAGTACTTGCAAAGTTAACCATTGCGTATCTGTCGATTACACCATCATTGTTGGTATCTGCTTGGATTTGTTTACAAATTTCTTCGAATTTCTCCCAAGTCCAGTCTCCACTTTCTTGTAAATCATAGATACTTTGAGGGTCAATACCAGCTTCTTGGAGTAATCTCTTATTAAAGTACATTCCACCTTTAGGTTCTATTGTACCAGCAGCCATGCCATAAATTGCACCATGCTTTTCCATTAGTTTATGTACATCTGAACCCCATTTATCTTTTGAAAAGTCAAGACAATCTAATGTGGAAAGGTCGTACATCAAACCACTATTCATAGCTGCTACAAGTTCACTACCTGGACGAAGAATAAAGATATAATTTTCATCTCCTCCTGATGTTGTATAATTTAAGAAATCTTCTGGTACAGAACCCCAGTCTGATATAGCAACTTGCTTAATTTTGAAGTTATATGTTTCTTGAATCCAATCATAGTATTCCTCACGTGCTTCTTCAAAGGCATTTGTAGGCTCTACTTCTTCATCAGCTGTCCACCAGTCACGAATAATGATTTCCATTCCACCTAAATCAATAGGATTTCCATCGGCATCTGTTCTAACAACATGTGAAGGTGCCACTTCTTCCTCAGATGCAGTTTCTTCTGTCTCTGTGGTTGTTTCAGCTGGTGCCTCTGAAGCTTCAGTTTGAGTATCTGCTGCTGAAACATCCTCTGCTGGTTTTGCATTACCACATCCTACGATTCCAGCGGTCATAATAGTTGCAAGTGATGCTGCTAATAATTTACTTACCATTTTCTTATTCATATAAAATCCCTCCTATTGTATACTTTTATTTATTACATTTTTATACCTGATCCGCTTATACTTTCTACAAAGCCTTTTTGAGCGAATAGATATAAAACTAACAATGGAATAATTACCATAAGGGTACCTGTAGATACAATACAGTTGGTATAACCAACAGATGCACCACCTGGTCTGCCTAAGGTAAGTTGTACATATGCACCAAGTCTTTCAGCAATCATCGAAAGCTGTACTGATAATAACTTGATGTTACCAAGGAACATCTTTGAGTAAAAACCATCTGTCCACTGCCATACAAATGCAAATAGAAAACAAGAAGTTAAAATAGGTTTTGCATCTGGAAGCATAATACTAAAAAATGTCTTTAATGTTCCACATCCATCTACATAAGCTGCTTCTTCAAGTTCCTTAGGGATGTTTCTAAAAAATTGCCTAATCATAAATATGTATAATCCATTTTTAAGCCCCATACAGCCTGCACTCATTAAATAATACGGTAATACTGAACCTCTTAAATTAATGGTTTCACCTGTCAAAAGTTTAAAAATACCAAAGATATCAAAAAATCTAAAATGAAGATGAAGTGAAGTTGAGATTGTCTGAGGTGGAATTACTATAATTAGGATAACGCAAGCAAACCAAAATTTCTTTAATGGAAATTCAAATCTTGCAAAACCATACCCTACAAGTGTACATACTGCAATCTGCAAAACTGAAATCGTAAGTGCTACGACTGTGGTATTAATGAGTGTTTTTGTATACTCCATAAATTGTGAGGCCAACTGATAATTACCTGTTGTAAAATGCTCAGGAATAGCTGTAATAGTCGCATTATATAAATCCTCTTCTGCCATAAAGCTAATGGATATTTTATTAAGTATAGGTTGTAATATTAAAAAGCACATACCAAATAATAAGAAAAGTCTTATCAATTTATACGAATAATCCATCAAAACACTTTTTAATAAATATCCTTCTGATTGTCTATTTCTCTCCCAAAAACTCTTTTTATTATTTACTAACTGTCCTGTGCTCAATTCTACTCTACTCATAGTAATAAACCCCCTTCGAAATAATTAGTGAGCTTATACCTATTATGACAATAACAATTGCAAAATAGATCCATGACATTGCTGAAGAAAAGCCATAATTAATTTGAACAATCATTTCATCACTAATCTTTTCCATTACTTCATTATCAGATCTCATACAGAAATCGATAATGGTGTAAATCCAGTTAACAAGAAATAAAGAACTAATCATTGGAAATGTAATTTTCCATAAACTTTCCCACGCTGTACACCCCTCTATCTCTGCTGCCTCATACATATTAGAAGAAATGGTTTGAAGTCCTGATAGGAATATAATAATTTGAATACCTGATGCTATAGCAACATCATATATTCCATCAACAATTTCAAATACTGTTTCAAATGCTCTTACCCCAACCCCAGCCGTTATAAGTATGTTTTCTATAGCATCTGTTATACTCGGACCTGTGGCCGTTTCTTGAATAGCCTCTTGAATACTTGATAAAAGTGCATTATTACTTTCAACACCTAATATAACTCCTGAAGAAAGAATTACAGGAAGAAAAAATATCGCTCTTACAAGTGCCCTTCCTTTAAATCTTTGGTTTAAAATTAATGCTACAAAGAAACTAAATACCATGATTGCAATTGAGTTAATACACATTCTTGATATTTCTTCTACTAAAAGTCTTGTGAATTCTGTATCAACAGTAAATGCTCTCATATAATTAGCAATTCCTACATAATTATTTTTAAAGCCACCTGCACTTACATCAACTTCACAAAAGCTCATATACAATGATTGAAAAAACGGTTTGACCATAAATGCTAGGAAACCTATTATAAATGGAAAGATAAACAGGTATCCTGATATAGCCTTACGTTTTTGAAGACCCTTTAATTTACTATGTTTCTTCATATTAAAACCCTTTCTATATATTGGCTTATTACCAAAATCAACCTATCTTTCTACTACATAATCTCTTGGTGGAATAGCCGCACCACTTGGCAACTTAGCATCAATGTAACTATAATTTACATAAACTTTTGTGCCATCTTCATAGGTGGTACATGTTAGCCTATCCGTAATAAATTCGTGATCTACCATTTTTTGATTAAAAATATGACCTAGCTGCTCATTGTATCTATTATAAATATCTGTAGCTTGCTCACGCCATGCATCAAAATCTGCCCCAAAATATTGTGTGTACAAAGTATTCTGTAAGGCAAATGCAGTTTCTTTCATCATCGTAAATGAAAGGCCTGCTCCATATTCAGCTGATTTTAGCAGTTCATCTTCACTGTTTGTTGTGTTATTAAGCGATTCGCCCATATAATCCACATATCCATGTAATGCCATTTGATAGAATGGTACTGTTTTATCAATAATAGTGTACTCTGTTCCGTTTAAATCCATATTCACAATCCTATCGCTATATGGCGCAGCATAGTCATTTCCCATATTGACCATTAATTTCATCCCGTTATCCTTAATCTCTTTAAGCTGAGCTGCCTGGTTAATCATTGCTGCCTGCCTAGAGACTAAATCCTTACGGTAAAAATCAGATGAAAGTTCATAACCATAATCACCGAAAGAAATGCTAGCATTATAATCTTTTGCACAGTCAACTAAATTTTGTGCCATTTCAGCTATCAGTTTTCCTCTTAGTAGATAATGCGTATCATGTGTTTCTCGTTTACCATAGTCTACTGTTGAATACTCATAAAGCTCTGCCTTTTCCTTACTTACAAACCTAGCAGCATCTGTGTATGAAAAAAATCCTTGCTTAAGGCCACTATCATAAGCATAATTTGTAATACCATCAAGATATACATCTACTCCACTCTGCTTGGCTGAAGCAATCATATTATTTAAATCTTTCTTGCTTCCTAAATCTGAAATAAGTTCAATGTCTTTAAGAATTTTTTGATTTACTCCACCATTCATCCAGCCTGTTAGCTTAACTGACATATTCTGGAATCCATCTGCTGACAGTTCCTCAATTATTTCTTGTGCTTCCTTATAAGTTGTAAGTTCCAAAGGTTTTGATACAGGTACACCCATCACCTGCTTAACTTTATCAACGGCACATAATACTTCTACTGAAACAGGTGCAACTACATCATCTTTCATAGATAAATAACCATCATACTTTTCTGTCATATAATTTCTATAGCACTCTGCCATATCCGAGTAATCATTACTATCCACAAAATAATATCTCTGAACTAAATTCTCTACTGGCAATTGATCTTCATATACATACATAACTGCTGTAATTCTGTCACTTACATCATACTGTTCTCTATGTAATAATGAATAGGTAGCATTGACAAAGTTATAACTATGATTTTTTCCGCTAATATCTGCTTGAACAGAAGCATATGGGGCACCTTCTTCCATAATACATAGGAAAGAAGCATCATCTTTGGCTGTGCCAAAAGCATTAAAGTATGCTCTAGTCTCATGTACAATGGCATCCCTATCTTGTGCCTTATCCCATCCATATACATTGGCAACGTAACTATTTTGTGAAGTTTTGCCATTATTGAAATCGATCAGTGCACCACCGCCTTCAGGTACTAGCATATAACCTTCATCTTTCACTCCACCCGCACCAAAATAAGGTAACACTGTTAGATTATAAACCGGATAATCTTCTTTGTACTCAATTTCTTCAAGAGGCACTTCAACGACCATATTATCGCCATCTAATCTATAAATAACATTTATATTAAACACTGGTTTTTCAGATGCCTCTGATGTATTATCGAGTTCTTTGTCTTTTTGATACTCCTCAAGAGTATATCCTGCATCTAGAAAATATTCCTCTAGTTTGGATTTAATATTATCTTTTGTAGTGCTTCTAATGACATAAATAACATCTGTTTCCAATATAGGATAACTTACAAGTAGTTCTTCCTTATTATCCTTTTTCCCTAAGTTATTGATATCATACTTTTTATAATAATCTTTAACTCTATTTGCATCACTCTTAGACATTGTACTTAATAGTTCTTCCATTCGTTCTGCTTTAATAACAGGCGGAATAATATACTCCTTATCCATATCACCTAGAGAGTAGCATACCTTTAAATAGTCTTCTCCTTGCTCAATATCATATATTCCGTTTGCAATACTATAACGATAGTTGTTATACAATGTATCTACACCGTTAATTGTACTGTAAGTAAGAAGAAGCGTTGAATTTAGCTTATCTTTCTCGGTTTCTAAAGCTAATTGATCTTCATTAACTCCATGCGGATTAGAATACCATATCTTTCCACTACCTTTATCTTCAATGCTAAATTGAGTTGTAGCTGTATCCATTACTAATTTTAGACTGTCATTTTCTAGTGTAAGCTGCTCTGCTTCGCCCTCATAACTATTAACCCTTATTATCTCTTCTGGCATCTCCTCTTCTTCCCAGAAGGAGATGACTAAAACTCCAATACCTATTACTGCGAGAATAATGAGTGGCCCGATAAGGCTCTTGAGTCGCTTTACAAATTCAGCCTTCATTTCTGATTTTTTTACCGATTTGTCTTTTTTCATTTCAATCCCCATTCCTACGCATAATATTCTGCGCAAAACCAACGTTCATCTAAACCCTAAATAATAGTTCTCTACCTATTGATATAAAGTAATATGCTGCTTGACTAATCATACTAAAGAATAAAAGTAATATAAATATCATTACAAGCATTGCAAACATTGTTGCTATAGTAAAGAAAATGGTTTTGCTAATCTTATATTCATGAATTTCCATCATTGCTGATACAATAAGTACTGCTGCCCATACCAGAGATAATACACTAAATACTATATAAAAAGCGCCCTCATCCGCTGTGATCATATTGCTAAATATGATTAATGGAAACTGAATTAAAGGATAAGGTGTCATCCCATAGCAAGTTGCCATATAAATCTGTGATAGCTTTCCTTTTCCTTCAAAAAGAGTTGTTAGTCCCCAATTTCCAACACACCACAGTGCTAGTGGAAAAATAATACTTGCAATATATAGGAAAATATTTATTTCGGGCCAGTACACTTTACAAAACAGAAAACTCGTGTATTGAAGACTCAATATTCTCGCAAGAATTGTTAAGAACAATATCGTATTGGCAGCCGCAATTGACCCCCTTTTTTCATGAGTCAAATCCCAGAATCCATCTAGCGGATGGGTAATGCAGTAGAGAGCAAAACGCAGTGTACTCAAATAATGATTATAAGTTTCCTTCTTTTTTAATGCTGCTATCATATCTGCTCCATTCCCTCCTTATTTTTTATACCTATCTGACTGAAATATATCTGCTGTGTCTATCTCATGCTTTATTTTCTTTACTTTTCCAATTCCCAAAGGAACACATAAAATCAGCAAAAATGCAATAGAGATTACAACTATGTGGTCTTCTACCCACTCTTTACGATACTGTTTAAATGCCTTAGAATAGTTATCCTCATCTAGTTTTAGTTTAAAATAATCTAATGCTTCATCATATTTTTTCTGTCTAAGTAATGAGCGTCCAATACCTGTGTATGCTAGATCATAATTTCCATTTAAATTCATAACTTCTTGCCAGCTCTCACCTGACTCTGTATAAAGTCCTTTTTGAAACTGTTCAATAGCTTCAAAGATTTTCTCGCCAAATTGAGTTGGTGTAAATAAGGTAATACTACAATCTTGTGCATCTAATACCATAAGATCATTTCCCATATGATCAATAGCTACTGGTTGTTTGAAATAACCATCCATATTTCCACTTCCACCAAAGGCATACAATAATCTTCCCTGATCATCATAAGCAAAAAGCCTACCTCTAACTTTATCAAGTCCTACATATACATCATTTTCTAATGCTGTAATATCTGTTATAAGTGAAGGACCTTCATATCCTCCACCAGATCCCCAATATATATCTCCTATAATATACCAGTTACCATTTCTTACTAAGATATCACTTCCCATTAAATTCAGTCTTCTAATAGGATTTGCTGTTCCAGCATCCAAATCCTCTTCAGACACATTAGTGGTACATACATAGGTAAATCCCTCATGATCCATATAAAGATTATCATATTCTGTTGGAACAAAAGATTCCATCTGAGATCTCTGCGCTTTAGTCGCTAGTTTCTTCCATATGTAATCTGTCCAATTATAAGTAACAGGCGTTGCACCAACATACCCAGAAAAAGTACCATCAGCCTCAAATTTTATTAATCCCTGATTCACATTGACTGCAATACAATAGACTCTTCCTGCCGTATCAATAGTGATTTTCTTTGGTAAAAAGCTTAGTGACTGATCAAATGTAGAATCTGTCGGCTTATTAAATTCCATAATATAGTTAAGATCCATATCAAGCTTTAATATACGTCCATTGTTTTGATCAGCTATGTACATATAGCCATCTTCTGCAACTGCAATATCTGTTGGCATATTAAACGTATTATTTCCAGTTCCACCTTGAAAGCTATCTATTACTCTAATTAGCTCAAGTGAATCTGCGCTATTTCTTTCAAGTTCAATGATCCTGTTATTTCCAGTATCACAAACATAAACCTTTTTATCATGAATATACATTCCCTGTGGTGCATTTAATTTCTTATCCAATTTTAATTCAGTTGAAGTAAATACTTCTACCGCATTGTATGCATCAGGAGAGTACTGAACATCTCCCCACCAATCATAATTGTATGTATATCCCTCTTCAGCATATGCAGTTACAGGTACACATAATGCAACCAGTGCACATGCTGCTAAAGCAGTTAATCGTGTTAATATTTTCTTCATATCAGTTCCCCTATCTTCACAATCAATCTTTCAAGCCTGAACTCGCCATTGTTTCCAATGTTTGGCTCTCAGATGCGATAAATATCGCTATTGGCACGATCATTACTATAACTGTTACTGCTGCTGCCTGACCTGTTCTTGCAATACCTCCACTTTGTATCTGTTGAAGTGCATACACAAGTGTTTTTCGCTCCTCAGAATAAATATAGGTTGCAGCCCTATTGTTCCAAAGTGCTTGTACTGAGAAAATGATTAATGTCAGCCATGCTGGTTTTACATTTGGCATAACAATATTGGTAAATACTCTCCACTCACTTGCTCCATCTATTTTAGCCGCCTCAATAAGGGACATAGGTAATCCTTCCATAAATTGCTTCATAAGGAACAAGCCCATAGGTGATGCAAATGCTGGAATAATAATTGCCCAGTATGTATCAATTAATCCTAAGTTGTTTAATATCAAGTAGTTTGGAATAGCTGTTACATATCCGTTAAACATCAAAGCTACTACTACGACATTAAAGAATGTCTTTCCTCCAGGGAAATCATACTTTGCAAGTACAAAAGCCCCCATTGATGCGATAATTAAATGTCCCAAAGTTCCTATTACCGTTATAAAAACTGTGTTAAATAGATATCTTGAAAACGGAACCCACGATTTACCCATGTTAACAAACAAATCGGAGAAGTTATCCATAGTAGGATTCTGAGGAAATAATTTAGGTGGGAACATAAATAACTCATCTAATGGTTTTAATGCACTTGATACTGCAAATACTAAAGGGAATACCATTAATACCGCAACTAAAATCAAAAAGAGATAAATTATCATGTCAACTATTCTAGAACGATTTGGTTTTCTTTTCTTTAGCAAAGCTGGAGTATGCTTTACTTCCACTTCCTTCTCTACCTTTTTTCTACTCATATCAAGTACCTACTCTTCTTAAAATACTTTGTATTGCCTTATTACATAAAATCATTACTACAAATAAAAGTGTTGCAATGGCGGATGCATAGCCCATTTCAAATCTGGTAAAACCATAGTCAAATAAGTGCGTTACGACTGTACGTGCCGCATAATCCGTACTTGGATAACCACACAAAGCCATCGTTACATCACATACACCAAAAGATTGTGTAATTGTCATAACTGCACCAAACATTAACATAGGTTTCATATTTGGCAGTGTTATGTAATATAATTCTTGCCAGCGATTCCTAATACCATCCATATAACCTGCTTCAAATTGTGAGCGGTCCACACCTTGAAGACCTGCTACAAATGATAGGAATCCTGAACCCAAACTCATCCACAAGATAACAAGCATACAAATTGGTAACATATAGTCTGGATTAACTAGCCACAATACAGGTTTATCAATAATTCCCATGTCCATTAATAGAGCATTTACATATCCGTATGCATCTCCTCTAAAGAATATAGAGAAGATAACAAATACGTTTCCTGCAATAGACGGTGCATAAAAAACAACTACTGCAATGGTACGAATCCAACGTGGTAATTCATTAATAAGCCACGCAAAGAAAAATGATGCCATATATCCAATAGGTCCCGTTATGACTGCTATCAAAAAGGTATTCTTAACACCGGTTAGAAACACCTCATCTTCCAAAATCAAACTGATATAATTTTGTAAGCCTACAAATCTCGGAACCTCCAAAATATTGTAATAAGTAAAACTTAGTATAATTGAACTAACTACAGGCAGTATATAAAATAATGCAAACAATATAGCATAAGGTGCTAGAAAGAAATAGCACATTTTATTTATTTTTGCCTTTTTTATCGCCACATCAATATTATGCCTGCGCAGCGTGAAATATTTGCTAATATACTCTTTCATTGAAGCCTCCTATTCTACTGGTAGACCAAACTCTGTACGTTTCTTGGTGATTTCCTCATCAATGGTGAGTGAGTAATCCAGTATGGTCTCTCTTGGATCTTCTTTTTCATTAATAACTCTTCGGATTGCGTTTGTGATATGACGCCCTGTATAATATCCACCAGGTACTTCACGAATACCAACTGTACAATCTAACTGCTTAGTCAACATCTCTATATCATGAGCACTCCATGAGAGTTGACTAAATGCCTCACTATTGGCAGTAGCATATCTTGCAGAAGATCCAAGAAGCGCTTCGATTTCACGTCCAAATCTTACCTGGGTATCTGCATCAGTCCACCACTTCATAAATTCCCATGCTTTATCTCTTACACCCTTTTCTTCTGTCTTCATCATCATTGTGGCACTTCCACTTATAAAGGCAGATCTATCAATATAGGTATTTCCAGCTTCATCAACCTTCTCTGTACCAGGTACTAATGCAAAATCCCATAATCCTTTGATTTCAGGTGCTGATACAACTAATGTATTGTATGTACTAAAATTCATAATACCTATTGGCATTTCTCCAGAACGGAAACGACTGACAAAATCATAGATGGTTGGAATACCATAATCATTAAAATACTTTATATAATCTTCAAAAGCTTGTACTCCTGCTTCTTCATTAATAATGGTTTTTGTTCCCTCTTGATTATACAGTTCTCCGCCATATTGATATAATAGTGTAAAGTACATAGATAAATCTGGTGCATTAGAAGCTACTGCAGTACTTGCACTACCAGTCGAACTACTTCCTGCTGCTGTTGGAATTCCAACAGATAAGTTATTTCCTTGTATAGTTGGCAACATCTCTATTAAATCCTGCCATGTCTGTGGAATCTCTAAGTCCAGTTCCTCTAAGATATCTTTTCTATAAAACATAACATTATAGCTCATGGTTTCAGGTAAAGCATAGATACTATCACCCAGTGTGTATTGTTTATATGTACTGTCTGTAAAATTTGATAGTACTTCTTTATAATCAGGGAACTGAGATAAGTCTTCTGCCGCATTTCTAAGAGCATAGTTAACTGGCTGGTCTGCTCCAACAGAAAGTACAACATTAGGTCCTCTTCCCGCAACAACTGCATTTAAAAGTGCATCTGCTGCAACAATTTCAACATTTACTTTTACGCCACTTTCAGGTGTAAAGGTATCATCTACCATAGTTTTTAAAATTGTTCCTTGATCTCTACCTGTAAGTACCCAAACTTTTACAACTTCATCCTCTTCATTATAAACATCACCAACTGCATTATAATCCACAATAAAGGAAGCTACAAAAGATTTCATCTCATGCCATGCTTTTGAAAAAATATTAGCTGTATCTTTAGGTGCATTGGCTTCATCGCCATAAATCGCAATATAATCTACATCAAGTTTTATCTCATTCATATTTTGAACTGCTGTACCAAGTGCCGTAATATTATCCTTAAAAGTTGTGAACTCTAATGTGATTTTTTCAGGCTTATCTACAAAACGTTCTAGCTGTTGTGCTAGTGTTTGAGCTGACGCAATTTTATCTGCCTTTTGACCTGTATAAGCCACAACCTCATCAACTATCTTATAAAGTCTTTTGGACTCAAGTGACATTGCTTCAATAATCTCAGGATATTTCTGATGAATATTATAATCTCTATACTGGTCTGGAGTTGCACCTGTATATACAAGTACCTTTCTATAAATCTGATTAAGCTGATAGGTACTATCCTCCAATGCTTCCATAATACTTCCCATTCCACCAAGAGTAGCTTCCATTCTTAAAGTATGCTTACCAGCTTTTAGATAATAACTATAAGCATCTCCATTTTCATCAGCTAGTACTTTACAATTCCAGTCATTATCATATTCAAATGCGACATCTTCCATAGCCTCAAATGGTATCTCACCATCTATATAGATGCTTCTACTAGATAGACTTCCTCTAGCATAATTTTGTCGTCCTTTAATCATAATATGATAATTTCCATCTTCTGGAACTTCAAATTCCCACTCAATCCACTGTCCTGCTGATCGCCATGCATCTCCGCCTGTATAGTTGAGTAGTGTATTTGTAATACTATAAGGTTGTGTTGTTGGAGATGAACGATCATATTTACCATACAAAGAAGGTTCTGAACGCTTTACTGAATCTTCGCCTTGCAAAATAGCAACATATGTATTGGGTGAATCAGAATCTGTTATGTTTGCTACATATTCATCATAACTTTTATCTTCCTCTACTGCTGCTACTGTGAGCCTTTTAATAATCATTGGCTCATTGACTGCTTCAAATGTTAGAGTATTTTTCCCTTTCTCAAAGTAAAACTGATAGGGTTTTGTGATATAACCCATATTGTCTTTACAATAGGCATTTTGCCATTCAAACTTTTCTACCTGTGTAGGTCTAATTTCATTGCCCTGGTTATCAACCTTAGGCTCACTTGCGTCTGTCCATATTCTTGTGAATGTAATATTAGCTGCATCTTCAAATGGATTTTCACCATTAATTAAGATAGATCTTTCAATTGCTACACCTCTAGATTCTACAGCCATATATTCAACATTAATATTATACAAACCGCTTTGTGGAATATCTAATTCCCATGTTACCTTTGAATCATCGCCTGTAAATAACGCCTCATCAGTCCCTTCATAATTAGAATATAGCTCTACACCCTCACCCGAGGTATACTTAGCTAAATCTACATCTACACTCTGCTTCGGAAACCCCTCCTCACTATATTCACTCAGATACTGAGTGTATGTCCCTGTTCGTTGCATGCCCTCCACGTTAGCCAACAAGTCTGTGCCATCATATTTGTCACTAAAATCTGTCTTCTCGCCTATATTCATAATTACAAATATGAATACAAGCATTACTGCAATTCCTGCAATAATAATTAGTTTCGTTACTGACTTTTTCATATCTCCCTCCCAATTATTATAAGATCGAGGTAATGCATATGTTCTTAATTTTTTCTAGTATACTTGCATTATACTTGTGTTTTTCTACAATTTCTCCTGATATATTGCTATTTTTTATACACATATTGCTTATTTCAGTCCATTTCTTTTATTTTGCTTGTGCAATTTTTACTTTCTAGCAATTATATGCTTATATTTTTATATATTATGCACACTGATTATTTATAAATTATAATTTAATTTTTAATATTTTTATTATTCTATTCGTCAGTTTAATATAGTAAACTAAATATATATTAATCAAAATGATATATTCGAGGAGATAATAGGTAACTAATGAATAAAGTACTTGCAAATATAAGCTGCTTCAACTTTAACAAAATTAATAGCGATTTTAATGGCTATAGAGATATCACTGGTAATAAAGAAGAACATATTAAGTTTCATAACAGTTCTTCAATGAGAATCTGGTATAATGATTTATCAACTCATTTTGAGACACACTGGCACAATGCTCTAGAAATCATTGTACCTATTGAAAATTATTACGAGTCAGAAATAGAAAATGAGAGATTCCATATCATGCCCTCTGAAATACTTTTTATTCCACCTGGTAAGCTACATAGTCTTACTCCACCTCCCAGTGGAAAAAGATTTATCTTCTTATTTGATATCAGCCATTTAGCTGAACTTAATAGTTTTTCGAATATTCAATCTCTTGTAACTAAGCCTATTCATGTAACCCAAAGTACCTACCCTAATATATATGACGATATTTTTGAACTTTTATTTCAAATACTCAATGAATACATAAACAAAAATGAGTTTTTTGAGCTGACGATTTATTCCTTGCTAATCAATATATTTGTGAAATTTGGTTATAATCATATCCATACTAAAAACCTGTTTCCTAATGTACGCCTTAACAAACAAAAAGAGTACGTTCAGAAATTCAACAATTTATTGAGTTATATTAACACCCATTATACAGAAGACCTAAAACTTGAGGATATAGCCGCTTCTGCCGGGTTTAGTAAATACCACTTTTCAAGACTATTTAAGCAATATACAGATTTTACTTTCTATGAATACCTATGTTATCGTAGAATAAAAGCTGCAGAAGAACTATTAATTCAGCCTGATTTATCTATTACTGAAATTGCTCTTCAATCTGGCTTTTCTAGTCTTTCTGCTTTTAATAGACTCTTTAAGCAACAGAGACACTGCACGCCTAGTGAATACCGTACTAAAAATCATACAATTCAGTTTAAAAGTATCTAAAAAAATGACGATGTCGTGTTTCACGACATCGTCATTTCTATCTTCTTAATGGTATCTTCTCGAACAGCCTGTCTTAATTTTTTTAGATAATCTGAGAAAGCAACTTTATCATCAGCATAGGTCAGGTTTAAATCAAATTCTTTTGGAATCCATGTGGATAGATCCGATATATTATGTTGAATCAATGCTTCCAGAGAGTCAATGGATTTATAAATTTTGGCTTCCAGCGTTTCGCGTTTTTCCATTTCTTCATAAAGTGCACTCATTTCTTCTGCATATTTTGGTGGCAGTGAGCTCACCCAGTTATTTAGTAGCTCTTTTTCCAGTTCTTCATGGGTTTGATTTTTATCAAAAGTCGGAATATCACCAGTAAAACATTCACCCAAGTCATGGATAATACACATTCTAATGACCTTATCCATATCAGCTTCTGGGAACTCATCCCTCATAAAAAATGCCATCAAAGTCATCATCCAACTATGCTCCGCTACACTTTCATGTCTCCCTTTTGCCGTATAACAATGACGTGTTGTATCTTTTAATCTTTCAGCAACTAACAATGCATCTAACAATTTTCTTACTTCCATTCTATCCGTTCTCCCTTTTTATCGCTCTTATGCAAAAATAAGTAATTTATCCCTAAACACACTAAAAGACTTAGAGTTTCATTACTCTAAGCCTTCAATGATTTCCTTAATTATGCTTTCCACAAACCATGTAAATTGCAATATTCGTATACAGCTTCCAGTTTTTCATCATCACATAGGGCAAATGTCACTTTAGGTGCTTCTCCTGGAGATAATACTTTTCTCTGCATTCCTTTATCCGTCTGAATAGAAACCCATTCAATATAGTGTTCCTGTAACATAGGGTGCTCTACAGATCCTACTGTCACATAAACTTTATTGTCTTTTACCTCATAAATTGGTATATGCTTTTCTACCGCTGCATCTGTTGTTCCTGCAATTAACTCTGTCATTTTCTGTCCACAACACATAACAGGAACACCCGTATCCTTGACTTTAGTAATGATGTTTCCACAATGCTCACAAATATAATATTTTTGCTCCATGAATCCAACCTCCTCAAAAAAGTACTTTTACTTCTATTTTTATTCTACATTATATTTAAAGAATTTTCAATTAATTGTTTTTAATTAGAAATAAATTAATACCTGTGTCTTCTCATTTATTAGAGATAGTTCTGAAGGCATATCATAGAGAGCAGCTTTCCTTTAATCTATGCCTACTTTCCTAGCCTCTATTTTTTCGTAAACGACGGAAACAATCCATGTTATAATGGGATTTATACTTATTCCTAACAGTGCAAAGAGTAGGATTGAAATCTTTGTTGCTTTTTTCCGGGTATTTATTATATTCTTTAAAGACACCCATGTAAATGGCGTGAATATTCCAAATAATAATACAGACCATACCAATGGTGTATAGGACATCATTTGAATTGGAACTACTGTAAGACTAGCTATTATTCCTGCTATACCCATTAATATTGCACAAGTACGCATAGGACGTTTAACCATATATAATGGGATTAAAAAACTTCTCCAAAGTGATCCAGTCTGTGCACCTCCACAAAAAGTACCGATGATATTTCTTATACATACAACCATAAAAGATTGAGGGATATCCATATACTCTTTTTCTTCGTTTCTTTCATAGCTTGCTTCTCTAATAGTTTGGATTGATACAGTATCTATAGTCCATAATAGTATAATAAAAAATGCAAAAGGAATTGTCTTTATAATGGTGATAAAATTGAGCCCAAATCCAATCCCCCACATTTCATTCCACCAATAGACGGGACTCAAATTCAAACTCACATTTACTGGTACTATCTTATAACCTAAACCGAATAATGCTGGAATGACAAATGCTACTAGGGAAAAAATCGGAATAACTAGCCAGTTTTTTTGATAGTATTGCAGAAGGATATAAATTATAATAAGAACTACTATCAAAATCCAAAATACCTGTTGTTCCTGAGCAAAAAAAGAATATAATTTACTTGCTGACATCCAAATACCAGAAACACCGAAAGTAAGCGTAATACTTGTCTTACAAGTAAAGCCAGCTAAATTTACTAAACGATTAAATAGTCCTATTTTGATTATCACAACACCAACTATACCAACTGTCATTCCCAATATGAGTGGATGGACGCCAAATATTGACATAGCAGGAATCATAACAACAAGTGGTGCCAGTGTTCCTACTGGCGCCGCACTTGGATATAAGCAAGCTGTAATAAGGGTAATGATACTTCCTATTAGTATTTCAATTCTTACATTTTCCAAAACAAAATAAGGATGTGTAATTAAAAGTTCCTGGGCCCATACCATAGCAAATGAAGAAACAAGAGCAATTTTTCCTATGAGTCCAGATAGTGCTGGAACAAAATCTTTATAACATAGGTTCATTTTTGTAATTCTCTTCATCTTACTAATACCTCATTGGAATTAAATCCATATAGTCTTCAACTGTTGCTCCTTTAAAAAACATCTCTATAATCTGTCTGCCTAATGGATTAAGGCTATCTGTATCATACTTTTTCAGCTCCCCAGCAAAAAAGTCTATTAGAATTTTCGCTCCAGCATCATACCCCTCTATTCCCACCTCTTTTTGCATTTCAGTTTGTAAAAATGCTTTTCTTATATACTGCCCATCAATCTTTAATGACTCCAAACCAAATCCTAGAAGTGAACAACGTGCTTCGACTAAATGTTCTGGTTTAAATTTTGCACTTCCTCTACGTGCAATACACTCTCTTGCAACCCATTGTGGCATAAAGCTTACCTCATATGCCCCAATATGTTGATTTGGGATTAATACATATCGTGTTTTACTTGAATTTACAATTTGCTCTAATAAAAGATTGGCTTGTTTTACCCTTTTTCCTGTTGCAAATGGCCAATACGAACCCACACCTTCACTGGTCATTTCTGCCGTATCAATAATGCTAGGATTATTAAATCCTCTTGGTGCTACTAAGCGCCATAACCAAGCTAAAGCAGGAGGAAGCACATGAAAAATACCCATAATACCGTATGATGGATTTTCCTTTGTACAGGCTGGTGTACGTACACCAAAACTTCTTACATCTACCTCTACAGGCAGATCAATCGCATTGGTTACAAGTCTCCTTGGTAAAATGACACGAGGATTAGGACATGGCTTGCCATCACTATCTAAAGTATGTTCCCATGCAAGACATGTCGCATTAGGAACTGCTTGAAGGTTCAAGAAGATCAGTGGTTCTAAAGGTTGAGTCAATATCGCTTCATAATTGGGCGAGCTTCCATATCTTGTGATATTATCTAATCTTAAAAACCATGCAGATTCAGCATCTTTTACAACTAATTTTTCACTTTCATTTTGAATCGCTGGATGACACAAAGCCATATCATCTGTTACAGGAAGGAGTTCGCAGGCTTCATTGAGTACAATATAATTTTTTTCTCCAGTCACTGTATTTTTACCTAAAACAATCCTACCATCCATTTCCTTATGGATTGCTTCAATCATCTCACTCTTTCCACCACCTGAAGCCCCTTCGTGCATAATCACAACTTCATTATCATATGGCGTAATCACTTTTACCGTTGAAGCATGAGCCGTTACCCATCCCTCTTCCTCTCCAATATTAAGGAGTACACCATATATGCCTTTTTTAGCGCTTGGACCAGGGTAAAGATTATAAGCATACACTTCATGAATGGCCTCTAAACGATTATGAATCACAATTTGCTTCCCTTCAAAATGAGTATGCCTAAATGGTGGTGCTAAGAAAATGATGGCACGTGGGTTAAAATGATCTAGAACCTCATCTATATTTAAAAATCCTTGTAAATCTGCAAGCCCAGCAGCAAAAAAGCCAGCATTGGATGGTGCAATTAATACTGAATCATAGCCATATTCAAGACCTCCTGATTTAAATGGTAGGAAAATAAGTTCTTGTTTTTTTAACCACTCAAATGTTTCAGTTCTAACAGACTCAAAACTTTTATTATAAACATCTTCATATCTAGGTTTATCTGTCTCTTTTTGATCTGCAACAAGTAAACAATCAGGATCTCTTCTTCTCATATAATCATCTACATAATTTACAACAGCTCCATTTTTACACTTTGTAACTGTTGCTTCTAGCACATTGCCAATACCTTCAACCTCATAAGATACATCAAAAACTGTATTGGTATCATTACCCATTGTAAGCTTAAATAATTCCGTTCTTGTTTTGGGAACAATCACACCTTTTGAGCTTTCAAGTATTTCCATTACATATTCTGGTAAGTTCATTCTATATAGATATTCCTGCATATCTATTCCCCCTTAATCTCATTTTTAATTTGGACTATTTATCAAAATGTGTTTACATTTTCCACCAAAGTTCAACTTGCATTTTTTCATCTTTTTCTTCAACTTCGCGAGCCATCTTCTCTTTAACCTTGGAAAGTTTACTGGCAATACTCTCTTCGTATACACCTAATATCTGTGCTGCAAGATGATTTGCAAGGAATACCTATTACAGGAAGCGTCGTATGTGCTGCAATAACACCTGCAAGATGTGCTGCCATTCCTGCTACTGCAATAATAACACCAAATCCATTCTCACGCGCTTTTGTAGCAAACTCACAAGCCATCTCTGGCGTTCGATGCGCACTCATAACATGTACTTCTACAGGTATTTCATATAATTTCAGGCTACTAATTGCCCCTTTGACAATAGGTAAATCACTATCACTTCCCATAATGACTGCTACTTTTTTGTTCATATAATACCTTTTTAATAAAAATTTAAAAATGCATATAAAAAAGCCGATACCCATGAAAACTTGGATATCGGCTTACTTACAACTTGAAATAATCTTTCACTTTGTATTGTCTTCCGTTATTGATTTTATATATTCTTCTAGATTTCTATCTACAGTAATGGCTATTATTTTTTCACCAGTCTTCGTACTAATATCAGAATGGGTGCTGACTACGGCTACATCCATAACATCCATTATCAATGTTTCCAAATATCCTCTCCCACCTTCAAATAAAGAAGTACGAACCTTTTTAAATAATTCAATACCTTGCGGATTATCAGTTAGTTTTTGTTCAGAAGGACTTAGGAATCCTATTAATCTCACAAAAATCATATCATTAATGATGTATGTTTTGATTATCTTAGGACCTCTTCCCATATACTCAACCTCAAACTTACTCACTATTTCACTGATTTTGGCCTCCAATTGACCTTTTGTCATCTTACCACCGCCTACATAAATAAATATTATCATTATTTTTCGACAGTGTCAATTTTAAATTTTCTAATTATTATATTTATACCCCACAATGCTAGTTACTTCAAAAATGGTATCTACTATAACTTTCATATGAACTGTTTTATTCACAATAAAATAGTTCATACTTATATCCCTTTATGTAACGAATTTATATCATCTATAAAAAACTTATGGATTAAATCTGATGACGTTCTAAATCCTTTTGAAAGCTTGTTGAAATATCTTTAAAAGATTGTATGTTATCCATCAGTGAATTTATTTCATGTGAGTAATTAATTATATTCGCACTCACTTCTTCAGATGAAGCCGAATTTTCTTCCGCTATAGCAGCCAATGCCTCTACATTTACTGAAGCATTCTCAATACTGTCAACTTGCTTTGTTAAATTAGTAATCATTTCAAGTATGGAATTCGATACACTATGTATGGATTTATTGGCCTCAAAACTAATGTTTTTTACAGCCTCTAAATTTCGGGTCTCATTTTCTAGATTTAAGTATTCCTTTTGTATCGTCTCAATAAACACCTTAATTTCAGATATAAAAATTCCTAAATTTTTATTTACTTCTTGTACAGCCGCTTTAGATTGCTCTGCTAATTTTCTTATAGATTCAGCTACAACTGCAAAACCTCTTCCATTTTCTCCTGCTCTAGCTGCCTCAATAGACGCATTAAGTGCAAGTAGATTTGTTTCTTCCGCTATTTGCGATACAATGGTTATAATGGCTGTCATATCCAACACCTTATTTTCTAAGTATCTTCCTTTTTCTCGTATCTTATCAAATTCACCTAATGTATTAACAATATAATTACTTGTATTTTTTACACCTTCATAACTATTATTTACTTTTACTAATACATTTTCAAGTTCTTCTTTATTTTCATGTTCATGCTTTACAATAATTCTAAGTGCATCACTATTTTGATTAAGTACATTAGCCGCTTCCTCTGTATTCTTAGCTTGTTGTATCGCACCTTCAGCTACTTGTTCTACTACTTCAGATATATCACTAGAAGTTCTTTTCATCTCATCGGAGATATCATTAAGGGCATTTGTAAAAGATGTCATTTCATCAACTACACTCTTAATACCTGTAAACTCCTTACGATTAAGTGCTTTATATTTATTGAATAGCCCATGTATTTCTTCAAAAAAGTCTCTCGTCTTTATTTCACCATATGTACTAAATTCATTTTTAAGCATCATATCCAATTCTTCTTGAATGACTTGTTTAGGCCTTAATAGTAAACTCGTACCTACTCCACTAAATACAGCTGCCAATCCTCCTATAAGTAGTCCTTTATACCATAAAGTAGATCCTAATATTGGTATAGTCATCATTATCGTAAAAAGTGCTGTAAATAAAGCATTTTTTATAGGAATGCTTTTTATAAATCCTAGAGATAAAATATTATTAGCTAAGTACGTCTTTTTAAAATAAATTTCATTTTGAAAAGTAATCTTTAGTACCATGGCGTTATTATTTCTTTCTACTTCTTGTACTTTAGGCTGTTCCTTAAAATGCTTCATAGCCCCTTCAAAGAGCCCAAAGAAATAATCAAACATTGCTCTTTCAGACTGATAGGTTAATAGTGCTTCATGCGCTGATATAGCTTTTATCTGTACAAGAGGCGGCTTTGCCCCCTTAAATTTTTTAGTCATAATAACATGAACATCAAAGAGTGCTCTTAAAAATGAAAATAGGTTTTTAGTTTTAAAAAAAGAAGGAAACTCCTTATGAAATACCTTAATATTTTCTAAACCTATTATCCTCCATAAATCTTTTTCTACAATATGTTCTTTTGCTGCAATATATTGTATCACTTTAAAAATTTGTTCATCTTCTACGGTTTCTATAGGTGAAAATATCTTATCTTTATTCCATCCCACCGTCCGCATTGCTTCATTTACATGTTCATCACCATATAAATTTTTACAAGTCTTAATCCAAGTAGCAACAACTGTCCCCTTCATCTTTACACATCCTTTCACTCTTACTAGTGTTATTTATATTCATTTACTTTGCTTTCACATCAACACTTCTAATAATATGATTGCTATATTACAGATATTTATTATTTACCACCTATATATATCAATATCATTTATATTCAAATTCTTTATTGTATAAATTCATTTAACTTTTATTTACTTTAAAGATAAAACACATATTTGCCAAAAGAACTTGTATAAGATAGCAATACATTAAGAGGGAAAATAGAACTGTTTCTCCTAGTTACATCTATTAATTAAATCTATTCTATCATATTAAAAAGATTCTAACAATTAAAACCTCATCCAGTTGCCTTTTACTACTATCACTTTTTTCTTCTCTCATATATAAGATCCATCATATCATTATAACTTTATGTACCGAATGATTTATTATGAAAGTTAAAAAAAGCCAGTAACTCTTAAGGTTACCAGCTCTATGTATTATTGAGTTTACTCGAGTATGGAACATATTAGGATTGTACTTTCTACTATATAAAAGTACACTCACACATAAAACTATTCAATATACTTAATGTATCTACTTAAAAGATAATATCAAATTTAATCTCATCCTTTTTAATCTCATTGAATTTAACTGACCTTGATTTATGAAAATTATACTTTCTATCTATTTTTTTCTTTAACATCCCTTTTTGATACTCTTCCATAACATAATATCCTAATGATTGATCAAATTGAATTTCTTCTCCAAAACCAATCTCTAGAGAAATCTTGCCATTATAGCTTGTGTAAAGATCGCTATTAACTATATAACACTTGGCATCTTCTGTTTTATCTTCATACCTTTTAGAAAGTAAAAAATCCACTTTCCATGTATTATTATCCTTGTAGTTGGCTCCCATAAAGACTAAAATTTTCAGTCCCTCTCTACTGATTAACACCAAATCTCCAATATTACAACACTTATCCTTTAATATATCAACACACTCATCTATTCTAAATACCATAATACTATCCCCCACTATTACTTTACGATAATACTATGTTTCTATAATCCATTTTATGAATGATAGTTTTGCTACTTTATTTATATGTACTCATCATTAATATCAATATCTACTATATATACGCAAGATAAATCTATAAAATACAATAAGTGTAGCTGCCTTATCAGATATACTGACTTAACAACTACACTTTTATTGTACAAAAAGCGTTATTGAAGTAAACTTTCTTGTGCAACACTTTCAATAACGCTATCTTATTGTCATCGTATTTACTTAAATAGATGATGAATTATTCTTCTGGTTGAAAATTATCTTTATCTAAGCCACACACTGGACAAGTCCAGTCATCTGGGAGGTCCTCCCAAGCTGTGCCAGGTGCTATTCCATTATCTGGATCACCTACTTCTGGATCATAGATATAACCACATACACAAACATAATTCATACTATATACCCCCTTTTAATTATGATTTCCAAAGAATATGTAAATTGCAGTATGCATAAACTTTTGTTCTATACTACTAACATCCCCTTTCGTACTAATTTAATTTTATATCAAACCTCTTATTGCTTTTACCTATTTTTAGGCAATACCAAAGCAAATGTAAGGCGGATATACTAACCTTTTAAGCATTCAGTCCCATTTTATTTCTTATCTAGGGGTTCAAAATCAGCCACACCATGCTTGCATATAGGACAAATAAAGTCCTCTGGTAATTCATCCCCTTCATAAATAAAGCCGCAAATCTTGCAAACAAACCCTTTTTTCACCTCTGTCTGCACAGCAGGCTTTACATGATTTTGATAATAGGTATAGGTCATGGTTTCTTTTTCACTCACACTCTTTAACTCTGTGATGGAACATATAAACATGCCATGAGTATCTAAATCAACGTATTGCTCAACCTTTAATGAAATGAGTGCATTAATGTAATGAGATAATACAGCAAGACCATTTCCTGAACGATAAAAAGAAATATCAGTAAATTTATTTATATTACGCCCACTCTGGAAACCAAAATTCTCAAAAATACTGAAGGGTGCTTCTGTTGATAAGCAATTAATATTAAGTTTGCCACTTTGCCTGATCATATGATATGAATAACTCTCTTTATTAATGGTAACTGCAATACGATTAGGACTATTAGTCACTTGAGAAACTGTATTAACAATAAGGCCATTATCCTTCTTTCCATCATTACAAGTTACGACATATAGCCCATAACCAATCTTAAATAAAGCAGATAGATCACCACTTTTTACTTTTCCGATAGATGCATCTTCATATTCTATACAAAGTTCTTTTGCCATTTCATCTATTTGTTTGGTGTTTTCCACTTTCATAGCAGACATAATAGAAACAACCGTATCAATCCAAGTCATATTTTTGCAAGATGCCAACATTTCTTTCATAACAATTGCTGCTCTAGGTGCCCATGAGCCATTTTCAATAAATCCGATAGTCCTATTTTGATAATTACGCTCAACCAAATGCTCTATAAATTGCTTCATAAACGGAAAGATATCCGCATTGTAGGTTGTTGTACCAAGAATAAGCTTGTTATATTTAAAGGCATCCTCTACTGCTTCAGCAAAATCTGTCCTTGCAAGATCACAAATTACAACCTTAGGACATCCATTAGTCCTAAGCTTTTCTGCAAGTAGCTCCACTGCTTTTTTGGTATGGCCATAAACTGAGGTGTACGCAATCATAACACCCTCAGATTCAGCTTGATATGAAGACCATGTATCATATAATCCCAAATAATGTGGTAAATTTTCTTTAAGTACCGGTCCATGTAATGGACAGATCATTTTAATCTCAAATTTTGAAATACTTTTCAATAAAGCTTGTACTTGCATACCATATTTGCCAATGACTCCAAAATAGTAACGACGTGCTTCACACTCCCACTCCTCTTCAAAATCTAGGGCACCAAATTTTCCAAATGCATCTGCTGAAAAAAGTACCTGATCTATGCTATCATAAGTAACCATGACTTCAGGCCAGTGAACCATGGGAGCAAAGGTAAAGGTTAACTGATGCTTTCCAAGAGAAAGTGTCTCCCCATTTTTAACAACCATTTTCTTTCCTTCAAAACTCGTACTAAAAAAATTTTCTAACATAGAAAACGTTTTTGCATTTGCAACAATGACCGTCTCAGGATAAACTTTCATAAAATTTATAATGTTTGCAGAATGATCTGGCTCCATATGATGGATAATCAAATAATCTGGCTTACGCCCTTGTAAAGATTCTTCTAGATTATCTAGCCATTGATGAGTAAATTTAGTATCCACAGTATCCATTACCGCAATCTTTTCATCAAGAATAATATATGAGTTATAGGCCATGCCATTTGGCACAGCATACTGACCTTCAAATAAATCAATATTATGATCATTAACTCCTACGTAAATAATGTCTTCCGTAATTTTCATATAGTCCCCCTTTAATTGTGTAATCATTATCATACATGTTCTAAATAATACAAACTATATACTTTAAACCATCTTTTGTTTCATTCTCTATAATATATATTATAATACATTATATTTGATTTATAATAATATTTTTAAATAAAATTTAAAATATTATATAATATTGGCAAGATTTATAAAAAATTCCTTAAAAATTTTTGTATTTTCTTTAGCAGCTTTTATTTACCAAAGGTCTATTTTATGTATTATATATTAAAGCCTGATGCATATATTTCGCGACTTCAAGAGCTTATCTTTTTTGATAATCAAATAGATTTATGATTCGTACCTCACCATTCTTTGTTTCTCTTTTCTTGCATAAAAAGGAGAGTAAGCAGATGCTATAGCATCTACTTACTCTCCTACTTCAAAACATTTTCCGATTGAATGGCTTACCATTCAAAACCTAAAATCTTTCTCATAGTACTTTTTATCTAAAGTATCCCAAAAGTATCCACTCCATATTTTTAGTCCATTCTTACTCAAATATAATTCATTGATTATCAATGATTTTACTTACTTAATTTCACAATTGTTTCTATATGCGCGGAATGTGGAAACATATCCACTGGTTGTACTTCCTCAACACTATAGCCTGCTTCTTTAGTTAAATAAGCTAAATCTCTTGCTAAAGTAGCGGGGTCACAAGATACATAAACAATTTTTTGTGGTGCCATAACTTTGAGGGTTTCTAAAAGCTTTTCATCGCATCCTTTTCTTGGTGGGTCTACAACGATGGTATCTGCTACGACACCTTTTTTATAAAGTTCTGGGATGATTTCTTCTGCTTTTCCAGCATAGAATTCTGTATTGGTAAGTCCATTTAATTTGGCATTTTCCTTAGCATTTTCTATAGCTTCAGGGATAATTTCTACACCATACACTTTCTTTGCTTTTTGAGCTAGGAAGAGCGAGATGGTTCCTATGCCACAGTATGCATCCCAAACGATTTCATCCTCTGTAAGCTCTGCAAAGTCTAACGCTTTTTGATAAAGGACTTCTGTTTGAGTTGGATTCACTTGGAAAAAGGCAAGTGGTGATACTTTAAACTTTAAGTCTCCAATTTGCTCTGTAATGCTTTCATGTCCATATAATACGGTACAGTCTTTTCCTAGAATAACTGGTGTTTTATCCGTATGATGATTCAGGACAATACTCTTAATTTCTGGGAGTTCTTTTAAACTTTCAACAAGTGCCTCGCTATGTGGCATATGTTTACCATTAATGACTAAACATACCATCACATCTTGTGCTTTATAGCCTGTTTTAATCATAAGATGTCTTACTAAGCCCCTATGACTTTCATCATTATAAATGCTGATTTCATATTGAGTTAAAAAGTCTTTCACACGCTGGATAATTTGGCTGTTAATAGGATGTTGAATACAGCAATCTGTCACTGGTATAACGCGTCTACTTTTAGGCGCAAAAAAGCCAATCTCCACTTTACCATCTACCATACGAATAGGATATTGCGCTTTATTACGATAGTGGTAAGGCTCTTCCATACCTAAAGTTGGTGCTACAGTCACATTTTCTATTTTTCCGATACGTGTCAGGCAATTTTCTACTTTTTTTCGCTTCCATTCTAACTGCTTGCAATAATTTAGACTTTGGAATTGACAACCTCCACATTCTTTCTCCTGAACACACTTACCTTCTTGACGATAAGGAGATGGTTCTATCAATCGCACCATTTTACCAAATCCATAACTTTTCTTTACTTTTGTTAAGCATACTTCTACTCGGTCACCTAAAAGTACGTCTGGAATAAAGACTGTAAAGTCATTGATTTTTCCAATGCCTTCTCCACCTTCTCCCATATCTATGATTTTGATTTCATAGTGCTGTGACTTTTGAATTTCTTCCTTCATGTATTTACTCCTAATTCAAGTGTTTATTTTTGTTGCCTTCTTCATACAAAAGCGTTTTTATCGCTTTAGCAAGTGCCTCATCATCTACATTTCTCATATGATCCGTCATATTTTTTTGTAAATAGCGTTCTAATAAAGGTGAATTTCCCCCCTCATTTTCTTGTTTCTTTGTATCTTGCTTAGAAACTGATTCATCCTTTACTTTACCTTTGTCTGCTTTTTCTTTTTTGAAGAACATTTTCTCTCCCCCTCTGTCCACTTACATACTGTATCCTTGCATACGCAATGTCTACATTTTATATAGTCTGGTTGAACTTTAATCTCTATTTTATCCTCTAGCATATCTCGCATTTGCCCTGCAACTGCTAAAACTTCATTTCTTAATTTAGCTGTATTACGTACTTTAAATGTTTTATTGGAATAGACCAACTTCCCATAAGGTGGTCTTTTACCATAAACACTTTCTATTAATATAAAATAGGTAGCAAGCTGATATAAATCTCCTTGGTGCGGCCAATCCTCTTTTAATTTACCACTTTTAATCTCTAAAGGAATATAGTGTTTTAAAATCCAGGTTTCAAAAATCATATCCGGTTTTCCTTGTAGGCCTAGTGTATAATCTATAAGCATTTTGCTTCCTTTTTCATCGAGATAAATAGCAGATGCTCTTGCTACGCCAAGTTGTTTTTTATTTTTATAGGTAATAGCTGGCCTAAAGATATAGAAAATCCCCATAATAATACTGCTTAAAATGAGTCCTCCTATAATTGGCTCCATTGCATAATCCCCCATATTAATAATACAGCAAAAAGTAGAATAATGAGCCATTCTACACGTTTTCTTAAACGGTAACTACTATAATACTTTTCATGAAACTTTAGCCCTCTTTTAAAATTCCCCTCATGAGGGACTTCTTTTCTTTCTACTGCCAAATACTTTTCTTTAAGGGCCTTCTGACCATATACTCTGCCATAATACCATTGGTACGGACAATAGGTAAAACGATTAATCTCATTGGCAGAAATTCTTATTGGTTTCTTTTTCATAAGCTTACTTTACGAATATTCCTTGTTAAAATTTTATGATAGCCAGCATAAGGCTCATCATGGCTACTATCTAGCATTTCTTCCATCATCTTTAGTCTAGAGTCCGAATAATCTGCTAGGTGAACAATCATAGCTTCCATGCATTTAGGACGTTTTGGTGAGCCATATTCATATTCGCCATGATGGGCAATTAAAATATGTTTTAGTATACGTTCAATTTCCTCTGGAAAACCTTCAATGGTACGTGCTGTATCATGAACCATTTCACATCCAATCATAAGGTGTCCTAATAATTGACCTTCATCTGAATAATCATTCTTAGGAAAAGCAGTAAGCTCTTTAAGTTTTCCTATATCATGTAGCAAGCAGCCTGCAATGACATAATCTAGAGTGACATGATCATACATTTTTGCCATATGCACACCAATCTCTGTAACTGTCACTGTATGCTCTAAAAGCCCATTTAAATAAGCATGATGTACCGTTTTGCCTCCACTATGTTTTGAAAAGGCTTCGAAAAGCGTATCCTCATAGAAAATAGCCTCTAAAAGTTTCTTTAAATAATTATTTTCTACCTGATCAATAAACTGCATTAAACGCTCTTCTAATTGATTCACATCTTTTTTAGTATGAGGTAAAAATGCTTTTAAATCATACCCCTCTTCTACTTTTTGTACCTTAGTAATATTCAGTTGTAGGTTTTCTTGATAAAGCAGGGTTTCTCCTTCTACTTCTATAATATCATCTACTTCAAATGCACCAATGCCACTATGAATAGCCCAAATCTTTCCATCTAGCATACCTGTACGGTCTTGAAGTCGTATCGTGTAATAATCTTTTCCGTTTTTATTTTTAAGCTGTTGTTTAAATTTACATAGGTAAATTCCTTTAATAGCTTCTTGAGGTTTTAATTCATTAATTAAAGGCATTTTTCTCTCTCCTATTCTTTCTATAGTTAATAGTATCAAATCTATCTTGTATTTTCAACGCTTACAAGAAGAAAAAGGAAAGAAGCTTAGGGCGTTCTTTAACACCCTAAGCTTCCTTCCTTTTTGATCTACTTTTATGACTCAGGCATTTCTTTCAGCTCTAATTTAAACAT
>SVDC01000021.1 GCA_015058045.1 Cellulosilyticum sp.
TACCTCTATTGGCTTTTTTATAACCTACGATACCAAATGTAGGACATGACTAATGTTATAGTCGCCATACATACCACACCTACCATCATAATAATAAATGTCACTGATGAGTTTAAGAAAACACTACATATAATGGTTAAAGCACCTACTAAAAACATAAGTCTACCACCTAATCTATGTGTCTTATTCCAGACATCTGTATTAGATAGTGTCCAAGGTGTCCTAATCCCCATATAAAAATTAGTTTTAATTTTAGGCATAATATTACCTGTTATCATAAACAAAACACCTACTACTATGGCAACTAACTGTCCTACTTGTACGGTATTAGGCTTAAAACTTTCTACTAATACCACACCTTGCATAATCATGAGAAAAATAATCATTGTAAGCGCAAATAAATCATAATACTTTCCAAATCTCTTATAATTAGCTCTTTTGGGATCAATTTTAGGTAAAACATCAAACATAACCGCCATAATAATCCCTAACGAAAATACGATCCATAACTGTACTTTATTGCCATACGTTACAGTTCCATTGAACCCCCAGTTCATAGGTACTTGCTCAGGCAAACGTGTATATAGGCATCCTAATACAATAAGCGGTAATATGCCTAATACATAAGTCCAAATTCTTACAACTTTATTCTTCATTTTTATTCCCTCCTCTAAGTTGGACCATCCACCCCATAATTTCATCTAACACGCTCATATTCAGCTCATAGTATATAAACTTTCCTCTACGCTCATCACTAATGAGTCCGGCTTCTTTTAAAATGGATAAATGATGCGAAATAGTTGCACCTGTCATTTCAAAATGTCCACCAATTTCTCCAGCTGTCATAGAGCCCATCTTTAATAAATTAAGAATTTCTCGCCTTGTACTATCTGACAAAGCCTTAAAACTTTCCTGAAATCCCATTTTCCACCTCCATCATTTAGATGTTTATCTAAATATAGAATATCATTTCATTCTAAAAAAAGCAATAACATTTAGATGTTTTTCTAAATGTTATTGCTTTACTTTAATGGATATGTTTCTTATTCTTAAAATAGATAGCTTTAAAAATTCCTAGCATAGATGAAATAAAACATGATAGAACTATAGAACTATACATCCCTATTTACTGATTTAAAGAGTTACTCTGCACCTTTATCCCCCTACACTATATAAATTTTATTTTCAAAATATTCACTTTACTTTATAATGTAAATTATGATGCGTGTTTAATTAATTTAAATTTAATAGTCATTTATAAACTTAATAAAGGAGACAACTATGAAAAAATTAATCTTATGTTTTTGCTTAATTGTAGTTATATTTTCATCAGCCACCTATTATAAAAGGTATAAAAACAATACACCAACTATTGAAATATCTACATCCACTAAATTTTCTCAGGATGAAATTCAACAAGCCATTGACTGTGTACAAACTAACTTTAGCTTTCCAGCTTGCACTTTAACAAAGCTCTGGTATGATGAAGCAAAATCTAATGAGCTTATTACCCTCAATTCAATGGATACAGAAAATAGTATCATGATATTTTCCAATTTTGATGTAGATGGTTCAGGGGATAATCCTGTTCTTACTCCTAATTCTACTTATACAAACTATATGTGGTTTTTAATAAGAGAAGATACAAATAGTGATTGGACCATTGACCATTTTGGCTTATAGAAATCAGTAAAAGAAATGTATTTCTTAGTAGCATAAAAACATAATAGAGGCGTTGTAAAACAAGGTAATCTTATCTAAGACCTTGTTTTATAACGCCTCTCATTATATTATTTTATCCTATTTCAGATACTTTTTAATTCACTCTAATGTCCCTATAGCTATAGTTGTAATTATATTGTAATTGTACCTATACCAATACTTCACTTGTTTCAATCAACCTGTTTATAGCATCTACTAAGTCTTCTAATTGTTGTGCCGAAGTACCAAATGCCTTAACACTTATTGCATCTGCTTCATTTAAGCTTGCGCCGCCACTTAATAACTGCATTTCACTCATTATTTTTCTAATGCCTTCAAGCAAAACATTAGGTTCTCCCATATTCACAAGTAATATATTGGCTAAATGAGTATATGCTTCGTACATCCCAAAATCTTGCATATCACAATCACTTGGATCATAGTGAGTATGGTCTCTATAAATTAGCTTACCACCTTGTTTTACCGAAGTATAAGATTTATAGAGGCGATAATTAAAGCATTCTCCACGAGCAATACGTCCACCTGAAATAATATCTACTAGTAGTAATCTTGAAGTGTCATCCTCTAAATGAATTTCTACTTCATTAAAAAAGGCAGAGTTTGCATATGGTATCGTTGACAAAGGAATATACTTTAGACAAGCATTCTTTGCTATATTCATACGAACCTTTCTAGTAGCCATGCCTTCTTCCATTTTATGAAGCTTCTCATAGCTCTGAGAGGTATAGTATACATTTGTATTCTCTCCGATATCCAGTGTTACTTCTTGGCAGTCTCCTGCTAGCATACCTGCAGAAGTACTCATCGCAATAATTTTCATTTCACCTTTTTCATCATAAAAAGGTCTTGTAATTTTAAAGGGTGGCGTAAAATAACAATCAGATAAAATACTCTTGCCATGCCGATGTTCCGTTTTGATTGTCAGTATAGAGGTTCTAGGGTAATGATTCTCGCTACTCATTAGATGCACCTTCTAATAGAACATGTGCTTTAATCCATGCTATGACATTATCTACGCCCTCTAAACTACGCAGATTAGTGAACATAAAAGGTTTATCCCCTCTCATTTTCTTTGAATCCCTTTCCATAACCTCTAGGCTAGCTCCAACATAAGGTGCCAAGTCGATTTTATTAATGAGTAAAAGATCTGAACGTGTAATACCTGGGCCACCTTTTCTTGGAATCTTATCTCCTTCCGCTACGTCTATAACGAAAATCGTTGCATCGACTAACTCTGGACTAAAAGTTGCAGAAAGATTATCTCCACCACTTTCAATAAAAATAATTTCTACCTCAGGAAATCTCTTCACTAAATCATCTACTGCTTCTAGATTCATAGATGCATCTTCTCTTATGGCTGTATGTGGACATCCACCTGTTTCCACACCCATAATACGTTCTTTAGGAAGCTTAGAATTTTTTACTAAGAACTCAGCATCTTCCTTTGTATAAATATCATTCGTTACAACGCAAATACTATAATCATCGTACATTTTACGAGTTAAACACTCAATTAAAGCCGTTTTTCCAGAACCAACAGGCCCTGCTACTCCAATTTTTACATAGCTCATTATCCACACAACTCGCTTTCTTCGTTCTTATTTATTCACAAATTCACATTTTATCTGTGGTTATTTTCTATGACATATAAAGTCTTGAATAAAGGACTTCATGTTGCATAGCGGCAACATCCAGTGCTGGTGTACTTCTGCCTAAGTCTTCTATAGTTAGTTCTAAACACTGCTCCACTAACTTTTCTAATAACGGATGCATTCTAAACAGAATTTGCTGTCCTGCAGTTTGACTAAGTGGAATGGTTTTGACACAGTTTGTTACCATGGTAGAAGTCGCACTATAAATAAAGAAGCTTAATGCCACTGACTTTTCTACTCCTAGCGCACCTACAAAACATCCATAAACCACTGCATGATGAACCTTTTCACTTTCTTTTTGATACGCCTTAAAAATAGGGGCAATCTCTGAAAGATCTAACGCCTCCACCATTTTCATAAATCTAACACCTAACTTATGACTTGCCGCCCTAAGTTCTAATGCCACTTTACTTGCTGTTAAAATTTCATCTAACTCTATTAAACCTTCTAAATCATTATGACTAGCATAGTCATATGCCAAGGATACAGCTAGAAGTTCTGTATAGAGAAAATTAGTTTTTAAATTTTGCCTGATATACGCTTCTGCCTGCTCATTATTACTAACCTTTCCTTTTTGAATATAGGTCTCTAAACCATAGGAATGGGTATAACCACCTATAGGAAAAAGCGCATCATTAACCTGCATTAAAATAAATAATGGATTATTAATGGTGATGACCTCCTAAAGAAGTAGAAATTGCCTTCGTAAAATCTAACTTCACTGCTTTATGTGTTATGCACGCGCCCAATTTTTCTAAAAGCACTTCTAATGGCTTATCATAAGGGGTAATAAATTGATGTTCATTTTCTCCCCTAAAGAACGGCGCATGCTTATTCCCAATTTCATAACATACTTTCGGAATCAAATGAGTATCTTCAACTTCTATAACTAGGGCATCACAAGGTGGAATATTAACTGCAATCACCTTGCCATCTTGCTCATATAAAATGTCATCTTGAATTAACCCATGCACTAAAATGTGGTCATCAAAACGCATGCCCACCTCTTCACCTGAAGCTGTTACCTTTTTATGAATTTTTTTATGAGTCTCATGCCATTCTACATCTACATAATCGACACTAAGATTTTCTTCATTCTTATGCCTATGATGCAGATTACCAATTACTTTTTCAACAACAATCATTTTCTTCTCCTCCCGTATAGCTATCTATTTGTATGAACTATATTTAAACGCCCAATACACCTATAAATGCATTATTCAATCCATTAACTTTATTCATCCTCTACTACACCAAACTTAAAGTTGATGTAGTAAAGGATGAATGATGAGTAACTTTTCTATTGTCATTGGAATGAAAATGAAACAAAAAATTAGAATAAGAAATATAGCTGAGCCATTGGTAATTCATCAGCTGGTTTACATTCAATAACTTCTCCATCAGCTGTTACTTTATAGGTTTCTGGATCTACAGTAAGAACTGGTGTTGCATCATTAAGAATCATATCTTTCTTACCGATTGCACGACAGCCTTTTACAGGTAAAATCACCTTATCTAAATCTAATTTTTCTTTAATACCATTCTCATAAGCTGATCTTGATACAAAAGTGATAGAAGTATCATATTTTGCTTTACCATGTGCCCCAAACATATTTCTATAGGTAATAGGTTGAGGTGTAGGAATAGAAGCATTAGAATCTCCCATTTTAGCAGCTACAATCATACCACCTTTGATAATAATATCTGGTTTTACACCAAATAATGCTGGTTCCCAAACAACCATATCTGCCCATTTACCTTCTTCAATAGAGCCAATATAATCAGCAACACCAAAAGTGATAGCTGGATTAATGGTATATTTAGCAACATAACGTTTTACTCTATAGTTATCATTGTCATTTCCATCTTCTTTAAGTGCACCACGTTGTTTTTTCATTTTATCTGCTGTTTGCCAAGTACGTGTAATAACTTCTCCAACTCTTCCCATAGCTTGTGAGTCAGAGCTCATCATACTAAATACACCAAGATCTTGGAGAATATCTTCTGCTGCAATAGTTTCTGGACGAATTCTAGAATCTGCAAAAGCAACATCTTCTGGAATATTTTTATCTAAGTGGTGACAAACCATAAGCATATCTAAGTGTTCATCTAAAGTATTTTTTGTGAAAGGTTTAGTTGGGTTAGTTGAAGCAGGTAGGATATTAGGATAAGCAGCAATTTTCATAATATCTGGAGCATGTCCACCACCTGCACCTTCTGTATGGTAGGTGTGCATTGTTCTACCACCAATAGCTGCAATGGTATCTTCTACAAATCCAGCTTCATTTAAAGTATCTGTATGAATTGCAACTTGAACATCGTATACATCAGCGACACTTAAAGCACTATCAATAACTGCAGGTGTTGCACCCCAGTCTTCATGAATTTTAAGTCCCATTGCACCTGCTTCTACTTGTTCAGCAAGTGGTCTTTTTCCTGAGCAGTTTCCTTTAGCTAAGAAACCTATGTTCATAGGATATTCTTCTGCTGCTCTAATCATCCTTTCAATATTCCAAGGTCCTGGTGTACAAGTGGTTGCATTTGTACCATCAGCTGGACCTGTCCCACCACCAATCATAGTTGTTACACCACTATAAAGTGCTGTTTCAATCTGATCTGGACTAATAAAGTGGATATGTGTATCAATACCACCAGCAGTAATAATTCTTCCTTCTCCTGCAAGTGCCTCTGTAGAAGCACCTACTACCATCCCTGGTGTAATGCCATCCATAATATCTGGATTTCCAGCTTTTCCGATACCTACAATCTTACCATCCTTAATACCTATATCCGCTTTAACAATACCCCAGTGGTCAATAATGGTTGCATTGGTAATAACTAAATCTAAAACACCATCTGCACGAGTGGTATTAACACATTGTCCCATACCATCACGAAGTGTTTTTCCACCACCGAATTTGGCTTCATCTCCATATACGGTGAAATCTTTTTCAACTTCAACAATTAAATCTGTATTAGCTAAGCGTACTTTGTCTCCCACTGTAGGCCCAAACATAGCGCTATAATCTTTTCTACTCATTGAAACACTCATTTTTTCCGCTCCTTTACGCTGTAATATACACCCATACTAAAAACGGGTGCTTCCTAAGTCTATTACCTTAGACAAAATTCTTTAGCTGTGCATTATGCATGGCTTTTTTTAATGTGATAGGGGTTGCTTGACCTTTTGTTAAGTCATTAAGCCCGAATACTCTTTTATTCCCATCAATTTCTACTAATTGAATTTGTTTTTCTTCACCTGGTTCAAATCTTACTGAAGTTCCTGATGGAATATCTAATCTCATTCCATATGCTGACTCTCTATCAAAACTTAAAAAGCGATTAACCTCAAAGAAATGATAATGTGAACCTACTTGCACTGGTCGATCTCCAGTGTTTTTTACAGAAATGCGTTCAGTTCTTCTATCTTTATTAATAATAATTTCACCTTGACCATTAATAATTTCGCCTGGAAACATTATGTTTTCCTCCTAGTCTATTTTTTTGCCTTCTACCTTTTATTCCGTACTTAACTTGTTTTATATAACCCGATTAACAAATTGGGTTATGTACAGTCACAAGTTTTGTACCGTCTTGGAAAGTTGTTTCAATTTGTACTTCATGTACCATTTCAGCAACACCGTCCATAACATCTTCTTTTTTTAGAAGTGTTCTACCATATTGCATTAAATCAGGTACATCTCTTCCTTCTCTAGCTGCTTCCATAAGTGCTGAACTAATGTAAGCAATAGACTCTACATAGTTTAATTTAATTCCTCTTTCTTTTCTTTTAGCAGCTACATCTCCTGCTGTATGCAACATTAATTTTTCAATTTCTCTTGGCGTAAGATGCATTTTGATTACCTCCTTTAGATTAAAAATACATATCCTATTTGTTCCCTGATTTGTGTTATTGTATTCTTATTTATTATAATTTCTTCTACTTTTATTATAGTAATGGCTACCCCCTTTCCCCTACTTCATCAGCAAATTACCTCTCTATCTAAATGCACATAATAAAAGAGCATAATCTAAATTTCCCAGCATGATATCTGCTTTAGAAAATAATTGATTATGCTCTTGTTTTATAGTTTTAGAAACATCACCTACATCAGGTGTTTATGATTCATTCCGTTTTTGGCCATCTTACCTAGATTTATTCTAATCCCATAATTTCATTAATAATGTGCCATGCAGTTGAAATCTTACTCGGTAAAATAGCTGGCATATGGTCTTTATCGCACCATTTTGCATCCACAATTTCCTTGCCATCTACTTTAATTTCACCACTTTCATATTCTGCAATAAAGCCTAACATTAAAGAATCAATAGAGTTCCAAGGTCTGCTCTGGAAATATTGTATGTTCTTTACTTTAATCCCCACTTCCTCATAAATTTCTCGTTTAACAGCCATTTCTAAGGTTTCGCCTTGCTCCACAAAGCCTGCAATGACACTATATAACCCTTCTCTAAAGCCTGAGTTATGTGCCATTAATATTTCATCACCTTTTTTAATACCTACAATAATAGCAGGTGAAATTCTAGGAAATTGTAAGTTGCCACACTTCGGACATTTTTTCGCTCGTTCATCTTCTTTTCTCTCATATAAACTGCCGCAGCATCCACAGTATTTAGTACTTTTATCCCAGTTTAATAAGTGCTGCGTTTTAACAGCAATTTGATACATCTCCAATTCTTCACTCCATCTTTCATCCCTCAAATCTACCCATTGAAGTTTTTCTTGTACTTCCCTTTGTCCTTGTGTCGCCTCTCCTATTTGCATGCCTTTTAAGAGGAATGGATTTAAAGCCTCATCCTCTTCTAAGGCATAAGCAAAACAAATATTATTATGCCATTTTCCTAAATACCACATCTTAGTCGTATTTTGAATCACTGCCTCACATTCCTCATATCGTGGTACCTGTAATCCTTCTGCCTGTTTTAAAATCAATTGATTTCTATAATAGATAAAACAATAATCCTTTGCTGCAATTTCTCTTTTCCCCTCAAATTCTGGCCAAAAATTAATGTATCCCTCTAAGTTTTCCATGTCTTATTCTAGGACTATTTTGCCTAACTTCTAGACTGCCATAACGCTTCTAAAATCTTTGCAACTTTAATCCTATTTCCTCCTTAATCTAACCTATATTATTCCATAAAAGACTCGATCTACATAACGCTTTGCTTCTTCTTCATCCATTATATAGTACCACACCTCTTCTAACTGACTTTGCCCCGGTAATGTTGTAAGTTCTATATTATTCATGGATAAGTAAGGCAAATACTGAATATACTCAAGCACTTCACTAAAACTCACATCTGTTTTGATATTCATATATATTGCTGTAAGCACATCAATCACTGTACCTACTGATACTTCATTGATTAATTTATCCGCAAAAGCTTCAATAAATAACTGCTGTGTTTCTATTCGTCCTAAATCTCCCTCTGCATATTGCTGAGTGAAATCATTATTATGTCTCCACCTTAATAAGCCTTCTGCCTGCTCACCATTTAGAATTTGCATGCCAGGCTTTAAATCAATATGTAAATCTTGATAGTAATCATCATATTGCATAAATCGTGGCACATTAACCTCTATACCAC
This sequence comes from Cellulosilyticum sp., assembly GCA_015058045.1. Classification (GTDB taxonomy): domain Bacteria; phylum Bacillota; class Clostridia; order Lachnospirales; family Cellulosilyticaceae; genus Cellulosilyticum. The sequence goes on from SVDC01000021.1 coordinate 8,982, forward strand.
CTAATCTGTCTACTAATTCTCTAATAACTTTAGTATTAACCACAGCATAATGATCTACTTTAATATCAAGCATCTCTTCCACACTTCTAATGGTAAAATATCTTAAGTGATCTATGCCCCCTAATGAACTCATATCTGTGATTTTACTATAATATTGATAACTTCTTCCTAACTCTACTGCCTTATCTTGTTGCGTTTCACTCCAAAATACCTTTGTATCTCTAGGTATAGACATAATATCGATTTGTTCAGTCTTGCCATCAAAGTGTGCCAGTAAAATAGTATCAGTACGCGCTTCTTCCTTGTCCACGCCAAATATCATAATCGTTTTATCTTCTAGTGTACGCGTAGGCTCAATACACTCCATAACCTCTTGTTCACTTTCCGCGCTAAATTCTTTCTCTAAATGATGACTTGCCTTAGGTGTATATTCCACGTATTCTGTCTCTACTTGCACAGATTCTACTAAATTTTTGCCTATAATCATTGCCCCTATACATAAAACAGAAATACATCCAAGTGTAATTAAAGCCGACCGCAGAAATAAATACCTTAGTTTGCTAGCCTTCTTTTTCCCCATTTCTTCACTCTTCGCCTCCATCTTTATTCTTACATAAATTACTTATTGATTTAGTAAATAGACACGCCTATTTTAAGGTTACGCCTATACCCAATTTTTGTCAATATATTCGAAATTGACAGTTTTTATTTTTCTTTTACACTTAGACCAATTACGTTTTTCCTACTTTATAGTACTCTACTTCTATTCTCCGAAATAATCTTTCAAAAGAAAGTGGACTATAAAAAAGGCATTATAGGATTCATGTTTTACATGAGTCCTATAATGCCTACTTACTTTTATTTATTTTTTACCTATCGAATAATAGCAAATACCATATACCCTGCATATAACAGAAGGCAAGCAATACCTTCTTTAGGTACTGTTTTCTCACTACTTCTAGCAAATAGATAGGTTACAATTGTAACACCTAATAAAATGACTGTATCCATAATTGCTTCTACTGAACCAGTGATTGGAGATACAGATCCTGAAAGTCCTAAAATAAATAAGATATTAAATATACTAGAACCTACTGCATTTCCTAATGCTAAACCTGTTTCACCTTTTTTAGTTGCTACAATAGAAGTTACTAACTCTGGAAGTGATGTTCCCATTGCTACAATGGTTAAACCAATTAAAGTTTGACTTAAACCGAAAGCTGTCGCAATTCCACTAGCACTATCTACAACTAAATCCCCACCAATTACGATAGCTACTAAACCACCTACAATATAAACTGCACTCATAAGAGGTGATAAAACTTTAATCTCTTCTTCATCATTTTCAACTCTATTTTTAAGAGCTTGTCTAACAACAACGATTAAATAAACTGCGATACCAAGAAGTAAAAGTAATCCTTCAATACGACTAATTTTACAGTCCCAAATTAACACAAGTAATAAACCAGTTATACCTATGTTAATTGGTAAATCTCTTTTTAAAATATCAGATGGTGTATCTACACCTTTAAGTGCTGCGCAAGCACCAATTACCACTAATAAGTTAAAAATATTAGATCCAATAACATTACTAAGTGCGATATCATTGTTTCCTGATAAACTAGCTGTTAAACTAACAGCTGCCTCTGGCGCACTTGTTCCCATTGCTACAATAGTAAGACCAACAACAACTGATGGAATCTTAAGCATTTTAGCAATAGATGAACTTCCTTCAACGAAAAAGTCTGCACCTTTTACAAGTAATACGAACCCAACGAGTAAAAGTAAATACATCATAACGTTTTCCTCTCCTTTTATAACCTTTAAATTTTCATTAGATTGCGCCCACATCCCAAAAAAATCATTTATGTATCTAATTTTTTATGAATAGAAACACAAAAAAACGAGACTTTTATTGCATAGCAAACTACACAATAAAAGTCTCGTTCTTATTTCAGTATACAACCCGGTTTTTCAACGTGATGACGAATTGTATAACATCTAATCCGATGCGAACTACTCCCTAATATTATTAACAGATTAACACAAAGATTTTTTTCAGTCAAGAAATTAATTAGAAAATTTAATGTTCTCTAACAAGCTATTCTCCTTTAAGAAACTACTTATTGAAATCATTAATTTTTCATTATATTATGTATTTTAATGTCTTAAATTTATATATCACCTTATAACTAGTCATTAAATACATATATGATAGCGATTCTCTAAAAGGGATATACTATTAGGAAAAGACATTTATAATATCACATAACTTTTACACTATATACTTACAAGCAGGAGGCATTCATATGACATTTTATCAAGAACTACAATTGAACCAAGCAGGTTCAAAAAAATTAATTCACGAAAGTAAAACAACAAAAGAAAAAATATATCATATTGCTGTTTTCCTATTTAAAATCTTCATTACACTGGCTTTTTGCATGGGATTTGTTATTCTCTACAGTATGCTTTTCGGTTCAGAAAATAGCATTGTTGGAGTTGTTATTCTTTTATGTGTTATGGTTTTTCGTAATGTAGACCTAGGTTTTAAACACTCTCAGGCTCTCTTTATTTTTCTTTTATTTTTTGTGATACTCGCTATTGGACCACGTCTTGCCAATATGATGAATCCTTTTGGGGCACTACTTATCAATCTAATTTGCATTGGTTCATTGGTATTCTTCGGTTGCTATAATATCATGATGTTTAATCACTCTACTCTGGTTTTGGGCTACTTACTCTTATTTGGCTATGATGTATCTGGAACCGTCTATACTAATAGATTAATAGCCATTACTATAAGTGCTATTATTTGTGGACTAATCTATTATCGAAATCATCATAAAAAAACTTATGAAAAAAAACTTAAAGATTTATTCCTAGATTTTAATCTTAGTAACACTAGCACTCAGTGGCAAATTACTTTAATTTTTGGTGTATGTAGTATTTTATTTATTACTCAACTACTTGGTTTTCCAAGGGTAATGTGGGTAGGAATTGCAGCAATGTCTATTCTATCACCTATTAAAGGAGATATGAAAACCCGTGCAATACATCGAATCCCTTATAATATTATAGGGGGAATTCTTTGCTATATTATCTACACCTTTTTTCCTGATTCTATATTTAGCAACATTGGTATACTTGGTGGTATTGGCGTTGGTCTTTCTGCCACTTATGGCTGGCAATCACTTTTTAATTCCTTTGGTGCCATCAGTGTTGCTGCCGGCATTTTTGGTCTACCCAATGCTATTTTCTTTAGAATTCTTGATAACGTAATTGGCATCCTTTATGCCATACTCTTTGCAATCTTATTTAATAAATGCTTTGCACGTTTCTCCAGTAAAGCCTAAAGTTTTTCTTTAACCTAAAAATGAGGTGTCGCGAAATGCGATACCTCATAAAAAATTAGGCATATTCTAGCTCATAAGGGATTTTATCCTCCCTATTATCTAATTGGACAACTTCCACTGCCTGCTGTACTTCCAAACATTTCTGCACGTCTTCTTTTATTTACATTATTTAAGACTCTCATTTTAAAACGTCCTAATTCTTTACATTTATAAAAATGTGCTAAGTCACTGGCTAAAAAAAGATGATCCATTAAAAGATAACGTAAATCTTTATAATTACCTTCTTCTTCAGGGCTAATTTCTAATACATTAGACTCTTCCATTAATCTATTAAATTGGTCTCTTGCGACTTCTAAGCCCGCCATAATTACATCTTCCCCATAGCCTTCAAAGTCTTTTTCAACCAAAGTTTCTACCCAATCCATATAATTTTTGCTTTCTTCTTTATAGCTTTCATATAACTCTACTAATTGCATTTCTCTCTTCTCACTTTCCTATGGTATTTATTTTCCCAATTCTCTATTTAGGTCTATAAATATGCGCTCTATCCATATTATTTATTTCTCTATACGCACTATCTTTGTTTTTAATTTCTTTTCTTATTATGACTTACTTCATCTTATTTTGTCTATCCTTTAAGCTGCCCTCTCTCATTTATATATAAACTGATCCATTCTGTCCTTTTCATCTTAAATCCTTATTATTAGCTAGCTCTTGCTTCTATATAAAATAGTCCTTTACGCTACTTCTTTTACTTAAGAAGATCTATTTCAATAAAACATTGACAGTTATTTTATGTCTCTCTATAATATGAAAGACTTTTAATCCAAATTATAAAGCATCATCAAATGTCAAGTGCGCTCGGTTACTCTACTGAGTGCTTTTATTTTACTTAAGATTTAGCTTAAAAAACATATATCAGGGAGGATTTAATAATGACTATACAACTTTCGGATCACTTTACTTATAAAAAATTAATCCGCTTTGTCTTACCATCCATTATTATGATGATTTTTACATCCATTTATAGTGTAGTAGATGGACTATTTGTTTCAAACTTTGTGGGTAAAGTCCCATTTGCCGCTGTAAATCTCATTCTACCATTTGTTATGATTCTAGGTTCTGTTGGTTTTATGCTTGGAACCGGTGGAAGTGCTCTCGTCGCTAAAACACTAGGTGAAGGACATAAAGAAAAAGCCAATCAATATTTTTCTTTCTTAATTATTGTTGCACTCGTATCAGGGATTGTTTTTGCGGTACTTGGCATTGCTTTTCTTAAACCGATTGCTACATTACTCGGTGCAGAAGGTGAAATGTTAGCGTACTGCGTAGTCTACGGTAGAATTCTACTCTTAGCTTTACCTGCTTTTATGCTCCAAAATATGTTTCAAAGCTTTCTTGTCACAGCAGAAAAACCAAATGTAGGACTTGCCATCACTGTAGCTGCTGGGCTTACTAACATTGTTTTAGATGCATTTTTCATTGCAGTACTTGATTTAGGTATTATAGGTGCTGCTGCTGCAACTGCTATCAGTCAAATGATTGGAGGCATTATTCCACTTATTTATTTCGCAAGAAAAAATAAGAGCCTTCTTAAATTTACTAAAACTCAATTTATGGGAGATGTCCTTATTAAAGCATCTTCTAATGGTGCATCAGAGTTCTTAACGAATGTTTCTATGTCACTCGTTTGTATGCTTTACAACTTCCAACTCATGCGTATGGTTGGAGAGAATGGTATTGCTGCTTACGGCGTTATTATGTACGTTCAATTTATCTTCTTAGCCATCTTCATTGGCTACTCCATTGGAACTGCACCACTCATTGGCTTTAACTTCGGTGCATCCAATCATAAGGAATTAAAAAATGTACTTAAAAAGAGTCTTATCCTTATTACCCTTTCAGGTATTGTCCTAATGATTACTGCCTTTATAGGCTCTAATCCACTTGCAAAAGTATTTGTAGGCTATGACCAAGAACTCTTTGAACTTACTGCAAGAGGCTTTAAATTCTATGCTGTTTCATTCCTACTTTGTGGCTTTAGTATCTTTGGTTCAGCGTTCTTTACAGCCTTAAATAACGGTCTCATTTCAGCCGTTATCTCATTCTTAAGAACAGTAGTATTCCAAGTTGCTGCCGTATTAATCTTACCCATCTTCTTAGGTATCGATGGCGTATGGAGTGCTATCTCCGTAGCAGAATTCTTAGCCCTTATTGTAACGATTATTTTACTCGTTAAATTTAAAAACAAATATCATTATGCATAAAAAATATGTCGCCAACTACCTACTGTAATTGGCGACATATTTTATGTTCGCTACATTCAATCTATAAAATAGTATATACTAGATTTATTTAGCACTATGTAAATTCACTCTCTACTTAATATGCTTTATATTTTTAGTGCCAAATGAATAATAAACCCAAGGCACACAATAAAACCTATTACACTCAAAATAATATCTTTTGCTTTTATATGCTTAGACCTTATTAAGGATACTATTAGAAGCACAATATCAGCTATAAAGATACCAATCCACATCATACTACTCGTACGTTCAGAAACCTCTAATATACCTTCAAGCATTATAACAATCGCCGGCATAAAGCATGCAATTAGATGGCATTTCTTATAAATCTTTTCACTTCTAGTCACAATAATCTCCCCTTTACATAAATCCCCTCTTCTACTTATTTTAATCCATTTTCCTCTATAAAGCAAAATAGGGCTTAGCTTGTAAAAGTACTTTAACAAGCTAAGCCCTATTCCTCTATTTCTGCTCATCTCTATGGGAAATTCCATATCCAATTCCAGCATATTCTAACTCAAATGGGAGAGAAAAGTGTTTCTGGAAACAGCTTTTATCGGACATCTGAGCGACCATTTTGAGAAGTCCCCCATCGAGCTATATTAAAAAGTGACTTACTTCCCCTGTATGACATAACGCCAATCTATGAAGCGCCCTTGTACAAGCAATATAAAGTAATTGTTTATCTTCTTCTTCATAGTAATTCTCCTCATTTGCTTCATAAACAATGACCGCATCATACTCTAACCCTTTAGCCATATAAATTGGCATAATAAGTGCCCCTTTATGGAACTCCTCTGATTGTGTATTTAACTTATGAAGCTCGATTTTATGAGCTAACTTACTATAGACATGGTTTACATCTTTTTGAGATTTACAGATAATCGCAATGGTTTCATAACCGTTTTCTTTATACTCTTTTACCTTATCTTCTACCCAAGCAAGCATTTGTCCTTCGTTTTCTTGCTCTGCAATAAGTGGTATTTCATCATGTCTTTCATATGCAATAATAGCATTGGTATTTTCTCTAAGCTTTTGCGTAAATAAGCTAATTTCATAAGAAGAACGGTAGCTTTTATTAAGCCCTAATTTTAATGCCTTTTTAGGTTTTAGGCACTTCATGATTTCATCATATAAACTCTCATCTTCATTCTTTTCAATAGTTTGCCCAATATCTCCAAGGATAGTATATTGAACGCCTTTAAAGATTTCCCCTAACACTTTATATTGTAATGGATAGTAGTCTTGTGCTTCATCTACAAGCACCTGTTTCATTTGTGGATATAAATGTTCATCTTCAAGTCTTAGTTTAAGATAAAGCATCGCCATCCCATCTTCATAGTTTATAAAGTCTGGGCGTAAACCTTTTGCTGTGAAAGCTCTCATACTATCCACACCTTTTGGTAGTTCCAACCCTTTTGTAAGCTTATTAAAGAGCTTTTCATCTTTAAATAATTTTGCATATAGCCCAAAGATATCAATTCTTGCAAAGCTACGAATGGTATCCGCTGTTTCTTGTCTATAGGCATTTAATTTTTGGTCAACATCCTCATCTGCAAAGTAAGTCCCTTTTCCTTTTAATTCTTTAAAGAGATCTTTACGTTTTGCTTTTTCACATTCTCTTATCTTTTGCTCTAATCCATGACTCATACGTTTTAAACGTCTACCTGCTACCATATTAATAGCATTATCTAAGAAGTTTTTACGTAAGGTTTCTTTATCTATTAAAAGCTCCCCTGCATAGTAAACATCTTTAAATTGAATTAATTCTTTTTCAAAGGCCTCAACTAATCGGTCTAATATTTCTGCAAAGACAAGTGACCCTTTAAATCGAATATTACTTCTGATTTTGTTTCTATTTTTATGGGTAATCATATGCTCTAATTGGCTATTTCTAGAGCGAAGTTTATGTCTTCCTTTAAAATACGCATCAAAGAATTCTTCCATAGTGCTATATTGTACATTGTTTTCCCCAAGCTCTGGAAGAACCGTAGATACATACTCTCCAAAAAGATGATTTGGCGAGATAATCATAATATTATCACTGGTTAACCCTTCACTCATACGCTCATATAAAAGGAACGCAATACGGTGCATCGCAATAGATGTTTTTCCACTACCTGCTACCCCTTGTACCATAAGTAAGTCATTGCCTTTATCACGAATGATTAAATCTTGCTCCTTTTGAATGGTCTCTACAATGTTTTTCATATAGCTAGAGGCATTATTACCTAATGCTTGTTGAAGTAGATCATCTGTAATCGCTACTGAAGAATCAAAGAAGTAATCTAGCTGACCTTTGCTAATTTCATATTGTCTCTTAAGACTCATTTCCCCTCTAATTTCACCACAAGGTGCTTCATAGCTTGCTTTTCCTAACTCATTTCTATAAAACATACTGGCAATTGGTGCACGCCAGTCATATACATAAACCTGATAACTCCCATCTTTCATGACATTTTGATAACCAATGTAAATTTTCTCTACGTCATATTCTTCTTCCTCTGTGAAATCAATACGACCAAAATAAGGTTTATCTAAAATGCGTTTGTATTGCTCTAATTTCTCTAATTTATTAGCATAGTGCGCTGTCTCCATACGCTCCATAGTATGATATTGGCTGATTTCTATATTTCTATCATAATCATCTACTGTAGATACCCCACCTGCAAACATTTCTTTTCTCAGTGCCACAAGCTCACTTTTTTGTTTGGCTACCATCTCTCCACTAGATGCAATTTGCTCCTCTAAAAATGCAATCACTTCTTTTAAGTATTGCTGTTCCATTTCTAAATTCTCATTGTAATTGCTCATGATTTTCCTCCAAATTTTCTATCTTTCCATCATAGCATGGCTACTCCTTTACTGACTAGACCTTTCGGTCACCTGTAAATTTTGCCTTTTTAATATTATTCTATGGTACTTACTAAAACCTTATTTCTTAATTCATTTTAAATATATTTTATTTTCAAAATATTATTGACTTTACTTTTAGACTGTAATATTATTTTCTAAACTATCAGTTTAATATTCAGACTCACATTTCACTTAGGAGGTTACGCTCATGGCAGACTCAAAAAAAGAAGCTTTATCCCTTTTTCATAGACAAAATATCTTAAAAGCCTCAGAAAGTCTCTTCTTGGAAAAAGGGTTCGTAAAAACCACCATGGATGATATTGCTAAGGCTGCCCATTACAGTAAGGCAACACTTTATGTTTATTTCAAAAGCAAGGAAGAAATTCTAAATCATCTTACACTAGAAAGTATGAAAATGCTTTATAGTCATCTACATGAAGCCTTAATAAAGGAAACTGATTTCTTTGCACGCTACAGGGCAATTTGTTGTGAACTTGTAGATTATAGTCAGACTGCTCCTTTGTATTTTGAAATAGTCACAAGTGATATCAATGTAGATATTCATAATCCTGAAACGCCTGCTATCTTTAAAGAAATCTATGAAGTAGGTGAGCAAATCGACCTAGAACTTGCAAACTTCCTAACAGAGGCCATTAAAGCTGGCTATGTTAAAGAAGATCTGCCTATTCTTCCTACAATCTTTTGGTTTTGGGGCAGCTTAGTCGGCATCATTCGAATTGCTTGTCAAAAACAAATGTATATTACTAAAGCTATGGATTTAACCCAAAAAGCTTTTCTAGACTATAGTTTTAAAACACTTTTACAATCTATCTTAAAGGAGGATATTGCTAATGCCTACTAAAAAAATGCTTGCTATTCTTGCTTCACCCCGAAAAAAAGGTAGCCTTGCTACAATGCTGAATCACGCTATGGAAACAGCCAAGAGCAAAGGCTACGAAGTTCACTTTATTTCTCTTTATGATAAAAACATTCAATATTGTAACGGCTGTATGCGTTGTAGACAAACAGGTTCTTGTCACATAAAAGATGACCTTAAAGCCATTGAAGAGCTTCTTAAAACTTGTGATATAACGGTTATGGCTGCCCCAACCTACTTTGCCAACATTCCTGCCGTTGCTAAAAATCTCTTTGATCGACTAGCTGGTGTGATTATGGATGATAATGAACATATGATTCCTAAACCACTTCTTTCTAAATCTCATGGTTATCTCCTGATGACTACCTGCTCAACACCTTTTCCATTTGACCGAATAGCTGGTCAAAGCACTGGTACTTTAAAAGCCATGAAAGAATTCTTTAAAACCTCTGGTATGCATCATCTCGGTAATATTACCTATGCAGGTACTAAAGACAAAACTGAAGTTCCCACTAGCATTTTAAATAAAATAGCACGCAAGATTCCAAATGCCCTCTAAAGGAAAAATTGATGAGGACCTATTCAAAACTTAATAAATTTCATCATTTGAAAAAGACTTGAATCAGCACCATATAAAGTGCTGTTCCTCCTGCGATACTAAGTAGCGTATTATTCTTCCACTTATAGAGTACTATAATGCACAGTATGGCAATCCCCGTAGGAATACAAGAAGCTTTACCTGTTAAAATGCCACTAAAAGTCGTATTTCTTAAACAATACACTACTAAAAGGCCAATCATAGCATAAGGTAAGACTTTACCCAGATAATGAATATACTTAGGTACTTTTTTACCCTCTGGAAATAAGATAAAAGGTAAACTTCTAGTGAGGAATGTTCCAGCTGCAATCACTAAGATGATAAGGATTGTTTCTTTTGTAGATAGATACATGCCTTTTTCTCTCCTTCCAGTTTACCTCTTCCTATAGTAAGTACTACAAGTAGCATACACATAGCTGGTATAATAAAGTTTTCCGTTCCAAAAATCATAATGCTTACGATTGAGCATCCTACTCCAATTAAAGCAGGTATACGATTTTTCTGTTCTTTCCAACCATCCAAGAAAATGACTACAAATAAAGCTGTTAAAGCAAAATCAATGCCCTCTGTATTAAACATAATAAAATTGCCTAAAAGTCCACCCAATAAACTACTAAAAGCCCATACTAAATAGTTAATAAGTGAAATAAAGAAATAAAACCATCCCTCATCCACCCCTTCAGGCGGAGTGGTACTACAATTAATAGAGAAGGTCTCATCACATAACCAATAGATTAAGAAAAACTTTAACTTCCCTTTTCCACTATATTTTTTTAGTAATGACAAGCCATAGAATAAATGCCTTGCATTGACCATTAATGCCATTATAAAAGCATGGACTGGATCAAAACTCACACACAGTAGTCCAATTGCCACAAACTGCATACTCCCACAAAACGCAATCAAACTCATTAAAAAGGACCAAATCGCCCCATATCCATTAGCACTCATTAAGACACCATATGCCACTCCCAAACATAAAAAACCTGTAATAACAGGTATGGTATGAGGTAATGCCGCCTTTAAAGCTTTAACCTGCTTCTCCATCTTCCTCTCCTCCAAAATGATATTATTTGATTTTTCAAATTATATCATTGGTATTTCAACCATACAATCTTAAAATTGTATGCCATACAATTTAGTGTGAAGAGTGAAAACATTTAATCTCATATAAATTGGCTTCATATGGTCTTAGCATTTTATAAGCGTCTTTATAATTGGACATCACCAATTGATAATCCGTTACTGGACGTTTTCTTTTAATAGCATGCCGACTCAAATTACATTCCACATAATAACACTGCCCATTATAATTTCTAAAGTAGGTAAACAAATCTTTTACCTTTTCATCCACTACTTGAAAGTCTCCATAAACCAATGTCAGACTCTTCTTCCTCAAAGCAATTAACCTTTTATAGCAGGTATAAATAGAGTCTTCATCTTTTACTTCAACCTCGGCGTTATAAGACTTATAATCTTTATCCATTCCAATCCAAGGCGTTCCTGATGTAAAGCCGCCATGCTTCTCATTAGACCAAGGCATTGGGGTTCTGGCATGATCCCGACTTCCACTTAGGATAATTTCCATGGCTTCCTCTTTACTCTTTTCCTTAATGAGCTCCTGATACAAATTAATACTTTCAATATCTCTAAAGTCTTCAATTTCCTTAAAGTCTTTATTAATCAGCCCTAATTCCTGCCCTTGAAAAATAAAAGGTGTTCCCTTTAAAGTAAGCTGAATCATCCCAAGTAATTTACCTAAGACCAAACGATATTCTGGCCTAGAATCTACCTTAGAAATCATACGTGGGTTATCATGATTTTCAATAAATAAAGCTTGCCAGCAATGATTACCATAAGCTCTTATGGTTTTAATCCATATTTCTTTTAAATAGTTTAAATCATAGCGATAAACATCATAGCGTTTATGCCCTGGTGCTTCTAAATGATCAAAAGAAAAGGTCATATCTAGTTCTTTACGCCCTGTGGCAATCAGTTGCTTACTCATTTCTATTCCTACACCTGGTGTTTCTCCAACCGTAAAAGCATCAAAATGGGCAACTGTCTCCTCTCTCATCTCTCTTAAATAGTCATGGAGCTTAGGTCCATAAAAATAATGCTCTACACCACCAAAATCCATCATTTTTTTGATAGACTCATTCCCATCAGGTAACCCTTCTTTTTTAGAAATATAGTTAATGACATCTAGTCTAAAACCATCTATCCCTTTTTCTAACCACCAATTAATCATGGTATATAGTTCTTGTCTCATCTTTGGATTTTCCCAATTTAAATCCATTTGTTTTTTAGAAAATAGATGAAGTGCCCATTCGTCTATTTCTTTGTAGTAAGTCCATGCTGATCCGCTAAAATAAGAAGTCCAATTATTAGGGGGCTGATCTGGACTTTTAGATTTGGCAAAGTGATAATAGTCCTTATAAGGTGAATTTTCTTCTGTAAGTGCTGATTGAAACCATGGATGCTCATCTGAAGTATGGTTAAGTACCAAATCCATAATCAGTTTCATCCCACGCTTATGTACTGCTTTTAGTAACTGGTCAAAATCCTCCATGGTTCCAAATTCCTGCATAATCTTATAATAATCCCTAATATCATAGCCATTATCATCATTAGGTGAATCATAGATGGGCGATAGCCATAATACCTCTACGCCCAAATCTTCTAGGTAATCCAGTTTCTCTATAATGCCTCGAAGATCTCCAATACCATCTCCATTAGAATCCTTAAAGCTCCTTGGGTAAATCTGATAAACTACTTTTTCTTTCCACCATTTGGGGTTAATAGGCTCCATAACTGCTTTCACAGGCTCTTCTGCACTATTTAATAAGGCTAAGAAAGTATCAAAAAATCCCTCATCCAAAACATTCTTTACCAGTTTCTTCACTGTTCCTAGCCTTAGATTGCCTACAACCGGATTGGTTATCCATACTGGACTTTTTCCCATCTGTAGTAAAAGCTTATTGATAATATCCTTCCCAATAGGATTTGCATAGACTTCTTTTACCTTACTTTGCAAGTTTAATGCCTTCATCACTTTGCCCCCAATCATTTTGATACTGCTACTCTTCTCACTATACCCTGTTTATAAATACTATTCTTGATGCCTTTAGGAATGATCTGCTAATACCAATAACAACCGACAAACATTTTCCACTGTTCTTGCCATATGTTCTTTCCCCTTAGCAATTGCCTCATCCAAGGTCATCGCTGATGGTGTGATGCCTAAAATTGCAGATACACCCATTTCATATAATACCCGACTTTCTTCAGTGACTCTTCCGCCTATAGCAATCACCGGAATGCCCATCTGCTTAGCTGCCTTTGCTACACCTGTTATCGTTTTTCCATATTGTGTTTGCTCATCGATACTGCCTTCTCCTGTAAAAACAACGCTTGCCCCTTTAAGCTTTTCTTCTAAGCCTGCATATTTCACCACAAGATCTATGCCTGGTACAAGCTGCCCTTCACAAAAGCCAGCTAATGCTGCTCCCAAACCACCTGCAGCGCCTGCTCCTTTTAAATGATGAATCTCTCTCCCCAATATATGCGATGTGACCTCTGCAAAATGACTTAGTGCATCTTCTAATAGAATAATCATCTCCTTTGTTGCCCCCTTTTGTTTAGCAAATACATAGCTTGCTCCATTAGGGCCCGTTAAGGGATTAGTTACATCACAAGCAACTTCAATATTCACCTTACTTAATCGCTTGTCCATTTGACTTAAATCAATTCGCTCTATCTTGCCTACCTCAAGTCCACCAAAGCCTATTTCCTTCCCTTCTTTATCTTGAAAAGAAGCCCCTAGTGCCTGCAACATTCCCACACCTGCATCATTGGTTGCACTCCCCCCTATAGCAATCATGAGTCTGCTTACTTTCCTATCTAATGCTGCCTTAATCAACTCTCCTACACCATAAGTGGTTGTTATCAGTGGATTACGTTTCTCCATAGGCACTAAAGCAAGGCCTGCTGCCTCCGCCGTTTCAATAACAGCTGTTTGACCATCTCCTAAAACCCCATATCTAGCTAATACACTTTTTCCTAAGGGTCCTGTCACCTCTTTATAAAACACTTCTCCCTTAGTGGCATCTACTAAAGCCTGTAATGTCCCTTCTCCTCCATCTGCCATAGGCACATGAATACACTCTGCCCTTGGATAAATACGTCTAATACCTTCTTCCATTGCCTGACACACTTCTTTAGCACTCATACTCTCCTTAAAAGAGTCTGGTGCCAATACAAACTTTTCTGCCTTCACTATTTGATTCATCCCACTCACTTCCTTTTCTCCCCTTCAAAATCTTTATCCAGCTCCTCTTATTGTAATGTTCTTTCTTTATCTTATCATCTATCTATCCATTCATTTCTTTTTTCATTTAGAGAAAGGTTAGAATTTTTTAATTTCCATATTATGTATTTTGTATATTTTATCCATTATAAGTCAATCCTATTTCTGATATAATATTTTAAAATTTACAGAAATTAGGTGGTAGCATGTTTCACCCTAGAAACTTTTTGCAGTTTTTACGTAAAACAAGTTTGATTATACTACTTACTCTTTCTATTATTATGTTCCTTCACATATTGATTGTTACACTGGGGACAAGTCTTATGCTCTGGCATACAGATTCTACCCCATTTGATATGGCTCTTTTAGTCTTTTTATATTACGTCATTCCTTTAATTGCTTTTCTTTCTTTTTATCTTTTTATTTCTAAACTCGTTCAACTAGATCACCACTGTACTTCCTCTAAATCCAATAAATCACGTCATACTCATAAGTCTCGCTTAGCAAAACGCTCCAAAGATGCCACTTCTTATGTGCCTTATCATACAGTACGTCGTAAACAAACATAAATGCACATAAAAAAGTGAGCTATGACACAATTGCATCATAACTCACTCATTAATAGTCAACTTATAATTAAGCTTTAACTACGTTTTCAGCTTGTGGTCCACGGTTACCTTCAACGATATCGAATGTTACTGCTTGACCTTCTTCTAAAGTTTTGAAACCATCACCTTGGATAGCTGAGAAGTGTACGAATACGTCGTCTCCTTCTTCTCTAGAGATGAAACCAAAACCTTTTTCTGCATTAAACCATTTAACTGTACCTGTCATTTGAGGTACCTCCTTAGTTAAAAAAATATATACGATATATAAACAAAAAAATTCACACATCGCCAGAAATCATATACTTATATAATCTCTGGCGATGTGTGAAAGTTATATACATATATCATATCGTAGTATAGTTTATTATACGCTATCTAATATACTTTTGTCAATTCAACTTATATTTCTTTATATTCTTTTAATGTACTCAATTTCATCATCATTTTCATTGTTTAAAGTCAAATCTTTCGTATATCCAAATTTCTCATATAAGTGTTGATTCCCCACACTAAATACAGGTGTTGATAAACGCCATATTTTTATTTCAGGATAAGCTTTTTCTACTTCCTGTAATGTTTCATATCCATATCCTCTATTTTGATAAGTCGGTTCTATCACAAAATCCTCAAACAGCATTGTTCTTTCATCTATTGGAATCAGAAAAAATGCGCCTATAATCTTCTCCTCTAAAATGATTTTATAAGCTATAAACTGTTTAATAATATATTCTTCAGATCCTACCTCATTATAACCTTTAGGTCCACCATCTCTTCCCAAATAAGTGTTGATTTCTTGATTATAGGCTCTTATCTTAATATCTGTAATGCTACTTGCATCTTCTAATACAGCTCTTTCGATCTTAATCATTATTTTCCCCCCATTATTGTAATTTGTATAGGTACTTACCCTTACCTCTTTATCTATACGCTATAAGTAAACCTTACAAGTCTCATATAAATCTCATATAAATTTCATCGACTTCCATATAAATAGAGTCCCTCTCTTTACCATGCTACCTATATTATTACTCACTCTATTTCATGCCTACTGCTTAATTCTTTGAACCAAATGCTTGATTACCTCGTATTGCGCTTTTGGTAACTGCTTTAAGTATTGGTTTAACCACTTAAACCAATCTTGCTCTGTCTCTACTTCGCTGTAATCATTTTCATCTATTCTCATTAAGTTTAACAACAAGGCAATTTCTATATCTTCTAGACTTTCATAAAGCTTTACATATTCCTTATCAAAAATACAATCTGCTTCTAAAATGTCCCTCAAATCTTCCACATGCTGAACCTTTTGTTTAATCCAAAAGATTTTATCCTTTACTACTTGGCTCTCCCTAATCCTTTCAGTTAACGCTTTAAATGTCTCATCTGATAACCTCTCTCCACCTTGATAGTGTATACTCTGAAGGTCTTCTTGATTGGCTATAGTAAAGATTTTATCTAAAGTCTCCTCTTCAAGTGCTAGTTCAATTCTAGGTACATACTTCTTTAATGTCTGCATCACATAAAACTGCATTTGGGGACTTCTTAAATCTAAATCCTCCAATAATGTCATGCCTTTTGTCAATAACGCCTCTTCTAACAAATGCGTAGGTAGTATTTCTATTGTTCTTTCAATACTTCTAAGGTCTTCTTCCTCTAAGATCAGGGTTTCTAAATTTTTTCCTATCATCAGTCTTCCTATAGCATGCATGAGCACCACTTCATAAATATTAATCAGTAGTTCTCTATACCCTTTATGATATGCCTGAAGTAAAACTTCAATCTCTTCACCTCTAAACTTCCAGCACAGCTCATGTTCTAATAATGACTTTTCTATATAACCTATCATATAAGTAATGCCATTTTCCTCCATCTTGTCATGACTTAAAGGATAATCTATAGAACCAGGACATTCTTGACTTGCAAACTCTGGGGAAT
Source organism: Cellulosilyticum sp. (assembly GCA_015058045.1). Lineage (GTDB taxonomy): Bacteria > Bacillota > Clostridia > Lachnospirales > Cellulosilyticaceae > Cellulosilyticum. The sequence continues at coordinate 25,827 of SVDC01000021.1, forward strand.
AAAATTTAAAAAATGGTGGAATGCCTTCTCCATAAGTATCTCTATATGCCATATTTTCTGTAGGCAGTAATTTATTTTTTAATCTTTCATATTGCCCTTTTAAGAAAACCAGTTTCTCTTTTATATAGGTCTGCCCCTCTTCAAATAGCACTTCTATAGGCTTATCTTTCAATAGAGCTATACTCTCATCAAGGTCCTCTAATACCCATAATCTAAAACCTAATGTAAAATAAATGGATTCTAATAATGCCTTTGCCTTCTCTTCTGTAATGGAACTGCTTTTTCCCCTATTAAAAACTTCTATCTGCTTTGTCCAAAGTTGAATGAGCTCTAACTGTATCTGCTGCACTACTTCAGGATGAAGATAACCTTTTTCTATAATCTCTGCCAATACCTTCTCAAAAAAATGTGTCTCATCTTTATCTACATTTCGAATTTGCTGCTCTTTGATCAGCTCCCCAATATGCTTTTTAGACTTTTTACATTCCAATTGTTTTTCTTCTTGCTCCGGTATACTGGATATAATTTGATTCACTGATTTCTCCTCCTTTTTTACTTCATGCCAGAATATCTTTTCTTCTTTTCCTACTCCTTTACCTATTTCTGTTTATACCTCTATCACTTCTTCTAATCCTCATCCTCTTCATGAGCTTCTTCTCCGAAATCCCATCCTCCAAAACGTATATTATGTGCAATACGCTCCATCTCTTTTCCTTGTAAAAGTTCAATACTACCATGACAACGCCCATCAAATAGCTCTTTCATTAATTCAATCAAGTCATCATCACTGATTTCATCTAATGTTTCATTTTTAAAATAATAAAAGGTATCAATGAGTTCACTAAGGGTCATAGCATAGTTATATTGTGAAAGATAAGGTGAGTCTCTAAAAAAATGAATCATTTTACTAATTGTCCCCCCACCAATCTCTATTCGATGATTTGCCCTTAAAGCCTCCTGTCTAGTTTCCATCAACAAAATGGCCTCTTCCTTAGATAAAGTGAGCTGATACTCTGCCGTTTCTTCATTACACTTTAGAATTTCTCCTATAGACTGCTGATTGAGTAGTTGTTCTGTGAGTAGTCCATTTTCTCCAAGAAAATTCTCTGTGAAAATCTTTTTATTATAACTCGGTAAACAACTTAGCATCAAAATATCCCTCCTTTATTTTTCAAAAACCTATTGACTTTTTATCTTTTATATGTTATTATAAAATTTAGGATACATATAAGTATACACTAGTCTATCACTGGAATCTTTTAAAATCAAGTCTATATCCCCAAAATAACATAAATAAAATAAGAGGTAGCTTCCCGTATTGAAGCTACCTCTTATTTTATTTATTCATATTAATTCTGTACGCTCTTGCTTTTCCCTATCTTACCTGTATTGTATAGGAACATATAAACTGCCATACCGCAAATTAACACATAACCCATTACACTGTATTGATCTGGTATCTGACCAAATAGGAAGAATCCTATCACTGCTGAGAAAACAACTTGTGAATAGTCATAAACCGAGATTTCCTTAGCTGGTGCATAGCAATAAGCTGCTGTAATCGCAAACTGACCACCTGCTGCTGCTAAGCCTGCCATAATTAAGTAAATAAATTGGATTGTAGTCATTGGCACATAGTCAAAAATCATAAATGGTAAAACGACTATACATGAAAAGGCTGAAAAGAAGAATACGATAAACGGTCCTTTTTCTCCTCGCTGTCCTAAACGTCTTACTGTTGTATAAGCAGCTCCCGCTCCAATACCGCCAAGAAGTCCAATAAGTGCAGGCACCATATCTAAATTACCACTTGGTTTAATAATAAATAAGCACCCTACAAATGCGCCTACTAAAGAAAAGATTTGCACCAAGTTTACCTTTTCTCTTAAGAATAAATAACTAAAGATAATGGCAAAGAATGGTGACATCTTATTGAGCATAGTGGCATCGGATAGTAGCAAATGATCTACTGCGTAAAAGTTACATAGAATTCCAATGGTCCCACAAGTTGATCTTACAATTAATAAAAATAAATTACCTTTATTATGAGAAAAACCTATTTTATTTTTCATTAAGATACTTGCCGAAAAGATGAGCGCCACTAGATTTCTAAAGAAACTCTTTTGAATGGATGGCAAATCACCTGATAGTCTTACAAATGTACTCATCATAGCAAAACAAAATGCTGCGAGTACGATATAAATAATGCCTTTATATTTCTGTTTCATCTTTCTCCCTCTGTACTTTCTAACCTATTATCTAAGTTAGATTTTTGTTTTTATTCTAATCTTCATTACTATACCCTTTTCTAGACTTTCTTACAATCCCTTTATATCAAGCATTATTTATATACCACGCTTTATATCCTTACTATTTCTTTAATACTTTCACTAGCATTTAATCCATCATTATACCCATTTCTACTGTCATGCCGCATCTTTATAGCATATAACTGGCATACCTTTTTCAATTTCATTAAAAATAGCCTTTGCCATTGAAAGTGGTGTATTAATACAACCGTGAGAACCATTATACACATAAATATTTCCTCCAAAAGCTCCACGCCAAGTGGCATCATGTATACCAATGCCACCATTAAATGGCATCCAATAGCTTACTGGAGTTGCATACCCTGGTCCTCTTAAAACTGCATTAGTCTGCTTATAATCTAGAGTATAAGTTCCCGATGGTGTTGCATGACTATTACTTCCTGTGCCTGAAACAATACTACCTTCTACAACTAACTTACCCTCTTTATAGAACCATAGATATTGTCTGGTTAAATTAATTTCCACATAACTCTCTCCAATGTCATCATTATCCCTGCTCCACCCTTGTTGTTTATAAACAGGCGTCCTAGTAACTTGCTCATTACCTTTCTTTAAAATATCTATAAGAATATTTCCCTCTTCCTCTCTATTAATCTTCCAACCATAGTCTCCTCCTGTGACTGTTACAGTAGAACCTACACTTGTATTAAAACTTCTTGTTGCACCTAACGTATCATATGTATCTGCTAATGTATTCACATAAGCTCTAACAGCTTCTTCATTTAAGGTCACTTCATTTGACTCATCCATTTGAAGCCAGGTATCAATTATCTCTCCATCTATTATCTCTTTCTCATCTCCAAATTCATAGGTAATAACACAAGAAACATAGCTATTTAAAGCATCTCTTTTTGCTTTAAGTCCTACATCCTCTACTGTAATTTTAGCTACTTCATAGCACTTTTTTTCTTCCAATGATAGATTTTTTTCTTTTCCATCGATGGCCTTTTTAATTTCTCTTGCTAATGTTTCTCTCTTAACCAAACTCCCTGGATTTCCTTCTACAATTTCGTATCGACCTCCAACCCATTTAAGCCCAGCATTTTCTGGTGCCACACTATTTTCTTCACTTAAACAAGTAAGCTCCTTAATCTTTTCATCTAATAATGCCTGATTATAACTTGCCTCTATTTCTACCTCATAATCTAATCTTTTCCAAACACCTTGAATCCACCAAAATGGATATTGATCCTGTTTAATTTTTTTAACTTGATCCGTTACTTCATAGGCGTATTCTATATCACTTGCCTTTATCTTCTCCTCTTTGTTACCTCTTTCATTCAATACCAGCGTGTAATTTTTACCCTGTTCTTCTAATAGCTGTTCTACTTCCCAAGTCTTATATCCAGCTACATGGATTCCATTAATATAGGTTCCACACTGGAAATGGTTCATATAGTAAATTGTAATCATACTATTCATACATAATCCTATGTGCATGACTACAATAAACCCTAGTAAAACTTTTTTCAAAATCCCTTTCATACCTGATCCCCCAACAATATGCTTTTTGATACTTATTCTATGAAAGGGATATCACGGATATACCGCACTTCCTTACCATTCGCTTTTATAATCATGAATAAATCTTATTTTTATATTAAATAGTCAATTTTCATAATTTATATTGACTTTAAATGTAAAGTAAACTATACTCTAGATGTAAAGTAAACTATACCTAAAAAGTAAAGGGTGCTAAACATTTTATTTAAAGGAGTCGTATGATGAAAAATCATATTCAAGCATTACGAAAAAAACACAAAGTGACCCAGAATGAACTGGCTGAAGCAGTAGACGTCACTAGACAAACCATTATCTCACTTGAAAATGGCCGCTATAATGCTTCTTTAATATTGGCACATAAAATTGCTCAATTTTTTAATCTAACAATTGAAGAAATCTTTATTTTTGATTTAGAGGAGGAAAATATATGATGAATCTTTTTTTAACACCTACCGTAACAACCCTTGAAACATTCAAAAAATCTCTTTATAACCGTATTAAACTCTTTATTCTTCTAGGTATCCTCGGTCTATGTACTATGATTGCTGGTCTACTCCCACAATTCACAAATCTAATAGTTCTTGAGGACTATCTAAGTGGATTTTTAACTGGATTTGGAATGACGCTTTTGATTGCTAGTATTATTTTTACCTTACGTACACTTAAAATCATAAGAGATGAACAAAAACTTAAAGAAGAACGCCTTAAATTTCAAGATGAACGTAATATCTTTATTGCAAATCAATCTCTTAAAGTAGCAAGTTTAGTGATGTTAATCTGTCTCTATATAGCCATGATTGCATCTGCTTTTATTAATCGTCATATGCTCTATTGCTTTCTAATCCCTGCTTTCATTTTCTTAGGAAGCTACATAATTGCAATACTTTACTTTAAGAAACGCTACTAAAAACTAAAGTACATAAAAAGGCTGTAAGCAATCTACTGCCTACAGCCCAGAAAGTCTAGCATTGGCTAGACTTTTTATTTTTCTACTCTTATAAATCTGTCTGTTCATCTCTAAGCCGCCGCATCTAGTTTAATATTATTCTTTTTCCATATTTTCATGTGATATAAGATCAATAAAATAAGCGCAGAAGTTGCATTACTAATTACAACACAATACCAAATACTTGCCACACCCATATGTAAAATTCTTTCGCAGATAAACAAGGTTAAAAATCTAAATACCCATAATCTAGAAGCATCTATCATCATGGTAATCATAGTGTGCCCCGTACCATGGAAAAGCCCCATAGTGGTATTATAAATTCCATTTGTCCAACAAGTAATTGCCATAAGCACCAGATAATCCATTCCTAACTCAATAACTTCTGGGTCTGTTGAAAAAATACTTACAATCGGCCTTGCAACCGCATCTCTTGATAAAATCAGTCCTCCTATAAATAAAAAGACCACAATTATATTTCTAGCCAAGCGATATCCTTTATCAGCCCTATCTACCTGTCCTGCTCCCATATTTTGACCTACGATGGTTGCAGTTGCTGAACCCATAGCATTGGAAGCTGTAGTAATCAAGCTATTAACACGATTTCCAATACCATAAGCAGCTACCGCTGTAGAACCATAAGAAAGTACGCTCTTACTCATAAGAACAAAACCAAACTGCATGGTGCTACTACCTATAGCAGTTGGGAGTCCAATTCTAATAATCTGTTTAAGTTTATCTTTTTCAAATCGAAAGCCTCTTATCGTTAAATGAACTGGATTTTTCTTATTCATGAGTGATATAAACGCAATGATCGCACATGGTACTTTTGCTATTAATGTAGCAAGGGCTGCACCTGCTACTCCCCAATGGAATACCACCATAAAAACTGGGTCTAAAATCATATTTAAAACTACTCCGAGGATATTAAGCATTAAAGGCCTTATCGTATCTCCTTGCGCTTGATTTACTGCTGTAAATAAATTAATCATAAATAAAAATGGCATATCTAAAACAACGATTTGTAAGTAAATACGTCCATAAGTAAAAATATTACCCTCTGCACCTAACCCATTCACTAAAATGGGCGTTAGAAATGACACCAATAAGGCACATATAATAGAAAAAATCATACAGGATCCAAAAAGTTGATTAGCCATCTGTTTTGCATTTTTCTCATCCCGTGCTCCTACATACTGAGAAATCAAAATCGCACCTGCTGCTGTAATCCCTGAGCCAAAGTTCATTACAATACTTTGAATGGGTGTTACAACTGTAATTGCTGCCATATGTTCTGTTCCAATTTTACCCAGCCAAAAAGTATCCGTTAAATTATACATAGTTTGAATTAAACTATTAAAAATAACAGGTATCGATAAAGATAAAATAGCTGTTACCATATTCCCGGATAAAATAAGTTCCCGATTGTATTTCTTTGCCATTATCTTTCCCCCTCTTTACTTGTAAGTAACTTCTTTATGCAATCTTAATTTTATCATATTTTATTTAATTAATTTGTACATTTTAAAATATTTTATCTTATTTTATTCAAATTTTGTTGTGAATTTCTTACTATTTTTCTTTTATATTATTATATTTTAGTGTATGGAATGCGTCTTGCTATCTCATATTAATAAAAATACCACATTAAAACTTTACACCTACGTGCTAGTATAACGTATGCTTAAAATTCCTAACAAAAAGGAGGTCAGTTTATGGAAGAGCGTAAACCACCGAAAAAATCTCTTATTTATTATTATGGTATTGCTCTAGTGATTTTAATTATCCTCAATGCTTTTGTCTTTCCTTCCCTTATGGATAAACAAATCAAAGAGGTAGACTACAATACTTTTTTAAATGATGTTCAATCAGGAAATATTGAACAAGTCGTATTAGATACAGACCAAATTACTTTCTCTATTAAAGATAAAGATGGTAATGTTCAATTATATAAAACAGGCATATGGCCTGATGAAAATTTAGTGAATCGTTTGCATGATGCTGGTGTTAAGTTTTCAGCAGAGATTCCTGTTCAAAATTCACCTATTTTAGAATTTATCCTTAGTTGGGTCATTCCAATCGGAATCTTCTTTATCCTAAGTCAATTTATGATGAAAACCGTTTCAAAGAAAATGGGTAGTGGATTTGGCGGAAACTCTATGATGTTTGGAAAATCCGATGCTAAAATCTATGTCAAAGCCCAAACAGGCAAACGCTTTAAAGATGTGGCAGGCCAAGATGAAGCTAAAGAAGCCCTTCAAGAAATTGTAGACTTCCTTCATGATCCCAATAAATACTCACAAATTGGTGCAAAAATGCCAAAAGGAGCCCTTCTTGTTGGGCCTCCAGGAACAGGTAAAACCTTACTTGCTCAAGCTGTAGCTGGTGAAGCAGATGTACCTTTCTTCTCTATTTCAGGTTCTGAATTCGTTCAAATGTTTGTAGGGATGGGAGCTGCTAAAGTACGTGATCTCTTTAAACAAGCTAATGAAAAAGCCCCTTGTATTGTCTTTATTGATGAAATTGATACTATTGGTAAAAAACGTGATAATGGTGGTATTGGTGGGGGCAATGATGAACGTGAACAAACCCTTAACCAACTACTCACTGAAATGGATGGGTTTGACGGTTGTAAAGGTGTTGTTATCTTAGCAGCGACTAACAGACCTGATTCATTAGATAAAGCCCTTCTTAGACCAGGGCGCTTTGATAGACGTATTCCTGTGGAACTTCCAGATTTAACAGGACGTGAAGCGATTCTTAAAGTTCATGCTAAAAATGTTAAGATTGATAGCAACGTAGACTTTAACGCTATTGCCCGTGCCACAGCAGGTGCTTCTGGTGCCGAACTTGCCAATATTATTAATGAAGGTGCACTACGTGCTGTGCGTCTAGGTAGAAGTGTAGTAACCCAAGAAGACCTTGAAGAAAGTGTTGAAGTTATTATTGCAGGTTACCAAAGAAAAGGTTCAGCTATTACGAAAAAAGATAAGGAAATCATTGCTTATCATGAAATCGGTCATGCCTTAGTGGCGGCTAAACAATCTAATTCCGCTCCTGTGCATAAAATCACTATTATTCCACGTACTTCAGGCGCACTGGGTTATACGATGCAAATTGATGAAAATGAACGCGTGCTTATGAGTAAAGATGAAATCCTCAGTAAGATTGCAACCTTTACTGGTGGGCGTGCTGCTGAAGAATTAATCTTTAACTCCATTACTAGTGGTGCTTCTAATGATATTGAACAAGCCACAAAGTTAGCTCGTGCTATGATTACACGATATGGAATGAGTAAAGACTTTGATATGGTTGCACTAGAAACCCTTTCTAATCAATATCTAGGCGGTGATACCTCTCTTGCATGTTCTCCAGAAACAGCAACTGCTATTGATAGGGAAGTCATTGCTACTGTTCGCGCAGCTCATGAAAAAGCTATTGAAATTCTAAGAGAAAACTATGATAAGCTCCATGAGTTAGCTGCTTATCTTCTTGAAAAGGAAACCATAACAGGCGAAGAATTTATGAATATTCTTAATGCCTAATATGATAGATTACTCTATAAAACACAGAAGGGATTTATACCTCTCATATTGAGTTGTATAAATCCCTTCTACTTTATTGTTACATATGTCCTCTTACTTTAACTTAAAGTTTCTCATTAACCTTACATTAAGTACAATTTGACTAATTCTTCAAGATTTAAACTACCTATATTTTTACATTTTTGTATCTTGATTGCCTCTTTTTATTGTTTATAATAGAACTAACATTTCCATTTTTTTACTTTTATATTAGTCTACACTATTATTTTATAAAGAGGGGTACATATTATGAAAAAAGCTTTGATTGTTTTATTCTTTTTACTCTTTTGTTTTCCTAGCTATGTCTTTGCCCAGGATTATTCAAATGTTACATTAGGAAAACTCCAAGAAGGTAGTCTAAAATTAGTTTATGAGGATGCCATTATTCCTACATATAAAGCTTATGATGCCAATTATATTCTTATTTCTGATTTAAAATATTTAGGTTGCAATGTGATCTACTCTCCAGAAGATAAATCTATTTCTATTTCTGTTCCACTATACGGTGATGCACTTCCAGAATCTCACATAAACCTGATTTCAGAACCTTTTTCCTTATATAATGGACTTGTACAAGTAGACTATTTTGAAACTCAAAGCCTTCTCTGCAATGGGAATACCCTTATTCCTCTTGCTGCTCTTGGAAATGTCGGTACACTTTCTATTATAGATTCTACCTGTACCTTTATACCTAGTAATGCTGTTCCCGTAGATACAACCCAAACTACCATTTCTAATTTAAGTGACTTAAGTCTAAATGTTTCCATTCTAGATATCTATTGGAATGGTGAAGCCATCCTAACACCTTCTAGCTATACTCTTGAACCATATGCCATACTTGAACGTCCTCTCCCTGTTACTGATGATCATACACTCTATCTTGCCACGCTTGTCCAATCTGCTACTGGAGAAAATTATACTTTCGTAAGTAATAGCTATCTTGGGCAACTTAATACCCCACTTATGAAAAAGTATACGCGATACTCTACACGCGCTGCACTTGAAGACTATGGTGATATTACTAGTTTAGACGAGATTATTAAAGCAGAGGACTTTGTTAATGCTAAAGGTCTAAGTAGCCCAACGCCCTATTTAGTTTGGACCAATATAGATACTCAACGCACTTACATATTCCAAGGCTCCACTAATAATTGGAAACTTCTTAAATCCTTTATCTGCTCTACTGGTAGAGATTATACCCCAACACCAAAAGGCACCTTTGCACTGACCTATAAAGTTTCTAGCTTCGGTCAAAATAAAGGTTATTGCTGTAAATACGCCTTTGGATTTATTGGAACAACCTATCTCTATCATTCCATTATCTTTGATAAATCAGGTACTTATCTTTTAGAGAATAAAGGTATATTAGGTAAAAAGGCTTCTCAAGGATGTATTAGATTCGACGTAGAAAATGCCAAATGGTTCTATGATACACTTTCATCAGGTACAACGGTCTATATCAATTAAAAAAGGGTAATGTAAAAACACTCTAACTAGAAGTCACTTACTAGTTAGAGCGTTTTTTTACCTATACCCATTATCCAATGCTTAAACTCTATTCAATTTATTTATTAATCTAACTATCAATGGGTATTAATCTACTGATCCGTTGATTTACTAACTACTGTTGCACCAATTGTCTTTATTAATTCATCTATCTGATTTTTGTCTTGCTTAGCAGTATATTTCATTTGTTTAAAAAGCTCACTTCTATCATTCATTCTTTGAAGTGTTTTTGTAAAGGCTTCATCTATCTTTTGACTATCTTCTACCTTATGAACTAATACTTTCACATTTCCTTCTAATCCCTTAAAGAAAAGTATTTTATATTTCTCATATAAGACCGTTCGCTCTTTTATGATGTCTAGATTCTTTAATTCAAGAATCTCCTCTTTTGCTTGGTTTGGATAATAAAGTAGCTTCTCATTTAAGGCTTTTAATTCAGATGCCTTAACTTCCATTAAAACATTAGGTAGAAGATAAAAATTGTGTGCCTCTTCTAATACTGTTTCAATCCGCACAGCATCTTCTATTGATTTCTTATGGGTATCAATTTTTTTATCTGGATTCATTAACCCCTTATAGCACCATATAACATCACTTTTCTTATGCTGCTTACTTTTAGGTGTATCTGTTAAATTATAGGCTATATTCGTAAAACTTAATCTTCCTGCCTCTTCCTTGATAATGTGCTGCTCCATAAGCTGATTCACTAAATGATTTACCACTGTATCCTCTAGCGCTAGTGCATCCATAATGCCATAGCGCTCTGTGATTCCTTGTTTAATGCAACGACAAATATATTCTTCTAAAGTGCCTATTGGTGCTTTACAAATATACTCCATCTTTAAGTCCATTTTAATAAGAGGAAGATAGACATCTAATGAACCTGCCAATTGATGATTTTCATAATCATACATTTCCTAATCCTCCTTCTACATAAAAGTTTCCAAAGAACTTTTATTTTCCTTTGGACAGTTTTGATACAGGTGAGTAAATAGAGATTTTAAGTTGCTTGTAGCATCTCCTAGTAAGATAATCTTCTTACCTTGAATCATTGGAATAAGCATATCTAAACCTGTAATTTGATGTGCCTCACTAATAATCACATACTCAAATGATCCATTTACTAAAGCTTGCTCTTTGCATGCTAATAGTGCATGACAAGTTGTTCCTACCGCTTTAATTTGATCTACTAAATAATCTCTCATTAAAGCTTCATCTTCCATTAGGCTTTGTTTCCAATCTGCCTTAAGCTTAGATAGTTCTTCGTAAAAATCAACTTTCTCTTTATATACTTGTAATTTATAATCCCTTTGTGCCACCGCTGTTTCCAGAATTTCTAAAGCTTCTAGAGACGCTTCACCAAGGGGATTTTCTAAGATTGTTAAAGCCAATGACTGTCCCTCATCAACGAAGTCAAGGAAAGCCTTAAACTCCGCTTCTTCTAGTTTGCTAGTGAGCAAACTATGTACTTCTTGTTGTTTTTTTAGAAGTTCCATCATTTGATCCTGATTTGCTTGTTGTAACCCAAGAAGCTGCTCATTTTTCTTAACAATCGCTTCAATTTCAAAGTACTCTTCCAAACCATCTAAGTACTCTACATAGGCTTCATCCTCTTCAAAGAGTGCTTCAACCCTTTGCATACGTTTAAAGATATCAATAACTTCTGCCTTTGTAATATCCTCTTTACAATAAATCCCACCTAATTCAAAGCTATACATCGCTATGTAGGCCTCAACCTTTTCTTTAAGCTCATATAACTTTACTTTCATTTCATCTAAATGGCGTGTACTTATAATCCCCATTTCGATATAGGCCTTTTCTTCATCTAATGCTTGACGTTTTGCTTCTAAAGCTTCAATTTTTTGAATAAGTGTCTCATCTGTTTCAATGGTTTCATTGAAATCAACTTGCTTTAAAGCCTCTGTTTTTAGATGTTTACGTCTCAGTTCTAAAAGCTCTAGCTCAATCTGTTTGTAAGCATCTTCATACGTACTTCTTTTAGCAATCTGCGCTTGATAAGCCTTAAGCTTTTCCTCAAAAACTTGTACTTCTTGATCATATTCTAATACTAAATCCTTATATTCTTGATAATGAATAGCGCTTCCATGTTGCTCCATCCATATAAGTTCCTCGTAGAGGCCTGCATCATATTTTAAAGCTTCTTTCAACTTCTGATAAACTTCACGCTTATGCTTAGAAATATTTTCATAACGCTCTAGCGCCTCTACATAAGACATTCCTTCATGCCCTAATGCCTCAGACTCTTCTTTTAAAGCAACTTGTTCTTCCTCTATTTCCTTTAATAGAGCTAAAATTTCAAAGCCTAGTTTAATAGTTCTATCCGCATTATGATAGATATCACATTCTTTTTTCATCTGATCTAATTCTTCTTTATGCTTACTGTGCTTTGACTCCTCTTCGTTCAGCTTTTTTAATACACTTTCTTTCATATGCTCTATTTGATAGGCTAATGTATATTTGCCTTCTTTATCTTGCTTTGGATCATGAAGTCCTGCTACACCTACTCTACATTCTTCTAATGCCCCTAAAATCGCTTCTACTTGCTCATTATTAGGTGCCACCACCATTACCTTCTGCTGATTACTCGTCCCTTGCTCTACCATTTCTTTAATTAAAGAAATGGCTGGCACTATTTGAGTTTGGCCAGTATGCGTCTTTGTAGATTGTGTGTGGATGAAATAGACATCCTCAGTTGATAGTGCATGTGATAAAATCTGCTTTTCCTGTTGACTTAACATTTCATAGTGCATCGTAAAATTTTCATTTAAAAAGGATTTTATAAGAGGTGCCTTTAAATTAACTACATCTGGCATAAATGTTCTCATCTCTTTATTTGCTGTCTGCCCTGCATATAACTTTTTAAGCGTCTCTACCATATAGTTATCATTTAAAGCCTCATCCTCTTTTTGCTCATCCGTCTGCTCTAATGAATGCTCTTTAGCAATAAGCTGATACCATTCTTCCACATAGCTTTCTAATGCCTTCTTTTGCTCTTCAACCTGCATAAAGCGCTCTACATCATGATGTTCTTTACCATTAATATATTGAAATTTATAGACTGGTACAAAGGTAATCTTTTCTTCTAGAAGCTTTCCTTCTTCAATCACTTTATGATAAGTTACCACATCTGTTTCTTCTGCTTTAATAACTTTTAAATAACCCTTACTTTCTCCAACGCATTCTAAGGTAATGGCTGCACTATATAAAAACACTCTAAGTCCAGTCTCTCTATCAAAATGCTCACTATAAAGTGTTCCCCTACCAATCGGATTAAACTGGCTATTTAAATATCTAGACCATTCCTGTGCGCCTTGCTCTACCATCTTCCCATGAATAAACTTCATAGGTGCATCTAAAACTAAAATATCCATATTTTTTACCCCAACAAATCATCAATATTAAAATCTTTATAGTCTACCACCTCAGACTCAGCATATTTACTTGCCTCAAGCCTCTCAACTAAAAGTACTTGAAGTGCCTGATAAGGTGCTAAACCTTCTTCTAATTGTTTCACTAGGCCTTCTAATTCTAATGGTGTTTTCATAGAGCTTTGATTCATAAACTGATTTAAAAGTTGCTCCTCTACCTGCGCACTCAAAACATTAAAGTGATGACCTGTTACAAGGTCGCTTTCGATTAACACATTTTTAATACTACGAATCTTTTCAAGGAGTTCTCCTTGATATGCTTCTACTTCTTTTTTTCCATTATGTTCTTCATAAGCTGTTCGTAAATAACCCACTGCAAGTCCCCCTGCAAGTACTACTGGGAATACTGTAATGGCAGCACTTATCACACTAATACTTGCTGCTGTTGGTCCTAAAAATGCCATATAACCTGTTAAAGCAGAACCAATTTTAACACTATCCCATAAGCTATCTTTAAGCGCTGTACGGTCTTTTACTTCCTCTACTATTGGAACAAGATCTTCCTCTGTTGATTCCTTCTTATCACTAAAAATCTGCGTGCTACTATAAAGTTTTGCTTGTTCAATGTGTAGATGCTCTGCAAATCTTCTAAGCTCTTCTAGGCAATCTTCATCTAATCGTTTAACACGTTGCTTCCAGCCCTCTTCTAATTGTTGGCAGAAGTTATTAATTTGCTCTGATGTAACTTGATTAATATACGCTTCACTTAAAGAATTCTCTTCTATTTTACGAAGCTCCTCTAATGTGATTTTCTTCTGATTAATTTCGCGTATTTCATCTGATAGGAATCCATATTTAATCCAAGATATAAATTTTTCCTGAATCTCTTCGCTGATTTCCTCATGAATCTTATGAATAGAGATTTCGTACTCATCCATCATTTTTTGAACATGCTTACTGATTTGAATCATTTCATCATGATAGCCCATTTCTCTTTCAATCAGTGAAATTAAGCTTTGAGTAACCACTTCTCTTTTTTTCTTTTCAAGGTCTTCACCAATTTCTGCTTTGATTGTTTCTAACAAATAACGTACACCGCTTGTCTCATAAACAAGACCAGATTCTACTGCTTCTAACTCTTGATATGCAGATAATGGAATATAAGTCCCTAACTCTGGTATATCCCTTCTGGCACTCTCTACGATTTCTTCTGAAGAAACATTGACCTCATCAATACGATTTAAAACGCCAATAATCTCTTTTCCTTGGTCTTTAATATCAAAGATATAATCTCTAATATTTTGTTGCCCAATATAGTTACTATTAAATACCCATACCACAATATCAGACCATGGAATATAGCGTTTTGTAATTTCCTCATTAGAATCTGTTACAGTACCTAGTCCTGGAGTATCAATTAAATCAAATTGTTTTAAAATAGGTAGATTTAGTCCAATTTCAATATTGGTACATTCTTTAATAAAAGCATTATCACCGTTTCTTTCTTCTAGCATTTCTACAAGCTTATCTACATCTTGCAATTTAAAACGACCATTTTTAGTGATGACACTACATTCTTCTACCTCACTATAATAAAAATGGTAGATAGCCGATGTAGCTTCTAATACACTAACTCTGGAAAGACGTCTTCCCAAAATACTATTGATTAAAGTAGATTTTCCTGCCTTTACTTCCCCCATTAAAACGACTTTTATAGGAAGTTCCAAAGAACCTCTTACGATGTCTAAATACCCTCTATTCTCTTCAAATAAAGGCTTAAACTGTGCAAAAAGTTCACTTTCTTCATTCCTTCCTGGCGCTTCCTCCATTATTTCTGCTAACTGATTAATATATTGTTCCATTCACTTTCACCCATTCCCTTAATGTAATCCGTCACTGTACTTTCTCTCGTTGGTTCCACAATAAGCTTCTCTATAATTTTTAAAGCATAAAGTTGATTAATACGTACCTGATCATTGCCATAAAGCTCATCAAACTGGCGCTGTCTAATTTCAAGGATTTGTCTTTTTTCACTTGTTAAACTTGTTGTGATGGTCTCTGTCAATTGTCTAGCCATCATTTGGATGGCATCTTGTAACTGCTCTTCTAATCGTTCTTTGTACTGCTCAATATACGGCTTATCCACTATTTTTTTTACTGCACTAATGCCACCTAATAATTTTCTAATTGGACTAGATTCCATTTTATCTAGCCCTAAAGCCATTTCAATAAATCCAAAATACTGCATGACATTAAATTCTTCCGTTACTTCATGTAGAGGATAAACTTTTACTTCTAGTAATCCTGACTTATTCATATATTCTTTTTGAATACGCTCTATCTTCTTTGAAATATCTTGAAGCAATTCTTTAACCTCACGCTGATATCTCGTAATATTTAAAATATCCTCTTTTAATAAACTTTCCTTATCTGCTTTTGTCTCAATTAAGGCTTCTGTAAACTTCTCGATATGAGCCTTTGACGTATGCCCATAGCTTAAAATCATATTATCAAGTTGCTCTAAACTCTCTTTTTCTATGATTTTAAACTGCTGTGATATTTCCTTATTGATTGCAAGATACCCTCTTACACGCTCTTCCATCTCTTGAATATAGTAGGCGATTAACACTTGAAACTTTATTTCTTCTCTTTGAATTTCCTTTAAGATTTTCTGAGTTTTAGCTTGGTTTGCACCTAGTAGGAAATAACTTTTAATATAATCTTCTAATGCCTCATAACCACTTTCTTGAAGTAATACTTTATCTTCTTTAAGCCTTCCTTCAAGCGCCTTTGTAGCCGAAAATGGTAAAATCGCATTAAAGGACTCACCATACATTTGGTTCGCCTGCATTAAAGTAGCTTGTCTTTCTTCTTCTGTGCGAATACAATCACTTCTATTTAAAAGCGCCAAAATCCGTTTTTGGTCTTTTGCCTTACCTTTAGTAAATAGCGTTTTCTCAATCTCTTCTATATAAGTTTTTATAGAGTTGGTTGCAATCTTATTGATATCTAATACCCAGATGATTCCATCTGCTTCATCGTAATATTTCTGAATAGAATCCTGCAAATAGCTTGCTACTCGATTTTGTCTTAACCCTGGTGTATCCACTACTTGAAAGTTTGCAAGTAATTCATTAGTTGGTACTTGCCACCTTGCTTCTATAATAGGGGAAGTATATAGTTCTTCTGCCCATAGGCGCTGCTTATAAGCTTCTAGTTTATCTGCCACTTCTCTAAAAGGAATATGCTGCGCCTTACAAACCTTACTAATCGTATCCGTCTTTTCTTTAATACACTCTTGAATTTTGCGAATAGAAGCTTCTCTCTTTTCTTCTTCTGCCTCAATAAAGTTTTTTGCTTCTTCCTCTGTCAGACTCAGCTGTTCATTACCCTTTGAGCCATAGGTCACAACTTGAACACCCTTGTCATCTGCTTCATGAAAGACATCAATCTTCCAAGTCATTGGATCAAACTTCATTTTAGCAATTTCTGCGCCTAACAGTGTATTCACCACTGTAGACTTCCCTACATTTCCATCCCCAATAATAAAAATAGAGAATTTCTCCTCTAGTTTGCCAGCAAGTTGCTTAAATCTTTTTAACCCTTGCTTAATATCTGCAAGACATTGTTTTTCCTTCTCTGATTGTCCTTTTTGTGTTTCTAATGGAATAATAGCCTTTTCGATTTGACTGATTTTCTCTTCTAACCTAGCTTTAATATAGAAACGCTCTTGATTGAGCTTTTCTGCTTCTAATTTTTGATAAAAGCTAACTAGTTTATTTGCTACTTCATTAAGCGCCATAATTGCCTCTTATTATAATAAATATTACTAAGCCAATGACGCCTGCTACTAATCCATAATTCACCCAGAAAAGTTTTTTTATTTGGTCAAGAAGTACTTGATTGTGAACTTCAACACTTTCTTTAACCGCATCGTGCATTACCCCCATTTTTTGCTCAATCCACTCATTGGATTCTGCAAATTGACTTTCTACTTGCTGTCTTACCGTTTCCACTTCACTATGCAATTTTTCTGTTGAAATGTATAGCTCTTGTGTACTTTGATTTACTATATTTTTTATGCGTTCTTCGCTTTCTTTGATCTCTAATGCCTGCTTCTCATTCATACCTTGAACTAAAGCTTTAATCTCATCTGCTGAAATATAATCTACTGCTTTAAGTTCTTCTTTGACTCTTTCAATTTCTCCACTAATGGCTTCAAGAGCATCTGCAATTTCATTTTTATAACTTCTTGTTACTACATCCTTTGCAACTTCTTTCATTTGCGCCTCTTTTAGAATCTCTAAAGAAACAGTTTCTATTAACTCTTTAAATTCATCTAATAACTTGTTTTCTGTTGCCAATGTTCCTGTGCTCCTTATTGTAAAAATTGGTACACTTTTATTATAGCCTCACCCTGTCCCCCTTTGCCATAACAATTTTACTTATTCCCTTCCATCTAAAAGCTTTTATGTGCTTTACTCCCATCCCTTACACACATCTACCCATTTAGTGTATGGTACATATTCCTCTAATTCTCCAATAGTAAGCTTTATGGCACTATTGCTACTCCCACAAGCTGGATAAACTGCTTCAAAACGTCTTAAGGATTCATCTAGGTAAATCTCAACACCTTCATTTACTCCAAATGGACATACTCCCCCTACAGCATGCCCTATTAAGGCTTCTACTTCATCTGCTCCTAACATCTTAGCCTTTGTCCCAAAGGTCTGTTTATACTTACCATTATCAATCTTCGCATTCCCTGCTGTCACAATTAAAATACAGCCATTCTCTACCTTAAAAGATAAAGACTTTGCAATATGTCCTGGCTCACAATTTAAAGCCTTAGCTGCAAGCTCTACCGTTGCACTAGATCCATCAAATTCTAAAATTCTATTTTCGATATTCCATTTTTTTAAATAGCCTCTTACTCTTTCAATTGACATCTTTCTTTTCTCCCTTTTATCTGTATTTAACTGCTTAAACTCACATAATCCGTAAATTTTCTCCTATTATATACCCCTTACTTCCTGTTTTCAATTCATCCCCAATAACCTTGATCGGCCTTAAACTTTATTCACAAAAATAGAACTTATCCACTGGATAATTTGCAATGAAACTAAAATGCGTATCTAAAAAGACACCCTCTAAAGAGGATGTCTTCAATAAAAAATTTTTAACCACTATTTATATAGATTGTGAAACAACTTCAGAGATTGATGCTGAATCAGATATATTTTCTTTTACTTTAAGCAAATTAATTAAGATGACTTGAATGACACGATCATCTATTTGCTCAATGTACTTTAAAATTTCCGCCTTAGAAAGTGTATCATTCATTACATCATTGATAATATGTTGTAATTCCAATTTCTCCTGGTGGCTTGGATTAACATTAATAAAAATATTGGTTATGATTCTAACATTATTCATAAAAATATGCTGGTTATAGATAAAATTATTAATTTCCACAGAAGATATGAGTTGGTTGTTATATTCTATTTTTCTATTGATAAACTTGTTAACATTAATTAATACATTAACCTCTTTTATGGAGCGATTTATACCTAGGCATTTCTCATATAGACTTGAAATAATTTTCTTATTAAACGTAATAGCGTGATTTAAATCCGACTTGGTTGCATCCGTAACACGATAAGGCAATATAACTTTATTAGCGTATAAAGCAATACAGGTTCCTAAAACAACAAAAACTAATCTTTCAATCCCCACCGTTCTAATATCCGTTCCTATAGAGGCAGCACCCAACGCCGAAATCGTCATACAGATTACTTGTTCTGCATA
This sequence comes from Cellulosilyticum sp., assembly GCA_015058045.1. Taxonomy (GTDB): domain Bacteria; phylum Bacillota; class Clostridia; order Lachnospirales; family Cellulosilyticaceae; genus Cellulosilyticum. Next base: position 44,893 of record SVDC01000021.1, read on the forward strand.
ATTTCTTTGATAATTACTTAAATAACCCACTATCAAGATAATAATAGATCGACTAGCGGTATCTGTAAAAACAGAAAATACAATCTCAAAAATGACTAACCCGATTACTGTACCAATTAGTCTATGGTATCCTTTAGTCTTACTAAAATCTAAATAAGGTTGGACAACTGCATGTAAACTAAAGATAATCCACTTACCTTCTTGAATATTAAAAGCACCTACTATAAAAACACCTATACTGGTAATAATGGCACCTCTTAAAGCAAATGTAAATCTGGAAGAATCTCTACTCATATTGTTTTTAAAGCTTGTAATCTTCTCCACTATATTCGTCACAAAATACTGACTATAGAATTTAGATAAATCATCAGCAGTTGTATTAATTAAATCTCTTTTTAGGATTGTAATCGAAGTATTTAATTCAAAGTCTAAGAAATTTTTTGATTTTATATAATCACATGCTGATGAATAATTGTTCAGTGCACAAATGAGATTATCTACATTTTCTTTATCATTTAAAAATAAATCCATATGATTTAATAAAACAGATAATGCTTTTATGCTACTTATATTCGTATCATACTTCTGCTGCGTCATTTCTTTTATCTGTATATTTAAGCTATCTAGAAAATGTGCTATAAATAATTCTTGAAATAAACTTATAGGTAGTCTTGCCCCTTTATCAATATACTCATAAAGTGTTTCTATTAAGTTTCTTAAAATTGTATGTGTCGTATGATTTAATTCAGAAAGCTGATCTAAATCCTTCTCTGCCTCAACTAACGCAATCTCTTCTTGAAGATTTTTTAAAGCTATCTTTATTTGAGTATGTGTTCGTTTCTGGATTGCATTTTTGTTGGCAACAAATTGCAATAACATGATCACCAATCCCCAAAGGGCTAAACCTACTAGTCGTAGTGGTAATCCACTCAGTGGTACTGGACTATATAACATAAAAAAATACCCTAACGTAAAACCTACATAGATGGGCTTTTTATTATCATAGGTAAAAGTATAGAGTATATAAAATACCATACCAAAAGTAATAATGAGTCCTAGGAAGGCATTAAGTGAAGCAAGAAAAGAGGCAATCCCAATAATAACTTCTAAGCAAACAAAGTAAATGGTATTTTTGACTGGATTAATGGTGTAATCTGTTCCCATTAAAGAAAGGGCTGCCGTAATGCCTGTTACAGCAACTAACGAATTTTCTTGACCAAATACAGCGCCAAATAAAACGCACGAAATAATGATGATTAAAAATAGGATAGTAGTAGATATGATTTTTTTCTTATTCATTAAAAATCTCCTTTGCCAAAAATATTTTGGAGAATCTGTTTTCAAATATTATGGTATCTATAGAGTTAAGCGATACCTAAAGATGTATGGAAATAAATTCTAATTAGATCAAACTAAAAAGGTGAAAGATTTAGGGCGTTATCCTCAATCTTTCACCTTTTTACAATCATATTTTCCTACTCTATCTCTAAACCCTTGGTATCTGTATAAGCCTCTTGCTTATCATTACATTCACTTAAAACCTCACTACTCTCATTATCATGCTCATTTACCAGAGTATCTTCTTCATTAAGATTTAGTAGTTCATCTATATGTCTATACTCCTTAGGTACATCTAATAAATCATAGAGCTGATTAAAGAATCCAATAGAACGCTCAGAGCGAATACATTCCTTTACTGGTGCTTCTAAATAAGGCATCTCTATGTGCTGTTCTCGAAGCATTTCATCTAACACTTCTGTCATCACGCCATATACCGTTTCAGAAGGATTAGCTTTTGGATCTTCCATCATAGATTCTGTTTTATATTTATTGGTTTTATGTTTTCCCCAGTAAATACTACAAGTCGGGCTACCCTGAATCCCAATAAAACAAAGGGGTGTATTATCATTATTCTTAAGTTCTACAATCATATTCACATAATTCTCTAACTCTGCTCTGCAATGCTTTCTAAAGAAAACATTATTATATTGTTGCCTTCCTTGCGGATTTCTCCAGTAACCCATAGCTGTAAATTCAGGGCAAGGCAGCTGAATAATACTAATATGCTTACTTAAAAAGAAATCACATATCTTTTCAGCAATAATGTAACGGCGTCCTAATAAATGTACTCTGGTGGATGGATTCAGTAAACAGTGTGATACAATAATAAAATATCTTGGTTTTTTAGCCATTATGAAGCCCCCTAATAAAACAAATTAATTCATCCTTTAAATGAAAAAAGATTATTAGGGATAGTATTTGTAGAAATCTAAAGTCTATGAAGTATTTATAGTGGAAAGCATTGACAACGATTTAAATCAACCAATTAAGGTGAACATCTAATCCACTCCGTTTACATCTATCAGTTTATTCACCAAATCTAATAGGACTGGCTATCGTTTCACGCTTAACTAATCGAGGATTTATCTTACCTGTTTCTTCATAAAGTACATCTCTAATCTTTTCAGCTAATTCAATACTATATTCTGCTTCTGCTCTATCTTTAATTTCTGTATAATTTTCTCCTGGATATCTTGCATCAAAATACCAATCTCCTAAGTATTTGCATTCCATAGGATTTAGTATCTTTTTACTTGCAAATTCATTGATAATTAATGCCAATTTACGTAAATTATGAGTCGTTAAGTCTTTATCATATTTTCCATTTTCGTTGACAAAATCTATAATAAATCCTTCTCTGCTATTTCTTTATAAGTTTTCATTTTCTCCCCTCCTTATGATAGATTTGTAGGCCATCTCCAATTTCTCTATATAAACGTTGCTTATCATATTGCTCTACATAGTTTTTTTGACTTAAAATTACTGCATTCGTTTCAACACCAAATTGGCTATCATCATTTAAAGTAACTCTTATATCAGCTAATTCATTTCTTGTTAAATCTTCACCCGTAATGATCCCTAAATCTATGTCACTTCTTAAGGTTGCTATGCCTTTACAACATGAACCAAACAAAATAATATAATTGATTTTCTCAAAGTATAATTGTTTTTCTAAGTAATCTATATCACTTTTTAGCTTACAGATATGCACTTTTGGCATTTTTAACTGTTCACTCAGTTTTACTTCCATTTCATTTTTTCCATAATTCCAAGGCACTTAACTCACCCCTTTTTTATTATTTACACATATATTTAAATTAATACTTCTATTAATATTTATTCTTTAAAACATTTATTATCATTTTGTCCCATGTACTTCCTCTCTTCTATTATAAACTAAATAGTATCTTCGCTAAATAAAAAGAGTTCAAGATATATTCTCCTATACCTCAAACTCTCATCCACTTATTTATTCGAGCTCTATTCTTAAACTACTTCTTGGCTGTTAAAATATACGATAATGGAAATCCTTTACCCTCTAGTTCTTTAAATTCGCCACCAATATCATAATCAAATTCTTTTAACATCGTAATTTTCATACCACCATCAACAGTGCCATTAATGATATCTGACATTTTATATGTAAAGTTTGTAAAAGGTTTAGACTTATAAGCTTCTCCTACCATATAACCCATGCCCCAATCATCTACAAACGGTTCTTCTTTAAAATAAGACCAAGCAATTTTTGTCTTATTCTCAGCATCATAAATCTCTTCTCCTGGAACCGCTAACATATTGGTACAAGGGTGAATTTCATGAACAAAAAGTAAGCCACCCTTCTTTAAGCATTTACCTACCTTACTAAAGAATTCACCTAAATCTTCAAACCAACAAATCGCACCGATTAACACAAAAACGGCATCAAATTGTTCATAGTACTTTTCATCAATATCTAATATATTGGTTAATACAAATTCACAAGGAATCTCACTGATTTTAGCGTTATCCCTTGCTTGTTCAATGATATTTTCTGCAATATCGAAACCTAAGCCTTTCTTTGCTCCTGTCCCTTTCACAATAGACATAATCTCTCGGCCATTATTACAGCACATTTGAGCAATATACTTTCCTTTAAGATCATACTGATTAATCACTTCAAGTAAGTCACTATATATAAATGGAAACACTTCATTTTGTAAAATCTTGGCATCATTTAGTCCAAACCCAATCTTACTCATTGCGAATGATTCTTCCCAGGCTGCTTTGTTATTTTGAATATACTCTTTCACTTTCAATCCCCCATCTCTTGTTATCACTATAGATATTTTATCTATAGATATTTTCTCTAAAGATAGGTTATCATTTCTTTAATAAGCTTGATAGTGCACTAAATTGTTTTATTGGTTTAGTACCATCCTAGATTTAGCCTTGGGCAGTATAAGTTTCACTTTCAGAATCCACTTCTTGAAATTTTACAAAGGCATCTATTTGTTTTTCTCTAATTGAATTTTTACTTTCATAACAACTTACGTCTTTTACTTTTTCTTTCTTCTTTCCTAACTCTCCCTTTTGATACTTTTCCCAAACTTTATTAATTTTTTTCATAAGCCTTCTAAATTTAGGTTTATTAGGTTTGACCCCACTTTTACCTTTAAGCCCACACATATGCTGAGCACCTTCTATGGTTATCATATAAGTATTTTGTGCCTCCTCCTTGCTCTTACAATGCTTAAGCCTTTCTTCCAACTGTTTCTCTACCATCTCTTCACTTTTAATTTCATAGTAAAGCTTTGGATTCTTCATTTTTAAATAAGCTAAATCTTTCTCACTAAGCTCTTCTCCATCTTCAGCTTTCTTTAATACAGCCTGATATCTCTCTTCCGTATCTTCTCCATATATACGCTCTTTCATCTTTGTAACTGACTCTTGAAGCATTTGTTCTTTTATCTCTTCACTATTCCTATTGAGCATCGTTTCACATTGCTCAGCTTGGCTTTCTTCTTGTACTACATCGGTTTGTTTCGCAGTTGTATCCTGTCCTAATTTTACCTTTTTCCCATTCACTAAAACTTGTCCCTTAATAGGACTAGTAGATTTTATATGAGGTTGCCATTCATAATCTCTTAAATAGATATTCATATTTACTCCCCCTAAGTATATCCTTTATTTATATATCGTTATTACAGAATATTTAGACAGTGTTTTCTGCAAATAAATAGACACGGTCTTTTTCACCGTGTCTACTAAAAGATCATATGATTAATCTTACTGTATCTACTATATTTATTATAGCTGAGCTAAACTTTGCTCAATATCCTCAATGATATCTTCTACATTTTCAAGTCCACAAGAAAAACGCATCATACCAGGGTCAATACCTGCTGCCTCAAGTTGTTCATCTGTTAGCTGACGATGTGTTTCACTTGCTGGGTGAAGCACGCAAGTACGAATATCCGCTACATGTACTTCATTAGAGGCAAGCTTTAAACCATCCATAAATTGAATTGCTTTCTCTTTGCCACCTTTTACAACGATAGAAATAACACCACTTGAGCCTTTAAGATACTTTTGAGCAAGTTCATAGTATTTATCTCCTTCAAGTCCTGGATACATAACGGCTTCAATTTTATCTGAAGCTGCAAAATACTGAGCCACTTTTAAAGCATTTTCGCAATATCTTTCCATTCTAAGTGGAAGCGTTTCAAGTCCTAAGTTTAATAAAAAGGCTGAGTTTGCTGATGGATAGCATCCAAAATCTCTCATAAGTTGCATTCTTGCTTTTACTATGTAAGCTGCTTTTCCATAATTATTAATATAGCTAATACCATGATAAGATTCATCTGGTTCAACTAATTCTGGGAATTTTCCATTATTCCAATCAAAGTTCCCACTATCTACAATAACACCACCACCTTGAACGGCATGTCCATCCATATATTTAGTGGTTGAGTGTGTGATAATATCTGCTCCAAACTCAAAAGGTTTACAAAGAATTGGTGTTGCAAACGTACTATCTACAATAAGAGGTACGCCATGTTTATGAGCTACTCTTGCGAATTTCTCAATATCTAAAACGCACATTGCTGGATTGGCAATGACTTCTCCAAATACCGCTTTCGTATTTTCTTTGAAAGCAGCACTAATGGTTTCTTCATCTGCATCTTGGTCTACGAAAATACATTCAATCCCTTGTTTTTCCAGTGTTACTGCAAAAAGATTAATCGTTCCACCATAAATTTGACTGGTGCTTACAATACTATCTCCTGCTTTACAGATGTTTAAAATAGCAAGTAAATTAGCTGCCTGACCTGAAGTGGTACACATTGCCCCAACACCACCTTCAAGTGCACTAATTTTTTCTTCTACTGCCATTACTGTAGGGTTAGCAAAACGAGAATAAATAACTGCCTGAGTTGGTTCATCAAAAATATCGCCTACTACCTTTGTTGAATCAAATACATATGTCGTACTTTGATAAATTGGCATGACTCTAGGTTCTCCATTTTTAGGTGTATAACCAGCATGTAAACATTTAGTTTCGTCTCTCATAATATTCTTTTCCTCCTGATTTAAACAATCCTTCTTAAATTGTAACATAAAATCCAATCAATAACCGAAAATAAAAACTATAATTAGTTATAGCCTTAGCTTATAACCAATTATAGTTTTATCATTTACTAAAATTCCTAAAATTTTATTTATTTTCCTCTATAAAATCTCTTATCTTCTTATTTACCTCTCCATCATTGCCTGTCATCATATGCCCACCTTGCTCAAAAATTGCCATCTCTACATTAGGTAATCTTTCTGCCATGGCTGCTACCCCTTCATAACTTGCCATCTGATCATCCTTTGCATGAAGAATCAGTACAGGTACATGTAGATTTTCTAGGGTATAATCATCGTAATTCTTTTCACCATCTGCATTAGCCTCATAACCATCATTAACGACGCCTTTTGCTCTTTCACTTACAGGAAATACGGATAACCAAGTCTCTTTTGTCATGGACATTTGCTTTCTCATAATAGGCCCAATTGCCCATATAGTAAAATCATTGCAAAATGGCTTAGGCACGCTATAATACTTTACTTCTTGATTATCCTTCGGTTTACTTGCTGGTATTGAGCCTGAGCAGTACAAACCAATGCCTTTTACGCTCTCAGGATATAAAATACCAAATTTTAGTGCACATAATCCACCTGCACTGGTTCCTACCACATAGACTTTTTCGACTCCCAATTGATCTAACAACTCTTTTAGTGCATGTGCCTGATTTGTAACACTTGCATCTTCAGGACAATCCGAACCTATATAGCCAAATCTAGAAGGTGCAATGACACGGTAATTGCCTATTAGGGATTTCATACTATCATAGCCTTGATCATAACCTCCAAATAAACCATGAAGTATAAGAATGACTTCACCCTCTCCTTCATCAATATAGCTTATTTTTCCATAGCTACTATCTACTGTTTGCGCTTTTTCTTTATAGGGCGCTAATCTTTCTTCGGCTTTCTTCATCCAATTTGAAAAACATATGCCTATGATGGCGATTCCTAAAATAATGATGGTTGCTAAAATTAATAAAATCTTTTTCACTTTTCCACCCTCTCTTTATGACCTATCTTTAAGCTATGTCTTAGCTCTAAGCTTCCACTCTTTTATCATAGTTTCTAGCAAATTGTTCAACATGGTTTTTAATCAGCTGTTCGCCTTCTTCTAAATGCTCTCTATCTAAATCATACTTTTGAAAGAGTAAATAAATAGGCCCATAAAAATGAAGTGCAAGTACATCTGCATCTACTTCTTTAAACATCCCATTTTCTATAAAAGACCTAAACAGTTTACTATATACTTCTAACGTATGATCGATAAATTGGCCTGTATATCTTTTTTGAAGTTCTGAATTTCTATACTGTTCAATAGTCAATATTCTTCTATACGGAGCCACGATTTCATCACTTAGATAAAATCTAAACAGCTTACAGGATATTTCTACTAACTGCTCAATACTAATTTCTTGATACATCTGCGCTACCTCTTTACTCGTGTGAGCTGGCACAGCTAACTTCTTATATATTTGCTCCGTTCTAGTTGATGCCATCTCAATAATGGTATCAAATATAGCTTGCTTACTTTTATAATGCTTATAAAGTGCGCTTTCTCTCACCCCCACTTCTTGCGCGATATCTCTTACAGAAACACCATCATATCCTTTAGCTGCAAATAACTCCAATGCTTTTACTATAATGCGTTCTTTTGTAGTCATCTCTTCTCCCTTCTTTATAAATAAAAGTGAACGTCTGTTAACCTTATTATAGTTAACAATTGTTCACCTCTCTTTTCTTTATATTTTTTTAATTATTTTAAGGCAAAAAAAGTTGTGCACGAACTGATTTAAATCAACTCCTGCACAACTTCTTTACTATCCAATTAATGATGTATGTCTATGTTCAGCTTCCTGTTCCACTTGATGTACAACTCTCATATAAATATCTTCTACTCGATCTCCGAACAACTCACTACTAAAACGTTCCACACTGGACATGGTATTTTCTTTCACTTTATTATACAGTTCACTATTTTCTAAGAGCTGTTCTACTCTCTCTACCATTTCTTGTGGTGTTTCAAACATATAGCCATTGTAGTCATCTTCCAATACACCAAATAAACACTCATCTTTTTTACAGACAATAGGTAATCCATTTGCTAGTGCTTCTATATAGGTTAAACCTTGTGTTTCACTATTAGATGCACTTACGAAGATTTCACCTAATTGATAATACTGATATACTCTCCGAGCTTCAATCATACCTGTAAACACCACATGATTCTCAATTCCAAGCTCTCTCGTATGCTGCTCTAATGCTTCCTTATAAGGTCCATCCCCTACAATAACCAAAGTGATATCTTGTCTCTTATCAAGGTATAATCTCATTCCTTCTAAAAGTTCATCAACATTCTTTTCAACACCTAATCTCCCTACAGTAACAATGATGCGATGGGATGGGTCAATATCTAAGCTTTGCTTAAGTGCCTTCTTTTCCTCATCTGTAATTTGCTTCTTGAAAGCATCTAGTTCAATTCCGTTAGGAATAACTTGTATATCTTCTTTAATTCCATATCCTTCAAGAATACGCTTTGTTTTTTCTGTAGGTACAATCACTCCATCCACATGATTTAATAAGGTCTTAGAGAAACCAATCACTAATTTCTGTCCAATCGTCTCATGCTTTGTAAAATAAGCTGTATAATCCTGATAAAGTGTATGATAGGTGTGTACCACAGGTATATCTAATTTTCTTGCAATCTTTCTTGCAAATAAGAATGTACAAAATTCTGTCTGGCTATGAATGACATCTGGCTTCCACTCTACAATCTCATGGATATAATGATCCCTAAATTTCATGGTTACACGGGCATTAGGATAAATATTAATGCCAATTGAACTAATATAATAAACATCTCCCTCTACATGAGAAGGCCCTCCATGAGCTAATGTAAGTATTTTGACATCATGACCATGTTCTTTCAGTTGTTTATATAGATTCAATGTAGAAGTTACTACTCCATTTACAACAGGAGTAAATGCATCTGTAGTAATTAAAATCCTCATGATCTACCTCCTAAATTACTATTACAATAGTCCCTTTATTATTATAGACATTTTTTCAGAATTTAATAACATATTTACAATATCTTTATATGTTTGTTGTATTTTTTCTTCTCTATTATTCTGGTATAAAGCCATTCTCTTAAATATTATGAGCAAATTCATATTACCATACTAAACAACCTCCTACTACCTCCTCATCACTTTTAGTTCACGTTTGTTCATTTGTTGGTTAATACTTTTTAATGTTTATTAATGTTTATTATTTACTTTTCAAAATATTTAAACTATAATACATCCATAGAGATCATGTAGGTCGACATACATCACTCTACTATCTATTTAAACCAAGGGGAGATTTAATATGTTTATGGAAGAACGTCATCAAGCTATCTTAAAGATTGTTAATGAATCAGGAAGAATTTCTATCGGGAACATACAGGACCAATTTAATATTTCTGTAGACTCTGCTAGAAGAGACTTACGTATACTAGAAGAAAAGGGCCTTTTAAAGAGAACACATGGCGGTGCTATTCCACTTACTCAAGTTGGCGATATTCCACCTAGAGTAAGAGATATACAAAATATTAGCCGTGGGGAAAATTATGACCAAATTGCTAAACAAGCTACTACATTAGTTAAAGAAAATGATATTGTTTATCTCACTAGCGGTTCTGTAGGCTTCCTTATGCTTAAATACTTACCAAGAGATTTTCAGTATACACTTGTTGTAAACTCAGCCACACTGGCTGACCAATTAAAATATTGGGATAATGTAAATGTCTATATTACCGGAGGAAAAATGAGACAAAATGCTACAACAGCTTTAGTAGATAGCTTTGCAACTAGATTTGTTCAAAATATGAATTTCGATATTAGCTTCATAACTGGTGCCGGTCTAGATGCACAGTTCGGATTTTCTAATAGCACACCAGAAGCAGCTAGTTTCCAAGAAGCTGTTATCACTAATTCTCGTAAAAATGTTCTTCTCCTGCCTTCTAACAAAGTAGGATATAAGGCATTTGTTAAAGTATGTGATACCCCTAGATTTGATATACTCATTACAGATTGGGAGGCTTCTGAAGAACACCTTGCGCAAATTGAGGAAACTGGTGTTCAGGTTATTGTTGTTGATGCACCAACTAACATAAAAAATGATTGATTAAAAAAAGCCTAGAAATCTAAGATTCCTAGGCTTTTTAGTCCGTCCCAATATCTATAGGTACTATATTTCCCTATACGACCACTTATAAAAGTTTATCGCTTATAACATGATTAAGGCTATGCTTAAAAATGTTATATTTTATTATAACCCACTTGAGTCACTCTTACCAAGTATGATTTTCAAAGTATTTTTTTACGAAGTAAAATAAATTTTATTTTGTTTTAAGTGTCAGTCCTGACTGTACTTTAATCTCTACAGCTTCACGTTTGCTGATATATTCAATTGCTAATGCTTGAATATCTACATCATACTCTTTAACAATTGGACATTCCTGATAACATTCATAGCCACCAGTACCTGTTGCTCTATAATCACTCATTGCAATAGTATATTTTCTATTCTCAAGAGGTTTACCATCCTTAAGGATTTCTACAACTCTTTCACCTACTGGTTTAGTAAGGTCAAATGTGTAGCTCATACCTGCAAAGAAGTCATAGTTGTAATGTTCCACTTTTGGATAAATGAAGCATTCTGAAATCTCAATCTCTCCATCTTCCTTAAGTGTGTAATACTCAGCAGCACGTTCAAGTGCTCTTCGTAAAAGGGCTTCATCTATTTCTAATACTTTAATCGTATTAGGGAATTGATAAGCTCCCATTACATCTCTTGTTGTTACTTCTTTAGCAAATCCCATTGGATTATTGCCTAAACCTGTACAAGAGAAATCTGCACCTGTAAATTCTAATTGGATTTGGTTACAGAAATCTGCAAGTCTTGATCCATGAAGCGCTAAGTCTAGTTTACTAAGTGCAGGAATTTCTTCTGTAAAACCACCTAGCTTTTGATCAAGCCATACTTGTACTTTTTCCTGAGTTTCAAGCCAATTATCTACTCGATCCTTTACTTGAGGATGAACCATCTCTTTAATAAAGTCCGCATTCATCTTAATAGCTGCTGGTACTTTACATTCTGAAGTAATTTCTAATGTACCATCTTCAGCAACTTCTACAGATACCTCTGCATATTTTTGGCCATTGGCAGGAAGCTGAAGGGTATATGTCCCATGTAACATTCTACCTTCTACTGGCATATGTTGATGTGCTGTAAGAAGAATATCAAAATCTAATTCCTTACAGATACGGTAACCTACATTTTCTTTACCTTTAGCTAATAACTTTCCTGTCTCTAGGTCACATTCAAAACCGCCATGGTAAATACATACTGTAACATCACACTGACCTTTAACTTCTTCTAATGCTGACTTTGCAGCTTCAAAAGTATCTTTCACCTCAAAGTGAGTAAGGTGTTCTGTCTTTTCCCATAGGTTCACATAGTCTGTGACAATTCCCACTAAACCTACTTTTAAACCATTTTCTAAAATATGAATTACGTAAGGCTTTAAACCTAACTCATTTGTTTTATCTACTACGTTTGCTACAACACACTCTGCATTTAATGTGTTTAAATACTGTGCCATGCCACTGTAGTCATAGTTAAAATCATGGTTTCCTAGTGTTACATAGTCATAAGGTGCACTATTAAATACTTCTGCTACCATGCAACCCTCTTCTACATTAGACCACATATATTTAGCTAAAGCTGAGCCTTGAATGGTATCCCCACCATCTAAAATAAGGGTATTTCCATCCTTTTCAAATTCATGAATACAACTTAATACACCCATGTTTTTTTCTTCTTTATTGATATAATCTGTTGGGAAGAGATAACTATGTGTATCTGAAGTATAATACATTTTTAATGTTTTTTTCATTACTGCCTCCATAATACCTGCTTATTATCCTCTTGCAAGTTTAATACGAATTTTTCCTGAAATCCATTCAATAACTAATACAAGAACAATAAGACCTGCTAAAATAGCACCTACTTCATTCCATTTATATGCGTTCATCGCAAAGATAAGCGGTGCCCCAATACCACCAGCTCCTACAAGCCCAAGTACTGTTGCATCTCTTAAGTTCATATCAAAACGATAAATGATTGTTGATGCAAAGTCTGGAAGAAGTTGTGGTAAAATACCATATCTAATTTTTTGGAATGTTGTACATCCACAAGCATCTAATGATTCTAAAATTTTAGTATCAATATCTTCAATCGATTCAATGTACATCTTTGTAATCATCCCTACAGAGCAAAGAGACATTGTTAAAAGACCTGCGAAAGCCCCTGGTCCTGTTACCCTAATGAACATTAAACCATATACGAATGCTGGAATTGTTCTAATTGCCATGATAATGACACGTCCAACAAGTGCAACTGGTTTTGGTACAATGTTACTTGCACTAAGGAAGGCAATTGGAATGGCAATAATCGCCCCTACAACTGTTCCTAAGAAAGCGATACACATTGTTTCTAATAACAGATAGGCAACACCTTGGTTTGTAAAGTTAAATAATAAATCTGTATCTGGTCTAAAAATCCCAGTAATAATATTTTTTGCAACATCGCCTCCACTTGATGTCATTCCTTTGAAATCAAGTGCACTACTTGACCATGCCATAAGCACTACAAAGATGAATGCTGCAACGAGCTTGAAAATCCAACTCTTCGGTTCTTTTTCTAATTGCTTTTGAATCTTTTCATTCACTTTCATTTCTCGTTTCCTCCTTCACCTTAAGTTAATTTCTTACGTAAATAATGACTAATCGCTTCAATTAACATTACAGTTACAAATAGAGTTACAAGAATCATTCCTACGCTAGAGTACTCCCTCCAACCAATTTTCTCATTTAAGATAAGACCAAGTCCACCAGCACCTACATATCCTAAGATTGCTGCATATCTTACATTTCCTTCGAAACAGAATAAGCAGTTTGCAATATAACTTGGAAGAACTTGTGGCATGATTGCTGCTACGAAACTACGAAGTTTAGTTGCTCCGAAAGACTCCATGGCTTCATAAGCACCCATATCTACAGTTTCAATTTGCTCATAAAGTAATTTACCAATATAAGCGAAAGTAAATACTGCAATGGCTGTTGTACCAGCTAAAGTCCCAAGGCCAAAGATATAAGTAGCAATTAAGGCAATAACAAGTGTTGGCATTGTTCTTACGATACTTAAGAATAAACGTGTAATAGAAATAATTACTTTATTATGCACAACGTTACTTGCTGCTAAAATTGCAAATGGAATAGCTGCTAGTGCACCAATTACTGAACCTAAAAGAGACATTTTGATCGTGTCAAATAATGGGCCCCAAATAGAATTTAAATAATTCATTTCAGGAGGGAACATGTTTTGTAAAATAACAAAGAACTGATCTCCTCTTTTCATTAATACAGATAAATCAAAGCCTGTAATATCAATAGAAATCCATGATGCCACGATTAAAAATAAGATTACAAGTGGCATTCTTGAACGACGCTCAAGGATTTCTCTTCCATCCGTAAGCGTTATTTTCTTGGGTGGAAAAATCTTATCGTATAAGCTCATCTTATGCCTCCATTTTTCCAATTTCTTGACCACAGTAAATTTGATCTAGGACTTCTTGTGTTACTTCGCTGCTTGGTCCATCATATACAACTTCACCAGCTCTAATTCCGATTACACGATCACAATATTCTAAAGCTAAATCAACGTGGTGAATATTAATTAAAACAGAAATATTCATTTCTTTGTTAATACGTTTAAAGTCATCCATAACTTGTCTTGCTGTTACAGGGTCTAATGCCGCAACTGGTTCGTCAGCTAACATAATTTTTGGTTGCTGTGCAAGGGTTCTAGCAAGAGCTACCCTTTGTTGTTGCCCACCAGAAAGTTGATCACATCTTGTATAAGCTTTATCTAAAATACCTACTTTATCTAAAGCTTCTAGAGCAATTACTTTTTGCTCTTTTGGATAAGCGCCTAAAAGGACTCTCCAGAATGGAAGGTCTGGAATATTAGAAGTTAATACGTTATTAAGAACTGTTGTTCTTGTAATTAAGTTAAATGATTGGAAGATCATACCGATATCTCTACGGAATTTTCTTAGTGATTTTCCTTTTAAGTCATTCACATCTACACCATTTACAGTAAGTGTTCCTTCTGTAATATCGTGTACACGGTTAATTGTACGAATCAGTGTAGATTTACCCGCACCTGAAAGACCAATGATGGCAACAAATTCACCTTGTTCAATTTCAAGGGATACATTTTTAAGTCCTTTATATCCATTCGGGTATACTTTACTTACATTATCAAATTTAATCATATTAAATTTCTCCACTTCTCCTCTAAATATTTATTCGGAATATATTGCGATAAAAAAAATTACACTAAAGGCAATTTTGAAAAAAAAATGGGTGAGCATATTCTACTCCCCCATTTTTACAAGTACTGTCTCATATGCAAATTGTATTGTTACGCTTTACATCTTATCCAATTATATCTTATCTAAAATATACTATTGGGCAGCACTAAGTTGTTGAATTAACTTTTGAGCTTCACGTTCATTATCATAGTCTGAACTTTGAGCTACTTTATAACCTTTGTGGCTATAAATTGAAATAACTTCTTTACCTTCTTCTGTGTTTCCAATGTTGATAAACGCATTTTGAAGTGCTTTGATTAAATCTTCATCCATAATGTCTGAAGTTTTACTTACACTTACTGTATCGTTGTAAATTGGAGCTGTTACACCAATAAGGTTAGTTTCTTCCCAAATTGAAGCTGTTCTACCAAATTCTTCTGTCCATTTAGCTTCATTATCTAAACGTACATCAGCATAACCTACTACGATGTCTACTTGTCCTGATGCAAGACGTGCCATTGCACTACCATAAGAATCTGATTGTACAGCACTTGCTAAGTCTGTAAGACCTTTACCGTATTTTTCTTGTAACCATAATGATGGGTAAATATAACCTGCTGGAGATGTTGTAGACATAATACTCCAGTTAGCTGAGTTAATATCATCCCATGTAAGTTCTTCGCCAGCATTTACTTTCGCTGCTAATTCTTGACCTTTTTCTGATGGTCCTGCAATGATTAATGAACGGTATGATACTGCTTGATCTTCAGTTTGTACTGTTGGTAAGCCATCATTCCAGTCTTTAGCATTGTCAGAGTCTTTATTTAAACCATCACGAGTCGCTGTTAAAATAACTTCTGCACTATCGTCGTATAATACATAAGTTCCACCAGGAATTAAACCTACATCAGCTGTACCAGCACTAAGTGCTTCACCTACTGCTTCATAGTTTGTTCCTACAGTGATTTCTACTTCACCTACATTATAGCCTTCTTTAGCTAATTCGTCTTTTAACATACCTTTTAAAGGTTCTGTTGCAGTAACAATCTCTTCTGGATCTTTAGATGGTACGAATGCAACTGTTAATGTATCAATTGTTTTTGTACCATTTTCATCAACTTTACTTGCTGTTTCTGAACTTCCACATCCAGTTAACATAGATAAACCAATTGTTGCTGCCATCAGCATCGAAAATACTTTTTTCATTTGGGCCTCCCATTTAATTCAAGCTATTTATCCTTTACTATTTTATGGTTAAATGAGCTTATTTGCAAGTTTTTTTTATGTAACCATTACTGTTATTTTTTTCAAGTTGTTCTTGTATTTCCATAGTCTCCATAAGCATTAGCCTATTAGCATTTTACTCTTGTCTATTTTTTATGTTATCTCCCATAAAAAAGCAGGTTAGTTCGTTACTTTAACTACCATTTATACTTATTAACTGAAATATTTGTCCATTTCGCTAATACTCTCATTAATAGCCTTTGATGCGGCATTTAATACTTTTAATTGTTCCACATTACGGCCAAATGCAACTAATGTTTCATTTGAACTTGCCATTGTTTTTGTAGCAATGTGATAAACACTTGTCACACTTGAATAGATTTCCCCACTATCCTCAACAACAACTTTTACTTGTCCTTTTACCCCTTCAACTTCTTCTTGAACTGTATCAATACTTTCTTTAATCCTATTAAAGATATTGCTTGTGCTATTTACTAATGCTTGTTGCTTAGCTGTTTCATCTAATAGCTCATTTACCTTATCCGCTGAAACATTAGTCTCATACTCTACTTCTTTGATAATAGCATCAATATCACTTGCATTCTTTTTACTTTGCTCTGCCAATTTCTTAATTTCATCTGCAACCACTGCAAATCCTTTTCCTTCTTCTCCTACCCTTGCTGCTTCAATCGCTGCATTTAATGCCAGAAGATTGGTTTGTTCTGCAATTTCTGTAATCACGTTTGTAATACTTGAGATGTTAGATGTTTTAGCTGTAAGTGCTTTCATAGAAGTACTTACTTCATTATTTTTGTCTGTAAGCATCTGACTTTTATCTAATAGGCCTTCTACAATAATTAAACCATCTGTAATAGCTTTTCTTACTTCACCTGAGCATTCACTTGCTTTATATGCCGCTTGTGATGCCTCGTTCATGTTCTCTTTGATCCCATCAATTAGAATGGTTTCTTTTTCTATCTCTTTAGATGTCTCGGTTGCACCATTTGCCATATTTTCAATAGATACTGTTGCATCATGGGTTATCTCATTAAATTGAGCTACCGCATCATTTAAAGATGTTGTATTTTCTTTAACAATTCCTGAAATAGAAGCTAATTCCTTTAACATACTTTGTAATTTTTCATTACTTTCTGCTGACTCTTTTGCTAAATGTTCTGCCTGTTTATCTATTTCAATCATATCTTTAGCCACAATATAAATACTTGCTAAACCTACAACAATAATAAGGGCAATGACATTTAATTCTGTTACTGTTCCTCTACTCAGTTGGGCTATGAAAAATGTTGCCATACTTGTAGCTGTTAAAATACACTGTGTTAAAATAAGCTTCTTATCTTTATACATTAGAAGAAATACAATAACAGGAAATGTAATTGCAAATAATGATTGTTTCTCTGTTGTAGATACGGCAATAGTATAAATAATATTAAACCCTACTATTAGGGGAATAGATACTTTCTTAGCTGCTCTATCTCTTTTATAGAAGATGCAGGCTACAATATATGCCACAGCAGTAACAACCACAAAGCCTATTGCCACAGTTAAAGAGACCCTACCTCGCATAAACTCAATAATTGCACCCATAGCTATTCCCATATAGAATACAAGAAACATCTTAAGTGCAGTCTTATTTAGTTTCTCATAATTTCTCGTATAATGTTGTCCTAATGCTTCCACTTGCTTACTCCTTTTCTCTCATTAATTTATAGTTATTTCAGTATAGCGGAAGCCCCTTGACTATTTCTATAAATATTATCCAATTTTGTACGCCTTCTATAACTCCTGTTAATTCTAATACTTTTCGCCTATGAATCCTACAAAGTCTCATCTTTAA
>SVDC01000116.1 GCA_015058045.1 Cellulosilyticum sp.
AGTAATCAATTACTTGATTAACTTCACAAAGAATATTTATTATCGGTTAAATTGTAGATTTTACACCCTAACAAGTTTTAAACTTTAGTTTAATTGTCGTTATGGCGCTAATCAAAATGAACTATTGTTCATCATCGATTAACTAAAAATCTATCATTTGTAGTATTTGTTTTTCAAAGTACAATGTATGATTAGTACGTAATTTGTACTAACTTCTTTATCGCTCGTTTCCCTTGCGACCTCTATAATCATACACTATGCAATTACATACGTCAACTACTTTTTTAATTTTTATCTTTTCTGTATTCCTTTCCTATTTACACTAATATCCTCCCTCTAATATACAATCCGTATCTTTAATATGCCTTTCGTAATACCGGCACTCTCTTTAAATGACAAATGCTAGATTAACCTTTTAAATTTTTACTATATTGTTCTATACGGGCTAATACCTTGTCTTTCTCTGTTCCTTCTAAGATAGTTGGTTGATAATTATTTCTATTGGTAGTGGATGAAATCCTGCACGGAATAACTTCATGCCCTTCTGACTGAATACCATCTGCCGTTAAAACAAATGTTTCTTGATAAATAAATGTATCTTTATCCGCTGGATTTTTATTCGCTCCAAAACAGAAATTTCCCATGCTATAAACAATATTGGCACCTTTATAGCTTCCAATACCTTGGATAACATGAGGATGACTCCCAAGTACAAGGTGCACACCTTGATCAATCACATACTTAGCTAAATTCTGCTGGGTACTATTAGGATAATGTTCTCTTTCTATTCCCCAATGAAATTCTACAATAATTAAATCCGCTTGAATCTTTGCAGCTTCTATACGCTTCTTTAATTTATTCTTTACATCTTGGCCACTTGTCCAACCATTTGCTCCTATAAGTGCTACTTTGATATCATTCACAGTTATGAACTGAGTAGTGTCTTCCCCAAAATAACCTACACCAGCTTTATCTAAGAATGTAACCGTATCAGTATATCCTACACTACCATAATCGTAGGTATGGTTATTAGCAAGGTTAACCGTTTCTATACTTCCCGCTTTTAATATCTCCGTATAGTTTGGTAAACCCCTAATTGTAAATTCTTTTTCTTTCCCCACGCCTCTTGTGGTTAAAGGTCCTTCTAGATTTACAATGGTTAAATCATCTGCCTCAAAGACCTCTTTTACATTTTTCATAAAGTAACTATTGCCATTGGCTTTGGCTACTTCATCAAAACGTCCTCCTGATGCCTGTCCCTTGTAATAACCTAATGTAAAATCGCCTGCTGCTGAAATCGTTATTTGCTTAGTAGTAATGATTTCTTCATACCTTCCCTTTACACCAAGGTTTTCTTCCCCTTTTATGGTAATATCGCCATCTTCATACTTTACATCATAACCTAAAATATCAGCAAAGAAATCCAGTGGTATATATAAACCACCTTCTCTAATATCTGCATCTGCAGTCAATATATAGCTGCCTTGATCTGTTTCTACTACTTTTGAATTTAACTTAATATATATTCTTCCCTCATCAATTTTGAGTCTTTTAGTAGACTGCTCCCATTCCGCTTTATAACCCAATTTGTTTAGTAGTTGCTTGGCATTCACAAAAGTAACCCCTTGATTTCGGTAGCTTTCATTATACGAAACTTCTACTGTTGTATTCTCCTGACCAATTGCTTCTTTGGGATGTGTTATTAGTGTCAATGCTAATGTTAAAATTAAACAAAATCTTCCCCATTTCTTTTGTCCCATCTTCCCATACTCCTATTTCACTATCTTTTAATCACTATTAACTTGTTTATTCTTCTATAGCGAATCCTAATTTTTTCATTGCTTCAAAATAATCTTCTACTTGATCATCTGATACTTCTTTCACTTCTTCCCATAATACTTCTGTTTGTCTATCTCTTATTCCCCATGCTGTCATGCCTGCATTTTTACCTGCCTGTACCCCATTAGGAATATCTTCAAATACCAAACATTTGTTAGGCCCTACCTCTAAATCTTCTGCTACTTTTAAATAAATATCTGGAAAAGGTTTTCCCCTTCCTACTTCACAAGATGTTCTAATCTGCTGAAAGTATTCTGTTATATCTAATGCTTTTAGTACTGCTGCAACAAGCTGCACACTATTACTTGTTGCAATCCCCATCTTAATGTTTTGTGCCTTTAATGCGTCTAAAAACACTTTAACACCTTTCTTTAAAGGTACTTTAGTCGTATAAAAATCCCAAGCCATTTCATTCCACTCTACTTTTATTTCTTCCACACTCATTTCTAATTGGAAGCGTTCCTTAAAGTATTGTGCGGTTTCAGTAAAACTTTTACCTTCTAAAGCTTTATCCATATCTGTTGGTACGGGAATATTACGTTTGCCAAGAAATACTCTATCTATCTCTTCCCACACCCACATCGAATCTACTAATGTGCCATCTAAATCAAAAATAACTGCGTCAAATTGTTTATTAACCATATTGCCCCCTGCATATTTTTTTCTTCTCCACTATTATAGCACAGGGGTATATCTAGCCTATCTAGATTGTATTGTTTCTACAAAATTTATAGGATTACTAACAGATTTTAAGAACATCATCTCCTAAATAAACCCCCAGTAAAAAACGCTTCTTTTCACTGGGGGTTACCCACTATATTTTTTTACTTTATCCTACCAAAGTCAATATTCTTTACATCTATGCTTGTTCTAACTCTAAATACAGCATGCTTCTATACCTTCTGCTATTAATTCTTTGTATAAACATGTTCCTGTAATACTTCTATCTCTAGCCTCAACCAATTGGGTTGGCGTTCCTGTAAAGACGACCTCACCACCATTTTTACCACCATAAGGTCCAATATCTATAACATAATCTACTTGCCTCACTACATCTAAATTATGTTCTATCACAATTACCGTATTGCCCTTATCTACCATTTCATTGAAGAGTTTCATGAGCTTTTCAATATCTGACATATGAAGGCCTGTGGTAGGCTCATCTAAAATATAGACATTCCCTTTTTTATAAATCTCCTTTGCTAGCTTAATACGTTGACGCTCTCCCCCTGATAATGTGCTAAGTGGCTGTCCTAAAGTCATATACTCTAGTCCTACATGTTCTAATGCTTTTAAATTCTTTTTAATTTTAGATTCATTAAAAAATGCTACCGCTTCTTGTATGGTCATATCTAATACTTCCAAGATATTTTTTCCTCTTAATGTAAAGGCTAATGCTTCTTTTGAAAATCGCTTCCCTTCACATACCTCACAAGTTGTTACAATAGGATCCATAAAAGCTAGCTCCGTTACAATAACACCTTTACCTTTACAATCGGGGCAGCCGCCCTTAGAGTTAAAACTAAAATACCCTACTTCCACACCATTTTCTTTGGCAAATAGTTTTCTTATATCATCCATAAATCCTAAATAAGAGGCTGGTGTTGAACGCCCTGTAGCTGTTATAGCTCCTTGACTTACTTTCACCACCTCATGACATACTTTAGGTAGTTCATAGGAAATCAATGAACTTTTTCCTGAACCAGCTACGCCTGTAACTGCTACCATGACACCCATTGGAATTTCTACATCTACATGCTTTAAATTATGAGTATGTGCATCTTGGATGGTTATAAATCCTGTCGGCTTTCGAATCTGTGTTTTTAGTGGAATATGGTGATTAAGCCCTTGACCCGTTAAAGTATTTGCCTGTTTTAAGGCCTCTACACTTCCCTGAAAAACAATGTTGCCTCCCTCTATTCCTGCCTTAGGTCCTACATCAATCACTTCATCTGCAATATAAATGACATCTTTGTCATGCTCAACAACGAGTACATTATTTCCTTGGTCTCTTAGTTCTAAAAGTAATTTGTTAAGACGCATCACATCATTTGGATGAAGTCCTGTACTTGGCTCATCAAATATATAGGTCATATCCGTTAAGCTACTACCCAAATAACGTACCATTTTTAATCTTTGTGCTTCTCCACCTGATAAGGTAGTAGCATCTCTATTAAGATGCAAGTAGCCTAATCCAATATCTATAATTCTTCTTAATCCTAATATCAGCGTATCTAATGCCGTTTGAACTGTAGGTGACTTTAAGTTCTCCAAAAAACAAACTAAATCCTCTATCTCCATATTCCCAAGTTGCACGATATTGTAGTCATTAATTTTAGAAGCTAAGGCACCTTCATTCAATCTTGCCCCTTGGCAAATCGGACAAGTTGCTTCTGTTAAAATACTTTCTATCTTTGCCTGTCTTGAGGCAGTTAAAGTAGATACCTCTCGATTAAGATACCATCTTTTCCATCTATTGATTAGGCCATCTATCTTTTTATCTCTAGGTGCTGATACCCCATCCTCATTTCCGTATAAAAATAAATTATACATTCCTCTATCCCACTGACACAAAGGTTTCTCTTCATCAAAATAACCTGTTTCCATATAGGTTTTCCAAAGGTAATCCCCCTTAGAAAAACTACTATCCATAACTGCTCCTTCGGCTAAAGATTTACTTGTATCAATTAGTTTCTCCATATCTAACTGTTTTACTTTTCCTAAGCCTGAACAATTTAAACACATGCCTGATGGATTATTAAAAGAGTAATGAGATGCAGACCCAGCACTAGGCTCACCAATCCTAGAAAAAAGTAATCTAAGCTGCGAAGAAAGTTCCGTCATTGTTCCTACTGTAGAACGTGCATTTCCTGAAAACTGCTTTTGATCCACTACTACAACAGCCGTTAAATTCTGAATGCTATCTGCCTTTGGCTTCTCATATTTAGGTAATCTTGATCTCACATAAACTGGATAAGTTGCATTAATCTGCCTAGTGGCTTCTGCAACGATGGTATCAAATACAATACTTGACTTTCCAGAACCTGAAACCCCTGTAAAAACAACTAACTTATGCTTGGGTATTTCCAAATCAATATGTTTTAAATTATTTTCTCTTAATCCCTTTAAGATAAAAGTATCATTCATGTTTTGCCCCCCTAATGATTAAAAAGTTCTCTTATACTTTTATTTCTAACCGTGATCTTTTCATCATTATATAGACTCAAAAGCAAAATTTCCTGACTTTTTTTGCTCTCTTTTATAGGATTTATATAACTATCTTTGAAATTCAGACAACAAAAAATGACTAGCCATTTCTGACTAGTCATTTTCAATGAACTTTCAAAACAAAATAGTAACTTCTAAAATCATCGATTTTTTTCCTTAGAAAGGAGGTGATCCAGCC
>SVDC01000022.1 GCA_015058045.1 Cellulosilyticum sp.
TAAACTTCATTAAGCTTACAAGAGAACAACAATTAGACGTTCTTAGCCGTACTTTCCACGAAAGAATGTAATAAGATTATCCTGTAGAGATAAACTATGCTTAGAAATAAGATTTCTTAATATTTTTTTCCAATGAAAAGGCTCTATATACTCACCGGTATATAGAGCCTTTATTCATACAAATTAATAAATATTAGTTTTTAAATTTTAAAGGAAATGGAGTTAAAGTAGAAGAATATTCTATATTCTGCAACGAAATGAAATTGACTAATATTTTATAATATTATATTATTTAATGAATAAAGTTAAAATTGTATAAAACACTTTTTGGAAAGGAAGATTAAGTATGAAGAAAATGAGCAAGATATTAGGCGCATTAGTGGCAATGTCAGTATCTATAGCGGCTATAGGGTGCGGTAGTAGTGGAGAGACAGCACAGGCATCAGAAGCAAATGCGGAAGTAAAAACAGAAACATCTGAAGTAACAGCAGAAGTATCAGAAACACCAGTAGAGAGTACAGAAGCAGAAGGAGAAAGCTACAAAGTAGGTATTATTCAACTAGTAGAACACTCAGCACTGGATGCAGCCTATCAAGGATTTGTAGATGGTCTTAAGGAACTTGGTTATGAAGAAGGAAAGAATTTAACTGTAGATTATCAAAATGCACAAGGGGATCAATCTAATTGTCAAACGATTGCAACAAAACTTGTTAATGATCAAAATGATTTAATTCTAGCAATAGCAACGCCAGCAGCTCAAGCTGTGGCTAATACAACTAAGGATATTCCTATTTTAGTTACAGCAGTAACAGATCCAGCAGATTCTAAATTAGTAGCTTCAAATGAAGTACCAGGTGGTAATGTAACAGGTACATCTGATTTAACACCAGTAAAAGAACAAATGAATCTTATTCCACAAATTGTACCAGAGGCAAAAGCAGTAGGGATTGTTTACTGCTCAAGCGAAGCTAATTCAAAATTCCAAGTAGAACTTGCTAAAGCAGAAGCAAAAGTATTAGGGCTTGAAGTGGTAGAGGGTACAGTTTCAAATTCTAATGAAATTCAACAGGTGGTTCAATCTTTAGTAGGGAAAGTAGATGCACTTTACATTCCTACAGATAATATGTTAGCAGCAGGTATGTCAACAGTTGTTGGTGTAACAAATCCTGCTAAAATACCAGTCATTTGTGGTGAAGAAGGTATGGTTGACAATGGTGGAACAGCTACTTATGGTATCAACTACTACGATTTGGGAAAATTAACTGCTGCTCAAGCTGTAGGAATTTTAGCAGAAGGTAAAAATCCGGCTGAAATGCCTATTGAATATTGTAGTGATTGTGACCTTGTACTTAATGAAGCAGCAGCAGCTGAAATGGGAATTACATTCCCACAAGATTTACTTGATAAAGCAAGTAAATAAATAGGGGGTTTGTAGATGAGCATGTTATTAGCTATAGAAGGTGCCATATCTCAAGGTGTTTTATGGGGCCTTATGACACTAGGAGTATACATAACATTTAGAATACTAAATTTTGCAGATATGACCGTTGATGGAAGTTTTGCATTAGGTGGAGCAGTTAGTGCTGTACTTGTTGTAAAAGGTATGAATCCATGGTTATCTCTTCTTCCTGCTATTGTAGCAGGTATGTTAGCTGGTGGTGTAACAGGGATTTTACACACCAAGATTAAAATTCCAGAGATATTAGCTGGGATATTAACCATGATTGCATTATACTCAATCAATATTCGTATTATGGGTCAAGCAAATACTTCTTTATTAGGAGAAGATACTGTTATTTCTTTATTAAATAGTATAGTGGGTGCATCAAGTAATGTACTTGCGTTATCTGTTGGAGTGGTTGCATCTATTGTCGCTATTGTTGCTTTATATTGGTTCTTTGGAACTGAGGTAGGGTCTGCACTGCGTGCTACAGGAAATAATGAATATATGGTGCGTGCATTAGGAACGAATACAGATACTATGAAGATTATTGGTTTGATGGTAGGGAATGGTCTGGTGGCCCTTTCAGGTGCTTTTGTGGCACAGAGCCAAGGATATGCAGATGTAGGAATGGGGCAAGGGACTATTGTTATTGGTCTTGCATCTATTATTATTGGTGAAGTTGTTTTCGGAAATCGTTTTAACTTTGCTTATAAGTTGGCTGCGGTGGTAGGAGGTTCTATTATTTATCGTATTATTATTGCAGTAGTTCTTCAAATAGGTATGAAGTCAACGGATCTTAAATTACTTACGGCCATTATTGTTGCATTTGCATTGGCAATGCCAGTTGTATCTAAGCAAATAAGATATACTTTATGTGTTTTATTTATTGGATTAATGATGCTTATGACAAAGCAGATTATTTTAATTTTGTTCATTGTAGCTATTATTTTACTTATTGCATTACTAGTAAACATGATTAAGAAAGCAATGAGTTCAAAAAGTAGTGAGCAAGAAGTGAAGGGAGTGTAGGCAAATGCTAAAAATAAGTGATGTAACAAAAACTTTTAACGCAGGGACAATTAATGAAAAGAAAGCACTTAACGGTATAGACTTACACTTAAAACCAGGAGATTTTGTAACTATTATTGGTGGAAATGGTGCAGGAAAATCTACTATATTAAACATGATCGCTGGTGTCTATTCTTGTGATACAGGTTCCATTGTATTAGCAAATGAAGACATTACGAAGGAGCCAGAACATAAGAGGGCAAAACTTCTTGGAAGAGTTTTTCAAGATCCAATGCGTGGGACAGCAGGTGCTATGGAGATTCAAGAAAATCTAGCCATGGCTTATCGTAGAGGAAAAAGAAGAGGACTTGGTTGGGGAATCACCAAAGAAGAAAAAGAGATTTATGTAGAAAAACTCAAGATGTTAGACTTAGGTCTTGAGACACGTATGACTTCAAAGGTAGGATTACTTTCAGGTGGGCAAAGGCAAGCACTTACATTACTTATGGCTACTCTTCAAAAACCACAGCTGTTATTACTAGATGAGCATACGGCAGCACTAGATCCTAAAACAGCTCATAAAGTATTAAGTATTACAGAGCAAATCATAAATGAGCAAAACCTCACAGCTTTAATGGTTACACATAATATGAAAGATGCTATTCGTTTAGGTAATAGACTGATTATGATGCACGAAGGTAGAATCATTTATGATGTAGAAGGAGAAGAAAAGAAAAAACTTAAAGTAGAAGATTTATTAAAGAAATTCGAAGCAACTAGTAATGGTGAATTTGCAAATGATCGTATGTTATTGGCATAGATTTAAAGAAAATGAACGGTTAAAAATAGAAAAAGTGTATTAGAAAGTCTTCCCTTGTGGTAATAAAGTGTTTAGAGCATAACAATTATTACTATAAGGGAGGCTTTTTTATTTGAAATAGATAATTTCTCATGAAATTCTAATGTTTTTCTAAATGTTTTCTCATACACTAGAGATATACTATAATCATCAAAGGAGTTATTAAAATAGAGGGGAGAAATATGATGGAGAGTTCAAAAAGTAAAGCACAGTATATATTGGCTATTATTTTAATTGTATTAGGTGGTTCAGGTATTTTAAATCAGTTATTTGGATGGCATTTATTTAGACAGATTGACTTAGGTGGTATGTTTGTTTTAATACCAGGCTTATGGTTTGAGTACTCCTATTTTTTAAATCACCGTTCGCCTAAACTATTAGTACCTGGAGGGATTTTAACAGCAATTGGGGTACTCGTATTGATTGAATCTAATACCATGCCATTTGTGCAAGATTACATTGATTCATTCTATATCTTGGCACCTGCAGTAGGATTATTCCAATTATACTTACATGATAAGAAGGATAAGGGATTACTTATTCCAGTAGGTATTTTAACTGCTATTGCATTAATGGATTTTGCATCTGAAATTATGGGCACTTTATTCTTCTTTATGGATGAGTCTATTATCTGGCCTATTATATTTATGATTGTTGGTGTTGCCCTTCTTGTAGGAAAAGTAGACCAGCATCAAGAAAAAGAAAAATTATAAGAAGAGAAACTTACCCTATCTAGTACGCGTTATGACTAAGAGAGGGTAAGTTTTTTGTGTAATAGAGGAATAAAAACATAAAAAGAATATGAATTCCCTTAGATTTTAAATATAATAGTTATGATAGAGTTAATCAGTATAAGCATATATAAAAGATTGAACTTAAACATAACACTATAATAAAAAATTAAGAGAAGGGGTGAATAAGGTGCGATGTGAATATTGTGGAAGGGCACTAAGTCCAGAGGTATGGCAGTGTCCAGGATGTGGTGCACCAGTAGAACATCATAAAGAAAAGGAGACACAAGAGCCAAAGCAGCAAACTCAGAAGGAGCAGGATCAAAGCAAATACACAAATCATTCAAATCAAAATACAAATGGAACCAATTTTAATAAGTATTATGAGCAGTATGAAAAGAAAGATCAAGGTAGGCCACTTCATATATCAGCTTATGGGAGCTTTTGGGTAAGATTAGTAGCCGACTGCATTGATATAATGATTATATCTGCTGTCTGTACCTTATTAGGGGCAACAGAGGATTTAATGGCATTGATTTACTGTGCATATTATATTATTTGTGAGTCTTCTATTGGGAATGGTGCTACTATAGGTAAAAAGGTAATGGGACTTAAAGTAGTGAATTCGGATTTTGAAACCATTAGTATAGGTCAATCTATTGGAAGGACACTAGGTAAATTTCTTTCATGGCTATTGTTAGGCTATGGATTTTTTATGATTTTAATATCCAAAAGAAGACAAGGGTTACATGACCGAATGAGTGGAACCTATGTCATCAAAACAAGAAGATAGGGTAATAAAAGGTTATCTATCCACTTAATAATAGATTAAGTGAGAGATAGATAGCCTTTTATTTTAGGGTTGTTTTTGTGTTTTCTTATAGTAAAGATGGAAATAGCAATAAACCGTTAGGATAGCTAGTTGACTATGGAGCAATAGTGATATAATCTACTCTCAGTAAAAGCTTATAGATAAAGGGGAATAATTATGGCTAAAGTAAATACATACGATATGACTGAGGGAAATCCAATCACATTACTTTTGAAATTTTCATTACCTATGCTTATAGGGAATATTTTTCAGCAGTTTTACAACATGGTGGATTCCATTATTGTGGGGCAATTTGTAGGAGCTAATGCACTAGCAGCAGTTGGTGCTACAGGGGCAATTAACTTTCTATTTTTCTCTCTGGCATTTGGATTATCAGCGGGGATAGGGATTATTATTTCTCAGTATTTTGGTGCAAAGGATGAGAAAAAGGTTAAAAAGAGTATTGCTACATCTGTGTATATTATCATGGGTAGTGCAATTATTATGGGAGTTTTAATGATTACGAGTGCAAGACTGGTTATGCAGCTTTTAAATACGCCCAATGAGATTATAAATGATTGTGTGGTATATATGAGAGTTACGGGAATTGGGATGATTGCCGTTGGTGCCTATAATGGTGTAGCAGCTATTTTAAGAGCACTAGGAGATGCAAAAACACCACTTATATTTTTAATCGTTGCATGTTTTGTTAATATAATTTTTGATTTACTATTTGTTATTAGTTTTAAGTGGGGGGTGTTTGGTGTAGCATTAGCAACGGTTATTGCACAATGTGTATCAGCTATAGGATGTATTATCTACGCTTGGAAGAAGATGCCTATTTTTCATATGCCTATTAGGGAGTATGTAATGGATAGAGAAATTTTTAGAAAGAGTATAAAAGTAGGTATTCCTGTGGCACTACAAAATGCTTTAATTGCTCTTTCTTGTGTGGTATTACAGAGTGTAGTCAATAGTTTTGGGCCAACCATTGTGGCAGCTTTTACAGTAGCAAGTCGATTTGAGCAGTTGGTGCACCAACCATTTAATTCATTAGGAGCAGCATTAGGAACTTATACAGGACAAAATATGGGTGCAAATAATATCAAGCGTATTAAGAAAGGATTTTGGGCAGGAACTAAAATTGCAGTTATTTTTAGTTTGATTATGCTCCCTATTGCATGTTTTGGTGGAGAAGCTATTATGAGCTTATTTACTACAGATGAAGCGGTTATTATTGAAGGTGCAAAGGGGATTAGGGTTACTTGCTTTTTCTATAGTGGATTGGGAATGATTTACATTACAAGAAGTGTATTAAATGGAGCAGGAGATGTGAAATTTGCTATGATTTCAGGTTGTGTAGAGGTTATTTGTAGAGTGGGATTAGCAAGACCACTTACATTTATACCAGCTATTGGTATGATGAGTATTTGGTATACAACGGGGCTGACATGGTTGTTTACAGCAATAGTAAGCTGTATAAGGTATGCTCATGGAAAGTGGAAGAGTAAAGGAATTATTCAAGATTCGATAAAATATTCAAAAGATATAATTAATGAGATATAATAAGGATAAATCATGTTTAATCAAGTTTTATTAAGCATAAGGGAGGGATAATATATGACACTGGAAATCATAGTAGCCCCATAGCAGGGGCTATTTGCTTAGATACAAAATGAAATAGCCTTTGCCAAATCCAAATAAAGAAAATACAATTTTGGAGGGCAATATGTGCTATAAGAAAGCTCAAGATGTAATACCAGCAGAAATTATAATGCTTATTCAGCAATACGTAGATGGAGAATATATTTATATACCACGCAAACCTGAAAAGAAGAAACCATGGGGAGATAAAAGTCAAATTAGACAGCAGCTTAGTGCAAGAGATGCACAAATTTTTAATGATCATAAGCTAGGGATGAGTAAATATAAATTAGCAGAGAAATATTTTCTATCTGAAAAAAGTATTGAGCGTATTATTTTAAAAGAAAAACGTAAACAGGTTGTGCTATAAAGGTTATATCCTTTATAGCCTTCTTTTAAATTGAGAAGTTTAAAAGGAGAGGAGTAAATAAGATGTATCGTATAGGGGTAGATATAGGTGGTACGGGGATACAAGCAGGGCTTTTAAACTTAGATGGTCAGATAATTTGTAAAAAGGAATGTATAACTGATGTAAAATCAGGATTTAGAAGTGTGATGCAAGATATTAGAAAGTTAGTAGATACATTATTGGAAGCTAATGAAGTATTACCTAGTCAGATTGAGCTTATAGGATTTGGGGTACCAAGTTTTATTAATAAAAAAGGACAAGTTACCTGTGTTAATTTAAATTGGCATGAAGAGAATTTTATCCCGACTTTAAAAGCTATTTTCCCGGAGTTTAAGGTTGCTGCAGAAAATGATGCAACAGTAGCAGCGTTAGCTGAAGCAAAATTTGGTAGTATGAGAGGCTATTCATATGCAGTTATGCTCACATTAGGAACAGGTGTGGGTGGAGGGATTATTATAAATGGAAGCCCCTTTGTAGGAGCTCATGGCATGGGCTCAGAAATAGGGCATATGGTTATTGGAAAAAATGATTTTGATTGTAAGTGTGGTAACAATGGATGTTTTGAAACTTTCTGCTCAGCAACAGGTATTGTAAAGTATACAAAAAACTTATTAATGGATGGAGAAAAGAGTAGATTGATGGCACTTTGCAAGGGAGACTTAAAGAGACTTTCAGCTAAAAAAGTTTTTGATGCCTATAGGCATAAAGATGTAGTGGCTATAAAAAGCATTCAGCGATTTAAACAATATTTAGCTATTGGGATTGCGAATATCATCAATAGTATAGATCCACATATTATTGCAATTGGAGGAGGCGTGTCTCGGGCCGGTGATATTATATTAGATGGTCTAGAGGATGAGGTAAGAAAGTATATATTATATAAAAATGAAGAAATTGCTAAGATTGTGGTTGCAACGCTGGGCAATGAAGCAGGTATTATAGGAGCAGCTTTCTTAGAAGAAAAAGAAAGCTAAAGTTATAAGAAGAGGTTATGTGAATTAAATGATACTAAGAAAATGATAAGATGAGGTGAAAGCTACATGTTATGTCATTTAGTGATTGATTTAAGTGCATTACTCTGTACAAGACTTAATAGGAAATAAGGCTTGTGCAGAGTACCTATTAGGTTTTGTACTTCTAGAAATTAAATACAATCTAGAAGGAGTAAAAAATGAAACCTAACAATGTATATAAAAGAAATCAATATATTTTATTTTGGCTTACTCAAGCCATTTCGCAATTAGGAAGCAGTTTAACAGGATTTGCCCTAGTAGTCTGGGCATATAAACAAACAAATTCAGCCATGGCTATTTCATTATTAAGCTTTTGCAACTATTTACCTTATATTATAGTTGGAGTATGGGCAGGAATTTATGTAGATAGGCATCATAAGAAAAAAATGATGCTAGTATGTGATACCATAGCAGCTTTGGCATCATTAATCATATTAGGACTTTATACAACAAGTCATTTGAAGGTTTGGCATTTATATGGAATCAATTGGATTCTTGGGATAATGAATGCTTTTCAAAGTCCAGCTAGTCAGGTAGCTGTGGGAATGATTGTACCAAAAGAAAAAATTGAAAAGGTAAGTGGAATGAATGCTTTTTCAAGTGGGCTTATTACTGTGGTATCCCCCATGTTGGCACCTTGTCTATTAGCAGTAGGCGGATTCAATATGATATTAGTAATAGACTTAATCAGTTTTAGTATTGCTTTTATCACATTAGCCTTTTTTATACGTTTTGATGAGCATAAGAGAGTTAAAAATAGATTATCTATTCATGAAAGCTTAAAAGAAGGGGAAGACTTTTTAAAAAGAGAAAAGGGAATTTGTTATTTAATCTTTAGTATGGCGATGATGAATTTCTTTTCTAGATTAACTTATGAAAATATCTTAACGCCCATGCTTTTATCTAGAAGTGGAGGAAGTGACAAGGTTTTAGCTACTGTAACGGGAGTTATTGGATTAGGTGGAATAATTGGGGGCATGCTTGTCAGTATTATTCACATTCCTTTTGCTAGAATGAAAGGCATCTTTTGGGGAGCAGCGTTTTCATTTTTATTAGGTGATGTTTTAATGGGGTTAGGTCAAAATGTATGGATTTGGCTTGTGGCAGGTTTAGCAGCAAGTATGCCAATTCCTATGATTAATGCAATGCAAAATAATGTGCTATATGCTTGTATTCCAAAAGAAATTCAAGGAAGAGTTTTTGCTATTCAAAATAGCGTACAGTATTGTACGATTCCTATAGGTATTTTATTAGGTGGCTATTTAGCGGATTATGTATTTGAACCTATGATGAAAGAACATCATGTTTTGCTACAAACTTTAGTAGGAACAGGTAAAGGTTCTGGAATGGCACTTATGTTTCTATGTACAGGAATACTTGGAAGTATAATCAGTATTCTATGTTACCGTAGTCCGTATATTAGGCAGTTAGAACAAGAATTAGAAAAGGAATAGTTCTACATCATATCCTTATAAAGAGGGCGTAAAGTGAAAGTAAAAGATATAGGAGGACTAAAGAATAGGGGTAATGGAACATTTTATAAAAAGAAAAAATCAAAATAAATTGCACCAACAAGTGATTAAAAAGCAGTTAGATAGATTAGGCTGGATACGTATAGTAACTTTTATATTGGGTGTAGGTATTATTATTATCAGTAACTTATATCAATATGAGATAGGCTATTTTATAGGTGCTACTCTATTAGTAGCCTTTATTGTACTAGTAAAAAAGTATCATCAAGTAGATGAAAAAAGAAGTTATTATGAGGCTGAAGAAGTAGTTTTAAACAAGTATGAAGCAAGAGTAGGAGGGGCATGGAAAGAATTTGATGATATGGGAGAAGCCTATACAGATATACTAAGTAGAACAAAGGACCTAGATATTATAGGGCGTTCTTCACTCTATCAATATATTTGTACGGCACATACACCATATGGAAAACGTACACTAGCAAAGGCACTTGTTTATGGAGAGAGAGAAAAGAAAGTACTTCTTAAGAGACAAGAAGCCGTTAGAGAACTTCTAGAAGATGAGGATTTTGCACTTCATTTACAAACTATTAGTATGCAAATGAAGTTAAGAGGGAGCAAATTAGATTCAGTCATACTGGATGAATTTATAAAGGAAGCAGAGAAGCAAAAGAACTATGTCTCTAGATTTATGAAAGTTATAGGGATTATCCTTCCTTTTATAACGCTATTTTGTTTTGTGATTGCACTATTAGGCTTTAAGGCACAACAAAATTATATTATAGTGGAAATTGGAATTACACTTCAGCTTATAATTTCGTTTGGTCAATCTAGAAAAGCAGGTGAACTTTTTGCACCGCTATTTGCATTTAATGATACCATCAGTGAGTATAAGGCTTTTTTAGAGGTGCTAGAAAAAAAATCTTTTAAAAGTGCGTATTTAAAAGAATTACAGGGAGAATTATTTTCTAGTGGGAGTGCTTTTCAAGGGTTAGAAGCCATGAATAAGCTGACAGATAGTGTAAAGATATGCTATAACTTTGTGGCCAATGTGATTTTAAATGGACTATTTCTATGGAATATTCATTGTATGGATGCTTTAAGCATTTGGAATAAGCAATATGGTAAAGAGGTTAAAAGATGGTTAGAAGTGATAGGTGAGGTAGAAACTTTGGTAAGCTTAGCGGTGATAGGACGTGTTAAGACGACTTATAGTTTCCCAACCATTACAGAGCATAAAGGACCTGAATTTGAATTTAAAAATATGAAACATCCACTCATTGCAGAAGAAAAAGCTGTGGGTAATGATCTAAGAATGAGCGAAACAACCTGTATCATCACGGGTTCTAATATGTCGGGAAAAACGACATTTTTAAGAAGTATAGGTGTGAATCTAGCCCTTGCTTATGCAGGAGGTCCTGTAGTTGCAGAGGAATTTTCAACATCCTATATGGAAATTTTCACTTCAATGAGAATAGAAGACCGAGTGGATAAGGGGATTTCTACATTTTATGCAGAGCTATTACGCATAAAAGAAATGATAGAGTATAGTAATAGACATTTGCCAATGTTGGTACTAATTGATGAAATTTTTAAAGGAACTAATTCTGCAGACCGTATATTAGGGGCAACTGAAACGATTAAGAAGTTAGGTAAACCGTGGCTCAATGTGATGGTTACAACGCATGATTTTGAGCTTTGTAATTTAGCAGAAGAAAATAGAAGAAAAACAGTAAATTATCATTTTGAAGAATATTATGAGGATAATCAAATTAGATTTGATTATAAATTAAAGAATGATCGTTGTAAGACAACAAATGCTAAGTATTTATTAAAAATGGTAGGTATATTGGATTAAAGCATTATAATATGAAAATGGCCAGATATTAGCGTTACAATAGCTGGCTATTTTTAATTTTGTAAAAAATAATATTTGAAAACATATTTAAAGACTGTTTTAGAGATATAGCTTGGTAAAAAATGATAACTATATTATAATAATTACTATAAAGGATAGTTTTAAGAATATTTAGAAATAAGCCGTTGGAGGCAGGTATAATGAAAGAGAGCTTATTTAGACCAAAGATATTAGAAAGAGAACGTATTAATAAATTATTAGAAGCAATTTTTGAGACACCATTGTTTTATCTTTCAGCATCTATGGGATATGGTAAGACTACTGCTATTAGATGCTTCTTAGAAAGTAAAAAAGATGTTCGTACAGTATGGATGCCTATTTCATCAAAGTCAGAAGATGAAAAATGGCTCTGGCAAAAGTTTGTAGAGTCTACAAAAAAGTATAGTTCTAGTCTTATAGAGGAGATTTTGAATATTGGTTTTCCGGAAAATGATTATAAAATTAGACAGGTATTAGATTTGATTGATGAAATTATAGAAGAACCACTTGTATTAGTGTTTGATGATTATCATGATACAAAGTGCCCATTAGTAGATCGAATACTAAGCATCTATACTGAGTACAATATGAAAAATATCCATGTAGTAGTTATTAGTCGTATGCGCCCAACTGCAGAATTTCTCATGCTAAATATCAAAAATAAATGTATGTTAATGTGGCAAGGTGAAATTGCCTTTACTAAAGAAGAAACGAGAGAATTATTTGAGCTCAATGGGTTTATTCTTACTGAGCAAGAATTAGATGAGCTATATAATCATGCTATGGGATGGGTAGCTCATACTTATTTAGTGTTACTAGAGTATGCGGCCCATCAGCATATAGGTATTGTTACAGGCTCTACAGAGATTATTAAGAATGCAGTTTATAATCAATTGGATGAAGCATCTCAAAAAACTTTAAGAATGTTAGCACCTATAGAACGATTTACATTAGAATTAGGAGAATATATTACTGGAAATCAACGGGTTAATAGTGTTATTCAAAATATGATGATGAATAATTGCTTTATTAATTTAATTCCGCAAACAAAAGAATATCAATTTCATGCTCTATTTAGGCATGCATTATTGGATGAGCTAAAAAAATCAGAGATTAATGAGAAAGATATTTTAAATAAGTGTGGTCAGTGGTATCGCATGCAGGGAGATATTATACAAGCGCTTGGTTATTTTGATCAGGCAAGAAATGATGAAGCAATATTAGAGATTATGTCGGAAACAAGAGCAGTAGAGTATATAGATATAGCACCTAAATTAATGGTTACTATTTTTAGTCATATAAGCTTAGAAAAGAAGCTTAGCTATCCTATGGGATATTTAACTTTTATTCATTCTTATTTATGGAGTTCCCAAAGTAATACAGCAAAAAAAATGTTAGAGGAGGCTAAAAGCTATTATTTAGAGCATCCAGAAATAGAAAACTGGAAGCATATTATGGGAGAAATTTACCTAATTGAAAGTTTTAATCAAATAGGAAATGGATCCAAAATATTAGAAGCTTTTAAGAAAGCATATGAACACTTAGAGGGTGGACATTCTCGGATTGCAGGTCCATATATGATTTGTACTCGTGGAAATTTACAGATAGGCTCTTTATTTTATAAAAAGATAGGGGGATATAAAGAGGTCATTCACTTGATGGTAGCAAACTTGAGTGATATTAAACATATTGTTAATGGATGTACAGCTGGAATGAAGTATTTAGTAAAAGCCGAATATGCATATAATACTGGTAATTTAGAAGAAGCCAAGATATTAGCTCATAAGTCTATTTATAAAGCTGAGACAAAACAACAGATAGCTATTATATTAGATGATTATTTTATTCTTGCGCGTATTAGCTTCATAGAAGGAAATTTAGAAGAAATGGAACAATATATAGTAGAAATAGAAAAACGTGCGATAGTAAGAAGACATCCAACTATTCATATGAGTATAGATATGATTAAAGCATATTTATATGGTATAAGTGGGCAATATCAAAAAATTCCTGAAAGCATTAGAAAGTTTGATATGGAAAAAGGGATAGAAGGTTTACCAAGTGTAGATATAGCAGCTATCAATTTAGGAGTGGCATTACTGCGTAAGAAAGAATACATACAGTTAGAAGTTATAATGGAAGCAAAGATTGAGGAATATAAAAAGCAGCAAGCATTATATAATATGATTTATGCTTATATTCTATCAGCTATTGCAAAATTACAACTTTATGATGAAGATGAAGGGCTAGAAGTATTAGAAGAGGCTTTAAAAATTGCTGAGCCAGATCAAATTATTATGCCGTTTATAGAATATCGAGAGGAAATAAGAACGTTATTATCCATAATAGCTAAAGAGAATGATTTTGCAACTTCTATTTTAGACTATCAATCAACATCAAATCATCAAATCATAACAGGAGTAGATAGTAATCAAGGAATTGTAGATCTTTTAACAGATAGAGAAAAGGATGTTATGCGTTTTTTTGTAAAAGGACATAAACAGTCAGAGGTGGCAAGAGAGCTTCAGATTAGTATAGATACAGTAAAAAGACATATTAAAAATGTATACAGTAAATTAGATATACATAGTAAGGCAGAATTAGTTGAAAAGCTAGGACAGAATTTGTAAGAATACCAATTTATCCATAAAGGAAGAAATACCCCTCTATAAAGAAATAGGGGGTATTTTTTTTGTGTAAAAAATCACCCTTATGGGGGAATGGTTTTCATAGAGGTATCATCATATAATTTAAGTATGAAATCTATAGATTCTATTAATGAGTATTATAAAAAGCAAAAGAGTTAAAGGATTTTGAAAGAGGGTGTAATAGGTGCAAATTGATCGAGTCTGCTTCTTAAGAGATTACATGATTAAACTCGAGTTATCTACTAATCAATTAGCCGTTTTTGATCTGAAACCGTTATTAAAGACTGCGAGATTTAAGCATATAGTGTCCCAAGAGTTTTTTGAATCTGGGAAGTTGCTAGATCATTGTTGCATCTATTGGGATGATGTGACAGAAATTCAAGATTATGAAATGCTAGGAGAGGAATTTATTAAGAAGAACTTTTAAAAGAGAGAAGAAGGGTAATATAATTCAGGGGA
Source organism: Cellulosilyticum sp. (assembly GCA_015058045.1). Taxonomy (GTDB): domain Bacteria; phylum Bacillota; class Clostridia; order Lachnospirales; family Cellulosilyticaceae; genus Cellulosilyticum. Next base: position 14,393 of record SVDC01000022.1, read on the forward strand.
AAAAGAGAGAAGAAGGGTAATGCAATCCAGGGGAAATAAAAAGAGAAGGGTAGAAGGTATCTTAAGAGTTTTAAGAAAGCTAGTAATGCTGGGGGAAAAGAGAGAGAACGGGAAGCAAGAATAGGGAAGAAGAGTTAAGAAAATATATATAGAGAGAAGAAAGAGAAATATAAAGGTATTGCTTATAAGAAGGATGCTAATTTATTAAAAAAATGAGGGGGAGATACGCATGAAGCATTTAAAATGTCGTACAAAACTTATCATACTATTTATTTTGACTGGCATTCTGCCTTTAATAATTAGTAGTATAGTGTCTATTAATAGTTTAAGTCAAAATATGAGGACTGTTGAGCAAACAGTTTTAGAGTCAAAGTTAGAGGGAGATGTTGCATCTGCAAAGATTTATATTAAGCAGTATTTTGGTGAACTAAAGATAGAAAATGGGGAATTAGTTGATGAAGGTGGCAAATCTATTAGTGGAAATTATGAAATGGTGGATGCACTTTCTCAGGATTTAGGTATTGTAACGACTCTTTTTATAAAGGAAGACCAAAGTTTTAAGCGAGTTGTAACGAATATTAAAGATGAACAGGGTACACGTGCAGACAATACTTTATTAGAAAATATGGAGATTATAGAGAATGCATCCGTAGGAAACAGATATACTGGAAAGACAGATATTTTAGGGCAGTCATATCTAACTATATATGAACCACTTAAGGATTCATCTAATGAGGTATATGGATTATTATTTGTAGGTGTTTCAAACGTAGAATCAGAACAGATGATTGCAAGACATCTTGTAAATGGAACTATAAGTGAGGGGATAATCGTTTTAGTAGTTGCTATCGCTGGAACCCTTTTAATGTTATTTAGCTCACGTTTTATTGCTGATCCCTTAATTGAACTTGTAAGCTATGCCAATATCATAGCAGCCTACAACTTAAAACAGGAGATTCCAGAAAGATTAACGAATAGAAGAGATGAAATTGGTACATTAGCTCAGTCACTCAAATGGATAGAGGAGAATCTTAAGGGGATGATTCAGTCTATTAGCGGTGTTTCAGAGCATGTAACTTGTACAGCAAAAGAATTAGAAAATAATTGTCAGGAAGCAAACTCGGTAACAGAAGAAATGGCAAGAACCATTCAAGAGATTGCGCAAGGAGCAACGGATCAAGCAACAAGTACAACAGAGTGTATGAGTCGATTAGATCAATTAGGTATACTAATTGATTCAAATGAAAAGCAGATGGCACAACTCAACACATCTTCTAGCGAGGTGACAGAAGTTACAAAAGAAGGGCAAGAAGTGTTAGATCATCTCGTTAATAAAATTAAAGAAAGTAATAAAGCAACAATTGAGGCTTATCAAAGCATGATGCAAACTCATGAAAGTGCAACTCAAATTAATGAGGCTAGTAATGTCATTGCAGCTATAGCTGAGCAAACTAATTTATTAGCATTAAATGCTTCTATAGAGGCAGCACGAGCTGGTGAATATGGTAGAGGATTTGCAGTGGTAGCAGAAGAAATTAGAAAGTTAGCTGAACAATCCGCACAATCTACACGACAAATTGATGAACAGATTAAAAAGTTGCAGAATGATGCTTCTAATGCGGTAGTTGTTACTGAAAAGGTAAAAAGTATGTTAAATGAACAAACAGAAGATGTGCATTTAACAGAAGAAAAATATAGTGAAATTGCTAAGGCAATAAGGGGAACACAGCAAGTAATTGTTATGTTAAATGAATCTAGTACGCAGATGCAAAAAGAAAAAGAAGAAGTAAGTAGTTATATAGAAACACTTTCTGCAGTTGCAGAACAAAATGCAGCAGCGACAGAAGAATCTTCAGCATGTATTGAAGAACAAAGTGCATCTATTCATGATATAGGAACATCTAGTTCGAACTTATCACAAATGGCAACAAGTTTATATAAAATGATTGGGAAGTTTGAAATGTAAAAAAGGTGCTAATTAGCACCTTTTTTATATTTCAAATAAACCGTTTTTTATAAGTCAGTTTAAAGTTAAGAACATGAGAAAATAAGAGTATAAATATGTATTAATAAAGCTTTATGTATACTAATAAATATAGTAAAATAGCCTAGAAGATTAACTGGAAGAGAGGAAACATCATTGGGTCAGACCATAACTATATTGGAGTATATTGGTGTATTTGCTTTTGCAATTTCAGGTGCTAATGTTGCAATACACGAGAAATTAGATTTATTAGGAATCTACATACTTGCCACTGTAACTGCTATGGGTGGAGGAATTATTAGAGATATTGTTGTGAGTGAAGGCGTTCCGGCATTTTTTAATAGTCAGCCAGCTATTTTAATTATTTTACTATCTGCAACCCTTGCTATTATTTTAAAAGGAAGATGGAAGTATAAGAATTTATTTGCCTTAATTGATGCTGTTGGATTAGCTGCTTTTGTTGTTTCGGCAGGATTAAAAGGATTAGAAAAGGAATATAGTTTAACCTTGTTCTTATTTGTAACTTCTATTACAGGAGTTGGTGGTGGTATGCTTAGAGATATTATTGTAGGCAGAAAGCCAGATGTTTTTTGTAAAGAAATCTATTGTGTAGCAGGAATTATTGGCGCACTAGCATTATGGTTTTTGTTTGATAAAACACCTAGCTATATAGCTACAGGGAGTGCGCTAATAGTGATTATTGTGGTTAGAATGATTTGCTATTTTAAGGATATAAATTTACCTGTGATTTATAGTAATGATAGTAAAGGCTATGAATCAGAAGAAATAAGATAGGAATAGAAGAAATAAGCCAGCTATAGATAAAGACTATAGGATGGCTTATTTTTTTACTCATTTATAGTAGAAATGAATAGGTTTATAGGGCGATGTAAAATTATTATTGATAAATTTGTCTAAAAAGTATGATGTTTATTTAAGGATATTTCATTTATAGTAAGAAGTAATAAAGGTTTAATAGATAAGAAAAGCTAGGAAGATAAAAAGAGGTAAAAATAAAGAGGAGATAGGCATGACAATAAGGTAGCAGTTAGAGGGGATTTAGATAGAGGAGGACTAAGAATGAAGAATATATCATGCGCATATCATCATTTACCAATACCAGGTGGGGGATATGTAACAGGTTTTATGTTTCATCAAAAAGCACCTAATATTTTATATGCAAGAACAGATATTGGGGGTGTTTATCGTTATGAATACAAGGAGCAGAGATGGAAAAGTTTAATGGAGCATGTAAAGCAAGAAGATTTAAGTGAAAGTTTTCCAATAGCTATTGCATTAGATTCCAATAAACCTGAAAGGCTTTGGATTGCTTGTGGAGAAAATAAACCCAATAGTGGTGTGCTAGCTCTATCTAATGATTATGGGGAGCATTTTACTTATGAAAAAATACCTGCACGTGTTCATGGGAACTTAAATGGGAGAGGTACAGGAAGTAGGCTAATTGTCGATGTAAGGGATTCGAGTAGATTGTATTTTGCTAGTCAGGAAAATGGATTATTACGGTCTGATGATTTAGGTAAGACATGGGAGTCGTTAGATGTAAATGGTGAGCAGTATATGACCATGATTTGGCAATCACCAAATGGAAAAACTCTAGTTGTAGGAACGGCAGGTGTAACGACATCCTATATAGATGAACTAACAAGGCAATGCAGACGTGGTATGAGCTTATATGTATCTTATGATGAAGGACAGCATTTCAAGGTTCTAGATCAACCTATTTCCCGGGGAATATCAGATTCTAGACTACCTGGTTATGTAGCACAGCGATATGATTATGACGGTAAATATTTATATATTACTTTATCTCAGACAGGACAATATTCATATGTTGTAGAAAATGGCTATAGTTGTGATTCAGGTGATGCCTTAGGTGGGCGTGTTATTCGCTACTCTTTAGATGAAGCGGAACATATTACAGGATATGAAGATATAACACCGATTCATTCAGAAGATATTAGAAAAGAAATTTTACTAGAGAAACAAGCTAGAACTAAAAAGGAAGAAGATAGACATCAATACTTAGAAGCGAAGCAAGTCAACGAAAATAAAGATGTACTGAAAGATCAAGTAAATGATAAAGAGAGAATATCCACATCAGGACAGAATATAGAACCAAAAAATAAGGTTATTCAAGTGGGGCTAGAAGAAAAATACCAATTAAATCAAGGCTTTAGCGGTATCTCTTCTTGTAATAAAGTACCTGGATTATTAGTCTGTTCTACTATTTGCCGAAAGACGAAGGGGAAAGATACAGATGTAGTTTATTTATCTTATGATTATGGAACAAACTGGGAGGTTATTTTGTACGACTTAAGTATAGGAAATCTTACTTTTAAGGCGGCGTACATGAAACCTCAATATAATGGAAATCAATCTATTTTACACTGGCTAAGTGACGTCAAGATCAATCCTTTTAATCCAGAAGAAATGTGGTTTAATTCAGGGACTGGCGTTTTTAAATCTGAAAAGCTAATGAGTGAGGAACGCTCTTTTCATGATCAATGTGATGGAATAGAAGAAACGGTTCATTTAAATCTTTATAGTCCACCAGCAGGCAAGGTGCAACTCATTGATATTTTAGGGGATTTAGGAGGCTTTGCTTTTACGGATTTAGACAAGCCTTGTGAAAACTCCTTTGCTGATGAAGAAGGAAATCGTTATATTACCTGTATTAATGCGGATTATTCAGATGTCTATCCAGAATGTGTTATTGTAACGCCAAGAGGAAATTGGACAGGTAAAACAAAAGGTGGGCTTATTCTTTCAGAAGATCAGTGTAAGACTTTTAGAAGATTAGAAATGCCTTATGGTATTACAGATCAAATAGATGAAAGGCTTCGTGAGATTGAAAAGCCTAATGTTAATTCGGGTTGGGTAGCACTTTCACCAGACTGCAAGCATATCGTTTGGTCCATAGCAGACAATTGGATGGAATTACCGATGTCGTTAGTTGTTTATAGTGAAGATGGCGGAAAAAACTTTAAGAAGAGTCAGATTTATGATAGGGATGGAAAGCTTTTAGAAGAGGGATGTTTAAAGGTTTTCTCAGACCGTAAGGTAAATCATCTGATGTATGGTTTTGGAAGTGAGTCTGATTTCTATATTAGTCATGATGGTGGCGCGACCTTTAAAGCCTATGAAGTGCCAGAGACATTTCCTAAAGTACATTTTGGCCTCATTGATTGTGCCAATCCTGTAGAAGTAAGAGCGGATGCAGGCAAATCAGGAATCTTCTATATGGCATTAGGAGAGCATGGTTTATGGAAGATGACTTATAGGGAAGAAGAAGACTGCTTAACGTTATGCAAATTAAGTAAGGAGGAAGATGTAGTCAATCATTTAGGCTTAGGCGTATTAAGAGTTGATGGAGACTATCTTAAAGAAGATAAAGCACTATACATTTCAGGGACGATTGAAGGGGTATATGGTTTTTATCGTTCTTTAGATGACGGAAAAAACTGGACAAGATTAAATACGGAAAAACAGATGTTTGGAGATATTAATAGTATCGAAGGAGATTCCAGATGTTTTGGGAGATTCTTTATTGCAACAGGATCAGTAGGTGTTTTATATGGCGAGCCTATAGACTAGATCAATCAACTAAGTAAGAGATTAAAAATTAGGAGGGGAATAGATGAGATTATTACAAGAGGGGAATCGATTAGTCATCTCTGAGGGGATGAGCAAAGTATGGATTGAACCATGGGGAGAAAACAGTTTAAGGGTGAGAATGACTAGCGAACATGAAATGGATAGTGAGGATTGGGCTTTAACAGAAGTAGTGAAGTCATGTCAGGCTGAAATTATATTTGAAGAAATAGATGTAACAGACCCTTGGTATAAAGAAGAAGCTTACAAACAGTATCATATGAAAGGTATACAAGCAAAGATTACTAACGGTAAAATAACGGCAAAAGTTTCAAATGAGGGATGGATTAGCTACTATAATCAAAAAGGAGAGCTTTTAACGGAGGAATATTGGCGCAATCGTAATCGAATTAATCGTTATTGTGTACCCCTTCGTGTAGATGCAAGGCAGTTAAAACCACTACAAGGAGGAACAGATTATAGCTTAACAGCACGTTTTGAAGCCTTTGATGATGAGAAAATATTTGGATTGGGGCAGTATCAGGAGAAGCATTTAAATAAAAAAGGGGCTGTTTTAGAATTAGCCCATCGTAATAGCCAAGCTAGTGTACCATTTATGATTTCTAGTAGAGGCTATGGTTTCCTATGGAATAATCCAGCTATAGGTAGTGTAACCTTTGGAACGAATAAAACAGAGTGGTATGCTCAGTCTACTAAGAAATTAGACTATTTTATTACAGCAGGGGATACCCCAGCAGAAATAGAAATGCAGTACACAGCAGCTACAGGAAGAAGTCCAATGATGCCAGAGTATGGTCTTGGGTATTGGCAATGTAAACTACGTTATCGTAATCAAGAAGAACTTTTATCTGTAGCAAGAGAACATAAAAGAAGAGGGCTTCCTATGGATGCTATCGTCATTGATTTCTTCCATTGGACCAGACAAGGAGATTTTAAATTTGAACCAAGAGATTGGCCAAATCCGAAGAAGATGGTAGATGAGTTAAAAGAAATGGGCATTGAAACAGTCGTTTCAGTATGGCCAACTATTGATGAAAGAAGTGAAAACTTTGGAGAGATGGCAGATAAGGGCTATCTCGTACGAGCAGATAGAGGCAATTCTAATCATATGACTTGGATGGGGAATACTATTTTTTATGATGCCACCCATCCTGGTGCACAGGCTTTTGTATGGGATAGATGTAAAACCAATTACTATCAATATGGGATTAAGTGCTTCTGGTTAGATGAAGCAGAGCCAGAATATGGACCTTATGACTTTGATAACTATCGCTATTATATGGGTCCAGCACTTCAATGTACCAATATGTATCCTGCGATGTATGCTAAAGGCTTTTATGATGGGCTAAAAGCAGAAGGGGAAAAAGATATATTAAGTTTAGTACGTTGTGCATGGGCAGGCAGTCAAAAGTATGGGGTATTAACTTGGTCTGGTGATATTTATTCTTCGTTTAGGTCTATGAGGGAGCAACTTCAAGCAGGACTAAATATGGGGCTTGCAGGGATTCCTTGGTGGACTTCTGATATTGGCGGTTTCTTGGGTGGAGACATTAGAGATGATAAGTTTAAAGAACTTTTAGTGCGTTGGTTTGAATGGGGCGCATTTTGTCCAGTATTTCGTATGCATGGAGAGCGTTCTCCATGGTATGAACGAGAAGAAGAATATATTGATGGGGTACGTCAGCTGACTTCTGGTCAAGATAATGAGGTGTGGAGTTTTGGAGACGATAACTATGAAATACTCAAGAAGTATCTATTCATTAGAGAAAGATTACGTCCTTATATTCGAGAAGGCATGAAAGTGGCAAGTGAAACAGGAACACCTATGATGAGACCAATGTTCTATGATTTTTATGAGGATCAAACTTGTTGGGAAGTAGAAGACCAATATTTATTTGGACCAGATTTAATCGTAGCACCTATTATGGAAGAAGGTATGACAGAAAGAAAGCTTTATTTACCTAAAGGTACTAATTGGGTAGATGCCTATACAAAGAAGGTATATGAAGGTGGTCAATGGATTGTGGTACCAGCACCATTAGAGATTATTCCTATTATGATAAGAGCAGGAAAATCCTATGCTATTTATGAGTAAGCAATAAGAAAACAGTTGAATGAGGCGTTCACTTTAAAGAAGATTACAATGGCTCATTAATCAGAGTATATTAAAAAGTATCATTGACAGTGAAAAAGCAAACTGATATAGTAAACCTTAATAAGGGAATGAAGTACTCCCTAGGCAAATGCCTAAACCGCGTAAAAGCTGATGACTTCTGTAACAATGGTTACAGGGTTATCAGCTTTTTTTGTGGTTATACTATTATAAAAGGAGAGGATATCATGTTAACGAGTCTTGCATATATTTTCTTATTAGGTTTATTATTAGGCTTTATAGCAGAGAAATTAAAATTACCAAGATTAATAGGGATGATTTTGGCAGGAATTATATTAGGACCTTATACTTTTAAGTTTCTAGATTCGTCTATATTAAATATCTCGTCAAACCTTAGGCAAATCGCATTGGTCATTATTTTAACAAGAGCAGGTTTATCACTTAATATAGGAGATTTAAAGAAGGTAGGAAGACCAGCTATTTTAATGTGCTTTGTACCTGCATGTTTAGAAATATTAGGTACTATATTAATTGCACCAAAACTCTTTGGGGTAACTATATTAGAAGCAGCGATTATGGGAAGTGTATTAGCAGCCGTTTCACCTGCTATTATTGTGCCTCGTATGATTCAATTAATAGAAGGTGGATATGGAACAAAGAATAGTATTCCTCAAATGATTTTGGCAGGGGCCTCTGTGGATGATGTATTTGTAGTTGTGTTATTTACAGCCTTTACAGGATTAGCAAGTAGTGGGGAAATTTCAGCACTTAGTTTTCTACAAATACCTATCTCTATTATTCTAGGTGTAGTAGTGGGGATCGTGGTAGGTATAGCCCTGGTTAAATTCTTTAAAGCTTGTCAGATAAGAGATACTGTAAAAGTCCTTATTATATTAAGTGTTTCGTTCTTACTTCTAGAATGTGAAACACTTCTAAAGGGAATTGTACCCATATCAGCACTTTTAGCCATTATGAGTATGGGTGTGACGATTAAGCAAATTCATGGAGTATTAGCTACAAGCATTGCAGATCAATATAATAAGCTTTGGGTTGCAGCGGAAATTATATTATTTGTATTAGTAGGTGCGACGGTAAATTTAAGCTATGTTGCTAAGGCAGGACTTATTGCAGCAATAGTTGTTATTGGTGCAATGGCTTTCCGTATGGTAGGTGTTTATTTATGTATGTTAGGAACAACTTTAAATAAAAAGGAAAGATTTTTCTGCATGTTAGCGTATACGCCAAAAGCAACGGTGCAGGCGGCTATTGGTGGCATGCCACTGGCTATGGGACTGGCTTGTGGCGATAAGGTACTTATGCTAGCGGTTATGTCTATTTTAATTACAGCACCATTTGGAGCGATTTGTATTGATAGGAACTATAAGACATTATTAAAAGAATAAATTATAAAAAATACTAGTATTATTTTAATAAGATAATGCTAGTATTTTTTATTGATGGGGTGTAGGCTAGGGGGGATTAGTAGGTAGAGAGATAAACTAGAATCAGTTAATAGATTGAAAAAAATGAATAGTATAATATAATTGAGAGGGTGTAGCGAAGGGTTAAAAGAATAGCACCTGTAGGTTATTTATCTAACATTGCCTTTGCGGGGAAAAAACTATATTATTACAGATGGTGGAAATGGTAAGATGAGTAGCTTAATGAATTACCATTATCAAGCAGGTGTACATGGGAATAATAGTACAAATCACTCTATGCAATATGCTGTAGATCTAGCGGTGATTAATGCAAATGGTAAGACAGTAAAGAATCTACTTACAAAGCAAAATAAGGATTATGCAATTTATGGGGAAAGAGTTTACGCACCAATTAGTGGAAGGATTGTTAAAGTAGAAGATGACATTGAGGATAATATACCATTTCCAGTGAAATTACCCTATAACGTAGGAAACCATATAGTGATTCAACATGAAGACTGCTATATTGTATTGGGACATTTTCAAAAAGGAAGTGTAAAAGGCACTGTAGGAGACGAAGTTCATGTGGGCGATGAAATAGGTGTAGTAGGAAATTCAGGGCTCACACCAAGACCGCATATACATATGCAGGTTTCTAGATGTAAGGATGGAGATTTTTGGAAGGCTGAAGGCATTCCTATTTTATTTGGTGAAAAAGTACCTTACAAAAACAGAATATTTAGAGGAGAAAAATAAGAAGTGAAAAAAATAGGACATAAGCGTAAGAAGTGTTGTTTGATGATGACGCTAGTAATGGGTTTATTTTCTTTTGGCGTTTTAGCTAGTGAGCAGTCAGTGGAAGAAAAGAAAAATGTAGAAGTAGTATTTACTCATGATTTACATTCGCATCTGGAATCATTTATGACAGAAGATGAAGGACAGGTAAAGTCCTTAGGAGGATTTGCTAGAATACAAAGTTTTGTTAAGGAAAAAAGAGCACAGGCAGATGATCTTTTAGTAGTAGATGCTGGTGATTTTTCCATGGGAACTTTGTATCAAACGATTTTTGAATCAGAGGCGGTAGAGCTTAGATTATTAGGGATGATGGGCTATGATGCCACAACATTAGGTAATCATGAATTTGACTATCATACAGAAGGGCTCATTCAAATGACACAAAGTGCGTTGGAGAAAGGGGATAAGCTTTCACCGATGGTAGTTTGTAATATTGATTGGGAGAAAAGTTTAGTAGGTGAAAATACGGCGTTAAATAGTGAGCTAAAAACAGTATTTGAGGCATATGGTGTTAAACCTTATATTATGACCGAGAAAAATGGTGTACGTATTGCTATTACGGGTGTATTTGGAAAGGAATCTTTAAAGTTTTCACCAACTTGTACATTAAATTTTAAAGACCCAATAGAAGCAGTGAAAGAAACCGTAGCACAGATTAAAGCCAATGAACAAGCTGATATGATTGTTTGTCTTTCTCATAGTGGGACATGGGCTGATATTGAGAAATCAGAAGATGATATTTTAGCTATGGAAGTACCTGAGTTAGATTTAATTGTGAGTGGACATACCCATACTAAATTAGAAGAGCCGATTATTCATGGTAATACGGCAATTGTTTCTTGTGGGGAGTATGGTAAATATGTAGGGAGCCTAACGATGCTTCCTACTAAAGAAGGTAGATGGCAAGTAGAAAATTATAAGCTAGTTGCTATAGATGAGACAATTAAAGAAGATGAAGGGGTTAAAAAACAAGTTGAAAGCTTTGGTAGTCAAATTAATGCAAGCTACTTAGGGCAGTTTGGTTATACTAAAGATGAGGTACTGGCCTATAATCCATGGTCTTATCCAACGCTTAAGGAGATGTCTAGTAAAGTACAAGAACAACCTTTTGCAAATCTATTAGCAGATGCATATCTTTATACTATGGAACAAATTGGGCAAAAGCAAGAAGATGAAGTGATGTTAGCAGTTGTTCCAATGGGTGTTATTAGAGATACATTTGCTTCTAATAAACAGATAACGGTCTCAAATGTATATGATACTTTTTCACTTGGGATAGGTGAAGATGGTATTCCAGGCTATCCAATGATTCGTATTTATCTTACGGGAAAAGAAATTAAGTTAGCCACAGAGATTGATGCATCATTATCTAAGCTTATGACTACAGCACAATTATTTATAAGTGGACTGAGCTATGAGATCAATCCTAACCGAATCCTACTAAATAAGGTGACAAAGGTAGAACTTATGAATCAAGCAGGAGAAAGAAGTGAACTTGAAGATAGTAAGTTGTATCCGATTGTAACAGACTTATATAGTGGGCAAATGTTAGGCTCAGTTACAGATTTATCTTATGGACTCATTTCTATTGTACCTAAAAAAGCAGATGGTACCCCTATTAATCATTTATCTGATGCCATTGTGTATCATGAAGGTAAAGAAGTGAAGGCATGGACAGCTATTGCTGATTATATGAAGTCATTTAAGATAGGTGATGAAGTTTCGAGCATCCCTAGTTATTATGGTGGCCCACAGGACAGAAAAGTCATAGTGGATGATGATAGATTAGGTGCGATACTAAGTAATCCAAATGGGCTTATCTTAAAAGTTGCTGGAATTTTGATGGGTGTACTAGTCGTTATTATTTTATTAGTTATAGGAATTATTAAAGTTATTAAGATGATAATAAAAGGTAGAAGGAAGCAAGCTACGTTATAGCTCTTTCATTTATAAGCAGCATAGATTTAATAATGTGGGAATAGAGATCAATAAAAAAGATAAGATATAGTCAAGAGAGCATAAGAGCCTTAAAGATAAGAGGTACTTATGCTCTTCTTTTTATATTTCAGAACAAAAAATTCTGAAAATTATTGATTTATAAATTCGACAAGTGTAGAATGAAGTTAATGTTCCACAATTGTCGAACAAGGAGGAGATGAAAATGGGAGAAACTATCAAACGATTACCAGATGCAGAATTAAAAATCATGATGATTATATGGGATGCAAAAGGTAGCGTGACATCAGCTTATCTTATGGAAAAGCTAAAAGGAGAAGAAACATGGGGGAATACAACGGTTCTAAACTTTTTAGCACGTTTAGTGGATAGAGGCTTTCTGAAGCGAGAAAAAGAGGGGAAAAGTAATATATACACGCCACTTATAGAAGAAGAAGTTTATCTAGAAAGTGAAAGTAAATCTTTTTTAGAAAGGTTACATGGGAACTCTATAAAGAGCTTAATATCTGCATTATATAAGGGACATGCTTTAACAAAGGGAGATTTAGAAGAATTACAAACCTTTATTGAGGAAAAAACTAAAGGGGAGTGAGAAGATGAGGGGGATTTTTAAAGAAATCTTACAAGTTTCCATGGGGATGAGTATTGTAATAGGCATATTGCTTATGGTATTACCCAGACTTCGTAAGCAATATAATATTAGGTGGCATTATTTCATATGGCTTTTAATTAGTGTTAGATTATTGATTCCAATTAGTCCAGAGTGGAGCGAGAGATTAAGTTTATATCCTATCCTAAAACAGATTGGGCGAATGTCAGAGATTCCAGTAGAAAGTACACAAACGATAGAATACTCTAATGAGGTTTGGCAGGAAGAATCTGATGTTAGTCAGCTACAAGAGCAGAAATTTATAGCAGGTGAGATGGGGCAAAGAGGTATAGGACATATAGCAAATGAAATAATAGATAAACAAAATCAAACCAGTAAACCACAATCAGGAAATAAGAGTTTATGGAAGAATATACAGGTTCTTTTAAAAGAATATCTTATGAAAGTCATGAGCATTGTTTGGGGAATAGGAATACTTGTATTTAGTTTATATTACATAGTCAGTTATAGAGTTTTTAAAAAGATATGTAGACGTTGGAGTAGTGAAAAGTTCACAGAAGAGGAGCAGGCATTATATTTAAAATTAAAAGTGGATTTAGGGGTTAATAAACCGATTAGACTAATAAAAAGCAAAAAAGTTTCTACTCCACTTATTATAGGCTATTTTAAACCAATAATTATATTACCCGATACGACATATAGTTTGGACAGTTTATACTTTATATTAAAACACGAATTAATACATTATCAAAGAAAAGACTTATGGTATAAATTGCTGCTGCTGATTGTAAGAAGCGTTCATTGGTTTAATCCATTGATTCATAAGATGGCAAGACAAGTAGATCAAGATTTAGAAATAGGCTGTGACCAGTATGTTATTGCTCAAGAAAGTCATTTAAGAAAGAAACTTTATATGCAAACGATTTTACAAATAGCAGAAGGAAGATATGGAAGTTACTGCAGCTTTACAACGTCCTTTAAGTCTAATAAAGAAGTATTATTACACCGTTTTGAGGCTATTGTAGAAATGGAAAATAAGAAAAAAGGGATTTTTACATTTATCCTTATTTTAATAATTAGTATAGGCTGCAGCGGATGCTTTAGTATACCAACTCAAAGTGAAGAGGTACAAACAAATTCTGATTTGAGTACTACTCATTTAGAATTAGAGGATTTAGCTAGTCAGGAGACTAGTTTGGTTATGGATGCAGGCATCATTGCAAGTATTGAGGATTATCGTGTTACGCTTCCTGAGGATTGGGAAATTAGAAATGAAATGGGAGAAGAAGGGGATTATAAGAAGGGAAAATGCTTAACATTTTATAAAAATGGTGAAAAAGTGGGTGGTATTTCTTTGCAAATAATCCATGCATCTGGTTTGGTTTTGGTAGGACATGAATTTACAGATGATAAAGATTTAAAGATAGAAGCCACGAATGGAAGTGATGAACCAAAAGAATTTTTATATACGAAACAAGGAAGGCTTTATTATAGTGAATATGTATGGGCAGAAAGTAATCAGGAAACCCCACAGTATCATTTTAAAATGTATCTAAACCGCGAACAAGTTTCAGAGCAAGAAGCACTACAAATTGTAGATAGTTTTACACGACCTATCTTTGTGGAAGATATGCCAGCACGGTTTAGAAATCCGCTAAGTTTGGAAGAAGCAAGTCAGCAGGCGACTTACATAATCAGTTATGATACAGGTATTGTGCTGAATTACAATCAAGAGCATTTAGAAAGATTTAAGCAAAATCTAGAAGCTCATCAGAAAGATAGTGTAGAATTACTAGCTTATATGGAAGAGAATAATGGATTAGAGATTAGAAGGTGGGAAACCCTAGTGTCAGATGGAGAGAAAGGGTATGCCTATAGCTATGAAAAGTTAGAAGATGGTACATTTAGAGTTGTAGGTAGCCCTATTGTATTTGATTTTATTGTTAAAAAAGAATATGGTGAAATAACAAGTTATCGATTAGGTTATATAGGAAATACGAATACAACACGATTATTTGAATTAACCAAAGAATATATTCCTGGAATGAGTATTTTAAATAAGGATGAGGAGGCAGTTTATACTCAATTTAAAGAAACAAAAGACGTTGCTTTACTTAAAGATATTGAGACTATCACTATTGCCAAGTTTTATATTCAAGCTGAATTAGATAGCGATTTTGAAACGCAATATGCTTTAATGGTAGAATATGAGCCAGAAAGTAAAATGATAGGATGGACAGAAGAGGAACATATAAAAATATCTCAGGAAGATACCACTGAAGAAAGTAAAGAGGCTTTGTTAAAGCGATTAGGTAATATAGGAAATGGGCGTTTTATACAGCAAGATGAGAATAGTGGGTATATTGAATTTACTACATATAATGAAAGGAAAGGACAGTATCAAGCCTTAGGTTTTCAGCTAGAAAAAAATGAATCGGGTATTTGGAAGGTTTGCTTTATGCCATTACAATAGAAGATGTGCATTAAGGGGGAGAGTATATTAGTAGTGGATTAGGAAAAGGATTAGTGTAAAAATAGAGACTTGTGTTATCATAAGAATAACCAGGGCATTATAACGATAAGAGTTAAAGGTAATGAGCAAATATAAAGTAAAAGAGCTTGTTATGCCATATATCTAGTACTAAGGTCTTGAATAGAAGAGTCACAGATTTTAAAAGTTATTATAAGCTAAGATGAAGAAAAGAACGAGGATTAACAAATGATACAAGTTGGTAAATTAAACACCTTAATCGTAACTAAAGAAACAGAGCAAGGCATTTATTTAAATGAACAAAACCCAGATGAAAGAGATATTTTACTTCCTAGAAATCAAGTACCAGATGAAATTCAAGTAGGAGATTCTATAGAAGTTTTTGTTTATAGGGATTCAAGAGATAGAAAGATTGCAACGGTTAATCAACCTAAAATGATGTTAGGTGAGCTTGCACCACTTAAAGTAGTTAGCGTCAATCGTATTGGTGCTTTCTTAGATTGGGGATTAGAAAGAGATTTATTCTTACCTTTTAAACAACAAATTGGATGTATCCATAGAGGTGAGGTTCATTTAGTAGGGATTTATGTGGATAAAAGTGATAGACTATGTGCCACGATGAAGGTTTATGAATTATTACAAAGTCATGCGCCTTATGAAGTAAATGATATAGTCATGGGTACGGTTTATAGTTTTAAAGAAGCTTATGGTGCTTTTGTAGCAGTGGATAATAAGTATCACGGCCTCATTCCAATTAAAGAGTTATATGGTGACTATAAAATTGGAGATACCTTAGAGCTTAGAGTTAGAAATGTTAGACCAGATGGTAAGTTAGAATTAAGTATGAGAAAAGCCACCCATCTTCAAATGGAAGATGATGCAAAAAAGATCATGGAAGTCTTAGAACAAAACGGTGGTAAACTAAGCTTACATGATAAAAGTACACCAGATGAGATTAATGAAAAGCTAGGTATGAGTAAAGCGGCATTTAAAAGAGCTGCAGGTAGACTCATGAAAGAAGGGGTTATTGAAATGACGACGCAAGGGATTAGTCGTAACTGGTAAAACGAGATAGAATTAAATAAAGTGCTAAAAAAGGAAATATGCCTCCTTGTGGTAGAAAGTTTAAAGAATAAAATTATCTACCATAAGGCGGCGTATTTTTTATTAAAGTAACCATTCTTTTGCTTTCTCAAAGTCATCAATGCATGTCACTAAAAAGGTAATCTGCTTCTGTTTAAGTTTAACCAACCTCTTTAGTTTGGGAGTGAGGCCTATAAAGACCACTTTCTGAGGGGGAGCGGGTAAAGTGGAAAGCGTATCTAAGATCCAGCTTAGAATTTCTTTATCAATATGAGATTCATCAAGATTAATAGCAATTAGGCTGCTAGTTGAAGGTTGACTGATTTGTGGGATATCCTCTATAAATTTTTGCTTTAAGAGTGTAATTTCATTTCCAAATGAGTCTAAGTGCTCAATCCATATTTCTCCTCCATGAAAGGGAATAGAAAATGATTTTTTATTCAAGCCAGATGGACAGTATCTTTGTCCTTTTTCGTCAAAAGTATTTTTTAACCAAAGCTTGCCAAAGTAGTTATGGGCAAATTGCCAAGTTTCTTTATTTTTCATAGAACGACTCGTTCGATAGCCAAGTACATTATTGATTTCTTTTGGCGCCTTCTTAGAAAAATAATATCCAAAGCCAATCATACTAATAGGAATGAGCAAAGTCATCAACAGCATAAAAATCCAAAAACTCATATATAGCACCTCCAAAGTAACGATAGTAGATTAGGTATTTTTGAAATGATAGAATATAATTAATATTAACACAAGCACTAATAGAAATATAGAGAGGAGAAAAAGTATATGAACACACCTATTTTACAAACAGAGAGGCTATTATTAAGACCGTTTTATAAAGAAGATGCAAGAGCTGTTTTTGAAACATGGGAAAGTGATTCGGAAGTCGCTCAGTATATGTTTTGGAAAAGTCATAAAGATATTCATAAGACTGAAGCATGGATAGCAAAGGAAATTGAGAAAGTTGAAGAAGAAGACTGGTATAGATGGGCGATTACATTAAAAGAGACGGAAGTACTTATAGGAACAGGACTAATCTATGTAGAAGATGAATATGGTGAATACGAGATTGCTTATAATCTAGGGAAGAAATTTTGGGGGCAAGGTTATACCACAGAAGCTATGGCAGGTATTATACAATTTGCAAAAGAAACATTAGGTGTAAAAAAGATTATGGGGCGACATGCTAAAGAGAATATAAGTTCGGGAAGAGTTATGGAGAAATTAGGCTTTAGTTATGTGCAGGATATCCCTTATGAATGTAATGAGGGGGTGAAGGTTTATGAGGGGAAAGAGTATATTTTAGAATTATAGAATAAAGGAGTGTAAATATAGATAAAAAGAACCTTTTTATAGAGGTTCTTTTTATTTTGAATATGTATATGAGCTTAGAAAGTTTTTAAGGAAAAGGTGAGATTATTGTTTTAAGTGCTATAAAAATAGCTGATAAAAAAACAAAATTATTGTTTAAATTGCACATTGTATCACTAGTATACTAGTAATATAATGTGATTATACATAATAATTAGAAAATTTAAAATAAAAAATACATTATTAGGATAAAGATAGGGGTGAGCATATGAAGATGATACTACGATGGTTTCCTAATGGAGACGATAGTGTAACTTTACAACAGATTAAGCAGACACCTGGTATTTCTGGAGTTGCAGCTTGTATGCCGCAGATTCCAGTAGGAGATGTCTGGAAACTAGAGGATGTAAGAGCACTTAAAGATGAAATTCATGCTGCTGGTTTAGAAATGGAAGTTATAGAGAGTGTTAATATTCATGAAGATATTAAAAAAGGGTTAGCAGGCAGAGATCAATATATAGAGAATTATATTAAGACTATTAAGAATTTACATAAAGTTGGGGTTAAGTGTATTTGCTATAACTTTATGCCTGTATTAGATTGGGCACGTAGTCATTTAGCTTATCCTCTTCAAGATGGTAGTACAGCAATGGCTTACAGGCATGATGAAGTTATGAAAATGAATCCAACAAGGTTAGCAGAGTCTATGGTAGGCAATTCAAGTGGATATAGTTTACCTGGTTGGGAGACTGAAAGGCTAGGTGTTATGGCAGCGGATATTGAATTTTATCAATCTATGTCAGAAGAAACCTACTGGGACAATATGAAATATTTCTTAGATGCGATTATGCCTTATGCAGAGCAATATAATATGAGATTTGGAATTCACCCAGATGATCCACCATGGCCTATTTATGGATTACCTAGAGTCATTACTAATGCAGATAATATTAGGAAGTTCCTTGATTTAAATAAAAGTAAAAATAATGGACTAACTCTATGCACAGGAAGTTTAGGGGCAAACTTAGCAAATGATATTCCAGCTATAGTTAAAGAATTTGTAGGTATGGGAAGAGTGCCATTTGTTCATCTTAGAAATATTAAACATTTAAATGAAAAAGATTTTAATGAAAGCGCTCATTTAAGTAGTGAAGGGGACTTAAATATGTTTGATGTGGTCAAGGCACTATATGATGCGGATTTTGATGGGTATATTAGACCCGACCACGGAAGAATGATTTGGGGAGAACAAGCAAGACCAGGATATGGATTGTATGATCGTGCATTAGGTGCAAACTATTTAGTTGGTTTATGGGAAGCCATAGATAGGATGTCAAAATAAGAAAGAAGGGGTGAGAAAATGGGAAAGCCAGCTTTATTAAAGAAAAGTCAACCAGATATGAAGTTACCAAAGGGCGCACTCATTAAACATGTAAAAAAGGAATGGATGATTTATTCATTTTTACTTATTCCTATTCTATACTTTGTAATATTTAAGTATATACCAATGTTTGGGAATATCATTGCTTTCAGGAAATATACAGGTGGTTCTAATATCTTTGGAGAGAAATGGGTAGGCCTCAGATATTTTCGTCAATTTTTTAGCGATGCAAGTTTTTGGAGAGCCTTTAAAAATACTTTAACTTTAAGTGTTTCGTATTTAGCTATTCGATTTCCAACTACTTTGATTTTTGCTTTACTCTTAAATGAAATTATGAATACGAGGGCTAAGAAATTTGTTCAAACCGTTTCTTATTTACCACACTTTATTTCAATGGTTATTATCGCAGGAATGATTAAGGAAGTTGTTTCACTTAGTGGACCGATTAATAATTTAATTGCAGCGCTTGGACTTGATAGAATTTCATTTATTCAAGAGGCTAACTGGTTCCCAACAATTTATATTACTTCAGGAATATGGCAAGGATTAGGATGGGGAACAATTCTTTATCTAGCAGCAATGACTAATATTAATACAGAGCTATATGAAGCAGCTAAAATTGATGGGGCAAACCACTTTAAACAGGTTTTACATGTAACAATACCAGGTATATTGCCAACAATTGTAACCCTATTAATTTTAGATATTGGTGGTATTATGGGATCTAACTTTGAAAAGATTATCTTATTATACTTACCAGCTACATATGAAAAAGCGGATGTTATTTCAACCTATGTTTATCGAATGGGTATCACGGGTGGTAACTTTAGTTATGCAACTGCTGTTGGTTTATTTGAAGGTATTATTGGCCTCATTTTAGTTATGAGTGCTAACCTGATTTCGAAGAAATTAACGGAAACAAGTTTATGGTAGAGGAGGGAAGAAGATGCGAGCTAATACAGCTTCAAGTACAATACAAGTTTCATTAGGTTATAAGATTTTTAAAGTCGTTAACTTTATTATTATGGCATTTGTGGTTTTCTTTACGCTCTATCCTTTTATCTATTTAATTGCTCAATCTTTTAGTTCTGAAGGAGCAATCTACGCAGGGGAAATCAGTTTCTTTCCTGTAGATTTTACAACCAAAACCTATAATGTTATCTTAAGCAAACCAGACTTTTTTGTTTATTATGGTAACACCATTTTATATTCTGTTATAGGAACACTTATTTCCTTAATAGGAACGGCTATACTGGCTTATCCACTTTCTAAAAAGAGATTAATTTTAAATAAGTTCTTTACACCATTTGTTGTTTTCACCATGTTCTTTGCAGGAGGGATGATTCCAAACTATATTTTGGTTGCTCAGACTTTACATATGAGAGATACCATGTGGGCGATTATTATACCAGGTGCGATTAGTGCTTATAATGTACTTTTAATGAAATCCTTCTTTGAAAGTTTACCAGAAGAATTAGAAGAAGCTGCTGCAGTAGATGGTATGAGTGTTTATGGAATCTTTATGAAGATTGTTATTCCTTTATCTAAGCCAATATTTGCGACGATGTTTTTATTCTATATTGTAGGTATTTGGAATAACTGGTTTGGTCCATTCTTATATCTAGATACCAAGGATAAATGGCCAGTAGCCCTTTACTTAAGACAAATTATTATGGGGGCGACAGGTACAGCAGAGGTAGGGGCAGCCAATGATGAAGCAACTCAGATTGCGGCCAATGTAAGATCTTGTTGTATGGTACTTACGGCAGCACCAATTATTTGTATTTATCCATTTGTACAAAAATACTTTGTAAAAGGTATGATGATTGGTTCTGTAAAAGGTTAAGGTAGTAGAAAAGTTGAATTGTTACAATGTAGTAAGAACACATTGTTCAAGATATTAATTATATTCAAGGGGGAAAAAGTATGAAGAAGAATAAAGTTTTATGTTTAATGCTTGCAGGAATGACCTCTTTATCTTTAGCAGGTTGTGGAGGAAGTAGTGAAGCGACCAATACAGCGGCCACTCCTGAGTCAACTACTGAAGTTAAAAGTGTAGATGATATGCTCGAAAAAGAAGTTGTAACAGAAGAGAAAGAAGGCTATACATTTGGAGAAGGCGTTACATTCCATTCAGATGAACCTGTCACCTACTCTATGATGTTCTCAGATCATGAAAACTATCCTTATAAAGAAGATTGGCGTTTATGGTCTGCTATTCAGGAAAGAACAAATGTCACTTTTGATTTAACTTTAATCGCAAGATCTGACTATGAAGATAAGAAATCTGTACTTGTTAATTCAGGGGATGCACCATATATTATTCCTAAAACATATGAAGAAGGAAAATATGTAAATGGTGGTCAAGTGGTAGCAGTTAGTGACTGGGTAAAATACATGCCTAACTATCAAAGATGTATGGAAGAATGGGGCATGGCTGATGACTTAAAAATGAAACTTCAAGCTGATGGTAAATACTATGTTCTTCCAGGTCTTTGGGAGGGAGCAGGTGCTGGATACTCTTATATCATTCGTAAAGATATTTTTGAAGCAGCAGGTGTAGATGTAGAAACTTTGCAAAAAGATTGGAATTATGATGATTTCTACGAAGCATTAAAGAAAGTAAAAGAACACACAGGTTCAGAATATGTATGGTCTGATGCGAGTAAAGGAGATTCTTCTTTAAATATTGCTGCGATACAATATGGTGTAACATGTGGTTGGGGTATTGGAAATGGCCTAAAATTTGATCAAGAAAAAGAAGCATTCTATTTTGCAGACACAACAGATAACTACAAAGAATTTGTAAGCTATTTTAATAAAATGATTAATGAAGGAATCCTTGACCCTGAATCTTTCTCACAGGAAGATGATGCTGCTAAAGCTAAATTCTTTACGGGCGAAAGTTTTGTACTTAATGGTAACTATCAAAACTTAGCAGACTATACTACACAGATGCAAGTGGATGGTGCAGAGCTTTATATGGTAACAGCACCAGGTGGTCCTGTTGGTAACCTTCAAGTTGAAAACTCTAGACTTGAAAATGGTATTATGATTGCTCAAAATGCCTTAGATGATTTAGGTGAAGAAGAATTTATTAAAATGCTTCGTTTTGTAGACTGGTTATGGTACTCAGAAGAAGGTCAAATGTTATCATTATGGGGCGTTGAAGGTGAAACTTATACCATGGATGGAGATAAAGTTGTTTTAAATCCTGAAATTACATATAATGGTATTAACCCAGATGCAGCTAAGAAATTAAATGCAGACTATGGTTTTGCTGGTGGTGTATTTGCGTATGGCGGTTCTAATTGGCTTCGTGGCTCTAAATTTACAGAAGGTGAAAGAGACTACAATAATAGAGTTCAAGAAACAAGAGAGCCTCGTCCAATTGACCCTCCATTCCTTGCAAATGAAGAAGAAAGTGAAGAACTTAATTTAATTCAAACTCCACTTATTGACTGTGTTAAAGCATGGACACAAAAATTCATTACAGGTCAAGCAAGTATTGAAGAAGAGTGGGATACTTACCTTGCAGAATGTGAGGCTTTAGGTGCTACAAGAGTTGTAGATCAAGTCAATGAAATCTTTGAAAAGAATAAATCAAAATTAGGATATTAAACTAAAGAATTTTAAAAGGATAAATAAAGAGATTGTGTTAAACAATCTCTTTATTTATTAATAAGTTAAAAAAGATATTTATGACAGTTTTAAAAAAGTGTAAAATAGTTAGAGTGAAAGGTAATAAGGATAGCCATAAAATGAATTATAGATGAGGCAAGTAATTGGGATAAGAGAATTATAGGGAGAAGAGAATGTATATTACAGAACGTTTAGAGAAAGAAACGGCAAGAGATTACGCGCTACGGATGATAAAGGATAATATTATTCGTATCGAGCTAGAGCCAGGAAGTATGGTAAGTGAAAAAGAAATAGCTATGGAGCTTGGTTTATCAAGAACACCAGTTAGAGAAGCCTTGATTGAACTTTCGAAATCTCAGATTGTAGAAATTTTTCCTCAAAAAGGAAGTAAGGTTTCTCTCATTGATTACGATTTAGTAGAAGAAGCTTATTTTACGCGAGTTGTTATGGAAAAAGCTATTGTAGAACTAGCTTGTGAGAGAAGCACTATTGAAGATTTTGTAGGGCTAGAAGAAAATCTCATGCTACAAGAATTTTATATAGATTATCCAGAATCCTATAAATTCTTGCAACTAGATAATGAATTCCACATGAAGCTTTATCAAATTTGTAATAAAATGCGATGCTATGAAATGGTTAGAAGTATGAGTATTCATTTTGATAGAGTACGCTCGTTAAGTTTAACGACAGTGAAGAATTTGAAAAATATACAAGATCATCGTGCTATTACTGAAGCGATTAAACAAAGAGATGTAAAGCTTGCCCAGCAAATTATTGAAAAGCATATATCAAGATACGTCATTGATGAGGCAGCAATATGTGAGAAATACCCCCAATATATTAAAGGTTAGGTAAATAGATGGAAGTTATAGCCAACAATTAAATCTTTAATACATAAATAAAATAATGCCAAGTCTAGATTAAGCTAGACTTGGCATTATTTTATTTATTCGGTTTCCTCTAATTTATTTACTTTTCTTTTATATAGGAAACTACAGAATTGCATGAGTAAAAAACATATGATTAGAACATTAGTAAACGGCCTAATACCAAGGCGAATATCAATGTAGCCTAATTCTTTAAAGTTTAAGGCAATTTGAAATGCACCTACAAAGAGTGCACCAATCAAGCTAACTATTAAATTAGTTTTTAGAGTAGGTTTCAGTCTACGATCCCAAATACCATTTTTTAAGCATGCAACAGCAACATAAACAGATAGAAGCATAAAAATAGTAAATTCGCCGGTAAAATCTTTTTCTGCTATCACTTGTATAAAAATAGAAGCAAATAATCCCCAATAGGCAAACCACATGCCATTATGTTCTATTTTTAATAGTTTTTGTTCCTGCATTTCATCTAGATTGTTCTTCCTCATAATAATCGTCCTCCCAAAAAAGTTCATCTAACCCTTTTCCTAATACCCTACAAATTGCTCGGCAGAGTTTAATTGTAGGATTATAATCCCCTTTTTCAATGGCATTCATTGTTTGGCGGGAAACACCAACAGCTTCAGCTAGATCTTTCTGTGATAAATCTAATGCGGCGCGTGCAGCTTTAATCTTAAGATTCTTTGGCATAAAGGCACCTCCTATAGGATGATATTAATTTATAATAGAATAAATGTCAAGTATATATGACAAAAAGACATTAGAAATAAGGGGAAGGAGGTAGAGGTTGATATATTCCAGAAACTGTACTAATATGCTAATAAATAGATAAAAAGGTGAGTTATGACTTCTGACGAGAGAGGGGACAAAGATGTTTAATATTTTAGTAGTAGAAGATGATAAGCATATTAGAAGGTTATTAGAAGCTGTATTAAATAGAGAAGGTTATACGGTATTTACAGCTGAAGATGGAGATAAAGCCTTAGAAATAATGGATATCCAGCAGGTAGATTTGATTATTCTAGATGTAATGATGCCAGGTAAGGACGGCTATGAATTTACTAAGACGCTTAGGGATGCACAATGTATGACGCCTATTTTAATGGCAACGGCAAGAAGTCAGTTTGAGGATAAGAAGAAAGGATTTAGTCTAGGGGTAGATGATTATATGACTAAACCTATTGATACAGAAGAAATGTTACTTCGTATTAAAGCTATTTTAAGACGGGCGCAAATTGTCAATGAACGAAAGATTAGAATTGGTGAATTGGTTTTAGATTATGATACATTAACGGTTACACTTGGAGAGGAAAAGCAAACTTTGCCGCAAAAAGAGTTTTATTTATTATATAAGCTTCTATCTTATCCAGATAAAGTTTTCACACGTATTCAATTAATGGATGAAATATGGGGCATGGAGTCTGATAGTAGTGATACCACAGTTAATGTGCATATTAATCGATTAAGAAAGCGTTTTGAAGGCTGCAAGGAATTTGAGCTAGTGGCTGTGCGTGGATTAGGCTATAAGGCGGTAAAAAAGGTATGAAAAGAAGGATTCGCCATGTTTTAAGTCAGGTAAGATTATCTTTAAAGTTTTCAGTTATGATTTTTATAATACTGTGTTTAGCTGGCTTTATTTCTGCTCTTATTATGCATGTAGTAGTAAAATTAGGAATTTTACCTAATGATATGATTGCAGATAGTAGGGTTGTGCCTATTATATTATTGGTGACTTGTATTATTATTGGAACAATCCTTTCTATAGTAGCAAGTAGGTCTGCGATAAAGGCAGCTGAACAATTTATAGAAGCATCTAGTCGTTTAGCAAATGGCGATTTTACGGCTAGGATAGAAGGTAAGGGTCTAAGTGAATTTAGAAGAATGGCGGAGAACTTTAATCACATGGCAAAGGAACTAGGGAGTATTGAAGTTTTGAGGTCAGATTTTATTAATAATTTTTCTCATGAATTTAGAACGCCTATTGTTTCTATTAAAGGTTTTGCGGAAATATTAAAGTATGATGATTTAACAGTAGAGGAACGTGAAGAATATTTGAATATTGTTATTGAAGAGTCCTCAAGATTAGCATCTTTAGCAAATAATGTTTTAGAGGCATCTAAGCTTGATCAGCAAAGTATTCTAACTAATAAACAGATTTTTAATTTGGGAGAACAAATTCGTCAGTGTGTTCTTTTATTAGATGCAAAGATTAGTGAGAAAGATATTAATCTAGATTTAAATATCCATGATTATAAAGTAGAGGGGAATAAGGATATGATGAGTCAAGTATGGATTAATCTCTTAGATAATGCTATTAAATTTACACCTCAAAAGGGTTCCATACACCTTTATATGAAAAGAGAAGATGATAAAATAAAAATAGAGATACAGGATACAGGATGTGGTATCAAGCAAGAAGCAGTCGCTAAAATTTTTGATAAGTTTTATCAGGCAGATATGTCGCATGCTACCAAAGGGAATGGTCTAGGACTATCTATTGTAAAAAAGATTGTTGAACTTCATGGAGGAAGTATCGCGTGTGAGAGCGAATGGTTGAAGGGAACAACCTTTATGCTATTACTTCCAGCTGTTAAAGAATAAAATAAAATGATTAAGAAAGGGGCTATGATACGATATCCAGTGTAATAGTCCTTTTTATTAACAGAAGATGATAAATATTGGGTTAGATCTTTTTGGAAAATCTTTAAAAAGTGTCCAAAAGTTTATGTTAAGTTTATTTTTCTCTTTTATGATTACTACTAGACTTTTAACAAGGGAATTTATAAAGAGGAAAGGATATAAGCGATGATAAAAATATTAAAGAACTTTAAGTCAAAGGAATGGCTTATTTTTGGCATAAGTGTTTGCTTTGTTATGCTGCAAGTATGGCTTGACTTAAAGTTACCTGATTATATGAGTAAAATAACAATGCTTGTACAGACACCAGGTAGCCAAATGAGTGAAATTCTTAGTGCGGGTGGCTGGATGCTTTTATGTGCTTTAGGAAGTTTACTTTCATCTATTACAGTAGCAGGATTAGCGGCTAAGATGGCAAGTAACTTATCAAGTCGATTACGTGGTCAACTTTTTGATAAAGTACAATCTTTCTCAATGAAAGAAATTAATAATTTTTCAACAGACAGTTTAATTACACGTTCAACAAATGATATTACACAAATTCAAATGTTTGTTGTAATGGGATTACAAATGCTGATTAAAGCGCCTATTATGGCAATCTGGGCAATTTGTAAAATTAGCGGAAAAAGCTGGCAATGGAGTGCAGCAACAGGCGGTGCTGTTTTAGTATTAGTTGTAGTAGTCGGTGTTTGTATGGTGCTTGCGATTCCTAGAATGAGAAAGCTTCAAAGTTTAACAGATAATATCAACCGTGTAACAAGAGAGAACTTAACAGGAATTCGTGTTGTAAGAGCTTATAATGCAGAAAACTACGAAGAAACAAAATTTGCTAAGGCAAATAAAGAATTAACAAATACAAGTATTTTTACAAATAGTACAATGAGTATTATGATGCCATCTGTAACACTTATTCTAAATGGTTTAAGTCTTGCAATTTACTGGATTGGTGCTGTTTTAATTAATAATGCAGCATTGCCAGATAAGATGGGATTATTCTCAGATATGATTGTCTTCTCATCTTATGCAGTACAAGTGGTTATGGCATTTATGATTTTAATTATGGTATTTATTTTAATGCCACGTGCAGCAGTTGCAGCAAAAAGGGTAAATGAAGTTTTAGAAACACCACTAAGTTTAGAAGATGGTCAGCTTGAAAAAGCACCACAAGATGTAAAAGGTGAAGTAGAGTTTAAAAATGTAAGCTTTAAATATCCAGATGCAAATGACTATGTCTTAAAGGATATTAGCTTTAAGGTGAAAAAAGGTGAAACCATTGCATTTATTGGAGCAACTGGATGTGGTAAGAGTACACTTGTTAATCTCGTTCCAAGATTCTACGATGCCACAGAAGGTGAAGTTTTAGTAGATGGTGTAAATGTTAGAGAGTACAAACAAAATGCTTTAAGAAATCTATTAGGATATGTTTCACAGAAAGCAACTCTTTTTGAAGGAGATATTACTTCAAATATCGTTTTTGGAGACCATGGAAAAGGTGAGATTTCAACTTCAGAAGTAGTAGAGGCAGCTTATATTGCACAGGCCTCTGAGTTTATTGAGAAAACTGAAGGGGAATATAAAGCTTATGTAGCACAAGGCGGAAGTAACCTTTCAGGTGGACAAAAGCAACGTCTTTCTATTGCTAGAGCTATTGCACGTCATCCAGAGATTTTAATCTTTGATGATTCATTCTCAGCGCTAGATTATAAAACAGATCGTAAATTACGTAGTATTTTAAAGAAAGAAACTGCAGGTACAACTATGATGATTGTAGCGCAGCGAATTGGAACCATTAAAGAAGCTGACCAGATTATTGTTTTAGATGAAGGTAAGATGGTTGGCAAAGGCACTCATGATGAACTGATGAAAAACTGTGAAGTTTATAGAGAGATTGCCTACTCACAACTTTCAAAGGAGGAACTTGCATAATGAGTAAAAAAGAAGAAACTAAAAAGCCATTAAGTCATTTACTCGAATACTGTAAAGGTTACCTACCTTTTCTTATCATAGCTGCTATATGTGCTATTGGTGGAACAATTCTCACCATATTAGGACCAGATAAACTTTCTGAAATGACCAATGTTATTACCGATGGTATTATGACAGGTATTGATATGGATGCTATTAGTAAGATTGCATGGACACTTGTAGGATTTTATGCACTGAGCTTAACTTTATCTGTTACACAAGGGCAAATCACAGCAAGAGTTACGCAAAGAATTTCTCAAAAATTAAGAGGAGATCTTTCTCAAAAAATTAATAAATTACCAATGTGGTACTACAATCAAACAACAACAGGAGATGTGTTATCTCGTGTAACAAATGACGTAGATGCTATTTCACAAGCACTTAACCAAAGTGTAGGAAACTTAGTCACATCAACTTGTTTATTCTTTGGTTCATTTATTATGATGCTTAAAACTAATGTGATTTTAACAGTTACAGCAGTAGGGGCAACCTTTATTGGATTTGTTGTAATGGGACTTGTTATGAAAAAATCACAAGGCTATTTTATTAAGCAACAAGAGTATTTAGGAAAAATCAATGGTCATATTGAAGAAGTTTTCTCAGGGCATACCATTGTTAGAGCTTATAATGCAGAAGCAAAAATGAGCGATACATTCCATGGAATGAATAATGAATTAAAAACAAGTGCTTTTAAAGCTCAGTTCTTATCAGGGCTTATGATGCCAGTTATGATATTCATTGGAAACCTTGGCTATGTTGCTGTTTGTATTGTAGGGGCAATGCTTGCTTTAAATGGTCATATTTCTTTTGGTGTCATTGTAGCCTTTATTATGTATATACGTTACTTTACACAACCACTTGGACAAATAGCACAGGCTGTACAAAGCTTACAACCAGCTGCTGCTGCAAGTAAACGTGTATTTGAATTCCTTTATGCAGAAGAAATGGAAGATGAAAGTCATAAAAAAGTTCAATTAGAAGATGTAAAAGGTGAAGTTGAATTTAAAAAAGTTCATTTTGGTTATGAAGGGACTCAAAGAACGATTATTAACAACTTCTCAGCCCATGTTAAACCAGGGCAAAAGATTGCTATTGTAGGACCAACAGGAGCAGGAAAAACGACATTAATTAACTTACTCATGAGATATAATGAAATCAACTCTGGTGAAATCTTAATTGATGGAACATCTATTCATGATATATCTAAAGCAGCACTTCGTGATCAGTTCTGTATGGTTTTACAAGATACTTGGTTATTTGAAGGTAGCATTAAAGAAAACCTTGTATATAACAATGATAATATATCAGATGAAGCGATTGAAAGAGCGTGTAAAGCTGTAGGAATGGATCACTTTATTAAGTCCTTACCAGAAGGATATAACACAATTCTTAATGATAAACTTAGTTTATCAGCAGGACAAAAACAACAGCTTACAATTGCTCGTGCTATGATTAAAGATGCACCAATGCTCATCCTTGATGAAGCAACAAGTTCAGTAGATACAAGAACAGAACTTGTTATTCAAAAAGCTATGGATCAACTTATGGAAGGGCGTACTTCTTTCGTTATTGCCCATAGACTTTCAACCATTAAAAATGCTGATGTCATCTTAGTATTAAAAGATGGTGATATCTTAGAGAGTGGTAACCATGAAGCCCTTATGGAAAAAGGCGGCTTCTATGCAGACTTATATAATAGCCAGTTTGAAAAAACAGCTTAAAAATTAGAAAAATTTTAGGCCTAGTACTATGGAACAGTAGTACTAGGCCTTTTAGTATTTAATTTGTTTTAAGGAATTTAATGAGATTGGTGAACTCATTTTGAGGGATAAAATATTTTTTTAGCTATAAGATAATGGAGTTAGATCTTTATATTTATAACAGAAATGATACAATAAAATAAAAATAATGGATTAATGGAGAGAAATAATGAAAAAAAACGAAGTAGTAGCAGCTATCATTATGTATCAAGATCAAATTCTATGTATGCAGAGAGACAAAGGAAAATATGAGTATATTTCTTATAAGTATGAGTTTCCAGGGGGAAAGGTTGAGCCAGGTGAAAGTAATGCACAGGCACTTCAAAGAGAGTTAAGAGAAGAGATGGCATTAGAAGTAGACATTAAAGATGAAGATTATTATATGAGTGTAGAACATGAATATCCTGATTTTAAAATTACAATGCATAGTTTTATTTGCAAGGTAGATAGTCAGGAGTTTACCAGAAAAGAGCATATTGATCATAAGTGGCTTACTAGAAAAGAGCTTATGACTTTAGACTGGGCAGCAGCAGATGTTCCAATTGTACACAAGTTACAGGAGGATGGAGATGAACTTAATTGATCAATTAAAGAAAGGCTTACACAAAGGATTTATTCAGTATCAGAATGATTCATTAGAGGAGTATGAGCCTACATTATTAGTGAATGATAGAGAGCAAGAGAAAAAAGTGTTAACTGCACTGATTAAGGAATTAAGTAGTTGTGATGCATTTTATTTTTCTGTTGCTTTTGTAACTAATAGTGGAATTGCATCGTTAATTCATACATTAAAGGAACTAGAAGAAAAAGGGGTAAAGGGAAAGATTATTGCATCCCAATATCAAAACTTTACCCAACCAGAGGCACTAAGACGTCTTAAGAAACTTAAAAATATTGAATTAAGAATTGTGACTGAGGATAATTTTCATGCGAAAAGCTATATCTTTAGAAAAGGGACACGGTTTACCCTTATTATAGGGAGTAGTAATCTAACGCAAAATGCTTTAAGTTACAATAAAGAGTGGAATTTAAGGGTGTCTTCCATGGAGAATGGAGATTTACTTAAATATACAATGGAAGAATTTGAGCGAACCTATGATTCAGCTCAAGAAGTAACAGATGAGTGGCTTGAAGCTTACGAAAAGCTTTATAGCAGGCAATACCAAGTGAGAAAACAGGCAATATTTGATGTACAAGATACAAAAAAGATTCTTCCAAATAAAATGCAGTTAGAAGCGTTAGAATCGTTAAAGAAGCTAAGAGAAGAAGGTAAAGATAAGGCACTACTTATCTCAGCTACAGGTACAGGAAAAACTTATTTTTCAGCCTTTGATGCACAAAGAGTGAATCCAAAACGCTTGTTATTTGTAGTACACAGAGAAAATATTACAAGAGCCTCACGAAAAAGCTATAAAAGAATATTTGGTAACAATGTAGAGATGGGAATTTTAAGTGGTAATCATAAGGATTTTAGTGCAAGATTTTTATTTTCTACAGTACAAACACTATCTAAAGATGAGGTATTAACCTTATTTAGACCAGATGAATTTGACTATATTGTTATAGATGAAGCACATCGCTCAGGTTCAAGAAGTTACGAAAAAATATTAAATTACTTTAAGCCTAAGTTTTTGTTAGGCATGTCAGCCACACCAGAGCGAACAGATGGTTACGATATTTATAAGACATTTGACTATAATATTGCTTATGAAATTAGACTAAATAGAGCATTAGAAGAAGATATGCTATGTCCATTTCATTACTATGGTGTAAGTGAATTAGAAATAGATGGTCAGTTAATAGATGAAAAAACAGCTTTTAATCAATTAGTTTGCAGTGAGAGGGTAGACCGAGTGATTGAGAAAGCCAAGTTATATGGATGGGATCAAGGAAGAGTTAAGGGATTAGTGTTCTGTAGTTCAGTTAAAGAGGCAAAAGAACTTTCTATGCAGTTTAATGGTAGAGGATATAGAACAATTGCATTAGATGGAAGTAGTACAGAAGAAGAAAGAGAAAAAGCTATTGAGCAATTAGAAAAGAATGAAAGAGATACAGAATATCTCGATTATATTTTTACGGTAGATATATTTAATGAAGGGATAGACATTCCTTCTGTGAATCAAATTATTATGCTTCGGCCAACTCAATCGGCTATTGTTTTTGTACAACAGCTGGGAAGAGGACTTAGAAAGAGTCAGAATAAAGAATATGTAGTAGTTATTGATTTTATAGGGAACTATGCGAATAATTACTTAGTACCAATAGCGCTATATGGAGACAACTC
The DNA here is from genome assembly GCA_015058045.1 of Cellulosilyticum sp. Taxonomy (GTDB): domain Bacteria; phylum Bacillota; class Clostridia; order Lachnospirales; family Cellulosilyticaceae; genus Cellulosilyticum. Next base: position 46,346 of record SVDC01000022.1, read on the forward strand.
TTATAATAAGGATAATTTAAGAAGGTTGATGAATAGTGGAAGCTGTATGCTACCTGGAGTATCTACTATTAATTTTGATAAAGTAACTAGAGAACGTATTTATGATGCAATTAACCAAACTAACATGAATACTAAAAAGGCACTGGTAGAAGAGTATAAATTATTAAAGTATAAATTAGGGAAAGTACCAACTATGATGGACTTTATTAAGCATGGTAGTCGTGACCCATGGGCATTTATAGATTACTCAGGTTCATATTATAGTTTCTTGACATCTATAGGGGAAGAGCTAGATGAGATATTAAGTCCTATACAGAAAGCACATCTAGAATTTTATTCAAAAGAATTAGGAAATGGAAAAAGCATTGAGGAACTTATTTTACTTAAAAAGTTGATAAACCATGAAAGTGTGATAAAAGAAGAGTTTGAGCAAATGATCCATCAGGCATATGGACATAAGATAACGACGGCAACTTTTAATACGATAATACGTTACTTGAACGGATTATTCTTTAAGATTCAAGACCAAAATAAATATCGCAATCCATCTAGTGTTATTGAGCAGGATGACAGGCTAAGCATCTCTGAGACATTGAAAGAAGAATTGAGATGTAACTTATTTAATCATCAATTAATGGATTTAATAAACTATGCAATAGATAGATTCGATAAATGCTATAAGGTAGAAAATGATAAACAAGGTCTTATCCGTTATCAAAAATACTCAAGAAAAGATGTATGTCACATATTAAATTGGGAGAATGATGAATCTTCTACCATGTATGGATATCGTATAAAATATAATACATGTCCTATTTTTGTAACATATCATAAGCAGGATGATATTAGTGAAACAACAAAGTACGAAGATTGCTTTATTAATAGAAAGCAGTTTAGCTGGATGACAAGAAGTAGTGTTACGCTGGATTCTAAGGAAGCTTTAGCCATTAAGGCATATAATGAAACAGGATTAAGAATTTCATTATTTATTAAGAAGAGTGATAGTGAGGGTTCAGATTTTTATTATATGGGCGATGTTTCTCCCATGGCGATGACACAAACAACGATTAAAAATGAAAAAGGTGAGGATAAACCTATTGTAAATATTATATTTGATTTAGAACATGAAGTACCTCATCAGTTGTATAACTATCTTTTGCAATAGATCATAGGATCATTTCTTATAAGCATCAAAGTTGCAATAATGATATATAGTAGTAGATAGGAAAATAGATAACCCATATAAAAGGACGATGTCGTGAAAACTACATCGTCCTTTTATATATGAAAATACCACTATTGGCTAACGAATCTAATGGACTTACGGTACAATCTAGAATGTCAATGTAATACAGCTTCCTTTACTCCAATTATCATAGTGGATTGTAGCGCCTGAAACTTGTGCAATTTGCTTAACGATAAATAGGCCTAATCCATGTGTAACGCCTGTAGGCAGTTGAGAGGTATGATTGAGTTTTTCTAAGATAGCAGGTGTAAAGCCAATGCCGATATCTTTTACTTCTAAGACATAATGTTTTTCTCTTTGCTCAAAAGTGATGAAGATATTACATCCCTCTGGATTATGCTGCATGCAATTATGAATCATATTACATAATGCACGTTCAAAGAGTCTACAATCACCATGAATCATAAAACCTTGTGCATCATCTGAAATATTAAGCTCTAAGGTATACTTGTCCTGATATAGGGTGTTTAGATAATCTACAACAACTTTTCTAAGTAGAGTTGAGAGATAAAAGGGTTCTTTATTTAAGGGTTGCATATCATATTCTAGTTTAGTGGTTAAATTAAGATCATCTACTAGATTTTTGATACGCTCACTTTGCATACGGATAATAGTAAATTGTTTCCGATCTTCCTCAGAGAAATGAGGATTGTTTTCTAAGTTACTTGAGTAGCCCATAATCATAGAAAGTGGTGTGCGAATATCATGAGATACACCTGTAATCCAGTTATTACGGGCTGTATCTCTTTTTTCTATGAGCTTTTGTTGATGAATAAGTTCATTAGAGGTGGCATTAATGTTAGAAGCTAAATTTTTAAGAATACCTTTTGTATGGAGGCAAACAGGTTTTTTCTGAGCTAAATCTTCAATGCCTAATACAATTTCTTTTAATGATTTAAAGAAACGAAGCCCTAATAAAAGGGAGAGTAAGATAGCACCCAGTATATTACTAATGATTAAAACAAGAAGCCAATAGGGAGCAGCATATAACATATTTTCAGGAGCTTCTAATTGTAATTTCCAAAGGCTATTTTGGGGATTGGCTACCACAAGCAGGCCATTTGGATGAGACCAGACACGAACAGGATAATCCTTTAGATACCATTTACTAAAACCAGCAATTTGGGAGGCAGTATAGCTATGAGGAATATCATTAGGGAGATTAAACTGCCAGATGACATTGCCAGTATCATCAAGGAGCATTGCCCAACTACACTGACTATGAAGGATTTCACTAGCCTCAGGAGATAGACTGAATGTATCTGATTGCAAAGTGAGCCCGTTACTAATCTTTTCGATATTATAATTGGAAGTAGAATACTTCATACCAGAATAAGTCCAAGACATGGCCACAATAAAGTTAATGATTAATAAAAGGAGTGCCACAATAGTAGTAAGAAAGAGGTAGTGTCTAATAATTTTTAAGCTTCCTTTCATTTATTTAATCCTCCACAACTAATTTGTATCCAAGCCCTCTAACGGTAAGAAGAAACTGAGGTTTAGAAGGGAAAGGTTCGATTTTAGCACGTAGTCTTCTAATATGTACCATAAGGGAGTTTTCATAACCGAAGATATGGTCATCCCAAGCAGCTTGACAGAGGGCATCTATAGTAACGATATGATTTTTATTAACATAGAGTTTTTCAAGAAGCGCATATTCTTTAGCTGTTAAAGTAAGGGTGGTATCAGGACGTGTTACATTCCCACTATTTAAATCGATTAGAATATCTCCTAGATAAAAGCTGGGCTTGGGAGCTGGTCTAAGGTCTGTTGGGTAATAAGTACGTTTTAAAATAATATTTAAACGTAAAATAAGTTCTCTAGGAAGAAAGGGTTTAGTCATATAATCATCAGCACCAAGTCCTAATCCTAGAAGTCTATCTTCATCTTCATCCTTAGCAGATAAAAAGAGAATAGGAACCATGGAAATCTGACGTAAGGTTTGAATAAGAGAAAACCCATCTCCATCTGGAAGCATTACATCTAATATAACTAAGTGAGGTCTTACTTTCTCGAAAACCAATTTACCTTCTTTACAAGAAGTGGCAGTGTAAATATTGTGGAACCCAGATTGGGAAAGAATTTGTTTTAGCATATCTAATAAAGGTATTTCGTCATCAATAATAAGAATGTTTAAATCATTTATATCTTGCATGAAGCATGCTCCTTTCAGGCTATAAGTGTGATGGTAGATAATGATCACTCGTTGATTACTATGTCTGTGGAGATGAACTAAGAGGAAAAGTAAAAATCATAGCGTATATGTTTTATTATATAGTGTTGATGAGGGTTAGAAATATATTTTATAAATTGTTAAGGTAAATGTAAGGTAGGTGTCATTGGGATGTAAGGTAGAGTGGTTATGATAGAAGCATCAACAGGTATGTGAAAGGAGTTTCAATAGATGGATGCTATTATTACAACCAATGAGTTAAGTAAGCAGTACAAAAAAGTATTTAGTGTAAAGGATATAGACTTAAAGATTCCACAGCAAGAGGTTTATGGTTTTTTAGGACCCAATGGTGCAGGAAAATCTACAACCTTAAAAATGATTTTAGGTCTAGTAACACCAACTAAAGGTGAAATAGAAGTACTAGGGAAAAAACTAACCCATAAAAACCGATTAGAGATTTTAAAAGAAGTAGGTAGTTTAATTGAATCACCCAGCTATTATGGACATTTAACAGGAAAAGAGAATTTAAAAATCCTCCAAACCTTACGAGGCGTACCAGAAAAGAATATAGATAAGGTGCTAAGTATTGTACGATTGGAAAGAGAGAAAGACAAGAGGGTAAGTCAATATTCCTTAGGGATGAAACAACGGCTAGGATTAGCAGCAGCACTTATTAGTTTTCCTAAACTTCTTATTTTAGATGAGCCAACTAATGGATTAGATCCCGCAGGAATTCAGGAAATGAGAGAACTTATCTGTAACCTACCGAAGCAATATGGTATGAGCATAGTCGTATCCAGCCATTTATTAAGTGAAATGGATCAAATGGCTCATACAGTAGGTATCATTAATCATGGAGAACTAATTTTTCAGGATAAACTAGAAGTACTTCATCAGCAAAGTAGTAGTCAGATGGCAATTAGGACATTGGATAATCAAAGTGCCATGATGGTATTAAAAAAACAAGGTATCAAGGTGGATTATAAAGAGGAATATTTAGTGATACCAGTGAATCAAGATGAAGAAGTAAGAAAGGTAAGCCAATTACTTTATGAAGAGAATGTTCCACCTATTCGTATAGAAGAACGTAAAAAGAGTTTAGAAGCCATCTTCTTAGAATTAACAGGAAAGACGGTGAGTTTATAATGAACCTATTAAAAATGGAATTTTATAAATTGCGTCATAGGAAAATGGGTTTAATGGTAGTGGGGCTAGCCTGTGTTCAATTACTTTATATGATGTGGGCAACTAAAGACATGACGATTGCTGAACAAAGTCAAGGATGGAAGAATGGCATTTATTCTTTTTCAACACTAAATGCGATGATGATGCCACTTTTTATAGCTGTCATTGCCTCTAGAATAAGTGATATTGAACATAAAGGAAATACTTTTAAATCTTTAAAAACCATTACTTCTAGTCAAAAGTTATTGGATGCAAAAATACTATGTGGAGGGATTTACTTACTAAGTGCAATTCTATTACAAGTCCTTGTGTTATTTATAGTAAGTAAGCAACGACACTTTACAGAGATTTTGCCAGTAGGCTATATGATTTATTATGTACTATCTACTTTTATCATGAGCATGATATTACTCATGTTACAATTGAGTTTATCTTTAATATGGGGGAACCAGATGATTGCTTTTATGGTGGCTATAGCAGGAGCTTTTTTAGGTCTTTACTCTATGTTCTTTTCAGAAAAGATAGCAAGATGGATTTTATGGGGATATTATGCGCTGTTATCACCTGTTCGAATGAACTGGGATGAGACAACACGGATTGTAGATTTTTATTGGACAAAGCTACCTATAGTAAATTTACTAGTAGTAATTTTAGGGCTAGTAAGTCTTTATATAATAGGGAAAGTACTTTTTGTAAGGAGGGAGAGTTAAATGCTACGACGTGCATTAAAGGCAGAAAATCTTAAATTAAAACATTCACCGATCTGGTTGGCTTTTATCATTATTCCTCTGATTTCAGCCATTATGGGGAGTTTTAATTACTATGAGAATAGAGAAATATTAACAAGTCAGTGGTATAGCTTATGGACGCAACATACCATATTTTATTGCTATCTCTGTTTTCCAGCCTTGGTAGGCGTATATTGCAGTACGATTTGTCGATTAGAACATATAAATAATAATTGGAAAAGTGTTTTAGCTGAACCCATTCCATTAAGAACTATTTATTTAGCTAAATTACTTACTACTATGAAAATGGTTTTAGGAACGCAAATTTTTATAGGGATTTTATTTTGGATTTCGGGAAAAGTTCTTGGATTTAGTATACCTTTGCCTAAAGAACTAATAAGCTGGCTTGTATTAGGAACCGTAGCAGGAGGTGTTATGGTAGCTTTTCAATTAGGTATTTCTTTATGCATAAGAAGCTTTGCAGTACCAATAGGCATAGCATTAATAGGTGGTATTGCAGGACTAGCAGCAAGAGCAGCAGGTGTGGGATTATTATTTCCCTATTCTTTATTTGCAATAGGGATGTGTGCCAATAGTCCAGAAACACAGTTAGAATGTCCCATATTTGTTTTTATGGGGATATGTTTAGGCTTTATAGGATGCTTTGGGATGATTGGGATAAAGAGAATGAAAAAGGGGATGGCATAATCTATTATTTAGGTTTGATATCTATGCCATAATACATATTTTTCTTCAATTACCTCATACTAAAAAGAAAATGGCCCTAAATAGGAGGCATACAATGAAAGAACAGTATGAGACAATGTACAAGCAGTTGATAGATGCTTATTACAAAGGAAAATTTGAAGAAACATTTGAGTCACTTATGAATACCTTTGAAAATAAAAATCAAGGAAAAGAGATATTGGCGACTTTATGTGGTGTAGAAGTAGAGTTAGAGGCTAATGATCACGCCTATATACAATCCATTGTCCAAGGAATTACAAGTCAACAAGTAAGAAGCAGAATTGTGCAAAAGTTAAAGAATTGTGGATCAGACTGTGAACAAGTTGAGGGTAAAAGTAAGTGTCAAAGTGTTTGCCCTTTTGATGCCATTATTACATCAGAAGATGGAAAGGATAAGTGGATTGATGAGGCGTTATGCATGAGCTGTGGTAGATGTATCAATGCATGTGATTCTGGAAATTATTTAGAGACACTTCAGTTCTTTCCTGTAGCAGAACTTTTTAAGCAAAAACAAAAGGTTATAGCGATTGTAGCACCGGCAATAGCAGGACAATTTGGGAAAGATGTAACCCTAGATCAACTAAGAGAAGCTTTTATTAAAGTAGGGTTTACTGATATGGTAGAGGTAGCAGTGGCAGCAGATATACTAAGTGTAAAAGAAGCTTTAGAGTTTGATGCCCATGTTCATAAAGAAGGAGATTTTATGATTACCTCATGTTGTTGTCCAATGTGGGTAGCAGCCCTACGTAAAGTTTATAATAAGCTAGTGCCAGAAGTATCTCCTTCTGTATCTCCTATGATTGCAATGGCTAGAGTGATAAAAGCTATTGATCCAGAAGCTAAAGTAGTATTTATCGGACCATGTATTGCTAAAAAGGCAGAAGCAAAAGAGCCAGATTTAGTAGGCGATGTAGATTACGTTTTAACCTTTGCAGAGACAAAATTAATTTTTGAAGCTTTACAGATAGAGGTAGATGAGTGTATAGGTGTGCCTTCAGTAGATTATGCGGCAACAGGTGGTAGATTATATGCTAGAACAGGTGGCGTTTCACAAGCGGTATGGGATATTATTGATCAACTTTTACCTGAAAAAAGAAAGCTATTTACAGCGATGCAAGTAGATGGGATGAAAGATTGCAAGAAGCTTCTAGAAGAACTAGAAGAAGGAGAGAAACATGCAAGCTTTATTGAAGGAATGGGCTGTAAAGGTGGTTGTGTAGGAGGACCTAAAGCAATCATCCCAACACTTGAAGGTAGAGAAGCCGTTAATGAAGTAGCTTATGATTCTCCTATTAAAATTCCTACTCATAGCGAAGTTTTATTAGGTTTATTAAAGAAAATAGGTATTAATGATTTTAATGAATTAACAGATAAACATAGTATGTTTGAACGTACTTTCCAATAGAAATAGCTTATAAGCAAAAAAACTCCAAGCTACAAATAGCTTTGGAGTTTTTTACTGAATAGATGAAATGCATGGACTAGCTATCAATCTTACAATAAACTACTTTGCCGGTATAAGCATTAACTTCTACCTCATACTCTACATTACCTTTTCTAAGCTCTAATTCATAAACACCATCTTCTCTATCAAGTTCGATTTTAGTAACTGTTGCACCAGGTACTTTATTAAGAGCCGCTGTTTTAGCAGCTTCTTTTGAAATTAATTTTGAAGTTTGTGCATTAGGCTGAGTAGAGCTGCCTTTTAATTTTTTAGTCACAGAGATGCCACTACCTGTTCTGGCATCTAATTTTAAGTCATATTCATATTTATTTAAATATAATTCTACTTCATAAATGTCCCTACCTGCTTCGGAATCAAGTTCGATTGAATGAATAGAAGCACCAGGTACTTTTTTTAGAGCAATGGCTTTAGCTTTCATAACTGGAATAAAGCCAGAAGCCTGAATATAGTCATCTCTTAATTCTTTAGTTGCAGAAATGCCACTACCTGTTTTAGCATCTAACTTTAAATCATATTCATAGTGGTTAAGAACTACATCAATATCATAGATTGTTCTATTTCTTTCAGTATCAAGTTCAATACTGATTATTTTTCCCCCAGGAATTTTCTTGAGTGCAATGGTTTTTGCTTGTTCGACCGAGATATTAGATGCTGTAGCAAAAAGTGTCCCCATATTTAAAGCAGCAAGCATTATGCCTATACTTAGAAATTGTTTTTTCATTTCAATAATCTCCTTTAGAGCTGTTTTAATGTAAATAAAATGCCTTATTTTTTTATTTTGTGCAGAAGCAAAAAATATATGCTAGGGCTTTTTTATGCTAAGGAGATAGCTAATAAATACTTTTAACAAGAAGAAAGTTCAGTTATAATTTGTTTAAAATAATAAAGAAAAATTAAAAAGTAGAACACCAAAGTCACATAAATGATTAAGGTGTTTTTTTGATGAAGTATAAAATTTAATTAACAGTGTAACGAATTTGAGTTTCATCCGTTTCATAAATAGGAGGTGAAAATAAATTGAATGAGATAGAAGAAATGTATCAAAGTTATGCGGTGCCGGTAAAACGTTATGTACTTGGGATGTGCAGAAATAATGAGATGGCAGATGATATTACTGCAGATACATTTTACAAAGCAATCCATAATATTGATCATTTTACAGAAGGTAAAATGCTTACCTGGCTATGTGCGATTGCGAAAAATACATATTTAGACTATATCAATAAAAAAGAGTATGCTAATGTATCTATTTCAGAAGAAGTAGAGTGCCATTTAACAAACACTACAGATATAGTAGAAGAAAAATACATAAGAAAAGAAGAAAGAATGCAGCTTTATCGAATGATTTATAAATTGGATGCAGAATTAAAAGATGTAGTATACCTAAGGATTTTTGGAGAATTATCCTTTAAAGAAATCGGGGAAATACTGGGAAGAAGTGAAAATTGGGCGAGAGTAAACTTTTATCGAAGTAAAAATAAATTGAAGGGATGGATAGAAAATGAAGATTAATTTACCTTGTGAGGTCATACGAGATTTATTACCTAATTATATTGATGGACTTGCTAGTAAGCAGACCTTAGAATTAGTTAAAGGACATTTAGCAGAATGTAAAGCATGTGAGCATGTTTGTAACAGTATGAAGGATGGGAATAAAGAATTAGAGAGTCGGTCTTACTCACTAGAAAAAGAGAAGAAACTTTTTAAAAAAATCAATCGTAAATTAAATAAAAAAACAAGGATAGCAGTAATAGCAGGTGCAATAGGTATTGTTTTAGTAATAAGTGTAACTAATATCTTATTTAGTATGCCGCTTAAGACACTTCCTAGTGAGGCGGTAAATGTATCAGCAGCAGTTTATCCATTACAAAACATCGTAACAGGTACATATGAAGGGGGGGGAGAGGAGTCTGTAGTCATATCAAAGGGTGATGATCAAGATGACGATATATATAGCATCAGGATTCCTGAGATGCAAAATGCTTCAATTGGGGTTACACAAAGTATGATAGATGATGGTAAGGAGTTAACCTATATCTCATGGGAATCACCCTCTATTATATCAGAGGTTGAAAGTGAGATTAAAACGGTAGGCAATCAAAAGGTCATGTATGTAACAGGATTTAAAACAACCATATTAGGGAGTAAGGCATCAGAGGGGGCCTATACGCTAGCAACAATAGAAATTCAAAAGATTGATAAAATAGTATATGTTGAAGAAAATGGAACAGAAAATGTATTATGGGAAAACGGTATTACGGATTAATGGATTAAGTGAAAATTATACAAACAAAAAGCCTAGCAACTACAATCAAGTAGCAGCTAGGCTTTTTGTTCAATATAATCGGAGTGACGTGACTTGAACACGCGATCTCTAGACCCCCAGTCTAGCGCCTTACCAACTAGGCCACACCCCGATAGATAAATAATATTACTCAATTTATTTTTATTTATTATAACAAATTATGGTTAAAAGTAAAGAGTTTAGAAAAAGTAAGATTCGGATAAGATTTTGGCAAGGTTTTCTCTTTATACTTTGGATTATAGAAAGAATGGATAGGGAGGTAACTTTATGCTACTTGTTAATCAACTCAATAAGATATATGAATCTAAAGCTAGGAGATACCATGTATTAAAGGATGTTTCATTCCAAGTGAAGCAGAAGGAATTCGTTGCGATTATGGGGCCTTCTGGGAGTGGTAAGACAACATTATTAAATTGTATCTCAGGGTTTATTAAGGCAGATGATGGAAAGGTATTATTGGAACAGGAAGAGATTTTAAATCTCGATGAAGAACAGTTAGCACAGGTAAGACAGAAAAAACTTGGCTTTGTATTTCAAGATTTTATGCTGATTTCTGGTTTAACAGTAAAAGAAAATATTCTACTACCTCAAATTATTGCGAAGAAAGATATAGCAAATATGGAAAGAGGAGCAGTAGATTTAATGTGTTCATTTGAATTAAAAGTGTTAGAAAATAAACTGCCAAGTGAGTTATCTGGTGGACAAAAACAACGTGTAGCAGTAGCCCGTGCTTTGATTAATAAGCCCAATATCATTTTAGCAGATGAACCGACGGGTAATTTAGATTCTAAGTCTAGCTTATCCGTAATAAAGGCTTTCTTAAAGGCTAGAGAAAATCATGATGCAACAATCTTAATGGTGACACATGATGCCTTTGCAGCAAGTTATTGTGACCGGGTTATTATTCTAAAGGATGGAAAGGTGATTAAGGAGCTAGTTAGAAAGCAAAACTCTAGGATATTTTTAGATGAAATTTTATTAACGATGAAACAAGTAAGTGGTGATGGCTATGAATCTTAATAAAATCATGAGGAAGCTGTTACAGTATAATATGAAACAGTATATCGTTCTTATATTTTGTTTGATATTTGGTATTGGACTATTTACGTCTTTTGGATCGGTTTTGTTTAGTCAGACAGTTACTCAGGTTATAGTAGATGGTGGTAGCACGCAGCAAATTACACGAGCACTTTATGTAATAGTAGCAATGGGGACTAGTATTTTTATTGGTTATGCACATACGCTGTATATTAAATATAGGTCTAGAGAAATAGGGGTATTAATCAGCTTAGGTTTAAAGAAAAGTGATATTCAAAAGATGTTAGCAAAAGAGCTAAGATATATTGCTATAGTAAGTAGCATAATAGGAGTCGTGATAAGCATCCCATTTACTTATCTCCTCTGGTGGGCAATGAGTTTATTTGTGCAGACAAAAGAAACTCTCTATCACATAGGCTATAAAGGAATAGTATATGGCTGTATTTATGCTATTTTTATCACAATAATCCTTCAAATCAAAACAGGACATGATTTAAGACGAATGGATGTTTTATCGATATTAAAAGTGGAAGATACAATAGAAGAAGTAAGCATACAGGACTATAGGTTAGGGATTATAGGTAGTATAGGGATCCCTATCAGTATTTATTTGTGGGATAGATGTTTTAGAGGGATTTTATTTAGAAGTGCATCTTATATGAGTATGATTTTTGGGGTTATAACAGTAGTTAGCATTTATATGGTTGCGGCGCAGATAGCTACTTTAGGAGAAATGATTCGAAGCATTAGCACTAAGTGGTATTACAAGAATATTATTTTCTTAAATTTATTAAAGGTAAAAGGTAGGCAGTATACCCATGCGCTATTTACTTTAATCATACTGTGGACGATTACCATTTTTGTATTATGTAATGGTTTGGTGCCGATTATAGGTGCAAAAGAAATTGCCAATAAGAATATGCCTTATGATTTTGAGATAGAAAAGAGTATAGATCAAAATACAAATATATCGAATGAAGACATTTTAGAAATAGCACAAAGAAGTCATATTTCCATTGATGAATATGATGAGGTGGAGTTACTGATTATGGCCTATCCTAAAAAGTTTGGCAAAGTAATAGAGATGAGTGAGATGTATTGCATTGATGAAAGAAGCTATGAGCGTTTATATGGAGAGTGCTTAGAGGTTGGAAGCAATGAGTATATCGCCTTTAACGGGGAAAAGGACATGCTTGAAAAACTGGGTAGTGTTTTATCTATTAGTGTAATAGGGCAAGAAAAAGTATATCCTTTACAATGTAAAGGGACCTATCAAAAATGTCTCTTTTCTAGTGATGTTGCTCTGAATATATTTGTGTTAAATCATGAGACTTATGAAAGATTTAAGAGTCTGAGTTTTAAGGAAGCAATAGAATCAGTTATTGTATTGAAGGTCGAGAAATGGGAGAACTCACAACAGTTACATGATTTATTAGTACAAGAAATGTTAAATGCTAATAAAAAACAGGGGCTTAAGATGAATGGAAGTATTGCAGAATGTACTTACTTTGGGCAAAAAAAAGAATATGCTTCAATAGAAGAACTGAGTCCGTCGGTGTATAGGTGGTGGCGATATAGGCCAAATACTAAAATTTATAATACCACTTATGCGACGCAGGATTATGCAGTTTATGCGTTACTATTTATTTATATAGGATTATTAACCAGTGTGGCGTCAGCTATTATATTGCACATTAAGGTTCTCAATACATTTTGGCAAGATCAGATTGTCTATAAAAATATTACTTTATTAGGAACAACTAAGAAAGGGATTAAGGAGATGATGACAAGGCAACTGCTCCTTATCTTTCTAATGCCGATTGTGTTGGGTACTATAACAAGCCTATCACTTGTTTATGCTTTTTATGGTATGACACTATCAGCGTTTATTTATATGAAGTACTGTATTATATTTGTTTTCATTTATGCGATGATACAAATGGTGATGTTTTTAATAACACGCTCTAGTTTAATGAAAAGAACGTTTAGTTAAGGATAAGTAGGGAGGTATGGTTTTGTTAGAGGAGCTATACCTCTTTTTGATTAAGCAAGTGTATAGAAATATACAAAATTAGAGTAGAGGGGTAAAATAGGTTATAGGGGATTAAAAAGGATTAGGGAGATTTTAGAGGATGAAAAATAGGGTATTAATTATTGATGATGATGTGGAATTAAGTCAATTATTAAAGGATTGTTTGCTTCAAGAAGGCTTAAGTGTTGATGTAGTACATGATGGCATAAGTGGACTTAGAAAAGGGATAATCAATGAATATGAGCTTATTGTGCTAGACATTATGTTGCCTGAAATGAATGGATTTGAGGTGCTTACTTCACTTAGGGAGAAGACGGAAGTTCCAGTCCTGATGCTTACAGCTAAAAATAGTGAAGTCGATAAAGTATCAGGGCTTAGATTAGGGGCAGATGATTACTTGACCAAACCATTTAGTATCAATGAATTTATAGCAAGAGTAGCCTCACTTATTAGACGTTATACAAAATTTACTGGCCAAGTAAGTAGAGAAGAAAAAACATTAGTGTTTCATAAGCTTATCATTGATAAAGTACATAGAGTAGTAAAAATACAAGACCAAAATATTGATTTAACAAGTAAAGAATTTGATGTACTCTACTTATTAGCAAGTCAGCCAGGAAGGGTTTATACAAAAAAGCAAATTTATGTTGAAGTATGGCAAGATGACTATGCATTTGATGATAATAATATTATGGCATATATGAGTAAGCTTAGAAAAAAGCTAAATGTTCATTTAGAAGGCAAGGAATATATACAAACAGTATGGGGTATAGGTTATCGTTTTAATAGTGAGGTATAGTATGGAACATATATTAGTATGGATAATCATTCTATTAGTCTTGATTCTAATTAAAATGTATTGGAGTAAGACAGGGACTGATAAAAAACTCAAAGAAATAGCCTATATATTAAAGGATATTGAAGCAGGAAATAGACACCATAAGATATTTATTCAGGATAATAGTGATATGGCAGAGATTATTTTTCAAATGAATCATATCGTGGCGGATTATATAGAGCAGATTGAACAGCTAGAGAAAAGGGAAAAGCAGTATAAGGAATTATTAACGAGTTTATCTCATGATATTCGGTCACCGCTGGCATCACTTATGGGGTACATAGAAGCTATAGATGAAGGCTATATAGGGGAAGAAAGAAAAGATGACTACTTAAAGATTGTAAGAAGTAAATCATATGATTTAAAACAGCTTATTGATAGGCTCTTTGAATGGTTTAAGTTAGAATCTAAGGAAATGGTTTTTACGTTAGAAAGCCTGGATATTAATGAGACAACTAGAAGAATAATCGGTGATTTTATACCTATTTTCGAAAAGCAATCGATACATTATGTAATAGAGATAGAGGAGAAAGAACTTTATATAGCATTAGATGCAGAGGCTTATAGAAGGATACTAGATAACTTAATTCAAAATATTATTTTACATAGCAAAGCGGATGTAATACAAATTGGGACTAAAGTACAAGACCAGCATGTCCTTATTTGGGTAAAAGATAATGGAATAGGGATAGCTTCAGAATATTTACCCTATATTTTTGACCATTTATATAAATGTGATAAGTCCAGAACATCTAAAGGAAGTGGCTTAGGCTTGTATATTACAAAAGCACTAGTGGAAAATCAACAAGGTAGGATAGAGGTATTTAGTAAGCAGGGGGAAGGTACTAAGTTTCAGGTGAGCTTTCCAATTAGAAAATAAATGACTGAAGGTAAGCTTTTGGTAAGGTTTCTCCTATATACTTGGGAATATGAGGGGGATAAGTATGGAAAAGTATATATTACAAACAAGAGGACTATGTAAAAAGTACACTGATGAGTATGTGGTAAAGCATTTAGATATAAATGTACCTAAAGGAAAAATCTATGGGTTACTAGGAAAAAATGGTGCAGGTAAAACAACCACTATGAAGATGATTATGAATTTAGTTCAGCCAACTTCGGGTGAAATTTTAATATTTAATAAATCTATGGAGCAAAGAAGGCAAGAAGATTATTATAGAATAGGTGCGATGATAGAAATACCGGGGTTTTATAGCCATTTATCAGCTTATGAAAATCTTGAGATTATAGCAACTTTGCGCGGCGTTCATAAGCCTAAAGCTATAGAAAGTGTTTTGAAGCAAATGGGGCTTGATAATGTAGGAAAAAAGAAAGTAGGTACCTATTCAGTAGGAATGAAGCAAAGATTAGGTATGGCAACTGCCTTATTACATGAACCTGAGCTTTTAATATTAGATGAGCCAACCAATGGTTTAGATCCTATAGGGATTCGTGAAACAAGAGAAATGCTAAGAAGTCTATGTGAAATGCAAGGCGTATCTATCATTATTTCAAGCCATATATTAAGTGAAGTAGAACAGTTAGCAGATTATATTGGTATCATGGATAAGGGAAAACTCCTAAAAGAATTGAGTATAGAAGAAATGAGGCAGCTTAATAGAAATTATTTAGAATTGCAGGTTTCAGATATATCTAAGACATTATATATTTTAGAGCATCAATTGAATATACAAGATTATAAGGTAGCGGATGAGCAAATAATACATTTGTTTAGTAGGATAGATGAAAGTGCACTTATTAATCGTCAGCTAATTGAGCATGGTATAGAGGTTTATACAATAAGCCCTAATAAAGAGAGTTTAGAAGACTATTTTACAAAATTGACTGGGGGAGTAAACAATGTACCATATCATTAGAGCAGAAATGATGAAACTAAAACACAATAA
>SVDC01000023.1 GCA_015058045.1 Cellulosilyticum sp.
ATTACTCCTATTGGAAGTAAAACAATAGCATTTTTCTTAGCCATTTCATCTATTTCACACCATGTCATCTCCATCATGTTTTTCTTTAAGATCTTTCTTTGCATTTTTTATTCCCCCCATTATTCTACTTGTACTTCCTGTTTCCGTAACTCGAATAGCATATTTGTGAAATTGTTCGCTTACATGTATATTTATTCTAAATATTATAACAATTACTTTCTGTTAATTCTATACTTTTACATAAATTCACTCCCAACCATTATATTGGGGGCTTTTTCTTTGGGAGTGATTAATAAATATCATAAAGCGCAATATTTACGGTTCCATAAAAAATCTAATGCCCTATTGATTTCACCATTTAGAGTGCAATATTAAATCAATTATTATATATTACTTATTAATAATCAGTAAGACACCTTTGTCGTGGTTCATAGACATCTTTATCC
Organism: Cellulosilyticum sp.; assembly: GCA_015058045.1. Lineage (GTDB taxonomy): Bacteria > Bacillota > Clostridia > Lachnospirales > Cellulosilyticaceae > Cellulosilyticum. The sequence goes on from SVDC01000023.1 coordinate 447, forward strand.
TACTACTTAGCCAACTATGTCCTAGCACCTAGACATTAATGCCCATGTTTTTCCATAGATGATTTAGACAAAAAAATAAAACCAACCTGAAGGTTGGCGTATAAATTACTATTTATTAAGTTGAAGATTGCAGCTGTAATAACTTCATAAATTTGAATTTGCCTATTTAAGAATAACATCCAAATTATATTTTTTATCTATATAAACATAAGGTAACTCATATTTTTTGCACATTTCAAGATTGTTTAGATTATCTTCTTTTAATGATTCTGCATTACAGTAAGAATCATCAAGACGACATTCAATATCGTTGGCATGCTCTTTTATATCTACAAAGTGCTCATCTATATATCTATTAGATAAAATCAGACAAATGTATTTAATTTTATTCAAATACTCCTGTTCAAAATCTCTTTTCCAATCGAAAGGAATATAACATCCTTCAACTATAAGATTCTGTTTATTTTCTATCGCTGTTTTAATCATTTCTCTAACAACAGGCCAAAGATAACCAACTAATTCATAATCATCAGATGGTGTTAAATTTGTATATCCACTCCGAATAAGACCCATTTTAATATGGTCAATCGATACATACGGATATTTTGTTTTCTCTAGTAGTTTTTGTGCCAATACTGTTTTTCCTGTATGTGATGCACCTGTAATCAAAACAATCATCGTTTTCTCTCCTGCAAATTCTGATTTATCAAGTTACAAAACATCTAGTTTATTATTATTTTGTTGTTTTATGATATTTAAGATTCCGTTTTGTATTCTCTTACATATCTCTCTTGCTTTGATTTAACACCATTAAATTTCCCACTCTTTACATTAAATCCATCAGCAGGAACAAATAAAGGAGCATATCCAGCTCTCCATATTTCAGCAGCCTTTTCAGGCAACTCAGGATTTGAACCACCTGGTATCATTATAACATCTGACTCTTCTAATATATCTTCTACAAAAATGAAATTTGATATATCTTCAATTATTCGCATATTCATAAGAAATCCACCTTACTACTATCTCCCATCTGCAAATTACATACCCTACAAAGCACAGCTAGATTATCCAACTAAGTAAGTTGTAGTTAATGGATAAACTGAAATTTGTTATCCCTACTTAAAAAACAAACCAATGAGTTGTCTGACTCGTTTTGTATCATGCTCATTAAGTCTGCAAACTGCATTTACATACACAGCTTTCATAAAGATATCCTCAGAATACCCTTCTATAGCTAGAACCTGCTTCATATATCTACTCTTTAATCCGGCAGCATATTCATAAAAAATCACATAAGTACGCGCATAATCCCATATTGGTTTGCCATTTTTTGCATTAACCCAGTCAATAATTCGGATATCATCACCTTCATACATAACATTTAAAGTGTGATAATCCATATGACAAAGGGCTTCGTCCTCGAGAACTTCCTTCTCCACATCTACACAACATTGTTTTGCATATAATTTCTGTTCTTCTGTGACAGGGGCAACATCTATTTGCTCGCATAAATGCTTAGAAACACTATGGAGTGTAAGACCTTTTACTTCATGTATTTTTTTAAACCATGCTAGAAAATCAGTCATAACAGCATCTTTACCAACCACATCAAATCTTTCAAACATGGAGATACCGGAAATTAAATCCATCTTTATCGTGTTAGGAAATTCAGATTCATAATATCGGGAACTGGAAGCTCACATTTACAGACTTCATTCTGCTGATTGTATTCATAATCAATCCATTCTTTTGGATAACCTTCATTGAAACATTTATAAGCATATTCATTCCATGAATAAACCTTTGCCACCATTCCTGCTCCGATTTCAATCCTCTCATTAATAAACGCATCAAATACACTCATTCAATTTTTTCCTCCTGCTAATTCTAATTTACCAATCCACCTCACTACTATCGCCAATCTACAAATTACACACCCCGAATAATACAGCTACATTCTCCAACTAGATGAGTTTCAGCTGATAGGCTAACTGAAAATTTTATCATTCCTTGCTATAATCAGAATGAAGAATAACTTCTTTTCCTTTACTTTTAGCATACTCTATCTCTTTTGAAACCTGATTACCAATATATCCTTGGATATCAACAACATAAATCGCGTCTGAAAGTTCAATTTTCCTAAAATGTGCCTTTTCAAGAGATACTAGCTCTTTCTCAGAAATCTCCAAGTCATCCACATTATAAACGCATTGTAAAACATTGAAATCATGTTTTGTCTCTAGCAGAAATGCTATTTCTTGCATTTCTTTCTCAAATTTCATGCTTCCACATATTGTAACTGTCTTCATCTTTTACCTCGTTAAATTCTAATTTACCAATCTTTTATACTCTTATCCCCAATCTGCAAGTTACACACTCTACAAAGCACCGCAATATTATCCGATTAGGTAAATTTCAACTAATAGATAAACTGGAATTTGTACTTGGTTTAATTAACGCTTTATGTCAAAAAATCTTACCACTTTTGCAAAATTATCCTCTATTTTATCTCCTCCATTTAAATGTAGAATCTTACACGAAAGTAGCTTTTGCCATTCATCATGCTTCATCTTACTTCTTATATCTATTCCGCCTGTGTCATAAGTTTTTGCCCATCCAATAAAATCAATGTAATTTTGGTACATATCCCCACCAGGTTCAATACGTGAACCAAAGTGTTCTTTTTCTCTGTGCTTCAATCTTTCAATTCGCAGTGTCTGTTCTGTTTCAATTCGTATAGCTAAGGTGAAATAAGGAATCAACACATCTCCCCAATCTGTAAGAGAGCCAGATATTACAACATTCGCTGATTTGTCAATATCTCTTTTCATTAGCTTTATTCGTTCCTCAGTAGGGCGCTTGTATGTGAATTTTGGATCTGTAGGCAACCAAAAATAATCGTCTGTATCCATAAGTGTATATCCTAATTCTTCGCATATCTTTTTGCCTAACGTTGTAGTACCAGAGCCTGATGCACCAAAAATATGAATTACATTTTTCATGATAAATACCTCCGTAAATTCTAATTTACCAATCTACCACACTGCTATCTCCTATCTGCCAGTTACATATCTTACATAACACAGCAATATTATCTTCATCTAATCTCAACTCAAGCTAATCCTTAAATGACTTTATATTATGACCTTGTAAATTCTCAGTAGTAATGATTTTCCACTTACTCCAACACCTCTCACAATAAGGATATTCTTTTACTTTCCTATTCGTAATTTCTGCCAAGCATATGATGAGTAAAATTTACGTTTCTCAGGTTCGATTGTTTTGCCACATTTACTGGTATTTTTTCATATGTATCCTTATTCTAGACATTATAACAAATATATTTAATATTTAAAATGTTATAATATTTGAACCATCTCTAATACATCTCTTTCCTTAAAGCTCTCTATACTTTCGTTTACCATTAAATTCTCTCTATCTAAAAAAGCTCACCAATGCTGATAGATAAAGGATTAGCGCTTATGACTTTTCCTATTACTACAGCTGATGAGCTACTATTATTTTGTTGTTTTATTATGTTAAAATTCCGCTGTATGGATCGATAATTTACATCACCTCTTTATAATACCCTTTGCCACCTATTCCAATCGTTGCCCAATGAAATGCTTTTTGCTTTTCTATCTCTAAATCTTCATTATCCTGAATATCAATTCCCTCTTTTATCATTTCATCCGTCATTTCTTTTATTTGTGCGGGAGTATTTTGCCTAAAAATCCCTACACTAATATTTAAAAAGGCATATGCGTATCCCTTTCCTAATTCATCATATATCTCACCATTATTTTTTTCCTTAAGAATATCATATAAATTATCTACATCAGTTTCAAATGCTTTTATGCCATATATAATTGGTTGTAGCTTACCATTTATCCCTGCTAAAAATTCTATGAACTCAACACAATTGTTTTCATCAAAATCAATCCTTAGATCACTATTAAAATAGTAATATGATTTTTTGAAAATACTCTCTGGTTCACCTAATATACTTTTTACTTGATTAGATGAATCCAATATATTAATTGCATTATTCCCCCACTTTATCCCTATTAGAGGCATTATTTCAATTATCCTACACATATACTCACCCCACAAAACTAATTTATTATTTAGTGCAATACTATAAATAATTATCTCATAATGATACTGAAGAATCCATTAATTTATGCAGTAATATACTCAATATAAGATTAACTGTACAAATGTCTTATATTGTCCACTTGACCATTCATGCTCATCTGACTCAGTATAAAAAGAACCACTAACTTAGTTAATGAGTGCTCTACTTTTATAGCCTTGCCATATAAGTGCCATCACTCTATACTTCTCCCCAAATTCCATTTATAACTTGGTGTGCTAAAAATTTGTCCATCTGTCCTCCTAATTTTGAGTATAAAAAAAGAGCACATTGTGCTCAAGATTTAAGATTTTGTATACTTTTACCATCTATTATTGAATTAGTCCCCCATGATAAAAACACTCATAGACTTTTAAATCTCCATAAAAAATTTCTTCTTTTCCTTGAAACCATTTAAACTCTCCGTCAACTGTATTATGATAAATATAATTGCCTTCTTGGTATATTTTAGGCCCTCTAAAAGGTATTTCATCTGGCCTTAATAATAAAGCTTTTTTTAGAAAATCTCCTGAAAACTGCTCTTGAAGTGTCCTGCCACAGTAATTCATTGACCATATAGGGATGTCATCTTTAAATACTACTTCTTCACCCGAAAAAGCATTGCCACCCACATATGTATCTATATACTTTAAATTTCCTTTTTCGTATATAAAATCATGTGAGTTAGGCCTACACTGTTTTTCCGATTCCTTGCCTTTTCCTGCATAGGAGTTAGCACTTGCTTGTTTTAAAAAATCAATTACCTCACCAACAGCAATATTTCTTTTTACAAATTCTTTACTCGTACATCCCTTGTCTATTTTCACCAAACTATCAATTGTAACACAGAATAGCTCACTGAGCTGTATGAGTTTATCAATATCAGGAAACGTTTCTCCTGACTCCCATTTTGCCACAGCTTGTCTTGAAACACCCAAGTAATCTGCTATATTTTCTTGAGACATTCTTGATTTATTTCGTTCTATTTTCAATTTTTTATTAAATTCCACATTTATCACCTCAAGAATATTATATCGCATAATATCATATTATCCATTAACTGTTCATTGTCTATTTGTCAACCTATAGTTGCATTAGATAAAATTTCTTATCGTTACTTTTTCTCCATCATTTTAAACTCATTCTAGCTCTCTTATATATCATCGTTGCTCATCTAGTGTACTTACTTTTGACTCCATTATGTAAAAGGTCTATTATAGCTTCCTCACTTTCTAAATTATCATAGTCTTTATTCCATCCATATAGGATACCATTATTTTGATTAACTAAAACGTATTGAGCTAGTTTATCAATACCTTCAGCTTTTGCAACTTTTACAAATGTTCTATTTCGAATATTGTGATGTTCATTAAACATATCCTTTGTACATGGAGATTCACTACACTCCCAACAACCATTGATGCCTTTGTTGACGCAACAATTATATTGAAAACATCCTTGTTCGCTCAAATGTCTCCCACAACAATTGTTATTAGATTTGCAACCATTACAATGGTCTGATTCATGACAAAATCTGCATATTAAACCACAATATCCTATACTATCAGCTACTTCTTTAATACTCATATTTTCTCTCCTTAAACTCATAAAATATTTAATATTCTTGTTAATAGTGTATCCCACGGCCTCGGCTCAATAATTCTAATACCATTCCTATTGCAAGTATCTGCAATCCACTTTCCATATGCAATACTTATTTCAGATCTATAATGTTGTATTTGTCCACCTTCTCTAGATAAATAATTTTCCTCTATTTGAGTAACATCTGTTTCGTTTATAAAGATTGATTTCACCTCTGGAGTGTCAAAGAAATTTACAAATTCAGGATAGATAAAATCACCCTCAATAATAACAGGTAATTTATCTTCAATATGCCTGTTTACAAGTTCTTTAAGCACTGGAATCATTTCTTTACTCACATCAATTAGCCAGTCTACATTGCCCTGAACTCCAATATCATTCCAGTTTATACCAGTCTCCCAATAATGTATTGCGGGAAAACTTTCCTTTGTTGTAACCATTTTTACAGATAGGTGGATATCATCTACTTCTAATACATTCACACCATAGAATTTAGCAATTTCATAAGCTATACTTGATTTTCCTGTTCCCGAAGCTCCTCCAATAAATAAGACTGTCCAATTTCTATCATTCATCACTTATTAACCCCTTTTATAAATTCTAATTTACCAATCTATCATACTACTATCAACTATCTGCAAATTACATACTCTACAAAGCACAGCCACACTATCAGATGAAATGTTTCTGTTATATGTATTGTTAGCTCTGCAAGTAAAAGTTCAGTTATATTCGATTGTTTGCTCACATTTACTGCAATCTTACGTATATTTAACCCTTTATATATCCCGATTCTAATATGTAAAACATATAATGTCATTTAGCATGGATCTATATTAAATAAGTAGACACGATTTGATTTTAGTGATTATATTAAAGTAGACACAAAAGGAGGTGCCCACATGGCAACTAAACAAACTCGCTACGATGAAGATTTTAAGAAATCCATCGTTGCACTTTATCACAATGGCAAAACTCAGACTTCACTTTCTCAAGAATATGACATTTCTTTGACTTCTCTGGCCAAATGGATTAAACAATATTCAACTGTCGAAACAGATGACGGTGAAATCTTAACTGCTAAACAGATTAAAGAAATGCAGAAAAGAATGGCTCAGCTCGAGGAAGAAAACCTGATATTAAAAAAAGCGATTGCCATATTCACGCCACACTCACACAACGGCTAGATGCTGTTTATAAACTACGTTTTCAGCATGATATTAAAACACTTTGCCGCGTGCTAAAAGTAAATCGTAGCACTTATTATAAGCACTTCAACTCTGAGCCTGCTCCTAGAGTGAAGGAAAATCTAGATATTAAACGTATCATTCTTCAAATTTATTCTGACTATGATAAATGTCTTGGTGCTTATAAGATCACATATCTCCTTAGTCGTGATTATGGTATAAACATCAGCGTCGGACGAGTGTACCGACTGATGCAATCAATGTCTCTACCTAAAATGTCTACCGATAAACCTCGCAGAACTAAGCATCATGATCAGGGAGATTGCGATAATCACCTCCATCAGGAATTTAATCAAAAGGCTCCAAATCTGGTTTGGGCTAGTGATTTTACTTACATAAAAGTTAATAGTAAATGGTACTATCTTTGCATTGTTATGGATTTATTTTCAAGAAAGATTATTGGCTGGCACATTGCTGCCAATCATAACGTTGAATTAACGATGTCAGCATTTAATAAGGCCTATAAAAGCCGTCATGTTCAGTATGGACTTATATTTCATTCTGACCAAGGATCTGAATATACTGCTTTTGCTTTTAGAAATCTCTTAGATTCTTGTAATGTTGTACAGTCATTTTCTAAAAAGGGATACCCTTTTGATAATGCTTGTTGTGAAAGCTTTTTTTAATATCTAAAGAAAAATCGTACCAATCGAAGAACCTATCATACCCTAGATGAACTTCGACTGGATATTTTTGAGTACATTGAAAATCTATATAACAACCGACTCCCTCATGGTGCGATTGGATATAAAACTCCAAATGAGTTAGAAGCTGAATATTGGGATCAACATGCATAATTGTTGACCTTAGAAAATTTTTCGTTATAAATCGTGTCTAAATTATTGACTGTATTCCAGCAGATAATTTTCTTTTTGAATGTTCCCATATGGATCTAACCAGCTAGCACTAATTTCCAAGTCACTAAATAGCATCTCTATATCGTTATCCTCTAACCCCTTACTATAAAAAATAAATTCAAATACATACTCTGTAGAATTTGTATTTTCATTATCTTCTTCTGAAGAATTACCAAACCAATAACGTTCCATATCGTATGAGTTAATAGCATTTTTTAGTTCTACCATAGTAGGCACAATAATTTTTCTGTTCTTTATTTTATGAGTATGCTGCATCGCTACTTTAATCTCTACTTTTCTAAAATCATCCTTAATAGGATTATCCAATCCACTAACTCCCACCTCTTCATATTCCTTATCCGTTAGCTTATGAATGTTAAATGAGCTAGAAAATGAGGCACTTTCCTGTATAGCCTTCTTATAGAACAATCCACAAAGTAAGACAATGAGTATACCTATTATAAGACTTATTATCTTAATATTTTTCATAACACCACCTCAAAACAACCAGTATTTACATGCTAAAATATTATTCTGAATATTTAAATCAAATCACCCCCAACCATTATGATTGGAGGTTTAATAAGGGAACGTTTCACGACTCATATTAGCCACTGTTATCGTTGTAGTGGTCTTCTCGACTACTCTATAATATCACTATTTAGTTTGAGGCATAGATGTATTTTGTACTTTTTTAAGCTGTTTTTCTTTACGCTGAATATGGTATAGTCACCACAATAAGCAAAAATTGTTAGTGGATAATTCATCTTATAATATAATTTTATCCCCATGTGATTTAGGCATAGATACTACAATAAACTCAACATCATTTTCAGACACATTAGTCATCTGGTGAGCTTCATTTGGCTCAATTTCTATACCACTACCAGTTTCCAGTTTTACAATGGTGTTCCTACATTTCATTTCCGCTTCACCAGACAATATATAAAAAAATTGTCTAGCTTTACAGTGATAGTGCATATCCTCTGATGTGTGTGGAGGCATTTTTTCTGCAATAATACTTAGTTCTTCAGTCTGAATAAAATGCCAACCTTCACAAATAGTTTTCCAATTATAATGTTGTGCATGCTCTCTATCAATTTTCCTCATAACTTTCCTCCACTCACTTACAATTAATTGCATTTCATATAATATAATCAATCTTCATATACCAATATTACATCATTACCAATCACTCTCACTACTATCACCAATCTGCAAGTTACATACTCTACAAAGCACCCCAATATTATCCAATTAGGTAAATTTCAACTAATAGATAAACTGAAATTTGCCTACTTGAAATAATTTGGTCCTATACACCCACTAAAGCATAACTTATTTTTTTAATTCCCAGTATAAATATAGTGGAATTTTTTGTAGCCATGCTATTGATGTGGATATTTTCGCTTGCTCATCAGTCGCTCTTGGCTCATTTATATCAACAATTGTTAACCCCGCTTTGATAAATGTTTTAACATAATCTTCTAACGTTCTGTGTCTCCAAACAACTGGTATTGTGCCTCCCCAAAGCGGTGCTTCCCATGTCCTTGGTTCAAAATAATTCATAACAACTACTTGCCTATCAAGTCCTATACCTTGACGTCCAATTCCTCTTTCATGATTTCCATCAAAGCAAGGATGTAATACACTTGCAAACAATCGTCCGTTTGGTTTGAGGACACGCACAACTTCATTAATTGTCCCTTCAAAATCCTCACAATCCATTAGCATCATTGAGCAGAGTACTATATCAAATTTTTCATCTGATATTCCAAACAAATGATTGCTATTTCTAACATAATGTTCTATTTTTAGTTCTTCTTTTTTTGCCAAATTTACAGCATATTCAATTGCCTTTTTAGAACAATCTATTGCCACAACTTGAGCACCTTTTTTAGATAATTCTCTCGAATAACCTCCTTCGCCACACCCAAGATCAAGTATTCTCATTCCATCAACATTGCCTAATAGATTAAGCATGTATGGCATAATAAAATGAATCCTGCTTTCTCCTCTTTGTGCCAATTCGAACCATTCATCCCCCATTTCATTCCATGCATTTGTTGAACTATCTTGCTTCATTTCCTTCATTTCAGCCATCACCTCTCACAATAAGGATGTTCTTTTACTTTCCTATTCCGTAATTTCTGCCAAGCATATGATGAGTAAAATTTACGTTTCTCAGGTGAAATTGTTCGGTTATATGTATTGCCTGTCCTACAAGCACAAATTGCGTTATATTCGATTGTTTTGCCACATTTACTGGATATTTTTTTCACCACCTTACATAGTAATGATTAAAGCTACTATTTAAAGAAAAATTACTCTTGATATCCATTAATCATCAAAGATTTGTGTTATCCACTCATAGCACTGATCTAATTGGCTTCTACTTATTAAGTCAGATCTATGTTCAAAAAGAACCATTAACTCTTTATTCTTTTGACTAATCATTTTTAATATATTCTTGATATCTGCCCATCCCTCATTTACACAGAGCGACTCAAGTGCTGGATAATGCCGATTCTCTATTTTCTCCCCTACCTGTATATTTGATATGTGTAATAATTCAACGTACGGTACATATTTTAATATAAATTCATCTAGATTAAATTCATTATCTATTTCATCAAGTACATGTAGTCTAGCAGTATCTAAGCAAAGCTTTATACTCCTATGCTCTTCTAACAAATCTTTTAGCAAATTGCCTTGGTATAAATATTTGTTTATTACCTCCAGCTCTAATATAATTGGTACTCTATACTTTTCTATAAGTTTATCTAACCAATTAAATACTTCCTCGCATCTCTGTTTAAATACTTCAAATGAATATTCATTTTCATCAATATGCTCATAGTCATGAAATTTACATTTGTCCCAGCTCAAATTATGATTTAAAATCATAGGTTTCGGAAAGTGGATTAGCATATATCTTGCACGAATCCTCTCTGCATATGCCATCTCTCGTTCAACGGCTGCTCTAGCCATTTTTGCTTCTTCAGCATCTTTTGAAAATATTAGAGGATCCCTTTTTAAATAATCTGTTTTAATTAATGGGAAGTGTATCCCTATTCTAAAGTGTTTTCTTTCTTGTTGATGCAATACTTTGTTTATTTGCTCCTCATTCAGATTGCAAAATTCTATTCCATAAAACCATTCTTTATAATCTGTATTATATTTGTTTTCATCAAAAATATTATGCATTCCAATTAAGTAATTTGCCATATGGTTCTTCCTCTCCACCTCTTCATATATAAGCATTAATAAGGTTTCCTCAAAGAAGTATATCAAAATTATTATTTTCTGACAAATTCAACTTCTAACTCACTTATATATACTCCCTTACTCCATGTATGAACATTACAAGTAACTTCAATTCTATTCACTAGGTTAATGTTCTTCCATTCTTTGTTATAGTTGTCTTAACTGTAGTTTTAATAAACTTATACTCTTTAAGTTCCAACGCAAAATAAACATCACCTGTTCCATCTACTTCTGAATAAGTTAAATTTTCTATTATCATAGCATAATTAATAGGTGTACCAGTTACAATGACTCTAATAGGCTTTCCTGAGTTCTTCCAGTTTAAAAGTTATTTAATATATTCATAGGGTTTAAGGAATCCTGAATATAAACAAAAAGAATATTGTTGATTAGGAAAGAAACTCTCCATTGTCATATTCATTAAACCAGTCTTACCAATTAGATTAATTTCACCTAGCTCAGTAATATTTACTATTGTATTTTGATGAGGAATATTCACCTCAAAAGAAGAAGGAATAACTGGAAGCCTTACCCTTTCTTAATTGTTATTAAATGATAAATAATAATCCAATCCTACCTCCTATGCCATGTTAAATGCTTGCTTCTTATGTTTGTTATATAGTGCATTTGCAATCTGATCTATATCATCCCACCCTGTAAGTGCTATAATTACATGGCTTCACTTACTTGTGAGGCACTCCATGCTGTAAATGCGCCTAGTTCATGTGCCTTACGCTTTAGTTTAAGTAGCTCTTTCCCTGTTAATCCTGATAAGGCTTGAATCATAGACATGGCACTATCAAATTCCATTGTTGTATTTAAAAGAGTAAATACATAACTTGCATTTCATAGTCCGTATCTATTGCTTTTTTACTTCTTCCTCATCCCCTGACTTATCATAGCCCGATAGCTCAGTAATCACATTAGAAAGCTCTGCAATTTCACCTGCTAGGAATAATTTTTTAACTAACTCTTTAGGTATTACACATCCAAAGTAAGCAAGCAATCTTTCATATTTTAAACTAGGTTCAACCACACCATCAATAACGGTGAGTACCTGCATCTCGTAAAGGTTAATGTTTCGCAATCCACCGTTCTTGTTGAGGCCAATAGCTGAACGCTGAATGTCCGCATATCTCTCACCATCAATTGCCTTACATTTAACCTTGAATGGCTCTCCTGTCAATTCTGAAAGCTTTGTCATCTCTAACTATTCTGTATGCATATTCATTAATTTCCCTTTATCCATCTGTAATAACTTATCAATTAAACTCATTTTGTTCTCCTTAAATTGTATCTAATAAATCCCAATCACTATATGTGAAGCTTACTTGTTCTTCTCCAAATATCTTAGCTGCCCAATTGGCTAAAGTAAGTTCATCAAAAACTGCATCCCTGATCACTACTCGCTCTGCTCCACTTGAATCAGGATCATCTAGCTTTGGAATAATAGTGCAAGCTGTTTGTCTACCTGCTTTCATATCATCGCTTAATTTTTTCTATTTTAGTCCTTTTATTAGGTTATCAACCATCTTTTCTACTTCTTTTGGAAAGTTCTTTTGATACTCAAAAACTGTTTGTTCAACCATATGTTTTCCGTGAACTCGCTTTCCAGTATCTCTTCCCCTTTTATCAACTATCTTATGACCACGTTCTACTAAGTAAAAGTGTGGAGAGGTAGATCTAAAATCTACATAAAGTTCTTTTCCTGATCCTTGAACCTTGCTCACTCGATAAGATTTCATAAGTTTCCTTTTGCTTTCATAACCACTATCAGGTGTAATGCGTTTAACTGAATTTCTAAACTTGTTCCCTATCTTCTTAAGTAAAACTTCAGACTCATAAGCATAGTGTATAGCAACATAGTTAAATTTCTTTTATATAGTATCAAGACCATTAATATCTAACCCATTAGTTGCGATCCCACATCTCACCTTTCCATGCCGCTGTTATTTCCATATAAGCGTGGCGTTCTTTAATATCCAATACTTGATAAATGTATAGCTTTTTATTGTTATAATTAATCAGCATTTCTTAAGTAATTCTTTTATGATAACGAGTTAATATCTTATAGGTTGTCTCACTACTTAATCTTTGAGCTTCAGTTTGTTTAGTTTTCCACTATCGAAATGTATTTGTTACTCATCTCCTAATTCTATTTTTATAGGTAACTCATTTAAAGAATAAATGCTATCAATTTCTTTAACCATAATTTCTTCCATTTTTCTATTAATCCATATTCCATGCATACAAATCTATTTACATGGCAAGATATCCGTTCTTACCTCATCACCAACATAATAACATTCTTCAGGGCGTACATTATTATTTTTACATGCAATTTGAAACAGCTCAATGTTTGGTTTTGAAACTCCATATTCTTCTGCTGTCACAATATCGCAAAAATATTTTTCAACTCCTATTTTTCTCAATTTTAGTACCTGTTGCTGATAGTCTCCATTACTTATAATACCAAGCTTACAGCTATTTAACTGCTCTAAAGTAGATCTTACATCATCATAGGCACTCCAACTCGCTTCATAATTAAACAAATAATATTCAAATTTATTTAGTGCCTCAACATCTGTCAATTCAATGCCAATATCATTAAAAAGTTCCTTTATTCTATTAGCTCTCTGCTCTTCAAATGTACATTTCTTTGATAAATATCTGCTAAAATTAATCCTTAAATTAATTCGCTCATTAACACTTATTGTCCTATTATCATAAAACTCGGCACAAAGCACTGGCACTGCAATAGTCAAATCTTTACTCTCTTCTAGTTGTTCCAAATCCTACCCTGTGTATTTCACAATATAGTCTTTTGCACCTCCTAAAATAGCTCCAATTAGTTTATCATCTTCATCACCATCTTGTCTGAGGTATTCTTTTACAAAAGGGATATCAATCTCTGATAATTTCATTAAGCTGCTTTGCTCCTAGATACCTTAGCTACACTTCCTACTGTTCCAAGTACCATAGCTTCACCTACAATAAGGGCACGTTTTAAATCTCCAATATAAATAGACGTTCCTGTACCATCTAAATTAGCAATATGCTCGATAACCATTTTTGCAGCACCTACCTCATCTATGCAGGCAGACGAAACACGTCTACAATCCAATGTATCTGCATCACTAGAAAGTACCTTAAGTGTATTTTGATTCAATTTACAGGTAATTACATCTCTTTTAATATCAAATTTATCTCTGATAATCGGACTACTTTCAAGAAGCTTTCTTGTTTCTCCATATACAATCTTCGCCTGATCTCTTGTATTAACATAAAGATAGAACTCCGAATACTTTAGTTCTAAAATCATAAGAATGATCATCAGCAAACTCGCGTTTACCGACTTACTATTCTTACGCGATATCCATAGCAAACAAATTTCATATGTTCGTTTTTCAGGCTTATCTTTCTGTTGCTAACAGAAGATATAGAGTATAAAAAAATACTGATAACCTACACAAGCCTCATATAAAGATTGGCCTGCTACAGCACCAGTAGCAAAATTAATTAACTTCATGATATTAATAATCTTATCTGCTGTTTTATAGTCAAAATAATAAAGAAGCTCCTCTTAATGATCTATTTCATAAAGGAACTTCTTACATATTGGCAAGTTTAGCTCTCGACTGAGGAGTTAGGTTTAGCTCATTGCAGATTCAAAAAAACTCCTTCATATAATTAGATTTCATATTCACATAAGCACTTGGCTTACCATCCTCATCTAAAAGGCCATTCTCATTTAGTTGCCTTTCACATTCATTGATGCGGTCAATTGTAATTGCTGCATGGGTTATAATGTGAACATCTATATTACCAAATATTCCTGATGGTGTAAGATAATCCACTATACCTTTAAACAAGCGCTCCTGCTCTTTAGATAAAAAAGAAGTCGGCCTGATTTTATCAGACTAACCCCTGAGCTTTGCTTCATATTCGATTCGTGCATCTATTTTATTTTTACTCATATGTCCTGTTCTTGTTGTTATGCTCTTTGTTGGTCGTGCCATGATGCCACCTTTCATTCTCTAATAGCATGTTAAATTAATTTTTCATACTCACATATTATTACTTAACAATTCTTTATAATATACATCATTTTCTTCATCATACTGAAAATTCGCTGCTAATAAAGTGTTTCTTGAAATTTGATTCTTACTATCAGGCTGTACAATAATCTTCTTTGCATCTGTATTAGCCTTTACTTCTTCTGCTAAAGCAAAAACTATTCCTGTACCAAAACCTTTTCCAAGATATTTTTCTTCACCTATCATGTAGTCAATACTATATGCCTCTTTCACATCTGCTCTATTGTGCCAAGTCTCACCACTTAACGCATAATCATAATATTGACAAAATCCAATTGCTACACCTTCAACTTCTACAATAAAATGATGCAACCAATTAAATTCATCATTTCGTTTTTCAATTTCATAAATCCAATCATCTGGCTCTGTATACCATTGGGCAACATGCTCTTTATTTAACCATTGTTTAAATAAACTCAAGTCTTGATCCTTAAATGCTCTCAATTTTACTTTGTTCATCTTATATTCCTTTCATCAAGTAATTTTGTTTTGTTAGGGTATACTATTTACCCATCACTAATGTATTTATTTCCTTTATATGTATTTTTTCATTTTAGGTATTTTCTGTCTCTTGTTGGAGTCACGTGGTCTTGAGTATAAGTTTGTATTATAGTTTGTTTATTAGTGGGCTTTCTAAAATCAAAATAGTGAATCTAGATATTCTATTAGTTCTGCCCCTTGATTTGTATCATAAACGTAATAGTTACAAATTTTTTCTCCATTGGAATAGTGTAATCGTAATACATAATGTAAAGACATCCCTTCTGAACTAATGCTTTTGTAATTATCGTCATTAAATGTAATTATAGAAATAATTTGATTTACTTCATTAGGAACTTCATTAGATTTTAAAATAAGCTCTTCATCTGTATTATAATTTTCTACAATAATTATTCCTGTCTCTGAAACAGTAGGAGTTCTATTAATATATTTAAATACTAATAATATAGCAATGAGAATTGCTATTCCACTACCAAATACTAGCTTTTTCCTCAATTATTTTATTCCTCCAATTTGTATATCTAATATATTATATTGACAACTACAATATATTTATTGATTATTCTTCTTTATGTATATCTTTAGTGCTTTAATTCCTAATATGCATAAATAAATCATTAGTATTGTTAAACCAACTGATATAACTGTTGAACCTATTTGTAATCCTATAAGTGCATTATTATTAAAACCTATAATTTGACCTGATTCCATATACCATTCTCCTTATTAACAATAATTTCAAATTACCCATCCACCATACTATTATCTCCAATCTGCAAGTTAGTTGGTATCATCATTATTTAAGCTTTTTTGTCCAAATATAATAAATACATAAGGCATTAAATCTTGAATAAAACTTCCTAACCAAAAATTTCCTGTTATCATAAATATAAGTTGAGAGCTCCCCCCACTCCATTCATATATTCTTGATATATATAGAGAGATAATACCAAACACTCCGGTAGCTCCACCCATTAGCCATTGTATTAAGCTTATTATCACCTGAAATACAACAATAACTGTAGCTGAAAAAAATATTTCTTTTTTTGTCATTTTACGAAATAAGCCTATTCCTCCTATTAAAACAGTAGCAACAAAAATTCCTCCATACACTATCAATGTTCTTGTATTATCAGTTGTGATTGTACCATCAGCTCCTGTAGCTATCATAAAACGTCCAAATATATAAAGAATTAAGTAAAAAGACACTATCCCTGCAATAATACAATATAAGGGAACTCTCCATAAACAATTCCTGCTACTATTCAAAATCCCACCCCCTTTTAATTTTCAGTACACATCTTCTATTTTACCAATCCACCACACTACTATCACCCATCTGCAAGTTACACACTCTACAAAGCACAGCTACATTACTTAACTAGGTAAGTTTCAGCTAATAGATTTGCTTTAACTTCTATATTTTGCAATTATTATCACTCATTTTGTTTAAGCTTATTACGGATTAAGAAGCAAACGACTGCTGGTAATAAAAACTCCAATACTCTGTCTAAAAAGAGTGGCATTCTCGTATTATATGGACTAAAATTGCTAATTTCATAGCTCATTACAACAAAATAAATAATAACTAGTACTACACCAATTATCAGCAACAACTTTCTTATTGCTTTAACTTTCATCTTTTTACCTCATCAAGTTATATTCTACCAATCCACCCTACTACTATCTCCAATCTGCAAGTTACACACTCTACAAAGTACTGCCACTCTATAAAGGACTATCACAGCTTGTTTTGCATTTGCTAATACTTTCTTTTTATATATTTAATTGCCTCTTTAGCCATCAAATAAATATCATCTAATAATTCATTCTTAATATCATCAAGCTCACTTTCAGAATACCATTTTAATATATTAGATTCTTCTTTCCCTGGAAACAACTTATTAGACTCACTTTCTGCATAAAAGACAAAGTCAATATGCTCATGTCCTTGCTCAATCTCACCTAATACCATATGCATTGGATTAATTAGCATCTTTTCTCTTTCAGTATCTACATATTTATCTCTTAAAGTATTCAGGTCATGTAATTTTACGCTAATCCCTGCTTCCTCAAAAGCTTCCCTTACAGCCGCTTCTTCTGGCAGTTCATTTTCTTCTATATGTCCTCCAACTGGTAATAATATTTCTGCCTTTTTATGTTTATGAAGTAATACCTTATTCTTATGTACTATATAAACTGATACAGTATAATGTCTGTCCATTAGTACTTCCCCTTCTTCGTTGTTCTATTTCCAGTCAACTACACTACTATCTCCCACCTGCAAATTACACACTCTACAAAATACAGCCACATTATCCAAGGTGTCCAAATATCAACTAAACAGAAATTGCTTACTTATGGTGATATATTTCCATTTGTCCAGAAAGCATTGTAAAGAATCCAAACTTTTCATAATAACTCCTAAGGCTTTCTTCACCATAGATAACAGATATCATATAGATACCTTTCTCTTTTATTTTATTGATTGCCATATTCATCAACTTCGTCCCTATTCCTTGGTTTTGATAATTAGGGTGCACTATAACATCTTGAATATATGCATCCGTCACCCCATTGCTAACTACAGATAGAAAACCTATAAGTTGATTTTCTTCATAACAGCTAATTCTAAAATCATCCTTCAACAAAGGATTACATAGTTCATTATCCATTCTATTCCATCCAACAGATTGTCTTAAATCACTAATATCTTTAGGCTTAATACAATTGTTTATTTTGAAATCAAACATACATTTCTCCTCCATAAGTTCAAACCTACCAATCCCTCTCACTACTATCTCCAATCTGCAAATTACACACTCTACAAAGCACAGCCACATTATCCTCATCTAATCTCAGCTCTGGATAATCTTTAAACGACTTTATATGATGACCTTGTAAATTCTCAGTAGTGATAATCTTCTACTTACTCCAACATCTCTCACAACAAGGATGTTCTTTAACTTTTCTATTCCTTAACTTCTGCCATGCATATGATGAGTAAAATTTACGTTTCTCAAGTGAAATATTTCTCTTGTATAAAGTGCTTGTCCCACAAGTACAATTGCTACTATATTCAATTGTTTTGCCACATTTACTACAAACCTTTTTCATATGTAATCCTTGATATAAACATCATGTCTATCTTATAGTTTATTCAGCTTATTGAATATTAGCTATAAGTTTTCCTAATAAGTAACATACGTTATATACTGCAAATACGATAATTGTAAGTTTTAGAATAAACTATTCAAAGTTGCTACATTTATTTTTAACCTTATCTAATACATTGTTCATAATTAACCCTCCTCACGCTCTTCAATCCTACTATTCTAAATATTATAACAAATATATTTAATATTTCCAATATTATAATTTTAATCCATAAAAATCACCCCCAACCATTATGATTGAGGGTTTAAATAGGGAGCGTTATTTAACTGATTTTAGCGATGTTATCGTTGTAGTGCTTACCCTCATATTGTTCTCTTAGAAGTTCTGAACGCATTTTATATAACTCACTTAACTCCACTATAGCTACATCTAGCTCTTTAATCTTCTCTACCAGTTGATCCATCTCAACTTTTATTTGCATCGTTTGTTTATCAATATTATTTACTTTTTTATTTGCCATTTTCTTTACCTCTTTTTATCCTTAATAAACTACTATAACGATTAATATAATTCTTCATATACAATCTTTGCTTGATCTCTTGTATTGGCACACAAATAGAATTCTGAATACTTTGGTTCTAGTAGCATTAGAATAATCATCACAATTCCGCTTCCACACGATTTGCTATTCTTACGCGCCAACCATAATAAGCATACTTCATATCTTCTTTTTTCAGGCTTATCTTTTCGCTTCCAACAGAAAATATTGAGTATAAAAAAATACTGATAACCTACACAAGCCTCGTATAAAGATTGGCCTGCTACAGCACCAGTAGCGAAATTAATTAACTTCATAATATTAATAATTTTATCTGCTGTTTCATAATCGAAATAATAAAGAAGCTCCTCCTGATGGCCTATTTCATAAAGGAACTTCCTGCATATTGCTTTTATATATTTATTTGTTGGGAATCTACCATCCAATACATCTATTGCATACTGGTAGGCTTTTGATTCTTTAAACCTTTCGTGATTCATTAATCATTACCTCTGATAATAGATAGCAATGGATCAACCTTTTCTGCTTCTGCATTAGCATTAATATTTGCCAACTTCGCCCTAGCTTGTGGACTTAAGCATAATTCATTGCAAATCCTAAAAAACTCGCTCATATACCCACTTTTTATTTTAACTTGAGGATTAATATTTCCTTCATCATCTACAAGTCCTGTTTCATTAATAATTTTCTCACATTCCTGTACACGATTAATTGTAACAGCTGCTTGGGCTACAATATGAACATCAATATTGCCAAGCAAACCTGCTGGCATTAGATGATCAACCAAACCTTTAAATATCTTTTTCTGAGGCAATGTCAAAAAAGAAGGTGGTCTGATTTTATCAGCATCTCCTCTGAGCTTTGCTTCATATTCTAGCCTTGTATCGATATCTTTTTTACTCATATGACCAGTTCTTGTCGCAACACTTTTCGTAGGTCTTGCCATTCTTTTTACCTCCTTGTCTTACATTTTTTCATTAGAAATTATATGTTTTTGCATTAAAAAAGAGCCTTTTTGATAGCTTTTTAAGTCACCATCAATTGGCTCTATGTACTGAAAACTCTAGGTTTCTTTTATTAACCACACCCTACACCTGCAAAAAATCCGCATTACAGGCGTTTTGATTAAATGTTTGGGGGCACGTGATCTTGAGTATAAATTTGTGTTTAAGTTTAAATAGTAGGGGGATATCTCCTTTAACAGTACAAACGAAAAATTAGATTAATCGTGAAACACCACAAATCCAATCATTCTGACTTGTTTTTAGGAAATCTTCTAGCATTTCTTTAAAAGCATAATCCATCTCTGATATCCGACCATTTCCAAAGACCAATGGATCGATATATCTTTTCTTGGTCTTAATGGTTCGCCTACACTCTATAGGAGCCGTTTCATCATAAACCATATCATATAGATTTCTAAAGTTCCTCCAACTGATATTCAAACTTTTATCATTTTCGAGTTTATCAATAATTTCTTTTTCACTCAGCATAAAATCACTTTCTATCAAAACTCCTCTTTGAATTGCCACTTCCAAAAGTTCTGAGAGAATCTGCATTGCGTACCTATCTTCATCCGATATATATACTTTGGAACATCTTAATGCATCTTTTGCAAATTGTTGAGCAATCGTTCTATCTTGAAAGCACAATTCTGGTTGCCCATCTTCCGCCTCACCAACTATAAGATTATCATAATATTGCTTAATAGTATTATAATCACTAAACCCATATCTCCACAAATTTCCCATTGTGTATTCCAACCTGTCTGCAGAAATCCTTGGAGAATTGTTATCAGCAATAGGATACATATGATAATCCTTTACTGCATCTATAGAAATGTTCATAGTATTTAACAGCTGACTAATCTCAAAACTATCACTAATAATCTTTTCTGTAGCATTCTCTGTGAACTCCTGCAGCATATAGTCATTATGTAGAAAATCGATAGTATGAGCAAACGTTGGTGTAGCAATATCATGAAATAATGCCGCTAGTGTTTGGATAGTATCTGAAGTAAAATGCCAAACAATTAAAGCAGTACCTAAACTATGCTGAAATCTAGAATACTTCTGTAAATTTCTAAAAAGTGGAAAGTCTGTATATTCACATCCACAATTCATTCCTATGTGTTTTAATCTCTGCATTTGAATGGTATTTAAAAAAGGGATTAAAAATTCAGGAACCTCTTTATGATAAATACTAATTTCAAAATCATCTTTTCTAATATACATTTATTTTCCTCCACAATTTCTAATTTACCAATCCACCACACTACTATTGCCTATCTGCAAATTACACACCCTACAAAGCACAGCCACATTATCTAATTATTAATCTTTCCGTTGATTAAAAATAGATAAATTGGAATTTATAAAGCTCTCTACATAGATAAATTAGAATTTATAAAGCGTTCCAAATAAAGCAAAAAGCAAATACACATCCCCATGCATTTCCTGTTTTCTTTCTTATTATCAACATTCCATAAATCGCAATGAAAGTTGTAATGATTTCAAGAATTCCCCAAAATGAAGTGCTAAATGGATGGAACACTATACAGACAATCGCACAGGTTATAGCGCCATAATCCAACCATTGTTTTTTTGTAGGATACCTTCTGTTGATTTTCTCGCAAATTACAACATAGTTAAAGCCTTCAAAAAATCCCCACACAACAACAATAAGAGCCATTCCTAATATTGAAAAAGGAATACCACTTGCTATCACATCATCAGTAATCATAATGCTAAAAGGCTGATAATTATTGAATTTTCCTGAAGCAAAAATATAGCAGATATGGGGAAGAAAACTAATAACAGTACCAACAATCGATTTGCCTAAGTTTTTTTTCATCAATCCAAACTGTATAAATTTCTCTTTTCTTAAAATGCAAACAATAGTAATTCCTAATCCAGCAATTCCAAATTGGATGCTAGCAATAAGTAACAGTCGTGGAATGACTGAAATATGACTGTCCCTAACAAAACTCATTAATTGATTTCCCTTTGTCGCATAGAAAAGAAAAACACCTAAAGTAATGATTGAAATAATCCAAATATCTGCTTCTAATCGTTTTTGTTCAATGGTAAGTTGCTTTTTTTCCATGTTATTATCACCTCATTAAATTCTAATTTACCAGTCCTTTATGCTCTTATCTCCCACCTGCAAGTTGCACACCCTACAAAGCACAGCTACATTATCTAACTAGATAAGTTTCAACTAATAGATAAACTGGAAGTTGTCTCTCAGCTCAGATTCATTAAATTTTTATTGGTTTCATATTGAATCTTTTACGAATTTTTCTACCCAATTTATGAAGCTCTTTTTCTTGTTGCTCTGTCAATTCAGGAACACGCTCCCATAAAATACGAATAACTGTTTCAGCTTCCGCTTCTGTCTTTATTGAGTCGAATATTTGCTCTGTGCTTATTAAAAGTTCTTCTGTCCTACAAGTTAATAATACATTATACATATTATTTCATCCTCCATAAATTCTAATTTACCAATCCACCACCCTACTATCACCAATCTGTAAGTTACACACTCTACAAAGTACAGCCACATTATCCTCATCCAATCTTAACTCAGGATAATCCTTAAATGACTTTATATGATGACCTTGCAAATTCTCAGTAATAATGATCTTCCACTTACTCCAACACCTCTCACAATAAGGATGTTCTTCGACTTTTCTATTCCTTAATTTCTGCCAAGCATATGATAAGTAAAATTTACGTTTCTCAGGTATAATATTTCTGTTATATGTAATATTAGCTCTACAAGTACAAGCTTTGTTATATTCGACTGTCTTACCACATTTACTGCATATTTTCTTCATTCTATATTACATTATCTCCAAATCTATTATATAACTCTTCTTTTCCCTTATTTGATACCAAGATACTTATGCTGACCTTTTCACTTCTTATTAATACTACATTGCTCTTGCTTCTATATTCTTTATTAGCAATATAGGTTTTTGATTTAAGTAACATTCTACTTTGAATAAATACTCTTTCATCATTTTCAAAACATAGTATTCTGCCTAAAGATGTATAGCATAAAAATCCCATCATCAGTACCATTGGAAAACTATTCATATTTCCATCAATGGCCACTATAAGATTTCCAATTAAAGCAACTAAATATATAAAAATGCATATCTTATCTAATACATTTGTTACTGAAAGATATTTATATTTTTTGATAAACTTTAAATATATCGCTTTAGCAAACATATCTATATAAATAAACACTTCTACACATAAACTAATAACAATTAATACATTAATAATCTTATCCATATAATCCTCTTTTTGATTTTATTATATTCTGATTATTATGTTTTTTCAACAACAAAGACCCTTAACCTTTTATAGTTAAGAGCCTCTATTAGGGAGCGTTATTCAACTGATTTTAGCGATGTTATCGTTGTAGTGGCTTCCCCGACTACTCTTATATATTATCATTCCACTTGTCTACTTTATAAGTCAGTTTTCTAGTTCAATTAGCAACATCTCTTGCTCTGTTAATGTATTTAATACATTTTCTACTTTCTTAATCTGCCTTTCCTTCTTTAAAATGTTACTTTCAATAGCCTATACTCTTTTCTCTAGGTTCTTCTCTCTATCCAGTATTTCATTTTCTATCACACTACTAAATGCATGGGTTGGGCTTCCTGCTTTCTCGTTATCACTAGCACCTTTAATGCCTACAATCTCCCTTGCTTCTTCTAGATCCAGCTTTAGATTATCTATCTCTACCTTTAGCTTCGGATAATTATATAAAATGCCTTCTACTATGCTGTAATTATTATCTTTCATTCGCTGTCCCTCCATGATGTTAAAATGTTTGCAAGATTGGCTTGTACACCTTATTCCTATTAGTTGCCAGTTTGTTTGTCTTAGTAACTATACCTGCCAATACATATTTTAAATCTTCTATTTCCCTAATCTCATCTATCTTCTCAATCACCCTAAGCTTATCTCTAATTTGCCACACATAAACTGTCACATTTAATGGATATTTTCTTGTTTTACTCATATTTATTTCTATATCATATCCATTGCCCAAGTCACGATATATGCACCACGAATCATCAATAAGTATTAGGGTATATTGATTGCCTAACGTTGCTGCAACTTCTTTAATTAATCCTGTAAGTTTTTGCATTAGCTCGCACCATACGCATTATCTATTACTTTTACTATGCGCTCCTCAAATAGTTTTCTTGGATAGGCTTTCATACTGTTCTATTTGCCAATTTAACAAAGTCTTTTCGGCTGTTAGCTCTGCATGTTCTGATAGTATTTTAAAAATGTAGCTCATCTCTCTTATCTCCCTTCCTTAAATAAGTATTGAAGCTCTAAGTCAGGAAAATAACTTTTTTGAATACGTTGTGCTTCCTCAAATGTAAATTGACTCTTACAACTAATCTTTAATGATATGGTTGCAGGTCTTACACCTAATAGATTTGCTAAGTCAATGCACATAACGCCTCTTCTTGCCATTTCAGCTTTTAAATTCCATAACATTTTTCATATCTCCTTTTATTTTATTTGCTGTGCTTTCGCTACAAGACATATGATAGAACTTAAATTTGACTTAGAATTAATGCCTTTTCAATGATTTTTTAATGTCAAAATGATGTCTTTTTAATGTGTTTTTAATGCCTTTATGAAGTGTTTATGTATAAAGTATTAAGGTAGAAAAATGGCAAAAAAAATAGATCTAGTAATACGACTAGACCTGCTATATTATTTAATATTCATTAATGGACTGGTTTTTACCGCCATTTTTAATACATCTTCATCTTGAATAGATTGTAGATACCTTTTGGTAATAGATATATCTTCATGACCTAACAATCTACTTACTGAGTATACATCTAAGCCATTTCGTAGTTGAGCTTGAGCATAATAATGCCTGCAAGTATGCGGTGAGCATCTGATATCTTTTCTGACATTAGCAAGCGTTCCAGATTTCTTGACCACATTTTCAACAGTTTCAATTGTAAGCTGTTTTCCTTTTTGAGAAAAAAAATAGTATTCATCCTGATATCGTTCTTTAGTATACAGTTTTCTCTTCTGCTCATACTTTAACATTATTTTAGCTAACATTGGTGATATTGGTACAAAACGTTCTTTATATCCTTTGCCATAGATTAGAATAGCATTCTTCTTTATATCTACGCATTTGATATTGCATAGTTCTGAGTTTCTTATTCCAGTATCACAAAGCATAGCAACAATACATTTATTCCTCGCTTCCAAGTATGTGTTATACGAAAAAGCATTGATCATCTTAGATACTTCTTTATCAGTAAATGATTTAATTATTACTTTATCTTGCTTTTGCCATCTAACCATTTTAGCAAAATTTTCTCTAATGTAACCTTCTTCCTTTAAATAACAAAAGAACATGCTAAGGTTTCTTAAGATAGAATTGATATAAGTTGCTTTTAAGCCTAAAGATTGTTTGTATTTAATATATGCCTTAATGTGCACATGAGATAATTTATCTAATGTTTCAATTTTAAATTCACTTTCTAAATATCTTAGGAACAAACCATTATTATTTTTAACTGATTTTAGAGTCCTTATTGAATAATTTTTTAGTTGTATTTCAAGCAAGTATTCTTCCAATAAATGTTGCAATAGTAATCCTTTAGACATAAAAAAACCTCCAGTTATGATATATTCTGTATGTCAATACACCATAATTGAAGGTTTGAAGTTTACCATAACTGGTAACGTTTTTAATTATATAAAACCCACCAATCCCTTGACTATCAAAGGTTTACTCTTCGTCCCAGTTGTGGTAAATATTTTGAACATCATCGTCATCCTCAAGAAGATCCATCATTTTATTCATTGCTTTGATATCTGTTTCTGAAGTTAATGTTGTCCATGTTTGAGGTACCATTGTAACCTCTGCTTCTGCCATTTCAATGCCAGCTGCTTCTAGGGCTGCATGTACTTCAGCGAAAGCATCTGGTGAAGTGTAGATTGTATAACCTTCTTCTTCGGCTTCGAAATCATCAGCACCAGCTTCAATAGCCATCATCATAAGTTCATCTTCTTCCATATCTACAGCATCTTTTTCGATGATAATTTGACCTTTTTGATCGAACATGAATGATACGCAACCTGTTGTACCCATGTTACCGTTTCCTTTTGTGAAGGCAGCACGTACGTTTGCAGCAGTACGGTTTTTGTTATCTGTAAGCGTTTCAACGATTACTGCTACACCGCTTGGTCCATATCCTTCATAAGTAATGTATTCATAGTGAACACTATCTCCATCACCAGCTGCACGTTTAATACTACGTGTAATGGTATCATTTGGCATATTATTTGATTTTGCTTTTGCAATAACATCAGCAAGTTTTCTATTTAATGTCGGGTCTGCCCCGCCAGCTTTTACTGCAACGGCAATTTCACGACCAATTTTAGTAAAAATTTTTCCTTTTGCAGCATCATTTTTAGCTTTTTTATGTTTAATATTTGCAAACTTTGAATGTCCAGACATTTTCTGTTCCTCCTTATTGGCTTTTCTTTCAAGCAAAGCACATTGTCTATATTTTACCATATTATCTGCCTAATTAGCAATATATCTTTCAGCATGCTATAGGCTTACTGGCACCTCTATAAAATCATCTTCTCCTGGTATAATGTTAACACCTGCATTCGTTTGTTCTTGCATCCAAGTCATAAAACTTTCTCCCTCAGAAATAAGTACCTCTACAATGAAGGTGACATCTTCTAAATAAATGCTCTCACGAATGACGTATTTTCTTTCACCAAGAAGGTATTGAACTTTACCTACTAATGTATAAGGCATCTGTAAGTGATACAGTTTAACACGTCTTTTTTCTACAATACCCGCTGCTAGTAGCCCTTCTTTAGCGGCTTTTCCATAAGCACGCACTAGGCCACCTGTTCCAAGTAAGGTACCACCAAAATAACGTGTGACACAAATGAGTGTATCTTTAATCTCTTCACCTTTTAATACATCAAGAATGGGTTTACCTGCAGTTCCTTGAGGTTCTCCATCATCACTAGATTTTTGGAATTCATTTTTTTCACCTATTTGATAAGCATAGCAGTTATGGGTTGCATCATAGTATTTTTTTCTAAGCTGAACCATATAAGCTTCTGCTTCTTCTGGACTTTTTACTTTATGCACGGTTGCAATAAACTTCGATTTCTTTTCTACAACCAGTGCCTCCCCACTATCATGGATTGTTCTATACTGTTCAAGCATGTAATCACCTAACCTTTTCATGATAGTTTTATCCTAACATAGCTCCCTATTATTAGGCAAACAAAAACCACTTCAAGATGAAGTGGTTTTTGTTTGCCTAGAGTATATAATTATCTATAAGTTCACTTACATGAATGGATGAAGCACCATGTTGACAAAGTAATTCTATGAAAGCTTGAGTATGACTGGGATCTTCTGAAAACCATTCTATTGTACTAATTAAATACGGATTACTTCCTTCTAGCAATTCAACACCATAGTATGAGTCTTTCTGAATCATATAATATTGTCTTTCGCCATCCTGTCCAGTATATTTTCCGATATATTTCTTTTTGATTTCCATAGCCTTCCTCCAGAACGTATTATTTTTCTCTTTTTATGAATGTATTATTTTTCTCTTTTTATGAACTCATTATACATTATATTCTGTCTATTTACTTCAAAAAAATATCGGGCTAATTTGAGAGAAAACGCCTTATTTCACTAGTTAAATTACAGTATCTGGAAAAGGTATAAGGATTATCTTCTTATTTACTCTAAAGAGATAAAAAAATAGCAAAATCTGCGATAAAAAATAATTATCGCAGATTTTGAAAGCACTTACTTATTGTTTTTATGACAAAATCCATGGTTCAATTTTATAAATTTTATCTTGAGGCATAAATCCTTTAATATGTGTACCTGTATTTGTATATTCCTCTTCTAAACGTTCACCATATTCATGGCAATATCGCACAATATGACCTTCTGAATAAGGTATTTCAATTTCAAAAGGTTTCATTGAAGCATAGAGAATTTGTTCAACCGTCTCAAGAAGTTGCTCACATCCCATACCTGTTTTTGCAGAAATGGATACTTCATAATCTGCTTTTTCATCCTTTGGATAAATACCATCAAACTGATCTATTTTATTGTATACAGAAATAATTGGAACACCTATTATTTGTAAGCGCTCTAATGTTTCATATACAATTTGTTGATGCGTTAAAATATGTGGTGAACTAATGTCCATTACATGTAAAATAATGTCTGCATATTTAGCCTCTTCAAGTGTTGAGTAAAAGGCTTTAATCAAGTGGTGAGGCAACTTACGAATAAATCCAACTGTATCTGTTAAAAGAATTTCTGAGCCACTTGGAAGTTGTGTTGCCCTTGTTGTTGGGTCAAGCGTTGCAAAAAGTTGATTTTGGACATATACATCGCTACCACTTAATTTATTTAATAGTGTGGACTTTCCTGCATTAGTATAACCGACAATAGCAACAACTGGTGTACTGTTTTTCTGACGACGGTCACGAATCAGTTGACGATGTTTTTCAACTTCTGCAAGTTCTTTTTCCAATATTTCCATTCGTGTACGTAGATGTCTTTTATCAAGTTCTAACTTTTTCTCTCCTGGGCCACGACTACCAATACCACCAGCTTGCCTTGAAAGCATAGTACCAAAACCAATTAATCTGGAAGATTGATATTTAAGCTGTGCCATTTCTACTTGTAGTTTACCCTCTTTGGAACGAGCTCTAGAAGCAAAAATATCTAAAATTATCATGGTACGGTCCATTACTTTAACTTGCAATGCTTCTGCTAAATTGCGCATTTGGATAGGCGAAAGCTCATCATCAAATACTACACCTGTTGCTTCGTGCATAGTAATCAGTTCTCTGATTTCTTCTACTTTACCTGTTCCAATATAATAGCCTGGGTTAATGCGATCTACACGTTGAAGCATCTCCATGATGACTTCCCCACCAGCTGTTTTAACCAGTTCCTTAAGCTCTTCTAAACTTTCCCATGCTTCTTTTTCTTCAAATTGCTTTTTTTGAGCTGCAACTAATATAAATCTTTCAATTACTTCTTTATGTTCAATCATATAAATCCTTTCCTTTATAAAGCTACTACAACTAGAGCTCTATTTTAATTATCTTTGTTTTCTTATAGTGATGTTCTACATCCTTTCGACTACAAATCCGACGTGAAACATTATCATCTGCAGATAATGCTGCGGCTAAACACCATTTACCAATCTTTTCTTGCTCATATTTGCGACTAATACCAGTAGCTAGCGCACCTAAAAAAGCCCCACTAGCAGCTGTATTATTTAAATTTATTAAATCAAGACTAGATTGTACATGACAATAGATATTTTTAGATAGTACTAACGCCCCACGATTCTTTAAATAAACGCATATAAAATGTAGTCCATTACCTAAATAGCTTATAAGTGACTTTATAAGTTCAGTCAAATCTATTGTTTCAAATGATAATGCTTTTAGCTGTTCTTCTGTTAAGAAAAGTGCATAAGGTTTTTCAACCATTAGAGAGTCCCAAACTTCTTTTTGTCCTGTAGAAACAATGGTTTTCACATTATGCTTTTTAGCAATCTTAATCCATTCACTAAAAATGTCAGAATTTTGTTTTACTGGAATCTTACCAGATAAAACCAAGGTAGAAACTTTTTTAATATGACTATTTAACTTATAAGTTATCCTCGTTAACTCAGAATCTAAAGTAAAGGGCTCCTCACTACGTAAGGTGTAGTTTTTATCTTGATTGGTCAACATGATTTTTACCTGATGAGGTGTTTCATAGTCTGTCCATACAACATCGGATTTGATTTTAGACTTATCCAAATAATGTTTAATACTTTTTCCTGCAAAACCACCAAAACTACTAATTAGAATAGGTTCTTCTTGTAGCACTTTCATCATCTGAGCACTATAAATACCTTTTGACAGAATACTAAGCGATACATTTTTAGAAGTAAGTAATTTTTGGGGTTCGAACTCTTCCACACTATATATGTATTCAATGGATGGAAAAGGCGTTAGGGTAATAATCACTTTAGTCACCGACCTTTATTTTCTTTTACTTATATAGTTATAGCATATTCATAAGGATATTATCCACTAAAATAAAAAAACTATCTTAGAGGATATAATCATGAAAATTATGGCAATAATATGACTATGCTTTTAGGATTTTCGTCTTACTTACAAAATCTTAATCTAAATGTTATATATTTGAAGGATAATCTGTTATATAATAAATGAGTATTTGGGATTATTTTGCTTATATCCTCGATATTTGCTATAATACATCCTTGAGGAGGAGGAAGAAAATGAATTACTCAACTAATTCTCGTAATAAAGCAGAGAAAAAAAATAAGAGCGATACAAAGCAGATCAAGAAAAAAGGTAAAGTCACTGCCTTTCGTATTGTGATTATGACAATCATCATTGGGATGTTTGCTATAGTAGGTGCAGGTCTAGGGGTTTTCATTGGGATTATTAAAAGTGCACCTGATGTAACAACTATAGATTTAAAGCCACAAGGCAATTATACTTCTTTTGTTTATGATGATAAAGGCGAAACCAAAATTGCTGCCTTTGAACCAGCAGACAATAGAGAATATGTTAAACTTAGTGATATTCCTTTAAACTTACAACATGCGGTAATTGCTACTGAAGATGAACGCTTTTATGAGCATAATGGGATTGATATTAAAGGGATTTTTAGAGCACTGGTTAGTAATCTAAAATCTGGAAAGTTTAACGAAGGGGCAAGTACCATTACCCAACAACTTGTTAAAAATAATGTGTTAACTAATGAAAAGAAAATTACACGTAAAATCCAAGAACAATATTTAGCCATTCAATTTGAAAAGATTTATGATAAAGATACAATCTTAGAGTATTATCTTAATACTATCGGTTTAAGTCAAGGTGTATCCGGTGTGCAAGCTGCTTCTCAGCGCTACTTTGGCAAAAATGTAAGTGACCTGAGTTTAACAGAGTGTGTTGTTATTGCAGTTATTACACAGTTACCAACTTACTATGACCCTATCAGAAATCCAGAAAACAACTGGGAAAAAGTACAGGTTGTTCTTCAAAAAATGGAAGATCAAGGCTATATTACACCTGAAGAACATGCACAAGCTTTAACTGAAAATCCATATATCAATATTAAAGAAGTTCATGAAGAATATCAAAGCAAGTCTACACAAAATTCTTTCGTCGATGCTCTCTTTAACCAACTTGTTTCAGATTTACAAGAGTTAGGTTACACAGAAGCTCAAGCAAAAAAAGAAATTTATGGTGGTGGTTTAATTATTAACTCTACTATGGATGTAAATATGCAAGAAATTGTAGATAGAAATATAAATGATGAATCTCTTTATCCATCTAACTTATATAAAGTTCAAGTAGATTATAGTGTGGCTGGAACAAAAGCAGATGGTACTGAATTTAAACATGCCTCACAAGCTGTATTAGATAGTAATGATGAAATTGATGCTTATATTGCACAGAAAAAAGATGAATGGGGTATTACAGCTGAAGATAAAATTACTGAAAGTATTATCAAACAACCTCAACCACAAGCTGCATTCGTATTAATGGACTATACAACAGGACAAATTAAAGCACTTTCTGGTGGTCGTGGTGATAAAACTAATTTAGGCTTTAACTATGCAACTCAAGCTGAACGTCAGCCTGGTTCAACTTTTAAAGTATTAGCATCCTATGCACCGGCATTAGATACAGGTCTTTTCTCTCCTGGAACAGCTATTAAGAATGAAGCAGTTTCTTATCCTCAATGGGATGGATCGACATGGTCACCAAGAAACTGGGACAATAATTATGATGGCGCTTATTATACAGTTCGACAAGCCATTGCTAATTCTATGAATATTATTGCAGTTAAAACATTAGATAAAGTTGGTATAGATACTGCATTTGATTATTTACAACGCTTTGGATTTACCACTTTAGTAGATAGTGATAAGAATTTACCACTTGCACTAGGTGGGATCACAAATGGGGTAACAGCATTAGAACTAAATGCAGCCTATTCAGCAATTGCTAATGATGGAACTTATGTTAAGCCAATATACTATACAACAGTAACTAAAAAAGAAACTGGAAAAGTATTGATCGATAATACAGGTGAAAATATGGCTAATAATTCTCATCAAGTTATCAAATCTTCTACTGCTCGTATGTTAACTGATATGATGACAGAAGTCATTGATGGACCAAGTAAGCATACCGGTGGAAGTATTAGAACCTACCTTTCAAATATGCCTGTTGCTGGTAAAACCGGAACCACAACAGAAAGTAAAGACTTAGTTTTTTCTGGATATACACCTTATTATTCTGCAACAATTTGGACTGGATATGCTCAACCAGAAACCATTAGCTCATCTAATGGAGGAAATACCTATCACTTAAAGATTTGGTCTAAAATTATGAGTGAGATTCATGAGGGCTTACCATATAAATCATTCCCAACAGTGACTACTGATTCTAATAGTGGAGTATCAGAAGTTGATATTTGTACAAAGTCTGGTAAATTAGCTACTGATCTCTGTAAATTAGATCCAGATGATTGTGTAAAAAGTGAGTTCTTTACAAATAACAATCGTCCTTCTGAATATTGTGATGTTCATGAAGAAGTTAAAATTTGTAAAGAATCAGGCAAGATTGCAACAGAATTTTGTCCTGATACAGTCACAGAAGTTCGCATAAAAAATGAATCAGAGCCTACTGAACAAGCAACATGTGATATTCATACTACACCTGAAGGAGTAACAGACCCTATGGAATCTCCAAATCCAGATGGTAATCTAACTGATGATATGTTAGAGAATAATGGTTCGCAAAATAATACAGTTATTCCTGGTAATCCTGTTATCCCAAATGATCCTTCTGCTCCAACTCAACCAGACGAAACGCCTACACCATCACCTACTCCTGGTGATAGTGTAACGCCAGAGCTTCCACCTGTGGTTAATCCGTCTCCTACTCCTGGTATTGATGATGAAGATGATTTTGTCATTCCACAGTATTAAGGATTTTAATAGGATAAAATAAAAATAGACCATAAACAAATTGTTTATGGTCTATTTTTTATAAACTTTTATTATTCCTGAGTTACAAAGAAGTTATTATCTGCAATATTCTCTTGTTCTATTTGATCTGTTGATTCTGAAGTATCTGGTGTAACACTTGGAATTGGAGTAGGTGTTACTGTACCTGATGGTATGTTTTGGCTTATCGACTCATTAGGTGTTGTAGATGGACTTGTAGATGCTTGAACTTCATTATCAGTTTTCTTAGTTCCGCGTCTAATAACAGCCGCACGTGGTTTATAATAACTTTTGTTAACAAGTTCTTTATTTACTAATTGGTTACCTTCGTAATAAAGCTTATATAAAGTTACACGTTTTCCATCTAACGCTCTTACCTCTACAACTTCTTTACCTTCTTCTAAGGTTGGATCATCTTCATATTTGGTTTCAGGTGCAGGAATAACCTCTGTTACCACAGATTCAAACTTTATAGTCTGTTCTGATTTTAGACTTTTGTGACCATAGATATTAACAATGACCTCATTATTTTCGCAATAACCTTCAATAAAAATTGGATGACCTGAATTGTTTTTAAACTTAAAGTCAATAGTACCTGTATTATAGGTTGCATCGCGTCCTAATGGCACATAAGAAACAGCTAACGAGTGATTTTGTCTATAAACAATCTCTAAATCCGTTAATAAGACAGCATTATAGAGCGTTGAACCTACTTGACAGATACCGCCGCCTAAACTATCTTCTATTTTTCCATTTACAATTGTTCCTGCATTTTTATAGCCGGCTGCTTCTGTAAAGGGTTCTAATTGATTAGAGAGATAAAAAACTTCATCAGGTAAAAGCATGCGACTAATTTTGTTAGCTGCAACTTTTAAATTTTCATTTCTATTTGCATCTGAATTATTATAGGAAGTTGAAAAACTTGAAACGAGTGTTTGTACATCTGCTAAAGAAGCTTCTGTACATTCTGGCAAGATTGTTTCTGTAACAACCTCTATCGTTATTTTTTCAGTATCATCTTCCATTTGTTCAAGTGATGTTAAAAGTTTTTCTTTCGTTGCAGCCTGATTTAAAGATGCACCATTGACTTCTTTGGTTGTAACGAACTTTCTATTAACACGTTTTAGTGTTGCATTAACTGGTGCAGTATAAAATACATCTGAACAAGCTTCAAGTTGCTGATCTATTTTAGTTTCATCAATACTTCTGACTAAATTAAAGTGCTGACTTTCCTCCATACCATTTTTTGCAATTTGGTATTTTTTGAAGAAATTTTCCTCATGTCCTACCTTAAATGCCGAGTCTATTGTCTCATCAATATTATAGGTTATTCCAAGATCATATAAAGGAATCTCTTTTGAAACATCCCCATTCGTAAACACTATATGTTGCTTACTCATTTCATCTGAAATACTTTGTTCTAATTTTGCTTTGGCTTCTGCTTTTGTTAACCCACCTACAGCTAAATCCTCAATGTATACATTTTTTGCAAATACTTCACTAAATGCATTTATCTTTGTATACATACAACCTATAGTACCAAGAGATAGACCAATTAGAATAACGACGCCTATAGCGATACCCCATTTAAAGAGTTTTTTATTACTCATATTGCACCTCCTAGTGTTTTATTTTGTTAGACTTGTACTAAACCTGCTAATAAGCCTAATACAAGAACAAAACATATAATGGCTGCAAAAACTTTTTGATTTTTTTGCCCCCAAACATACATATTAAACGATTGTTTTTTATGATGTTTTTGTTTTGAGCGGTTATGATTTTTCATTTTCCTCATCCTCCCACGTTATTATAGCATTATTTATACAATAGTGACCATCTATTTTTCTTTTTTCACCTGTATTAAATTGCACAATCATCATATTTTGCTCTAAGACTTGAATAATTGTACCTATCCCTAATCTTTTATGTCGAATTTTTCTACCTACTTGTAATTGCTCTTTTAGATTATTTTCTTTCAATTCATCTAAAAATGAAGAACACTCCACAGCTTTTCCATGCTTTTGAGAAGGAACATATAAAAAGAGTTTGTTTTTTGCTCTTGTCATACCAACATAAAGTAAACGTCGTTCTTCCTCTATTTCTTGAAGTGTTGCACTTTTGTGATAAGGAATAGTTCCTTCAACTACATCAATAATAAAAACAGTATCGAATTCAAGTCCCTTAGAACCATGCATTGTGGTCAGTGTTAATAAGTCAGAAGCACTTTTCTTAGTTGTTTGTTTAATTTGTGTAGCCATCTCAATTAAAGCACTCTCCCACTCTTCTAATGTTTCATAATTTTGAGCTGAATCTTCAATATCTTCTAGTACCTCAAATAACGTCATTGCAGGCATTTTACGATATGAGGCATATTCATTTAAGTAGCCATCATAGCCAATGTGATGTCTAATATAGCGTATCGCTTCTAGAAGGCTTTTTTTGCTTAAAACTTGCAAGTCAAAAATCAGCTCTTGAATATAGTTTGTTTGCCACTCTGTTAATGAATCAATTTCAAGTAAATTAAAAATAAAAGGTTTATTACCTTTTCTAGCTTTTTCCATATTAACCTTACTGATATAGCGTTTAGGTTTATTAATGATACGATAAGCATATTCTGTTTGATCAATATATTTAGAAAGATGCAAATAACTTAGTATATCTTTGGTAATCCACTGATCATATAGACTAATCATGCCATCTCTTAAACAAAATGGTACATTCGCTGCCAAAAGTGTTTCAACAACAGGTCTAGCTTGAATATTAGTACGGTAAATAACTGCCATATCCTTTAGTGGGATACCACATTGACGACGCTTTGTCATTTCATGAATAATATGCCTTGCTTCTTCTTTCGCATCTTTACAGTAAATAATTTGAGGAGGTTCTCCTTTAGCATTTGGCGTTGTCAGTTGCTTTTTATAACGTACTGTATTTTGATTAATAAGTGATAAACTATGACTTAAAATAGATTCCGAACAACGATAGTTAATATCTAGGTATATTTCTTGAACATGTTCAAAGTGCTTTTTAAAATCTAAAAGATAAGCTGGTTTTGCTCCTCTAAATTGATAAATACTTTGGTCATCATCACCAACTACAAATATATGTTGATGCTTAGACACTAATAGTTTTAGAATTTCAAACTGGACTAAGTTAATATCTTGAAATTCATCTACTAATATATACTGATAACGCATCCCTACTGCATGACATAAGGCTTCATCATTTCTTAATAAATAATAGCACTCTACAAGCATATCATCAAAATCAAATAACCCATGACGTTCTTTATAGGCTTCATATCGATTTAAAAGTTCTATAAACACAGGTTTTGAAATACCTACAGGTTGATATTCTTTGGGTAAAATAAGTTGATTTTTCATAAGTGATAAATGTCTAATAAAGCCTTCTAAAAACTCATCACCTTCATCTGTATCCATTTCTTTTAGTAGTTGAGTTAATAAAATCTTACACTTATCTTCAAGCAAAAGATGATCTAAGGCATAACGATTTGGATTTACTTTTCTTAAAATACGATAAAAAACACTATGTAATGTTCCAAACGTAATAGAAGATGTCCCAAACAAATGGGTGTATCGGTCTTTCATCTCTTCTGCTGCTAATTTACTAAAAGTTACAACTAATATCTGATGTGCCGGACACTGAAAATGGTCAATCATATAGTGGATACGGTTAACAATCACTTGTGTTTTTCCAGACCCCGGACCAGCAATCACAATAGTTGGTCCAAGATCGCAGGTTACTGCTTTAAATTGATTCTGATTTAAATTCATTTTTTACTCCATTCTATAAGGTTTGCTCACGAATCCTTTCCTTTTAATTATAGACAATTTATATTATAATAAACCTAGTCATTTTATGAAAGGGGATAAAATATGGATTTAGGTTGGCTTCCCTCTTTAGGGTTTTATATACTAGGTATTCTTATTATAGGTTTAACCTTTAGAATGCATTTACGTAAAGCAAATTCTTCTAGCCAAGAAAAATTAGCTAATTTACTGCAAGAAGAACAAAATGCACGGTTTGTGAGAGCTAGTGAGTTGAAAACAGAATTATTTATTCAAGTAGATTTTTTAGCTTATCCATCTGTAACACATAAAGCGTGTGCGAAAAAGTATCAGGAATTAATGAGCTATGCAAAACGCCCTATGATGAACTTACAAAAATTTTCTAATTTAGAACTTAAACAAACTTATGGTCCTCAAGTATTAGAAAAAATTGCAGCATACGAAAAAAATTACTTTGGATTTATGGATATTTCTATTCAATATGGTGAAATACTATACGAAAATAATTATCTATTAGAAGCTAGAAAAACCTTGGAACAATGTATTCGTTATCATTGTGATATATCCAAATGCTATATTCTACTAATTAAAATTTATAAAGCTCAAAATGATGTGACTGCATTAAATCACATAAAAACGGTAATTGAAAAAGAAATGGGGCATTCACCCTTATTACATAAAGTACTTCAGATGCTTTAATAACTATAACAAAGAATGAGAGGTTTCCAATGAATATTGGTATATTTTCAGACACTTATTCACCCCAAGTAAATGGTGTAGTAAGTTCTATTTTAACACTAGAAAAAAAATTACGTGAGCAAGGGCATAATGTTTACATTTTTACCATTAGTCATCCCCAAGCTGAACATGATTCACCTTTTGTATATCGCATGGCCAGTGTACCATTTGTCTTTCTTAAAGACCACCGCGTAGGGATTGTCTACTCTAATAAAGCTGTACACAAAATTAAACGTTTAAAACTAGATTTAATCTTGTCTCAAACAGAATTTTCTATGGGCATATTTGCTCGAATGATGGCAAAGAAATTAGATGTTCCAATTATTCATACTTACCATACGGTATATGAAGATTACATGCACTATATTTCAAAAGGTATTGACCTATCTCCACGTATTGCACGTAAATATAGTAAATCTTTTTGTAATCATGTCGATGGGGTCGTTGCACCAACCAAAAAAACAGAAAAACTTTTAAAAAGTTACGGGGTACAAAAGCCAATTCGTATTATTCCAACAGGTATTGACTTTACACCTTTTAAACCTGAAAACTACAGTGAAAAGGATATTGACCGTTTAAAGGAAATCTTTAATATTCCACCAAATGATCCTATTATTCTTTTTATAGGGCGTGTAGCTAAAGAAAAAAGTATTGATTTTCTTATTAAAGCCATGCCACAATTATTAACACAAATACCAGATGCCAAATTAGTGATTGTAGGTGATGGACCAATACGTTTAGAATTAGAAGAATTGGCTCAAAATCTAGGCGTTCGAAATGCGGTTATCTTTACAGGTATGCAACCTTGGAATACAATTGGACGTATGTATCAGCTAGGAGATGTATTTGTCAGTGCCTCCGTTACAGAGACCCAAGGTCTTACTTTTGCCGAAGCTATGGCTGCTGCACTTCCTGTTATTGCCAGAGAAGATGAAAGTATTGCTGGTTTCGTAAGAGATGGATATAACGGTCAATTATTCCATACCATAGACGAACTTTCCAAGGCACTCTATCAAATCTTAAGTAATGAGGCCTATCGCAAACAATTAAGCCAAAATGCAATTCATTCTATTAAACCATTATCAGCAGAGACTTTTGGTCATCATGCGGAAGTATTCTATGAAGAAATTCTTCAAACATATCATGGTTTGGAAAACAAGGCAACTCATAAACATCATTTTAAATTACCATTTAAAAAAAGTAAGAAAAATTCATCTCTATAATACGAGGTTAGCTCATAGCATAAAATAATTGGTATTATATCAAAAAAGCCCCTATCTTAGTATATAAGAATAAGGGGCTTTTTTGATATATAATATTAATACATATGTCCTTTTTGTAAAGCTTCTTGAGCTTCCTCAGGTAATTTTTTACGTAAAAGCGTTAATCCATGTGGACAAACGGTTAGAAACATACAGTTTTCACATTTTGGATTGCGTGCTGTACAAATAGCACGTCCATGTGCAATGACTTGCGTATTGTAACGAATCCAATGCTCTCTAGGTAATTTAGTCATTAAGTCTTTTTCTATTTGCACAGGATCTTCATATAGCGTAATACCCCATCTAATACTAATACGTTTAACATGGGTATCTACAACAATACTAGGAATCATAAAGATGTTTCCTCTGATCACATTAGCTGTTTTGCGTCCAACACCAGGCAATGTAACCAGTTCATCAATATCTGAAGGTACTTCTCCATGATACACCTCTACGAGTCGCTGTGCACAAGCAATAATGTTCTTAGCCTTATTTTTATAGAAACCTGTACTTTTAATAAGGTTCTCTAACTCTCTTAAATCAGCTGTTGCAAAATCATAAACACTTGGAAATCTTTCAAATAAATCAGGGGTCACTAAATTGACTCGATCATCTGTACATTGTGCACTTAAGATGGTCGCTACTAAAAGTTCAAATGTATTTTTATGATTTAAGTAGCAAATCACATCTTTTGGATAGTAGGTATCTAAGCGTTCTAATAGCGTTGCAATTTGTGC
Organism: Cellulosilyticum sp.; assembly: GCA_015058045.1. Taxonomy (GTDB): domain Bacteria; phylum Bacillota; class Clostridia; order Lachnospirales; family Cellulosilyticaceae; genus Cellulosilyticum. The sequence goes on from SVDC01000023.1 coordinate 40,509, forward strand.
TTTTTGTTTCATGTCGTTTTACTCCTCATTAATAAGTAACCATTTTGGTGGATTGAAGGAATAATCAAAGAGTATTTTTTGTGTTTTTCTTAATGCTACCTGATTCATCTTTTCACCTAATATAGATTGCCATACTGGATATTTAAATGCATCTAAATAAGTTGAACGATAACGTTGTCTAGGTGCATAGTTTTGTAAGTGAGGTAAATATTTGACTACCCATTCATCATCTTTTAGTAAGCTATTAAAGATTTCTTTTAGTTCCTCTCTATGAATGGTCTCAAATTCAGCAGGCATTTCTTTAATAGGTTCATGTATAAGATAATCTAATCGAATCATTTCTTTTAAAATTTCCTCATTTACTTTTGGACTAGCAACTGCAAATTCAACAAGATGCTTATAATAAGCCATTTTATTATGTTCGATTACATCATAGCCTTTTTCTTCCCAGAATTTAGATAATGCTTCAAAGAAATCAAATGGCTGCTGCTCATAGCAGTCAAAGAAATATTCTAATGAATGACTAAAACGTCCGTTATTATAGTAACGGTCAACTAAATCATCTATAGCATGTAAACGCAAGATCTCATCATAGGTAATCGATGAAGTATATAAAATCTCATAAGGTGGCTCAGCTTTATAAATTAGTCCATACTCTTTGGCTTTTTCTCTAAGTCCTGAGCCTTTTAAAAGTTTTAAAAATCCTAATTGGAATTGCTCAGGTCTTAAGCTCATCACATCATTAAAAGACTGTCTAAATGAGCTATAATCTTCTTCTGGTAAACCAGCTATTAAATCTAAATGTTGATGAATATTACCTAGTGCACGAATACGCTCTACGACTTTTTTAATATCTTTAAAAGGCATAGGACGTTTAATAATCTTTAGGACATTTTCATTAGTAGATTGTACACCAATTTCAAATTGGATTAGACCTGGTCTGGCTTTTTTAAGTAAAGAATACATTTCTTCATGAATGAGTTCAGCAGCAATTTCAAAGTGGAAATTGGTGTAGCCATTATCATTTTCGATAAGATAAGTCCAAATATCCATGGCATACTGGCGTCTTGCATTAAAGGTACGATCTACAAATTTAACCTGCTTGACACGCTTTTCTAAGAAAAATGCCATATGTTGCTTAACTTTGTCAAGAGGTACAAAACGCACACCTTGCTCAATAGAAGATAAACAGTATTGGCAATTAAATGGACAACCTCTAGAGGCTTCATAATAAATAATCTTATGTTCCAGTCCCTCTAGATTCTCATAAACAAACGGCAAATGATTTAAATCTAAAGGCTTACGCGCTTTATTTTTGTGAATTTCACCCTGCTCATTACGATATACCAGACCTGTAATATCTGAAATATGCCCTTTATTGAATATACGATAATCTAAATATTCCTTCCAGGTTTCTTCTCCTTCACCCTCCATAATTAAATCCACTTCCGGAAGGCTTAATAAACTTTCTCCTTCATAAGACACTTCTGGTCCACCTAATATAATTGTTGTATCTGGTAGAATCTTTTTGAGTGTTGGGATGAGCATCTTAATATAGGACATATTCCAAATATAGCATGAAATCCCAATAATATTTGGTTGCTCTTTATAAATAGCTTTAATAATTTCATTCTCATTATTATTAATGCTTGTTTCTAAAATTTGGATTTGCTCATCATATTGATGACAATATGCTTTTATATAGCGTAAAGCAAGTGAAGTATGAATAAATTTTGCATTTAATGCGAGTAATAATACTTTCAATCCTCTACTCCTTTCTTAGTATCAACGTTATTTCTCCTTATTATAACATGACTTATGCATTTTTACTAAAAAAATAAAGCAAGAGTAAGGATACTCTTGCTTTATTAGATATTGACGTTCATATTACTATTTAGTAGTAGTTGTGTTGCCATCATTAACAACACCATTTTGATCTTTTACAACACCATTTGTTGCATTGTCAGTATTATTAGTTGTACCACCATTCATGTTTGTACCAGCATTATTAGTTGTACCACCAGTAGTACCTGTAGTATTAGATGCTCCTGCATTAGTTGATCCGTTAGCACTACCATTACCGCCACCGTTTGTACCAGTAGTACCATTTGTATTACCAGTGCCATTAGTACCATTAGTTGCAGGACTTTCAACGGCAGAATTACCATTAGTGCCATTATCTGTAGTACAACCTACACATGCAAATCCCATTAATACAAGTGCAGATAAAAAGAGAAATTTTTTCATTTTGTACTAACTCCTTTATAATATAATTATTATACAAGGTTAGTATAAACGTTAATCTCTTTTTTATTCATTTTTAAAAAAACACGATTTTAGCTTAAGTCGACAATTTGGACTGTGAAATCTGCATTCATATCAATGTAACGGTCTTGAACCCTAATAATTGGACGGTAGACGCAGGATGGATTAATCGCCACAACTTCTCCTATTTCTCCAGTATTAAGTGCAACATATGTTCCAATATAATAAGTTGCAATATTAGATAGGAAGGTTAATAAAATTTTTGTATCTAGTTTACCAAAAATCCCCTCCTGTAATAGATGCATGACTTCAAATGGCGAACGTTTCTTTTGATACGGACGTTCTGAAATCATAGCATCGTAGGCATCAGCTACAGCAATAATCCTAGCAATAGTATTAATATTTTCATTATGTACACCATATGGATATCCAGAACCATCCATACGCTCGTGGTGCATTAAAATGCCTACTTTTACGTCTAATGGTATATTTGTATTATCTTGAAGAAATTCATAGGAATAAATAGGATGTTTCTTAATTTCCTCAAATTCTTCATCAGTTAACTTCTCTGGTTTATTTAGTAAATCTTTATTGATACGCATTTTTCCAATATCATGAAATAAACCTGCTAGCATAAGCTGATCTTGCGCTTGCTCTCCAAGCTTCATCCATTTACCAATTAAAGTTGCAAGCAATGCAACATTAATGCTATGTGTATAAGTATAACTAGCTGCAACTTTTGATAAATTAATACATCCTATCATTTTGTAGTTATCATTGAAATATTTGATCATTTCTTCCTTAACTTGTTTAAATGCGACAAAGTCTACGACATTATCATATGCAATTTGATTCAGTAATTTTTTAGCTTTATCTGTGCATCTTTGATAGTGTTCCTTTGTTTCTTCAGAAATCTTCCACACATCATCCCACGTATTGACATATATCTTAATTTCCTCAATTCCACTTCTTTCCAGCTTTTGAATGATATCTGCTGTTAATTCTTGATTTTCACCTACATAAATTAATCCTGTCTCTAAATTACGAATAGGTTCAGCAACCAACATACCAGGCATTGTTTCTGATAAAGGTACTAAAATCTTCTGCATATTTTCCCCCTAGTTTTATATGTTTTGTGATATTCCCTATCATTTTATCTTATTTTTTTTAGATATACAACATAAAATAACAAAAGGAAAACCTCTCCTATAATAAAGAAGAGGTTTTCCTTTTGTTATTCCTTCTTAATATGCAACGCCTTGAGCATACATAGCTTCAGCAACTTTTAAGAAACCACCAATATTAGCACCTAGTACATAGTTATTAGGTTCGCCATATTCTGTTGCAGCTTGTTTACAAGTTGTATGAATATGCTTCATAATGTCTTTTAATTTTGCATCTACTTCTTCTGATGTCCAACTATATCTCATGCTATTTTGAGACATTTCAAGACCTGATGTTGCAACACCACCAGCATTAGAAGCTTTACCTGGTGCAAATAATACACCAGCAGCTTGGAATGTATCCACTGCATCTGGGGTAGATGGCATATTTGCACCTTCTGCTACAGCTATAACACCATTTGCCACTAATGTTTGAGCTGATTCGCCATCTAATTCATTTTGGGTTGCACATGGAAGTGCAATATCACATTTAATGTTCCAGATACCTTTACATCCTTCATGATACTCAGCATGTGGATGATTTTCTATGTATTCTTTAATACGTAAACGTTTTACTTCTTTAATTTCTTTTACCGCAGCTAAATCAATACCATTTGGATCATAAATATATCCATTTGAATCACTAAGTGCTACAACCTTGCCACCAAGTTGAGTTGCTTTTTCTGCTGCATAAATAGCTACATTACCTGAACCAGAAATAACAACTGTTTTATCTTGGAAACTATCATTTTTAGTTGCTAACATTTCTTGTGTAAAATAACATAAACCATAACCTGTAGCTTGTGTTCTGACAAGAGACCCACCATAGCTTAGACCTTTACCTGTTAATACGCCTGTAAATTCATTTCTTAAACGTTTATATTGTCCAAATAAGTAGCCAATTTCACGAGCTCCTACTCCAATATCACCTGCTGGAACATCTGTATCTGCACCAATGTGTTTTGCAAGCTCTGTCATAAAGCTTTGGCAGAATCTCATAATTTCTCCATCTGATTTACCTTTTGGATCAAAATCACTACCACCTTTACCTCCACCCATTGGAAGTCCAGTTAAAGAATTTTTAAAGATTTGTTCAAAACCTAAGAATTTAATAACACCTAAATTAACAGATGGGTGTAATCTGAGTCCACCTTTATATGGTCCAATTGCACTGTTAAATTGTACACGATAACCTCTATTTACTTGAACTTTACCTGCATCATCTACCCATGATACACGGAACATAATAGCACGCTCTGGCTCTACAATACGCTCAAAAATACCTGCTTCAACATATTTAGGATTACGTTCTGCTACAGATTCCATACAAAGTAATACTTCTTTTACAGCTTGATGAAACTCTGGCTCAGCAGGATGATTTTTTTCTACTCTAGTCATTAAGTCTTTCATGTATTCGGTTTTAAAACTCATTCAATGCGCCTCCTAGCAAATAAATATACGGTCTACTTATTACCGTTACATGTATTTTATCACATTTTGTTGCATTTTCAATAAATTTTTGTAATACTCTAAAAAATAGTATCAACTTTTAAAATACTATTTTTTACTCTCTTACAATAATCATTGTATCAGTTGCTATCTTTCCATAAAGCCATGCTGCATCTTCATCACTGATGATAATATTTTTAGCCTTATTAAACTGATTACTAGGTTGCCAATAAGAATCTCTTAAATCTCCTTGAATACCTAACTTATCTGAAATAATCATCCAATAGTTTCCTCCTAAATAATTTGAATTATCTTCATATACTTCTGCTTTTCCTTGTAGATAATAAGTTCCTAATAAATATGCATTTTTATTTTGTGTATATTGACAAGGGATTTTTCGAATACATTTTGTCCCTTCATAACAACAAATTTGTTTTTCTTTGCCTAAATGAATATCCATCCAAAATCTTTTTTGTTCCAAGGTAGTTGTCGTAAAGTGAATAACCTTTGACTCACTTACTTCACCGCTAGACACTTGAACTTGAAATTTTAACTCATAGGCAGTTTCAGGTTTTAATAGTTCATCTAATATAAAGTAAGCATGCTTTGAATCTACTAATGTACCTTTTAAAGGTTGATTATTAATCATTGCATATACCTGAGCGACTTCCTCTTTACTCTCTAAAAGAATCCTAGGATACAACCCAATCCATTTATCACCATCTATAGGATAAGTTTTATTAATTGTAGGCTTTTGATCTACTTCTAACTGAATGATTTGATCTTGCTTTAAAAAGGTGCCACATTTGGCTCGCATACCTGCTTTAATTATTAAAATATAGTTTTTTCCATTTTCTAATGCTGATTTAGGTGTTAATAAAAAACGTGTATCATCTGTAAAACTTTCACCTGCTGAAGTTGCTATTTCAAAAGGCTTGATATCAAATCTTGTTTCGCACTGTAGATATTTGTTTATTTGTTGCATGCTAACAGGCGTATTAAAGGCTATTACGAAAGCGTGTGTACTTGAAACCAAAAGTTTATTGGTAGGTTCTAAAAGCTCAATATCTGTTTTGAATTGTAAAGGTATAGTGGCGGATTTAGAGAGTCCTTTAAATTGAGTAGGTGCCGCACCAATAATCAGTTTAATCTTTTGCCCTTTAAGCTCATTTTGCTCTTCAAATTTAAGTTCAACGACCTGTTTATTTAACCATTTTATAGAATAATTAAAGGCCGTTTGATTTTCTCTTGTTCCCCTAAGCTGAATGTGTTCCTTCAATTGATCTTGTTCCATAGGAATCAGAAAGTTAATCGTTACTTTTACATAAGATGTATTCGATTCAACCCATGATAAGTTCAAGTATTTAAGTGAGCAAAACATCACTATGCTGAAAATACAAATGCCTAATACATAATAAATTATTCGATAGGGTTTATTCATCATTCATCTCCTCCACTTGTCTACATCATTTATATGTTATAAAAGGGACAAACATGACAGGAAGGTTATAAAATTAAAGAAATGCTTTTGTTAAAGATTTAAATATGATTTTCCATACCACTTCTAAACAAAATATAGTATAATAGTGTATATATTCTTACTTTTAAAGGACGGTACATATGAAAATATTAGTAGTTTCAGATATTGAGAGTAATTACATATGGGATTTCTTTGATAAATCTAATTTTAGAGATATAGAGTGTGTGATTTCATGTGGTGACTTAAAAGCATCCTATTTATCTTTTTTAGTTACAATGCTAGCTGTACCTGTTTTTTATGTCCACGGTAATCATGATAAACAATATCTTTTAAAACCACCTGAAGGCTGTGATTGTATAGAAAGTAAGGTTGTAGAGTTTAGAGGATTGCGAATTGCTGGATTAGGAGGATCAATCGAATATAAAGGAGGGCCTTTTCAGTATACAGAAGATAAAATGCAAAAACGCGTCAAAAAATTGATACGTACAACCAAACAACCTATTGATATTTTTGTATCTCATTCTCCTACTTTTGGATTAGGAGATGACCCAAATAGCCAATGTCATGTTGGCTTTAAATGTTTCAACCAAATTTATCAAAATTTACAACCTAGCATTCATCTATATGGGCACAATCATTTTACTTATTCTTCTCATGCTCAGCGTATCTTAAGACATGATGATATTCAATTAATTAATGGTTATAATTACTACATTTTAGAAATTTAAAAGCAGATAGCATAACGCTATCTGCTTTTAAATTTTATTAAGTATTTTTGCTTATAGATTGATTTAATCCTTGTCTGTATGAAAATGGGTCTGTTGGCGTTAAAGTTTTTATATTAGGAATTTCCCCTTCTACACCTCTTATGAGCCAATCCATATGAATAATATCTTCATAATCTAATGCTTCTTCATATTTAGCTTTAATTACATTATTTTGGTCATATATAGGTCCTTCAAAAATATTAAACTCATTATTTCGTATAGACTGTTTGACACTTTCGATTAAACGCTTCATAGGTACAGATATATTACGATTAGAATACAAAATATCTACAATACCATTATTCATACCTTGCCAGAAATTAATTGGAACATCATTGACTCCGAAAGTTTTGAGTGTGCCATTTAATACATTTTGAATCACTTGTTCATAAAAAAGTCCCCAATTCCAAATAGCCATTGCATAATGTGTTTTTTCTCCTGTTTCTGGTTCAATGCGATACACACCATACTCTTTTGTAATATCCCCTGGAATAGGTAAGTCTTCATTAGAGATAATATCAGCACCCATTTCCTGAAGTTTCTTTGCAACTTTCTTTCCCTCACTAGGGCTATCCCAACAATTCGTCCAAAGTGCTTTAACTTTGACATAAGGATTAACAGCTTGTGCGCCCAATGTAAAAGCGTTGATACTGCTTACAACCTCTGAAATAGGATAAGGCGCTACATAACCTAATATATTAGTTTGTGTCATAGCACCTGCTATCATTCCAAGTAAATATCTAGGTTCATGTATACGACCATAATATAATGTCAGCGACTTATAAGAGTGCGTAGCTGCACAGTTAAAAAAACGTATATTTGGAAATTCCATTGCTGCTTTTAAAGCTGGAGCCAAATAGGTTGGACTAGTAGCAAAAATTACATCTATTCCTTCTTTCGCCAATGCTTTGAATGTATCATATGCACGCTCATCTTCCGGCACATTTTCAACCTTTTGGGTTTGAATTTGCTCCTTAAATATATTTTCAATATGCAAGCGTCCAAGTTCATGTGCATATGTCCATCCTGAAGTTGTCGAAGATTTTCCATATACAAAGGCAATTTTTATTACCTTTTTTAAATTCATAAATTCTGTAAGAGAAAAAAGTACACTTTTCTTTTTAACACTTTGAATTGCTTCTGTTTCCACATGACTCGCTTCAGAATCAATTACTTTAATTTCATTTATTACCTTTTTGATTTGACTACTATTCTTTTCATATGAAATTTCACTAGGTAAACCATATATTTTAAGGTAGGTTAAAAATACATCACCTGTGGTCAGTTCTAATTGATTACCGCCTAACTCATGATAGATTTGCCTAAATGGACGATAACAATTAGAAAGGAATAATTTTATACCATCTTCTTCTCCAACCTTTTTCTTATACTGTTTTACATACTCTAATAACTCTGTAAAACTACCTATCTCAGAAAACCATATGGAATTAATTTGAGTTTCTTTATAAAAATTCATAAATTCATAGTAAATGGTATTTGTTTTATCTTCAGGATTACGTTTTGGAATCAGTCTTGTTACATATCCATTAATAGTAGTTCCTTCTACAAACTTCAATACACTCACTCTTTTATTACCTTCTACTACAAAAAAACGATTTAAATATTCATATACTTTTATAGGATCAGCAATACCTGATTCAATATGATAATCGTAAAGATGCATCCATTTAAGTGCAAACTCAGATTTAGAATCCATAATAGGCATATAGTTGTCTGCAAAAGAAACGCTTCGCCCATGGGTATAAGTCCCTACTATTTTATGAATTGGAATTTCTACTAATCCTAATGGATATTCAGTTACAACATCTCCTTGCTTCAACATGCTATCTAACGTACGTAAATACCCTGATTGTCCTCTGAGTACTTTTTGATTCCATTCTGACTTCCCTAGTTTCAGAGCTTGCTCATATATATTTAATAATTCTATTTGATCCATATTATCCCCCTATCCGCTAATAGCATGCGTTCCAGAACCTTCTAATACCACCTTTTTGTAAAACACTCCAGGTGATTTTTATCTATTCCCCAATAAAGCTTTTGGTCTTTTATATAATACATCATTTGAAAAGTTTGACCTTCTATAGTATATTCCATAGTATCTGTTGAAAGAATATAATATATGCCATTTGACGAACCTCCATCAAACACCACACGATTATCAGGTGTAAAACTTAAAATTTGCCCCGTTTCATCTGATTTCCAAGTACTTTGCAAAGTTGTATTTTGCATGTTATACATGAACTTTAGCATAAAAAAGCAACATATAAAAATAAGTATAAGTGCACATATAACCCCAATAATTTTTGTTTGTATATTCCATTTACCCCTTGTCATTGTTCTATCTCTTTGAGTAAGAGACCTCCTTATAAATGTATTATCTTTATATTACAACAAAATCATTGAAATGACAAACTATTTCAAGTATGCTATAAGCTTTGCCCTCGGAATTGTAATATAAATAGGTCCACTGGCATAAGGAGCAATCTCATATACATTAAACACAATGACTAAATCTCCATCTTTATTAATAAAAAATGGCCTATTTTCGCCAATACTTTGGAATCCATCACTACCGGAAAAGAAAAATTCTCCAAGTTCTTGTCGCCTTTCAATTTCTTGTTTAACAAGTTCATTTACTATAGATTGGTAATCCACATCTTCTTTAAATAAATCTGCTAAATTAAGTAATTGATTTTTTTCTTGATTCAGATTAATATAACTTAGTTCACTAATACCATGAGCTCCACCACTATACTGATATTGATAGAGTTCAAGGGTATAATATGGATAGATGGTTGGAATGATTGAAAAGGTTTCGATATATTCAAATGGAATGGGTGTAAGCCCGTCTTTTATAAAATCTTTATTGTAAGATTTCGCCATTTCAATCATAGCTTTTTTTCTCTTTGTTGCTTCTTTTAGGAGGTAATGATTAACTTGTTTTTCAAAATCACTATTGGATAGATTAGAAAACTGTGGAATGTGCATCTCTAAATTAAGACCATCTTTTTTTACAGTAAAGGTTTTATCTGTAATACTAGGTGAGACCTGTGTTGTTGCCATTACAAAAATAGCAGTACCCGGTGTACGAGGATTCTTTGCACTTTTAGCATATTGCATTTGAGGTAAACACATCATTAAACAAAATATAAAGTACATCGCTCTAACTTGATTTTTCTTTTTCATATTGGCCCCCTATATATTTTATTTATATAGTTATTGTACCCTTATTAAAAAGTGATATGTTAGATAATGATTTGCAAATATGCAAAGAATTTCTTTAAGTAAATTTTGTAAACTATTAATTCGAAAGAGAGGTAATCGTATGAATAATACACACGAAATGGTTCAAAAAATGAATCGTTTCTTTTATACACGACAAACATATGATATAAAAAAGCGAATCCAGATTTTAAAAAAACTCAGAAAATCCATTATTACCCATCATAAAGCCATTATTGATGCGTTGTACTCAGATTTTCAAAAACCTACTTTAGAAGCCTATTCTACTGAAATTTATACAACACTTTCTGAACTCAATGAGGCTATTAAATATGTATCTAGTTGGGCAAAACCAGATATTAAAGCTGCTCCGCTTCCTCTTTTAGGGGGGCATCATCGTATTTTAAAAGAACCTTATGGCGTATGTGTCATTTATTCTCCTTATAATTATCCTTTTCAGCTTGCAATGTGTCCTCTTATTGGGGCTATTGCTGCAGGAAACTGTGCTATTATAAAGCCATCAGAATATACACCAGCAACCAATAAGATTTTAAAACAAATTATCCGTGAAACCTTTCCTCCTTTTTATGTTCAAGTTGTAGAAGGAGATGCCAAAATTGCTGCTAAGCTTCTAGAAGAACCTATTGATTACATCTTCTTTACAGGAGGGATTGAAACAGGTAAAAAAGTGATGTATTCTGCTGCTCACAATCTCATTCCTGTTACACTAGAGCTCGGTGGTAAGAGTCCAACTATTGTAGATTATGATGCAAATTTAAAATTAGCAGCAAAACGCATTGTATGGGGAAAATTCTTAAATGCTGGCCAAACTTGTGTTGCACCAGATTATGTCTTAGTTCATGAATCTGTTGCTCAGTCATTTCTTCGTCATATAAAATCTGAATTAACCCAATTATATAACGGTCCACATCAGATGGCACATATTATAAATGAAAGTCAATATGTCCGACTCCTCCAGCTTATTAATGAAGATAAGATTTACTGTGGTGGCCATTTTGATACAGACACACTTTATATTGAACCTACTGTGTTATATCCTGTTCATCAAAGTGATTTGTGTATGCAAGAAGAAATTTTTGGTCCTATTTTGCCAATTATTCCATTTAAATGTTTAAGTGAGGCTATTCAAATTGTACAACGCCAACCTAAACCTTTAGCTTGTTATTTATTTGGAAATGATAAGAAGCGTATTAATCACTTATTAAAACACATCTCTTTTGGTGGTGGATGTATTAACGATACGATTCTACATCTTGTAAGCCCAAAAGTGCCTTTTGGTGGTGTAGGATATAGTGGTATGGGAGCCTATCATGGTTATGATAGCTTTAAAACCTTTACTCATCAAAAAACAGTTTTGGTCAGCAGTTCTAAAGAGATTCCTATCCGTTACTTTAATTTGGAAAAACTTCCACACACTATAAGGAAGTGGATGCGTTAAAATAATATAAGGTGTACTTTACTTTTAGAGTACACCTTATATTATTTTTACGTATTTTAGTCTTTAATCCCTATCATTTAAAGGTTATGACAATCATGACCTTTTGCTTTCTTAATTTGATTGATTTGGTCTAAGAAATCTTCAATCTGACCAATCTCCATATCACTTTTAACTAGCATGGTATGAATCTTTTCTTCACGAAAATTTTTAAGGTGCATTGTCATACCTTCTTGCTCATCCTTTTCTGTATAAATACAGCGATAGCCCTCTTTATATTTTTGCTTTAATTCATCAACATCATTCATAACCTATACTCCTTTCATATTATTAAATAGTATAAGTCAAAAATTAATTTTCATACCTTTATTCAACTACAAGAACAAATTAAAAAACTACGTTTAGTTAAAACGCAGTTTTTTAATTTGTTCTTGTTTGTTATGTGCATCTATTTCGTGAGTATAAATAGAAAGTGTAATAGATGGATTACTATGTGAAATCAGTGATGAAATCGTTGAGATATCCATATTAGCAGCAATACAATAAGATGCAAAAGTATGTCTAAATAAATGGGCATGAATCGGTCTATTTAGAACATTGGATAGTTTTTTCATTAAATCATGAAGGGTACGAGTAGCCATATACTGCATACCATCTTGTTTACTTGGAAATAAATAAATACTTTTTTCTATGGTCGCTTTTAATGTTTCGCCAAGCTTTTCAATACCTTTTTCATAAATACTAAAAGCTTCTATCAACTCATCATGTATTGGAATAGGATTATATTTGGCACCTTTTGTAAATAAGGTTATAATATTTTTTTCAAAATCAATATCTTTTTTTTGAATCGAAACAGCCTCATGTGCACGACATCCTGTATATAATAAAAATGCAATTAAAAGTTCATTACGCACAGTACAATAATAAAGGTATTCATAATATGGGCTATGGCACTTAAGTGCAGCTTGCTCTTTTTCTTCCCGTAAAAAACTTTGGATCTGAATAATCTCTTCCTTTGAAAGTACTTCTTTAGGAATAGCTGTTTTCTTTGAACGAATAGGATCTATATATTCATGTAAACGCTCTTTACACAACCTTTTACGATAACAAAAAGCTAAAAAGCGATTGAGCACTACACGTTTTCTTTTAATACTCGTTACCTTAAGCGAAGCTATTTGTGCTAAATAATCTTGAAAATCTTCAAATCCAAGTTCATCTAAATCTTCTTTACCAATACAGTCGCAAAATTGTTCTAAATCTTGTTCATAGGCCCGTAAGGTGTGTAACGAAAGCTGTTCGTTTTCTAATGCTTGTTTAAAATACCCCATTGCTTTACGAATTTCCATCTTTAATTCCTTTTCTATAAAATGATTCATCCTATAAAAAAAGCCGCAGCATTCACTGCGACTCATCTTATTTAGATGGCTTTGTTAATTTTTTGTAGATAACGAAATACATACAACCAATAAATAAACCTCCAATGATATTCCCAAGTACAACTGGAATAGCATTATTAATAAAGAATTTACTCCATGAAATTTGATCTGCTGTTACATGCGCAAGTTCTAAGTATTCGTTTGTCTTAGCAAATAATGCTACTGGTACGTAGAACATGTTTGCTACGATATGTTCAGCTCCACTAATTGCAAAAGCAAAAATTGAGAAGAATCCCGCTAAGATTTTACCAGGAATATCTTTTGCTGCGTAAATCATCCAAATACCTGCACATACAAAAATGTTACAAAGAATTGCAAGACATAAAGCTTCTGTAAATCCAAGGTTTACTTTTGTAGCAGCTGTTTTCATCATATAAGCACCAAAACCACCGTTGCTCATATCTAAAATGCCACTATTAGCAACTAAAAATGCAATAAATAATGCACCGATAAAGTTACCAATTAATACGATTACAAGATTTTTAATAAATCCTACCCATGATGTTTTTTTCTCTAAAGTTGAAATTACAATTAAACAGTTACCAGTAAATAAATCTGCACCATTTATTACAACGAACATTAATCCAATTGGGAATACCGCACCTGTAACCAGTTTTGCTACCCCTTTATTTGCAATATCATGAGCTGCTACAGATGATGCAAAACCACCTAACGCAATGTAAACACCAGCCATAATAGCCATTGTTAATACTAAAATCACACTACGGTTAACTTTATTTACGCCACCTTCACTTGTGTAATCTGTAATTTCTTGTGGTGATAAATAATTTGCCATTTTTCTACACTCCTTTTTCAGTATAAGAGTATACCATTGTTATTAAAGAAATTCAACAACCATATTATTCTTTTTGTACGGATTTTTTAATTTTATCCTCATATAATGCAAGTTCTTTCTGGTAATTTTTTTCAATCTGATTTTTTTCTTCTTTAATATGTGTGATTATATCTTTAAGTTCACTGATTTTTTCTGATAATGTTAGTTTTTGTTCCAATAATTCATTCTTTAGTCTTAATTCAAATTGCTTCTCTAAAACCTCTGCTTCTTTTATTTGCTTTTCAACAAGCTGCTCTCGCTCTTTTGTCTGTTTCTCTATATCTCTTTGTAAGAACCATACTTCAGAAGCTAATTCATCATTACGTTCTTTTAGCTTTGTATTCTCATCATTACGCTCTTCTATCTCCATTTCTAATCTTTCTAATGACGCAATACGTTCTTTAAGTTGTACCACTTCTTCTTCGAATTTTTTATGCAACAGTAAATTGTTTTCTAATTGTGTTTTTTGGAGTTGGGCTTCCTTATAGGCTGCTTCAATCTCTTTTTGAAGTTCCTCTTCCCTTTTTTGATAGTCTATTTCCTTTGCTTTTGCCCTTTCTAAGGCTTCTTTTAACTCTTCTTGTGCTTTAATAAGCTTTTCCTTTTCACCTTGTTGTGCTTCAATGACATGCTCTAAAGCTTCTTGTTCTTCTTTATGACTTAATTTACTTTTTTCCGTCATATTTAAAAAGATGCTTTGAATACGTTTGATTAGATTTTGTAATTCTACAATATCACTTTCGTACAAATTAGCTTCTTCCTTTGCCTGATCTAATCTATAACTTGCTAGTAACATGCTCATGAACTCTTTGCCACTTAAAGCATGCTCTTTCATTAATAAACTTAATTCATTTTTCATTTCCTCAGATACTTTTACCCCAAATGTTACGTCTGCCATCTTTATTCCCTCCTGTAAGTTAACCTTAGCAAAATAGTTAACTCGTTGATTTTATTATTGTTAACAAAGGTTAACTTAATTTATATGTTAACATATATTTAAATAACATTTCAACCCACCACAGATAATTTTATATTATCTGTGCCACCCATGGTATAATATAGATAGTTCAGTATGAAAGGGTAAAGGCGAAAAATGGAACATCTTATAATTATTATAAAGATTAATTATAAATAGTATAGTTGGTATAGTATGTGGAGATATTATATAAGTAGAAAGGAGAAAGATATGAATGTACAAGAAATTAAAATTGAAGGTAAGAAAAGATATATGTTAATAGATAATAATGGGATACCAGTCATTCCAGTTGTTAGGTATATAAAACATCTTGATCATATTGAAAAAAGCTACAATACTCAAAAAACATATTGTTATGCTCTAAAACTCTTTTTTGAGTATCTAGATGAGGTTAATATTGATTATAAGGAGATAACCTTTGATACACTTTCTAAATTTATTAGTTGGCTAAGAAATCCATATCAAAGCACTAATATCGTTGCAATGAGTCCATCAAAAAGCAAAAGAGCTGAAAGGACTGTAAACCTTATAATAACTGCCGTAGTAAAGTTTTATGACTATTTGTATAGAAATGAAGAAATTGACAGCGATATGGTGGAAAAAACCCTTTCAAAAGTATATACAAATGGTCATACCAATTATAAAAATTTTCTCTATCACATTAATAAGAATGCGCCATTAAAAAAGAATATATTAAAACTTAAAGAACCGCGTAGAAGAGTAAAGACACTTTCTCAAGAAGAAGTAAATATTATATATGCAGCTACAAGTAATATACGTGATAAGTTACTTATCAAATTACTATTTGAAACCGGATTACGTATTGGAGAAGCTCTATCACTTTATCTAGAGGATTTTATTTACGACCATAAGAACGGCCATTACATCCAGCTTACTAATCGTGGTGAATTACCTAATGGTGCAAAATTAAAAACTGGTGAACGAAAACTCGAGGTATCTCAAGAACTAATGGACTTATTTGACGACTATGCATATGAAGTGCTGGATGAATTAGAAATAGATACTAATTTTGTATTTGTAAAAATAACTGGTCCAAATAAAGGCGAGCCGCTTGATTACATTGCCGTAAGTTCTCTTTTTAAAAGGCTCAAACACAAAACAGGCATTGATGTCCATGCACATTTATTCAGACATACGCACGCAACTATTTACTACAACCAAACAAAGGATATCAAACAAGTTCAAGAGCGCTTAGGCCATACGCAAATTCAAACAACGATGAATATATACGTTCACCCCTCTGAGGAAGAAAAAAGAGCTAATTGGGAAGTTGCACAACCTGCCTTTAAAATAAACAAAGGAGATAATACGAATGAATGATATTTTACTCAACTTAGGCTACAACGACTTAGATTTATACAAACAAAAAATAACCACTACTCTATCCGGCTATATAGAAAAAATACCACTAGATGATGGATCTATTTACTCGCAATATATTAATACTGATTATTTCTTAGAAAACAATTGCTGGCACCTTGACTTCTTTAAAAGCATTGCTCAATTTAGTACTATAAAAGATACTACACATCTTAAGTATTTTACATTTGCGTTTAATAACCCAAATGTAAATACGGAAGTAAAGTTTATTGTTTATAATAAAATCTTTAATAATGAATGGAAATTACCATTATGTATTTTTAAACAGCAATCATTTTTATATAAGCTAGCTACATTTATTAACACTAAATATCCAGGCCTTAACTCTATCGCTGATATAGACATTAATAGCGCTAAAATTAAATGGATGGATTGGCTAGATAAACAAGACGTAGCCACAACCAAGATTTCCACAACTCATATTGAAAAACTATATACAGTTAAAACTACAATAGCCAATTTCTTGAACAACATGTATGAGTCTCTATTAGATTTGGTAGATGAACGAGTCGAATGGGAAAAAGATCGATGGAATGTAAAAAAGCTTGATAAATATGGAGTCACATATAACTCTTCTACAAGTAGCTATTATATTGATTTTAATAAAATAAATAATGTACAAATTAGAAGCCAAATAAAATCTTATGTACAACAACGCTTAGTAGCCAATGATAGTTTTTCTTGGAGTTCGGCACGCAGCTATCTTCTTTATCTACCTCAGTTTAGTAATTTTATTACTGAACTAGAACCTACATGGAATGATTTTATCGCATTAGATAGAGAACATATAGAAAAATATATTGAGTACCTACACACCTATATTCAAGCACGAAACAATCAAAAGAATTCACATCCAGAAAATTATATTAAGACAGCACTAATTACAGTTGAAAAATTCTTAGCTGATATTCAAGCTAGAGAGTTTAAAATTGCTCCTCAAAAAGATGTTCGTCTGCTTATACACCCCTACGACAAACCCAAGCTCAAACGAAAAGCCCGTGATCAAATCGACTATGTACCCGATTTCGTTTTAGAACAATTATTTGAGCACATCAATGAGCTACCTAAAAGATATATCCCATTACTATGGATAATGTACAAAACCGGATTACGTGTATCAGACGCATTAATGCTAAACCATGACTGTCTAATAAAATTAAACAACTCATATTGGCTAGCAACAGATGTTAGAAAGGTGTATATCGAAGAACACAGAATACCAATAGATGATGAATTGGCCGATATGATTGCTGTATTGATAAATGACTCAAAAGAACAAAGTAATCTAGATAATAACCCTAACAGTTATATATTTAATTGCTATACAGGCAAACGAAAAGGTCAGCCTTACCCTGCAAAAGAAATTCAAAGGAACCTTAATCAATTAGCTATTAAATATAACATTATTGATGAAACTGGCAATATATTTCATTTTAAAAACCATTCATTTAGGCATACTTATGCTATTAAAATGCTGAACGGTGGGACTGACATTCTTACAGTACAAGAGTTATTAGCGCACGCTTCACCAGAAATGACATTACGCTATGCCAAATTACTTAATGATACTAAAAGAAAAGCTTTTGATGAAGTCCACAAGAAGGGGGTATTTAGCTTTCAAAAAGGGAATGAGCTTATTTCTGAATCTAACGGAGACGTTCCTGACGATATACTTGATATGTTATGGCAAAACCACAAATTAAACGCAATAGACACACCTTATGGAACTTGTTTACAAAGAACAAATGGGAAATGTCAGTTTGCAAAGCAACCTCCTTGCTTAACCTGTAATGGAGGTGAGCCTTGCAGAGATTTATGTGTGGGTGTATTTGAAGGAGATATTCATAAATATGAAATATTGATAAACTCAACTAAATCATTAATAACAAGCGCAAAATCATATAATAGGGCTGATATGTTAAAAGAAAACGAAGAGCTTCTACAAGTTTACGAAAATATTTACTCTACTATTAGAGAAGGTAATATTATCTATAGCAATCTTAATAGATTAAAAAAAGGTGATGGAAATGTCAAACTATAATCGAGATGAACAATTAAAGCAGCTACACAATCTGCGCAGAACTAAAACACAGGAAAAGGTAAATGCAGCAATCAAAACACTTATAAAACAGCAAAAACCAATAAATTTCAATAGCGTCTCTAATGAAAGTGGTGTTACTAAAGCTACTCTATATAATAATTTGGAGATAAAATCCAGAATTCAAGAGCTACGATTACAACAATCCAAGGTTCCTACACCAGCTCAGGTAAAAAGAGAAATGGATGATAATAATAAAGATGCTATCATTGCCAGTCTAAAACGTAAAATAAAGAAATTAGAAGCAGAAAATAAGGAATTAAAAAATCGTATAAAGATAACATATGCTGATATTTATAATAAAATATAAATTGAAAATAAGGTATCCAAAGGATACCTTATTTTCGTATATTTCTAGCCAATTGTAGATTGAGCGCTTCTCCTAAAGGACCATATTGCTCTAATCGTTGTCTATATACAGCACACTCTTCATCTGATAATGCTGTAAAAACATTGAATGTTGGTTGTTCATCATATTTAACAAGTTGACTATGTAATTCCTTAAATTCTATTAAGTCTTTTTCAAGTCCAGAATAACTACTACATATACCATACAATTCTCCCACACTTTTTACCGTTGTAGGGAAACTGCATTGTTCAATAGTTGTAATTATTATAATAATATCTTCATCCAAATCCTGATATAATGATTTAGATTTTAACTTATCAATTTTTTGTTGTACTGTATTAGGAAATGATTGAAACTTCTTCCTAAAATCATCAAATGCTTGAGATTTTACATTTTTTTCTCCAGTTATGGCTTCTTTATTATAGTATATAGTATCACCTTGCAGATGTTTAATACTAATCTCATTCTGATTGACATCCACAAAGCAGCTGAACAATGCTAACATAGTATCCATTTCGGTACATATATTATGTATTTCTGGTTGCAATATGTTTTTTGCTTCTTCTTGTTTTCTTACAGTTGGTATATATACTTGTAAAACAAAGAATATCAATGCTGATATATACCCTATAGATAAATTATATATGCACTCATACCACTGATTAATCCCTAAGTAATCTGGCATATTATATGTTATCAGGTAAGTAACGGATATGACCACAGATATTATACCCCAAATCGATATACAAGTATATCTTCTCCAAAAATTCTTCATATAAATCTCTCCTTTCAGTTATAATAATGATATTATAACTGAATTTTATGTATATTAAAACTTTTTTTAAAGATTACAATAGGTATTACATATTATACATATATATTATGTAATACCTATTGTAAATGCTACCTTATTTACAATATAGTATATTTAATACCATATTATCTGTGGTGGGTTGTTGAAATTGATTAAAAAAGGGAAGAAGAGAAAGTGGTTATTTATGGAATATTCAAAA
>SVDC01000024.1 GCA_015058045.1 Cellulosilyticum sp.
TAGCAGAACATGGATGGCAATATGTAAGACATGTAAATGAGAACTGGGTTGAGATGCGTTTGGGAGAAGAGCAATAGTAATTTGAAGCTATTGCTTTTTTTGTATAGATTGTTTTTAGAGCATTTTGCTTTTCTTAGATAAATTTCTATAATAACGTATATTGACATTATAAAAGAAGAATGGTAGTCTTTTAATGAGTTAGTTTTAGCTAACCTAATTAGCTTTCCTAGCCATATAGGTATATTAAATATTGCAATATCATAAATTGGTGAGAGAAGTATTAGGCGATTAACAAAAAAGGCACCTTATGTTTGGGTAAAATGTAATTACCACAATCATATTATAAGTAAAAAGGTGTATACATACATATATATTAAGAGGTTTCATTTAATGCTAGGAAGATTTTAGGCTAGTAATGAGAATAATAACCATTATTTAATCAATAGGATTTAGAGGTTTTATTAAGTCATTTGATCTATTTTTAGGAGAAAGTATGATGCCTATCATTTGGATATTAGTGAAATATATGATTGTAACTTTTTGTTATGGATAGTACTGACTTAGCAAAATTTAATAAAGCTTTCTTTAAAACATTTGGCATGTGAAAGAAGAGCTATTTAATATGTAGATTATTTAGGAGGAATAGGAAGTGACTATTAAGAAATTCTTAAACAAAAAGATGGTAATGGGATTAGCATCTATTACTGCACTTAGCATGTTAACTGCTTGTGGTGCAACAAAAGATAAAAGTACTGAAAGTACAAATACAGAAGTAAGTACAGAGAATGCAACAAATACAGAAACAACAGAGGCAGAAACTGTTACTGTCGTAGATCAAAATGGTATGGAAGCAACAATTCCTACAAATCCAGAGAGATTAGTTACAACAGCTCTTCCATTACCTAGTATTTATGCATTACTTGGACAACCTATTGATTATTTAGTAGGGGTTCACCCAGGTTCAACTAGTGCGATTGAAAACTCAATTATGGCAGCTATGTATCCTGAATTAGTTGGCATTGCAGATAACTTTATCGAAGGAACAGATGTAAATGTAGAAGAGTTATTAAAACTTGAGCCAGATGTTGTTTTATACTGGGCAGAATATTTAGAGCAATATGAAGCAATGAATAATGCTGGTATTACTGCAGTAGGTGTAAAAACACAAGGGAATGGTGATGTTCTTACAACATTAGAGAGTTGGCTTGAAATCATGGGGCAAGTATTCGGTGATACAGGTAATGTAGATGCTGTTATCGAATATGGTCGTGAAGTAGAAGCTGAAATTGCTGAAAAAACAGCAGAAATTGCAGAAGAAGATAAACCAAGAGTATTATATTTATATAACCACAGTGCAGATGATATCAGCGTAAGTGGTTCTGATTTCTATGGTCACTACTGGATTACAGCAGGTGGTGGAACGAATGTAGCAGCAGAGTTAACAGGTCCAACATCTGTTAATATGGAACAAATTTATGAATGGAATCCAGATAAAATTATTATCACAACATTTACAGAAACTATGCCAGAAGATTTATATAACAATACAATCGATGGTCAAGACTGGAGTCAAGTTGACGCAGTTAAAAATGGACAAGTTTACAAAGAGCCATTAGGTGTATACCGTTGGTTCCCACCTTCAGGAGATGCACCATTAATGCTTAAATGGATGGCACAAACTTTAAATCCAGACTTATTTACTTATGATATGGGTCAAGAAATTAAAGATTATTATGCACGTTTCTATAACTATACCGTAGAAGATTCTCAAGTTGATGGTATTTTATCTGCTAACCCAGAAGCTGCAAAAGGAGCAAACTTCGGAGGAGCGTCAGCTAAGTAATGGTAACGAATAGAAGAAATAAACTCATTTTTATACTACTTAGTGGGATTTTACTGATGACACTATTAGGTGCTTTATGCATTGGTAGATATAATCTGTCTGTAAGTGAAGTATTTCAAAGTCTGTTTGGCATAGGTGAAGTAGCAGAAACAAAGCAAGTCGTTGTACTAAATGTAAGACTTCCAAGGATTATTATGGCCACAGCAGTAGGGGCTGGTCTTGCTAGTGTTGGTGTCTGCTTACAGGCAATGTTTGCTAATCCACTAGTTAGTTCTCATATTCTAGGGGTTTCTTATAGCTCAGGGTTTGGTGCAGCTTTAGGGATTTTATTAAGTAGTAATTATATTGTGATTCAAGGTTCAGCGCTTATATTTGGATTTATTGGTATGGCAATGACTTATCTAATGAGCCAAAAAGGTGGAAGAACAAGCACAATTAGATTAGTTTTATCTGGAACGATTGTAGGGGCAGTATTTGAAGCCCTTACATCTTTCATTAAATATATTGCAGATCCAGAAGAAAAACTTCCGGCTATCACTTATTGGTTAATGGGAAGCCTTTCAGGATCTTCCATGGGAGATGTACTAAAAGCTGTTCCAGTTATTGTAATAGCTATTCTTGTTTTATGGATGGTTCGTTGGAAGCTTAATGTATTATCTTTAAGAGAAGATGAAGCAGCTTCATTAGGTGTGAATGTGAAGGGGTTACGTATCCTTGTTATTGTAGCAACGACAGTAATTGTAGCGATTTCTGTATCTTTCTGTGGAGTTATTTCTTTTGTAGGATTAGCGGTTCCTCATTTAGCCCGAATGATCGTAGGACATGATCATAAAGATTTAGTACCAGCATGTGTATTAATGGGAGGTATTTTTCTTGTAATCATTGATACAACAGCACGAAGTCTGACTGCATCAGAGATTCCGTTATCCATATTAACTGCCTTGATTGGTGCGCCAATCTTTGCACTATTACTGTATAAAACAGGGGGTGGCTGGAATGATTAGAGCAGAAAATCTTAGTTTTTCTTATAATCAAAAGGAAGATGTATTTAAAGATGTTTCTTTTCATGTAAAAAGAGGAGAAATTATGGCTGTTCTAGGCGCTAATGGTATTGGTAAAACAACAATGATGCGTTGTATGATGCGTTTCTTATCTTTAAAAACAGGAGAAGTCTTTATAGATGGAATCAATACAAAGGAAATGAACAATAGCCAGTTCTGGAAAAATATTAGCTATGTGCCACAGGCAAAAAATCTAGTATTTGGATATACTGTACTAAACATGGTTGTAATGGGAAGAAGCCAACATGTAAAGTTTGGTTACACACCATCTAAGGAAGAGTATGAAAGAGCTTATGAGCTTTTAGAAGAAATAGGTCTTTCACATCTTGCCCATCGTTCTTGTAACAGTATTAGTGGTGGACAACTGCAAATGGTATTAATTGCTAGAGCACTCATTAAAGAACCGGATATCTTAATTATGGATGAGCCAGAGTCTAATCTAGATATGAAGAACCAATTAAAAGTTCTTGAAATTATGGAAAAGATATCACGAGAGAGAAATGTAACCGTAATTATTAATACGCATTATCCAGAGCATGCACTACGTTATACAGATAAAACATTAATTTTAGGTAGAGGCTCCTATGTGTTTGATGACTCTGATAAAGCCATTACAAAAGAAAATATATATAAGTATTTTAATGTAAATGCTAGTATCTACGATGTAGAGGAAGATGGTCAGCGATATAAAGGGATTTTACCAATCTCATATCATGAAGAACACAGTCTCAAATCAGAGATGAAAACTGTTGTTTAAATAGTGAAAGTATAAAAAGAGGACTTTGATATTGTTTCGAAGTCCTCTTTTTATCTTCAATATCCTGTTTATAGATAAACATTACTAATATATGAAGAGTAGAGTTATATGAAGCATTGGGCAATGTGGTCAGCTAATATATGGTATAGATAAACATTATGGTAAAATGAGAAATAAATCATACCAATATGGGAAGTTATGGAATTGGTTTAAATCTACTAAAAGTAATAAGAAAAAGATGAGAGGAAGAATAAATGATTTACTTAACAGGGGATACACATAGGACAGTTAATATTGAAAAACTTAAGCCAAGTCATTTTAAAATACAAAAGAAATTAACAAAAGAGGATTATCTTATTATTTGTGGGGACTTTGGCGGGGTATGGGATAAAAGTAAAATAAGTCAGCAGTGTATCGAATTTCATAATACGAGAAACTATACAACACTCTTTGTGGATGGTAATCATGAAAATTTTGACCTACTAAACAGTTATCCCGTGACCAAGTGGAAAGGTGGCAAGGTTCATCAGGTTGCGGAGCATGTTTATCATTTAATGAGAGGTCAGGTATTTGATATAGATGGCTTGAAATTCTTTACAATGGGTGGTGGCATTAGTGTGGATAAGGAATTTAGAATGCCAGGTAGGACATGGTGGCCACAAGAGGATTTAAGTTGTGAGGAGATAGAGGAAGCTATTAAGAATTTGGATCAACACGATTGGAAAGTAGACTATATACTCACTCATACAGCTTCCAATAGGATGATGAAGGAATGTTTTGGCTTTCAAAAGGAGGAGTCTCGTATTAATGAGTTTTTTGATATGATTCAGATGAGGTTAGAGTATAAATGGTGGTTCTTTGGACATTTCCATGAAGATGAAGTATATGAGGCGCAGAGGTGTACTTGCTTATTTAATCAGATTATGAGATTAGATCAGCTAAATACCAGTATCCTCTTTGAAGACTCAGAATTTTAGTAATAGCTATATGTTATGGCAGTAAGATAAAAGAGCATCAGTGTCAGATAGAAGAAGTAAAAATATAAGCTTATGAGAAGTTTAAAATAAGTACCAAGAAAAGCAGTTAAGAGGTTAAATAATCGTTTAACTGCTTTTTTGCTTTCAGAGATAAATGAACAAAATTAAAATTTTAAATTATTTATGAATAGTAAAATATAAAAATTCTATCTTTAGTAAATGTTGGGAGGTATCCAAGTGTATCCGAATTTGAATTATAAGGAGAAGGACATGAAGAAGACAGAAAGTTTGGGTACAAAAATAACGAGTATATTCATTGGTACAGTTTTGTTTATTATGATTCTGAGTAGTATCATTAGCAATCATAAAATAAAAGGCATTTTGAATGATAACGCAAAAATGATAACTAAACAAATACTAAATGAAACGAAAAAAGGGTTTCAAGTTTATCTAAAAACATTAAGCCTTCCAGTAGATTTATCGGATAAAGAAGTGAAAAATCAGACTAAAGTACTATAATCAAAGTATAGGGAGGGAGTAAGGTGAAATTGAACAAGAAACAACAAAAACTAGCAGAAAATAAAGTGATGGGGCATGCAGTGATTCGTGGGGTAGCGGGCTCAGGGAAAACTTCAGTGGGTGTTGCGCGTATTCCTTATCTCCTAGAAAAATTTTGTGTAGAAAAAGGGAAGATTTTATTTGTAACCTATAATAAATGTTTGATTAAACAAGTTATTATAAGTTCTTAAATGATGAAATGAGTTGGATTAAAGGCTGTCATTTGCAGAGTTTAGGAGAATATCAGGAAATCGATCGCTTAGGAAGAAACCGTATTACTCATGAGTGAGAATCCGAAGTATGAGCCGATGAAGATTGCCTGGTATTATTAAAAAGATATAAAATAAGTATGTGGCACCCATAATTAAATGGGATCAATAATTAGGCACATAGTAAGATAAGAATGGAGTAATGTAGTGACACAAGCAAAAAGATATAAATTACTAGATGAAAATGGAATTGTGTATGAAAGTGAAGAAAAGGGACAATTCGGTGGACATAGAAAATTAAAGATTTATGGTACATTAGATTGTCCATCAGCAAATAGATATATTGCAAAAGGACAATATGTAAATCATCGTGTCTTTTTCAAAGATGAAGAAACAGCAAAAGCAGCAGGCTATAGACCTTGTGCTAAATGTATGCCAGAAGCATATATGGAATGGAAAGCAAGTAATTCATATAAAAGGTGATGATAGGGGATTGGAGTAAAAGAGATAACTTCATAAAGAGATTATCTCTTTAGTTTATATAAAAATATTTGGAAAAATTAGATAAATGCTTGTCTATAATTAATATGGGATATAATGTATAATAAAACTAAATCAGCTAAAAGATTGTATAAATAGAACGAAAGAATAAAAATAGAGGGGAAAGTTAAAATGGATTGCTTAGTAGAATTATTAAAAGTATTAAGAGGGTCTTCTAAAGAAGCAGTTGAAAATATCAATGCCTTTCATCCTTTTAAGAAGTATATGCATATTAAGAGGAATTTGGAAGATGAATTAGTAAGTATTATTGAACAAGCAATAAACTCGGAGCATAAACAACTTATTTTAGTTTGTGGTAGTGTAGGAGATGGAAAATCACATTTGTTGTCTTATTTAAAAAATGAGAAAAAGTTACTAGATGATTTTTATTTACACAATGATGCTACAGAGAGTTTATCTCCAGATATGACATCTATTGAAACATTAGATCAAGTACTTAAAGGATTTAGAGATGAAAACATAGAGGACGGAAAAAAAGAGAGAGTTATTGTGGCAGTTAATCTGGGTACACTTAATAATTTCATTGACTCTGAAATAGGAGGGCATTACCAAAAGTTAAGTCAGTATATTGATGATCAGGAGATCTTAGAGAGTTATACTCATGAATCAGCATACGATGGAAATAACTTTTTCCAACACATCAATTTTAGTGACTATCATTTATATGAACTTACTAAACAAGGAAATCATATCGATTCATTTTATGTAAGACAACTTATGAATAAGTTAGTAGCAGAGCATGAGCAGAATCCATTTTACGTTCAGTATCAACATTGTAAACAATGTAAATTAGCCAATAGTTGTCCTGTTAAGCATAATTACGAATTACTAAAAGAGGAACAAGTGCAAAGTGCTATTGTAGATATTCTAGTAGAAACCATGATCAAACATAAAATCATTATTTCAACCAGATCCCTGCTTAATTTCTTTTATGATATTTTAGTAGAGCAGGATTTCTCTAAGAATAGTTATATGAATCTGAACTATGAAGATAGAGCAAAGACATATATTAGATCCTTATTGCCAAATCTTTTATATGCACATCCAGATTATTCTAATGTATTAGAACAGGTCAGTAAACTTGATCCAATGTCTATAAGAAGTGAATCGGTAGATGAGATTATTGTAAGATTTAATATTTTAGATGACGTAGTAACCTTATTAAAAGAGAATTTAAGGGATAGCATTTATATTAAAGCGTTAGAAGAAATGGATATTAATCGTAGGACGAAAGAACATAAAGAGACTAAGAAGGCATTACTAGAATTATTTATTAGACTCTATAGATTAAATGGCATTCAAGGGAAGCTTGCTATAGAAGATGAGGTTTATACAGAGTTTATAAGTAGTGTGTATGCATATAATGCCAATAATGTAAGAGAGTTAAAAGATTTATATACTAATTTTATAGATGCAATCTTTAGATGGAATGGTGGAAATTCAAAGAAGATGGTAGGGATCAATGTGGGTATGAATCAATTCCATTATAGAATAAGCCAGGAACTTAAAATTCAAGAATGCATAGAACCAGGTAAGATTAATTCAAGTGAGGTCATCGAAAGATTTGTGCCGTATATTACAGTAACGATTTCAGATGAGGATGAAGAGCGAAAAGAATCCATTGACATTGATTTTGCTCTATTCAAATTAATAAGAGATATTAAAAACGGATATAGACCAAACGTAAAAGACAAAAACAACTTTGTTTCGTTTGTTAACCTCATAGAGAGAATATATAATTACGGCAATAAGAAAAAAGAGGTCTTTATAGAATCTAAAAATACAGAGAATAT
Source organism: Cellulosilyticum sp. (assembly GCA_015058045.1). Lineage (GTDB taxonomy): Bacteria > Bacillota > Clostridia > Lachnospirales > Cellulosilyticaceae > Cellulosilyticum. The sequence goes on from SVDC01000024.1 coordinate 7,760, forward strand.
TTCAAGATATATACTGAAAAAATCCAAGTTTGGATTTGAGTTTGAAAGGATAAAGTAGCCCATGTACAAAATATCGAGAGATACATTTGAGAGTAGATATATTGATAAGAACCCTAAGGAAGGTAAAATCCCTTTTAAGCATGAGAGCAATGCCTTATTTAAGGATTTACCCTTTGTTGTAAAGGATAAATTTGTAACTACTGAGTTCACAGGTGTAGTGGGGGAATATGTAAGAATTCTTACAGGAAAAAAACTTAAGACGGAGATTGTAAGGGATGAGATATTAGATGGTATTAAAGAACATATATCTGGAAAGGAAGAAGCGTATCAGCTTCGTCAAATTATTAAGCAAGTGTATTTTAATGACCAGAAAGAGCTTGTATTATTTAGTAACCGAGCAATGCTCTATACAAATGCCAATTCAAATGATAAAAAAATTGCACAGTTCTTATATGATGTATTAAACCAGGGCAGAGACAGTGAAAAAGTCAGAGCATCTTTTGAGGAAGAGGCAGATAGTGTATTAGATGACTTGATGTATGAATTACTCCCCTCACTTGAAGAAAGATCTACTTATGAACCTAGTTTTACACCTTTAGTACCCTATGTAAGTGAATTATTTATAGAAGATTTTAAATATGTTATAGGTGAGAAAGAACGTTTTCAAAAGTATATTAAGAAATTACTTCAATACTATTATTTCTTTTATATTTCTCAACTTGCCATTAAGTTAGACCAGATGTTTAAAGCAAATTATGATAAAGTAGAAGAACTTTTCTTTACAGTAGAGTGGGAAAAAATGACCAAGTCTAGACAAAATTATGATTTTGGATGGAAGAAACTTGAACCTTATGTAAAACGATTATTTTCACATTCAAAGCTTCTTGAGATGATTAATCAAGATGATGCAATCAAACATCAACCTAATGAAAATGCAGATTATAAACGTATTGCAGAAGAAATTGAACAAATAAAAGGAACGACATTTAATGAGGATATTAAATATCTCATAGATACTTATAAGCAGAATATCACAGACTTTAGTTTTGATGCTGTCAGCTATGATGAGGAGTATGAGGAAGAACTATTTAATGATATTGCGTATTTATACAAATGTATTGATGCTCAGTTTCAAGGAACGAGTAGAGAACGTGCATATACAGGGTATAGTAAATGGTTTATTGAGTTCTGTAAATGCAATATATTAAAGAATAGACGTTCATTAGGCTACACATTGAATCTTACAGAAGAAGATATTATCTTCCTTACTAAGCTATGTATTAAAGATGAAGAAAAAATCAAATTAAAAGATCTCTTTAAAGAGTTTGCACGTCGAGGAATTATGCTAGATCAGAAAACCAAGGAACAGATTAATAGTTATTATGAGAAACTAAATCTAATAGAAAAGAAAAGTGATAGTGGTGATGCTCAATATGTTAAAGGAATATTATAATTACTTAGCAAAAAAGGTAGTAAGTTATTTTGAAGAAACAGGGGATATAGAGGGCTATAAATATAGCGTTATGTTTGAAAACAATGATCAAGTTGAAAGATTGTATCTTGAACTTAGTGAATCGGAAATAGCAAGGCCTTTTGTATACAAGAATAATGGAGAGATTGTTTATAAAAGTTTTTATTTAGAGTTTGGTAGACAAAAATTAATCGTTGCAGCTACTATTGATCAAATAAAAACAGACTTCTTAACAACGCTGAGAAATAGTATAGGTACGGAAAAAGAAGAATTTCAAGGGGCAGGGATTTTTATTATCTATGATTCAAATCTAGATAGTATTTCAAATGCGACAGCTAGTTTCCAAAAAGAAGGTATGCCTTTTCATGTCAATCAAATCCTTAATGATATCAAGAGTATAGTAAACTCTTCTAATATGAATAAAATTGATAAGCAAATTTTACTGTATGAATTAAATAAACGTGCTAGTGATACCTACAAAGATAACTCTAATTTATTTGAGTATAAAGAAATCTTAAGTGTTATTAACTCAGGACAAATTAAAAAAGAGAATTATAAAGAATTTAGATTATTATATGATCCGCTTTTGGATGAAGAAATGAAAGACAATGAGATTAAAAAACGATTAGAGGAAAACAATAGGTATTTTGAGCGAATCGATCAAAGTATCAGATTTGGAGATCCTGAAAGAGACCTTGATAATATCTTTACGGATAGAATGATTGATCGTATTAAGAAAGAAGCAGAAAAGGGAGATTGGGAAGAAGAGATTAATTTTAAGGAAGTAGAAAAATCAGTTGAGGAAAAGAAGAGTATTGAAGAAATAGAGATTAAGGAAATAGAAGTTTATCTGGGTGGCAATAAACTAATAGAAAATATGGAGTTCTTCGTTAAAGGAATTGGCTCTGCTAAAAGTCAAAAACGTACCAAAGATGTACTCATCTTCAACCCATTCAAGCATGAAGAAATTAAGATAGGCATTAATCTGACTAAGTTTCCGAAAAAGGAAACAATCAAAAATTACCGCTCAGAAACTAAGGTAGTAGGAAAAAAGGTAGAAGCACAAATCGTACATACTGCTAATACATGTACATTTGAGAAAATCACCGTGAGTGATGAACTAGATTCAAAAGCTAAAGTAAATATTTGTATTGTAGATGTGGAGAAAGTCTACTTAGATTCTTTAGTAACGAACTATAGTTTAGGGGTAAAGAAAAAGCAACAAGAGTGTGTGATTTACGTCAATAATGAGGATGACGAGATTATTCTTAATGAGAGAGCAGAACAAGAAGAAGTTATTGAATTAAAGAATGATGAAACTTATGCAGTAACAAGAAGTGAAAAGATTGTTTTAAGGAAAACAAGTGGACTCATACCAGAAGATGAAAAGTATGCACTTATAAAGTTAGATATAGAAGGACTTATTCTTAACTTAGCAATTAATGATGAGACTAGAAAACCAGTGGTTCTTACAGGTTTAGGCGCATGGAAAGCAAAGGTGGGTAGTAAGCAAGATCTGCTTTACAAGGGGAACAATAGAATTGTCCATGGGGCTAATGAATTTTATGCAAGGGATGATTTTAAAGATCACTTAGAAATTGAACAAAGTTTAGTAGAACAAGTTGGCTTATGTTGGCAGATTAAGTCGGGAAATATTAATGTTGTAGATTTAGAGATGGATGAACAAGTGAAAAATGCCTATTTAGATTATATAAAGTACTTTAAAGCAAGAGGTATTTTACCTAGTCTGTCCTATTTAAATGAAGAACTAAGGCAATTAGCAGAAGTATATATAGATACTATTATCAACTGTATGGCACAAGTAAATGATGGAGAGAGCCTACCAAAAAGTATCAGAAACATCATGAAACTAGGGACGATTACAAATGATGAAAATGATGAGCAGATTAAGTACACACCATTTGCACCATTAAATGTGGCATATCAATTAATACTTAATGAAGAAATAGATGAAGAAATTTTAAAAGATGAGAGTCTGCTAAAGAAAATGTCATCTGTATATTTATTACCCTATATTCAGGATGATTATAAAAACTTATATAAGCCTATTGAACAATGGCATTCACCTGAGTGGTCTTACTATGTAGGAAATAGTACAAAGAAGTATAAAGGTTCACGAAGCTTTGTTTCAAAGCTGGTAAGAGAGAAGATAGAAGAGTTTGTAGACCACTTCTCATATTTATTTGAGCAAAATCGTAATGCAACGATTAAGATCAATCTTATTAATACAGGAGATTGTAGAGAGGTATTGCAAGGAATTTGCGCATATTATGTGGGACGATTAAAAAAAGATATTTCTATACAATCCTTAAATCCTATTCATATTAGTATTTATAATACCGTTGAGATTACCCATATTTTTGAGGAGTTTTCACAGTATACGAATATTGAAGAGATTAAGGATAAGTTTGGAATTTCTCTAGATGTCAATGATCGCTATACAGAAAGTGATGTACTCAATGGGATTAGAGAAAAATTGAAGTTTTACAATAAAGAAATAGATGATCAAGAATATGAATATGCTCATATTACTTTAATCGAGATGAACCAAAAATCAGATACAGGTATTGGTAATATGTCAGAAATTAGTACAGGGGTATCTCTAAAGGGACTTATTTCAGGTGTTCCATCAGTTCATTATAGTGATAGTTATCGTACTGGTTATGGCATGAAGTACATTGATGAAGAAAGTCGTTTAATTAAGCTTACTAGATTCTTAAATAGTGTAAGTTGCGTCTCTAACTCTAGTAATCCTTATTATAGAGATCAATGCCTGACTACAGAATTAGATAAACACGATGAAGAAAACTTAGATAAGGTCTATAATGCCTCTAACTGGGTAACATTTATAGAGCCTAAAGTGGATTTAAACTTTTTCAAGACTTCTGAGACAAGTAAAGACCTTATGATTATTCATTATAGCGATCAGTATACAACTTCAAGTGGTTATGATGCCATCACTGTGACAAGAAAATCAAAGCAATATCAAAGTATTATAGAAGAGCATCTCAATCAAAAAGGTGTGATCAATGCTAATGAGTATACAGGACAAATCATTAATATGTTTAATGCTATTAATGGAGATTGGCTTTTAAGACTTGTATCCAGTAAGTCTTACTTTGACAAGGAGAAAATAAGTATTTTATCTGCTATTAAACTCTCTATGGCCTATTTTAATCATAAAGATATTATATGGGTTCCGATTTCATTAGAAGAGATTTTACGTGTATCGGGGGGAGCTGGATTAAAGAAAAGCGAAGGTATTTTTTCGGCAAAAAATCTAGGCTTTGAAAATAGTGGGGCAACAAGCGATGATATTATGCTGATTGGACTAGAAGATAGAGCTGGAGAGTTAATGGTGCATTATTACCCAGTAGAAGTAAAGATTGGGATTAATTCATCAAACTATATTCAAAAAGCAATTGATCAAGTTAAGACAACTAAATCCATCTTTATGACCACACTTGATAAAGCACCAGAAGTAATGGATCTTAAAACTAAAATCTATCGTAACTTTATGATGCAGCTAGTTATTGTAAGTATAGAGAAACTAAAACTTTATCAAATTTGGGAAGATCAGAATTGGAATGCAGTTATTGATAGTGATCTCAGAAGAAAACTGCTTAATGAAGAATATACGATTTCTACAGAACTAGAAGAATTCATTGGAAAAGGCGCTGTAGTGTCCTTTAAGAAAGACCTACAATTTAGAACTATTAAGAAAGAACAAGATGTAACCATCCTTGAGTTTACAGAAGAAGATGGTATTAACTACATGACCAGAGGTATTAGTAGCATTATAGATCAGCTTATGAATACATCTAATGATATTAAAAAGGATCAGTTACTTGCTAATACTTATAGAGTAGAAGCAAGTGAACCTAAAGAACCACAAGATCATACTACGGAAAATGAGACTGATGATGTAAGGCAAGAAGAATTAATAACGGGTAGTGGTGTAGAAGAAGTGGAACTGCCACCAATCATAGAAGCAGAAAAAAATAAACCTATGGAAATATTATTTGGGACAAATCAAAGTAATAGTCAGCCTGTTATGTGGTATCCAAATGATACAGATAAAGTTTTCCATACAAACACAGGGATTATCGGAACAATGGGAACAGGAAAAACCCAATTTACTAAATCACTCATTACACAGTTGCATAGACAAAGTAAAAATAATCTAGAAGGCAAAGGCATTGGTATTTTAATCTTTGACTACAAAGGAGATTACAATAAAGAAAAAATAGACTTTATTGAAGCAACCAATGCAAAAGTATATGATTTATATCATTTACCATATAATCCTCTTGCACTTGTAAAAACTGCTCATCCAAAGCCTATGTTACCTCTTCATACAGGTAATACCCTAAAAGAAACATTAACAAAGGGATTTGGGCTAGGGGTAGTTCAATCTAACTTGCTCAAAGATCTTATTATGGAAGCCTATGAAGGGAAAGGAATTGCTAAGAATGATCCATCAACATGGGATAGAACACCTCCAACGCTTCAAGATGTTTATAACAGATATATTGATAGGGAAGATCTCAAACAAGATAGTTTATACGCAGCATTTAGTAATTTAATGGACTTTGAAATCTTTGAGCCTGATGCGACTAAAACTTATCCATTATTTGATTTGCTAGATGGTGTGACAGTCATTAACCTAGCAGGGTATGATGAGAGTGTTCAAAACCTAGTTGTGGCAATAACATTAGATTTATTCTACTCACAGATGCAAGCACTAGGACATAGCAAGATTGATAAGAACATTAGACAGCTGAATAAACTTATCTTAGTAGATGAAGCAGATAATTTCTTAAGCAAGGACTTTAATGCACTTAAGAAAATCTTAAAAGAAGGGCGAGAGTTTGGCGTGGGAACCATTCTTTCAACTCAATTATTAAGTCATTTTTCTACGGCGGATAATGATTATGCAAACTATATCCTAACATGGGTAGTGCATAATGTAGCAGATTTAAATACTAAGGATGTAAAATACATTTTTAATACTCATACGAAACAACAAGAAGATGAGTTATATAACAAGATTAAGAGTTTAGAAAAGCACTATAGCCTAGTGAAGATGGGAGATAGTGATCGGGCACTTCATGTAAGGGATAAGGCATTTTGGGAGTTGGATAAATAAAAGTGTGTAATAGTAAAGAAATAACATCTTATACAAAAAACCTACCTAAAAGTAGGTTTTTTGTATAAGATTAAATATATACTGAAGTGCAATACAATTTAGGTGATTAATATAGAGATGTTATATGAGGGGGAGTGTTAATGAGCACTATTTATCCAAGTCAAGATGTTTGGTTTACAAACAAAGCAGAGGAGAAGGTCTATCATTTTTTAAAAGAATATTTATCCAAACAATGGATTTGTTACTATAATTATTATATAAAAGCAAAAGAAGCAGATTTTATTCTTATAGCACCAGGAGAAGGTGTTTGCATTATTGAAGTAAAGGGATGGGATGGAAAGCAGATTGTAGATATTGTTGATAATAATACAATTGTATATAACCAAAATGGTACAGAGTATAAGAGTAAATCACCGTACAAGCAATGTAGACGTTATTGTTATGCACTAAATGAACTTATCAAAAGGCAAATTGATAAAAATATATTTATTGCATCTATTGTATGCTATCCAGAAATGGATGAGCAAACTTTCCAGGAAAAGCGCTTAGAATTAATTTCAAATAGGAGTGTGACATTACTAAAAGATGACTTTAAAGATCCGAATAGGTTAGAGTCAATCATTTTAGAAAAAATGGATCAAGAGGGGAAACTTAGTTCTGATTATGATGAGCCTATAGGAGAAAATATAAATAGAATTAGAGAAAGTTTATTTGAAACACATGAACAGGTACATAGCACACTTACACAATATGAAAAGAAGATGATTCTGGGGACTAAGCGTGAAGTGTACTCTATATTAAGTTTTATTCCACAAAAGATGGATGAAGAAAAAATTAGGGAAATGGTGAGCTCTTATCTTGAAAAGTGGAGACAAGGAATAAAAATTATTTTACTTACTCAAGTACCTAAACTTTGTGAATTGATTTATGAAGTATGGCAATCGGAATTTGAAAGTCATTTAGGGCACTTGAAGGAAATGAATGATTTTAATTTTTATGATGATAAGAATAAGAAGGTCAAAAATAGAATATTTAATTTCGAATGCTATTACTATAATGATGAACAGGAGATAGAGGCATTTGAGGTGATAGATGGTCAAGTTACTAAAAATCAAGAATTTATATTAGAACAATTTGATCAAAAGAGTGATTTTAACATTTGGCAATATAGAATTGAACATGCAGATTCGGAAAAACATATAAAGATTACAGCAGGCGCAGGAACAGGAAAAACTTATTCTATGGTTTCGCGAATAGGTTTCTTAGCTTACAAAAATAAATATAGACCTGAAGAACTAGTAGAACGAATTATTATGATTACCTTTACTAATGAAGCAGCAGAAAATATGAAGAAAAGGCTTAAAGTATACTTTAAAAATATGTTTGTGCTTACACAGAATGTGTATTACTTATCAATTATGGAGAATATTGAAAGAATGAATATATCGACTATTCATTCTTTGGTGAAGCGTATTATTGAAAAGTTCTCTGTGTATATAGGTATTGGGAATTCTGTAAGTATTGAATCAAGTGTGTATAAAAAACGTGAACGTATCACGGCAGATATTGATGCCTATATTAATTTACATCAAGAAGAATTGTTACCAATACTTGTGAAATATGAGAAGTATGAGATTGTAAAAGTAGTAGAAAATCTGCTTCATAAATTAGAAAGTAAAAATATCAATTTGGCTACAGGGTGTAATTTGGGATGGAGTACAGGAACCCCTGAGCAAAAGAGTATGTTTAAGTTAATTACAGAAATCGCTCAAAATGTACAACAGGAGATTATTAATGAGGATTTTGAAAATAATACAGTTCAATTAGGTAACCTTATTTTATATCTAGATCAAGTAATTGAAGCACTAGAAAAAAGAAATGACTTAGAGAAAAAAGTTCAATATTTATTTGTAGATGAGTTTCAAGATACTGATAATGTACAGATTAGTTTAATTAAGCGCTTTCAAGAGCTTTTTATGTTCAAGCTATTTGTAGTTGGGGATATTAAACAAAGTATTTATCGGTTTAGAGGAGCTGAACATGATGCGTTTGAACAGCTATTAAGAAAAGAAGATGGAACAGTATGGAACAATGGTTTATGGAAAGAATATGCACTTAATAAGAATTATCGTTCTTTAAATGAACTTCTGGAATTCTTTGATAAAGAGTTTACTCGTTGGGGAAAACAAGATTTTTTAATTTATCAAGAGGAGGATAAGTTAAAAGGCGTAAAAAGAAACATTAGTAAGGCGCGTATGGAAATCATCGATCATAAGAACCAAGAAGAGTTTACTAAGAAACTCACAGATCACATTCAAGCAATTCGAGATCAACTAAGCGGAAATGAAACTATTGGTATTCTTACAAGAACCAACAAGCAGATTGAACAAATTAGACAAATCTGCAAACAAAAAGGTATTCGAGTAGAAACAGACATAGCAGAAAATCTTTATACACTAGAATCTACCATTGATTTATATAAACTTATTTTAGCACTGCAATTCCCTAAAAACCCTAAGTATTTGTATAACCTTAGCTTAACTAATTACTGTGAACCGATTTCAAACAGAATTATTTATCGTTATAAAAATGATCAACAAAAGATTGTTGAGCTTTTTGAAAAAGGAGAAATAGGTGGTATTCCTAAGTGGAATCAGTATATGGAGGCACTAAAAAAGGAACCTGTACTAAGGGTTATCAAGCAAATCATAGATGATCAAAGACCTTGGCATCCATATGGAAATCTATTTGAAAATCCAGAAAGCAAGCTAGATGAAAAGAAAAGATATAAGAGAAATCTAGATTGCCTTATGGAAAATATTATAGAAGCTAGTAATCAAGATTATATTACCATCAATAAATTAAGAGATTTTCTCTATTATAAAATTTTTGCTAAAGGACATGAGGACCAGCGAGAAGTTCATGATGAGTTAGATAAAAATAATTGTAAGATTATTTGTACCACAGTCCATCGTTCTAAAGGATTAGAGTATACCCATGTGATTTTACCTTATTGTAATATAGAGTTAGAAGAGATTAAAGGTAATGAGCTTATTATGACAGAAAACCAAATAGGACTTCAGCTTAAGGTAGGAGAAACATATATTAGAAATAATGTATTTGGGACTAAGCAAAATGAAGAACTTGCTGCAAAAGTAAAAGAAGAGATTCGTATTTTATACGTTGCTATGACAAGAGCAGAGGAGACATTTACTTGGTTTAAAAACTTAGAGGTCACAGAGCAAAGCAGTAAGATTAAGAAATCTTGGCAGAAGTTTTTGGGGGAGGAAGAGTAAATGAAGATTATAACTTATAGTAATCCTTTTGAACTAAAGGAGTTAGAAGATGTTTGGAGTGATATAAAAAAGTATCCTCATTTATGTGTATCACAGACCTTAGTAGAGGGATTAAAGGAGTATTATGGGAGAGATAGTTTTGATCTCATTTGTACTATTGATAAGTTTATTTCCTATTTTTATGACCAATGGCATAACAACACTGAAAGTGAACTCTTTCAATTTGTAGAACTATCCAAGGCTATTCGTAGTAAGGAAAACTCTACTTTAAAAAGGGCGTTTACCCATAACCGCTCTGATGTATTAAAAGCCATAAGATTTATGATTGAAGCAGGCATTAAAGTAGAAGCAATCAATAATGATAAGCTTAATAAAGAACAGTTATACTTAGTAGATTTATTTAGAGAGTTACTGGGAAAAGAATGTTTTTTAGGTTTAGAAAATCAAAGTCAAAGAGGTTATGATGGTCTAGAAAACTGTGCCATAGATATTTTGAAAGAAGAATTACAAAAGTATATAGAACTCACAAAAGAAGAAAAGGCACAAGGGCTCAGTAAGAAAGTACTTACTAGAGACAGTCTTAATCAAAGAGTTGATCAGCAGATTAAAAATCTTAAAGATTCAGCTAAAGAATCGAAAAAAATGAGAGCACATACAATCCAATATATAAGAGATTTATATAATGATTGTACAGAAGAAAGAAAAAAGATTCCTTTTGATAAAGTAATTTTTCATGGTGTACATCAATTTACACCCATTTTACTTAAGTTTATTAATAAGCTAGAAGAGTTAGACATTGAAGTCATTTTCCTCATTAATTATTGTACAGAGTTTGAAAGTATTTATGAAACATGGCAAGAAGTTTACAAATGGACCCATATGATTATGGAGCATAGAGGAAGTTTAGACTATGTACTACCTAGAGCAGTAGGAAAAAATCTAGGACTTATTTTCGAAGGAAGAATGAGCGAATGTGTGCCTGTAGCAGAACCCGTTAATAAGTTTACAAATCTTACAGCTTTTGCAGATTATGTATTCCCTATTTTTGATAATGCACAAAAACAAATAGAAGAGGAGAAAGAAGATAATGATGATTCATCTGAAAAACGATTAGCCAGCATTGCATGTATGGAAGAACAATTTTATGCAGTTAACGGATCAGAGTTAAATGAAATCCTAAAAATTTATTTTCCAGAGCATTTTGGTGGAAGGCACTTTTTATCTTATCCCATTGGTCAATTTATTTTAGGACTTTATAATATGTGGCATGCCACTCAAAAAAGGAATGCAAAGCATCCAGAGTTTAATGATACGCAAAAACTTAATCTAGAAATTAATCCTAAAGACTTAAAGGAATGCCTAGCGATTAATATTTGGAAGACAAAATCTAGAATTACGCCACTTGAAGTTTATTATGATTTGATGGTGTATTTTAGAAATGTAACAACCATAGAGCAGTATATAAAAAGGTTAGATAAAATCATAAAAATTGTTGAAAAGAAAAATGAAAATGAAAGACTTCATAGATTCTCTTTCTTTAAATACAAACCTTATGATTTAAGGCAATTTAAGAAGGTCATAGAGACTATACAAAAATTAGCTAATCAATTATTTGCATATGAAGAAGTAGGACTTGGGCAGCATTTTGGCGACTTGATGCGAGGGATATCAGAGATCTCAGCAGATATGGAGCTAAGTGAAGGAGAACTTAGTGCAATTAATGAAATCAAAAATCGTCTAGAGCACATCACGATGGAAGATGTTGTGGCAAATGTAGCAGATATTAGAGATACAGTACATTTCTATTTAGCAAGTAATAAACCAGAGGATTATAAGGCAGAATGGATTGTACATGATTTTGAGCAGATTGATGGAGGTGTATTGTTAGCCAAAGCTGAGCAGAAGAAAAGGTCTAGAGAGCAAGGTAGCACTTGCTATCACTTTGGTGGTATTTCTGATCGTAATATGCTAGGAGGAGCTACAGCTACGCTACCATGGCCTCTAACAGTAGATATGATAGATTCTATGAATAATATCACTCGCATTGTATCCACTTGTAAAAAAGAGTATCCTCACTTTTTAAGGTATTCCTTATTTTATGGTACGTATTTCTTATCATCAAGAAAAGACATTATATTTAGCTACGTAGAGGAAGAGGGAGATGATAAAAAAGCAAATCTATACTCACCCTTAAGTCTACTAGGACTGAAAGAAGAAAATAAAGTAGAGCAAGATCTATTTGAAAATGAGCGAGAGTATGAACCAACTTATGTGGAACCATTAGTTCATTTTAATCAGGAACTAAAAGATTCAGAAAGAAGATCAGCAGTAGCCTGCTATAGACGCTTTTTATTTAATCACTGTCTAGATGAAGATACATGCTTCAATACAGAGTTTGACCTTTTCTATATAGCACAGCTTTTCAGTGCTTATGAGATTGATCAAAAGATAGAGAACTGCCAAGATAGAGAAAGAGTTAAAAAACAGTATAGAAATCTACTTCCTTTTATGGATGAAATGGATTATTTAAAAATAGAAAAAATTATGGGACAGATTAATCATTCCTATTCTGAAGCTACACAGAGAAATTATCAAGATACAAAATTAGAGTTTAAATTTACACAGTGGAAAGAAGAAGGGTGTCCAAATGATTTACTGAAGCATATTTTTGATGCTAAAAAGATGAATCCCTATGCTGAAAATTTATTGGTACGTAATTTGGATGAATTCATCAACACAAGTGATATGAATTACTTACCAGAAACACATAACTGGAAGGTATGTGAGGTATGTAACCAAAGGGATATATGTTGTCATTACATTGAGATAAGGGAGCAAAATTCATGGGAAGAGAACTATTAACATTAGCAATCACTCATAAAGTAATACAAGATAACTATTCTGTGATTTGTTTTGATTTTAATAAGGATCAAATCATTCCTTTGGAGCTTAATAGAACAGATATTGAAGGTAGAAAGGGAATTTATTTTGATATAGGTGCAGTGACGGTCTTAGAAGGATTAAGAGAAGCAGAAATTAATTATCCTGTAGGAGAAAAGAAGCTTCATAAATACCTGTCTAGGGAAGAAATTAAGGCTGTATTAAATAGAAAACGAATCAATGTAGAAAGATTTTATCGATTTCAAGAAAATAATCATTACTCGATTATCAAGGGTTCAAAAATAACAGGAATAGGAATACAATCTATAGCCAATGGCGAGATTCTACCGACGGTGAGTTTTATGTCTGATGGTATAAGCAAGAAAAACGTGTATATCAATGATTATAGATGGGTTCAATTTATTAGAAATATACCTGAGGCAAATAGGGTAGAGGTATTAAAACAGTATGAAACCTTTCTAAGAAAAAATGAAAAGGAAATTTTTTTCATCATGAATAAAACAAGGCGGAGCAATGGTGCAGAATTTGTATATATTTTAGGGATGCATTATTTATAGGGAGGAGGGAGCACAATGCCTAATATTGTACAGATTGACTGGACAATGGATGAAATGAAAATTTCTTTGATTAATGTAGATATGCCAATGACCTCAGCTCATAAGAATAAGATTTTAGATGAAATGGAAAACAAGTCATTAGGCATGAATATGTTCAATCTTGAAATGGTGCAATACGTGCTTCCATACCTTATGGAAGTAGATGATTTAGAAAGTTTATTTTTTGAGATAGAAAAGTATTATATAGAGAAAAACAGTCAAAAAAATAGAGGTTTAGAAGAACTTCTAAATCCTAATTATGCCAGAAATTTACAAGATAAAGTAGTATTTAGTAATAGCGGGAAACAGTATGTAATGAAATATGAACGTATTGTAAGAGAAGTTATTCAAATGACAGGCCTAGAAAGACGTGTGGAACGTTTTTTTAGAAGGTTTATAACTAATATAACTCAATATCCTATAGATTTAATAGTTATCAATGAAAATGTAGATCAAAATAGATGGCTGAAAAATTATATTCAAACATTATTTAAAAATCAAACGGTATGTATAGGGATGAATGATGAATTGCTAGATAGATTACACAAAGAGCAAATACTACCTTGTACAGAGCAGCTTATTTTATGCCATAAAGGACAAGAAATTACTTTATTAACACAAGAAGATTTTATAAAAGATGAAATAAGTGTAAGTAAGGAATTTACACTGAAATTTGCCTTGGATGCAGCTATTGAAATTACTATTATCAGAAGATGGCGCCAAGACGGCGTTAGTGAACAAAGAGAGGTTGCAAATGAACATTTTTATCATCCTATATTCTATACAGGAGATCGAATGAGAATAGAGGTAAGTAAAAATAAAGATACATATGATTTTAAATTAATTCATCTAGATACAGGGATGGAGATGAATTTTTAGAAGTAAAGTGAGGGGAAGAATCATGGAGCATAAACTAGTAGATATCGGCATGTATGTAAGGTGTCCTTTTGATAATGAAAGTAAAGAATTTCCGAGAGTGTTCATTACAGGACAAATCACCTTTATAGATACTGAAGAAGGCATGGTAGGTGTTAAATTTCATGATTTAGATGGCCTTAAAAGGTATATAGAGGATCTACCCATGGAATGCGAGGTGAGCATAGAATCTATTGAAAGATGCGAAATACGTGTAGAAACAGAAGTTAAATATGTCTTGCCAGGAAGCTTAACTATTAGAATGGGACATATTATCTGGAAGGCAAGACAGTTAGAAGAAGGCTACTATGTGTATTATATAAGTGACCATAATCAACCTAAAAACATTCATAAAGTAAGGGAAGATAGAATCAATGCAGCATTAGATACAGGTGTTATTAAACCTTGGCAACAAATGCTTAACTATGAATTTCAGAACCCAAGGTGGTATTTAAAAAGGACGCTAGTATCTAGATTCGTTAGTGCATTAGCAAATGCACCACAAGGGTTTAAAGAATTAGTAGGAGCTAGAGCGTATTTATTTCCACATCAAATTGATACCATTATGCGTGCCTCCAAAGAGGAACACTGTAGATTGATGTTAGCAGATGAAGTAGGACTAGGAAAGACTATAGAAGCACTTATTATTGCGGATACTTTGCAAAAGAGTAAGAAGCATTTTAAGACGCTTATTATAGTACCTAAAGCATTAATGAATCAATGGAAAAATGAGTTTGAAATAAAGCTCTGGATAGAGGCTCACATTTATGATGGAAGTTATGCTAATGATTATAATCATATTATTTTACCTCTAGAGGAGATTAGTGATCCAGCTTATAGTAGGGTACTAGCTCAGGGTTGGGATTTACTTATTGTAGATGAGGTTCATAATATACTAGGTATGGGGGACGTATATAATATGATTTACTCACTATCTGAGAAAACAGAACATGTACTCCTATTAAGTGCCACACCTATTACAGTAAGAAGGGTAGAGTACCTCAACCTCTTAAAACTTCTAAAGCCAGAGCAGTATGGACAAATGCGTGAAGAGACTTTTGAGGGACTTGTAGAGCGTAACAAGATCATTAAAGAAAATGTGTGTAGATGTAGAGAATATCTAGAAGAGTTTTATCAGGATGGTGAAGAAGATACTGGATATTTAGAGGATGTAAAAGAGGCATTAACGGAGATTAATGAAGAAACAGATGATCAACTTTTAGGACTACTTATTGGAAAGATTGAATCTGAAGATGTAGAGAGATCATTAGACTTTATACATAAAGCGTTAACTTATATTGCAGAGTATTATCAAATTGATAGAGATATCATTAGACATAGAAGAAGTGAGCTTAATCAAAACTTTGCTCAAAGAAAACTCATCAAGTGTAAATATGAGATGGCAGATAGTACGCGTGATTATTATGAGTACGAAACCTACATGGAGTTATTAGGATGTATTGAAGCATTAACTGCTAAAGGAGATTGCTACGCTACACAAATCAAGGAGCTTTTTAATGCCATGTTCTCTTCTCCATTTGCTTTAGAAGAGGTTATTTACCATTATAAATTAAATGAAGCAGTAGATATGAAAAATCTCATAAAAAATCTAGAACATTTTAAAAAAGCTACAGAAAAGGCTATTATAGGAATCAAAGAAGATGTAGAAAACCTTGAGATATTAGGACGTTTCACTTTAGTGGCTAATTATATTGATCAAGAGTTATATGATCAAAAGATAGTTGTTTTTAGTAAGTATACAAAGACAGCAGAAGCTATGTACAGATTATTAAGTAATCTGTATAAGGAAATGCCTATTATGAGATTTTATAAAGGGCTTTCTCATGAAGAGCTTATGGAAAATATGAATGCTTTTCAAAATGATCCTGGAGTGAATATATTGGTATGTGACTATTTAGCAGGGGAAGGAAGAAATCTACAAGGAGCAGACTGCATTGTACATATTGATTTACCTATTTCACCTAATGATATAGAGCAACGTATTGGTAGATTGGATCGTATTGGAAGGAAAGAAGATAAAGATGTGGTTTCTATTGTATTTGTAGCAGAAGGAACAGTAGAAGATAAACTTCTTAGAATTTGGGATGAGGCACTTAATATTTTTGGAGAATCATTAAGTGGTTTGGAAATTGCATTAAAAGAGCTACAAGATACTATTTTAGAGTACATGTGCCATTCAGAAGACATCTATTTTGAATCCTTTTTAGAAGAATTTAAAACTAAGGTTAATAAACTAAAAGAGGCATTAGAAGAAGAAAGATATAATGATGCCAATAGACAAATGAGTAAGCGATTCCAACTTCTTATAGAAGATCTTATTATGCAAGTAGATGAAGGAGAAGGTAGTGCCTTAGCTACTGTTATGAAATCTTGGGGAGGGATGGTTGGTCTTAAAGATGAAAGTGTATATAGTGAAAATGGACAATCATTGATTAAATATACAAGGAATTCCTTTAGTCAAGGTTCCTTTAGAAAAGCATGGTACATTCCACCTTCTACAGAAGAAATATTAAAGAGAGCTAATAAAGCACACCAGATTCAAGGGACCTTTTCAAGGAATCAAGCTATTATGAATGAAAATATTGCATTTTTTGCACCTGGAGAACCTATTTTTGATTCTTTATTAAAACATGGTATGAATAGTTATCAGGGAACATGTTGTGCTATCCAAGTAGAAGGTGATGTGGACTTTACTGGATTTATAGTTAACTGGAAAACTTCATTTAATATGGAACCGCTTTTAGAAGAAGGTGTGAACTTATCTGCACTAAGTTATATTAAAGCATATGATATTAACAAGGTGGAATCGGAAGTGTTTAGACTCGCTGGAGAAGCATTAAATAGTGAGGATATAGAAGCCTATTTAGATGTACCTAAAGGAAAGTATATTCATCTGGGACAAAGACATGGAGGGGCAATTGCCAATATTATTAAATTTATGAATTGGTATGATGCTGATAGCTGGAAGTTAAGAGTAAAGAAAGCTATCAAGGAGACCAAACAATTAGCAAGAGAGCGTGCAGATGAAAGAATAGAAAGATGTATAACTGCCTTTAAGCGGAACTATGCTATGGAACAAAAAGCAATTTATACAGCTAATGCATACTACGAGAAAGAGATTGGGATAGAAGACAAAAAGGTAATAGGAAATATACTTTTAAAAGGAATCAAGAACTATAAGTTGGAAGTCGATTCAATTGTGTTTGTAAAGGTGGTAAATAGAAATGGATACTAAGTATATTGGGTTAGTAGAAGAGGTATTAAATGAAGTATTATCACCAAGTGAAGCTAAAGTATTATTTAGAAACCTAAAAAAGCAAGATGATAGAACTGGAAATACTAAATACACAAGTATAGATCGTATTATCAGTAGCTATGATTACTATAAAAAGAAGTATAAGGGAATTAAAGACCTATTAGCTAATATTAGGCACTTTGGGCTTATTTTTAGACAAAAGATAAAAGTAAGCAAGAACTTTTGGGCCAAGATAGAACCTTATCAAACACAGTTTGGCATGCGATCATTGATAGGAAGTCATGGAGTAGAGATTTATTTTGAATATGATTATCCTAATTGGCTTAATATGAAAGAAGAAGTAGAAGAGCTTTATAATTATAAAACGCTCAAAGAAGAAAAGGTGTTAGGAGATCCCTATCTTTATAAGGCAACGGGTTATGAAACTTATACTTCTAAAGCGCAAAAGTATATGATTCATCAAGTATTTAATCAAGAGGAAGGCACTACTATATTAGGAGCACTTCGAACAGGAGGAGGCAAATCTTTAGTTTTTCAACTACCGGCTTTTTATGAAAAAAGAGGTGTGACCATTGTTATTGTACCAACGATTGCCTTAGCTTTAGACCAAAGCAATGCCGCTAAAGGACTATTTAAAAACAAAGAAGTAAAGCCAGTAGCCATACATGGAGATGTAAAGTGGGAAGAACGCAAGGAGATAGAAGAGCAGCTAAGACAAGGGGTGATGCCTCTAGTATATACCTCTCCAGAAGTAATGCTGAGTAAATGGTTTAAAGAGTTAGTATTTGAACTCGCAGCAGAAGGGCTCATTAATCGCCTTGTAATTGATGAAGCACATATTATTGATGAATGGGGAGATTTCTTCCGTGTAGATTTTCAGCTTTTATCTAATCTGCGAAGAAAACTGCTTAAGTTAAGTAGAAATAAATTAAAGACGGTATTATTATCTGCTACACTTTCAGAGGGAACGACAA
Source organism: Cellulosilyticum sp. (assembly GCA_015058045.1). Classification (GTDB taxonomy): domain Bacteria; phylum Bacillota; class Clostridia; order Lachnospirales; family Cellulosilyticaceae; genus Cellulosilyticum. The sequence goes on from SVDC01000024.1 coordinate 26,360, forward strand.
ATGTTGTTAAAGAATTATTTAGTGAGAAAGATAATTTTATTGAAATTAGGACAGATGCTCTAAGGCAAGAGATCATGTACTACTATCAGCATTGCAGAGGTTACGAAGATCGTAAAGAGCGTTTTAGGCAACTGCTGCCTTCCTTACCTAGACCATTTATTGCATATGTGGGAACAAAAGAAGATGCAGAAATGTATACCAGTCTTATAAAAGAAGCAGGCTTTGATAGAGTAGTTTCTTTCACAGGGGATGATACCACTAGATCAAGGGAAAATATTATAGAGCGATGGAAAAATCATGATATTGATATCATTGTTGCTACATGTGCCTTTGGGGTAGGCGTGGATAAAAAAGATGTACGAGCTGTTGTTCACCTCTATATGCCACCTAGTATAGACCGCTTTTATCAAGAAGTAGGAAGAGGAGGAAGAGATGGTTTTGCTTCTCTTTCCATTTCATTACTTTTTCAGCAAGAAGATTATAAATTAATTACACATCTAACAAGTAAAAAGGTATTAAAGACTGAAACCTTAGTAAGGCGTTGGAAGGCTATGATGTCTCAAAGTATACAAGAGATAGGTGGAGATGAGCTTATTATAAGTGCAGACATTAATCCTAATGATACAGAGTTTCCCGGTTATACAAATGCTAACTGGAATGCTTATGTTGTACTATTTTTATGTCGTAACAAATTATTAGAGATCATTGATATGGAACTCCAGAAGGATGGAAGATATCAGTTTCATATTAAGATAAAAAACAACATATTGGATGATACAGATGAACAGATGCTAGATTATCTAGAGCAACATAGGGTAGAAGAAAGAAGCAGAGTTGATGAGCAGATTGAACAAATCAAAAACATTATGAAAATAGACAATAAGACGTGTTGGGGAAATTATTTTAAGGAAGTTTATCATTATGTAGAGGTGTGCTGTAGAAGCTGTCCAGCATGCAGAGCAGAGGATTTAGGTTCAAGATTTACTGCTTCTCATATAGAGGTAGCAGAGGGAAGAAGGCGTCTACTAGCGTATCAAAAAAATAGAATGTTAGATAATTCCATCTTTGAAATGAATCAAAAATTATATACCTATGAGGGCACAATTGAAAAATTTAAGTTTAATGATATAGAAAATCAATCCATTGATTATTTAATAATACCTAACAAAGCATTATTAGATATAAAGGAATGTGAGAAACATGGCTTTTTTAAAGCCTATGAATATGAAGAGCTACTATCTGGTGAAGATTTGATTTTAAGGGGAACCGTATGTGTTGTCTTTATAGAGAGACATGCAAAGACCAAACAAATTTATCGCTACTTTGAAAAGAGAAAAAATAGCTATACACAAACAAACTACTTATTTGTAGCCCCTTTAGAGCTAAAGATTGGTGGTTATGACAAGTACTTAAGAGACTTGGTAGATGGTCCGGTGAGATTAATCAGTAGATGAGGGGGATATTATGAAAGTTAATACAAGATTTACATTAGATGCTATACCAGAAAAAATCTATGCCATGTTAAAAATTATTGAGTTTAAACCTTATACAAGAAGTGAAATACTCAAAATGATGCAGCCAACTGATACGGCAAATGTACTTTCATATATAGAAAAAAGTGAGTGGGTAGAACGAAATAGTGATGATAAGTACATCTTATGTATTGAGCCAGAATGTTTGAAGGACATACAAACGTTTAGGCGTGAGATCAATAGAAATTTATTTGAAGGAGAAAAAACATGGTATTTTCAGTTTACTCAGTGGTATATAAGCCAAGATGAACAGCTTTTTCGTTATACCCTAAAGGAAATAGAGAAAAATAACCCAACTCTCTTTATGGGAGAGAATGATAAATCTATTTTATACTGGCGTTTATGGAGTTCATTTTTAGGATTTGGTAATCTGCAAACTTCATCTAAAGGAAGTAAGTTTATCCCAAATCCATATATAAGGATTCTAGATGTTTTAGAGACAGACAAGGAACTGCCTAGGGGGCAAAATATGCTGTTTAAAGATTTTGTGTTATGGCTGAATAGAACATGTCCAGAGTTAGAAGCATGTATACAAGGACAAAATCTAACAGTATTCCTATCTCTGGCTCTTCGAGTATTACATGATATGGATAAGATAAAACTAGATAGATTGCAAGATGCAACAGATATATGGAATCTAACAAGAAATCCATATCATCATATTATAGATCAAGTGACTAATATTGAGATTAGGGAGGTGTAGCCCATGAGAAATGATGAATTAATGAGAAGATTAGATGAGGTTATCGTAACAGATGCAACAGATACTTCACCAGCTTCTTTCCTTGCCACGCATATACCTTTTAAGAATTTGAGTTATACAGATAGTGGCATTGGAGAAGGAATTGAAAAAGCTATTTCCGAGGATGAATTCCTTAATGAATATATGCAGCAAAGAGGAGATAAGCACCAATTAATTATAGTAGAAGGCCATAGTGGATCTGGTAAGTCTCACTTTATACGCTGGTTACTTGAGCATTATAGACGAGATGAAGATACAAATGAAGTGGTCATTCCTATACATAGGCATCAGAATACTTTAAAAGGTGCCTTAAGTCAGATTTTAGAATCAGGTGCCTTTGAAGGGGAAGAATACCGTGCACTTACAAGAAAATTAGTGGGTGCCAAAGAACAGTTAGAAGATGATGAGCTTATCTATACCATTAAAAATAGCTTCCTTACAAAATTAGAAGTTAAGAAAGACTTTGAGGACTGTGAACTTAGTCAAAGAGAAAATACTAAACTCATAGAGTTTCTTAAGCATACATATACCTTTGAGCATCTTTTTGGCAAAGAAGGTGGGCCGCTCAGACGTTTAGAGAAAAAAATATCTTCTAGTAATGATGAAGGTATGCAAGAAGAATTAGATGCACGTTTTAGAAAAGAAGATTTTGATATAGACATTAAATTTAAACAAGAACTTAAAAATAGTGAAGCCAATACTAAGGCAAATGACTTTGCTAGGGCACTTGGTGATGATAAAGATGGCATCAGAGAAAGAGTAGCAACGTATCTCAATGAGATGGTAGATGGGGTAGTACAGCTCTGTACTAATTTAAATGGTCAAGATTTCACAGAGATTTTCTATGAGCTACGTAAAGCACTGAAGAAAGAAAATAAAACTTTAACTTTATTTATTGAGGATATTACATCATTCACGGGAATTGATAAAGCATTACTAGAGGCTTTGCTTGTAGATCATCAGTCTAGACCAGAAATCTGTAAGGTAAACTCCATTGTTGGAATCACAGAGTCGTACTATAAAAATCATATTCCTAGAAATATCAAGCAAAGGGTAACAGGTAGATTAGTCATTTCAGAGCGCTCAGTATTTGAGAGTGATAATGATTTATTAACTATGGCTGCAAGATATCTAAATGCAATTAAACAGCCAAAAGAAACACTGGAAAAGTGGGTAAAAGAAGGTGCTCTATTAGCCAATTTACCAATATCAACCCTAGACCAAGAACATAAGTGGAGTTTATACCAAGATGGCTTACTTGGAGAGATATCTCTATTTCCGTTTAATCAAAGAGCTATTATAGGTTTGTATGAAACGCTAGATGAGAAAACACCAAGGGTATTCTTAAAGCAGATCATTAAGCATGTTTATGCAAGATATCTTAAGGCTCCTGATAACTTCCCTGGTAGCTGGAAAAGCTTTGAAAACTACTACCACATACCAAAATGGCAAAATATTGTTCATGAAAATATGGTAGCGAAACAAGCAGGTGATAAGGCAGAAGAAGTAAGCTGTGTACTTCGTGTATGGGGAGATAGGACAGTAGGACGTAAAAAGATAGATGGTGTAGAATATGTTGGGGGATTACCAGAAAAAGCATTTGTGACCTTCCACATTCCTTTTATTAGAGGAGAAGAACAAGCGGATACTCATCATACATTGCCACCTACTTCACCAGATGAGATACAAGGACAAAGTGAAAAAGCGCTTCAAATAAACGGGAAGAAAGAGGAACTTAAGGTAACACTCACTCCTCCTGACAAGATTGAACCTAAAGTGGCAGAAGCACCAGTTCCAATTACAACTAATAAGTATGAGTTAGAAATGCAGGTACTAAATGAGTGGTTTAATGAAGGCAAACAGTTAGTTAGTCATAAAACGCTTAGAGCTGACATTGCAGGTTTTTTATACAATTTTATAGATTGGCAAGCTGAAGGTGTTTCTAGCTATTTAGTGGAACAATTCTTCGGGAAAACATCACAGCGATCTATTGCTAAGATAAGTATTGAAGGACAACCTGTAGAAATCAATGCAAATGGAATTGTGTTTAAGAGAAATAGAGAAGATTTTGAGTTTATACAGGCGCTTATAGCTTATAAACACTTGGGAGAAGGAAGTTGGTATTTTTCTGAAGCAAGTTATTATTTGGTAAGTGTATATGATTGGATTAATAGTAACAAAGCAAGATTAATAGAGCTTATTAGTGGGGAAAAAGAGTGTGCACAAAACCTGAGATGGGCTATTTATAATCAGTACATTTTGCTAAGCATAAATGGTGAGATTGATGGAGATGAAAGCATCGAAGAAATTTACTATAAAGTAATTGATGCAGACAGTAAACTCATGAAACATAAATGTATTTCAAAAGACTCAAGACATAGTAATAAATGGAATGAATACGTTTCAAGCATCAATTCAGATGCTATAGAAAGTAACTATGCGTTACTTATTAATAGTAATAAAATCATTCAAGGAACAGCTGTTTTAGAAAATGCACCGATATTTTTAGATGCTATTAAAATTATTCAAGAGATACAGTATTTGATGCAGCATCACTGGGAACTAGAAGCTATTGAACTACGCTATGCTACTAGAGATTCAGCATACGCCTCATATCATTTATTACGTAAATTACAAGGTATTATTCCTAAATTAATAAAAGAAGAAACAATGCTATGTACAGAACAGGTAAAGCAAATAAAGAAGTATATTAAGACAGAACAAATAGAACATTCCTTAGTGAGAATGAAGAATTTCTTAAATGATGTAATGTTTATAAAAGCTAGAGCAAGATTTTCTTATGAAAAATTTGCTTTACTCCAACAAGACGAAGTCATCATTAATGAAAATGCTAAAATGATATTAGAATCTGTACGTTTTACAGAGGCGCTTCAGAAGAATACTTCAAAGTGTATCATAGAACTATCTAAAACCTCTACTACAATATTATATCAGTACTTAGAAATGTTAAAAGGAATTGATGAACTTATGGATAGAGAAATAAATAAGAATCAAGAGGCTATTAGTCAAAATAATTTGAGTAAAGAAAAAGTAGAAGAAAACGAAAAAATAATAAAGAAATGGGTAGCACATATTAAACATAATATAGCAGCCTTAAGAAAGGAGGAATAAGAATGCTCTTTGGAAAGATGAATCAAGTAGAAGAACTGATTAATGAAGGTGTTGAATGCACTCAATTAAAAAGTAGAAATGATAAAATTCTACAGTTACATAGCAAACTGAAACAAATAGATGCCTTAGAAAAAGATATCCAAGGAAAGATGAGTAGCTTAGAAAACCATGGGATACAAGTAGAACTAGAGATTAATATTAATAGATACATGGCTATCCTAAGTGAGATAGAAAGACAATTTAGTGTAGAAACCTATGATATTCCAGATGCTTCTCCACTCAGAGATATTGAAAGAGGACTCAGTACTCAAGTAAAAGCGATGGATGAAAAATGGAAAAATCACGTAACACAATATAGCAGCAATCTTATTTCCTCCTTAAAGACAGTGCAAAAAATTTCAAGTGATACAATGAAAATTAGTAAGGTGACATTAGACCTAGAAAAATTAAAGAAAGCTAGTTTTGAAGGACAAAAGTCATTTGAACAACTGAAACTCTTAATGAATGAAGGGCAAGATATTATTAGTAGAGTAGGTCTAAATGATGAGATTAATGGCTTCCTAAAGAAAGTTGCTAACTCAACAGCCAGTATGGAAGATATTAGTTTAGAAGTACTGGAATGGATTAAAAAGCATGAAGTAGCAAGTAAGATTAAACTTAGTTTTAAAATAAACTGATTTTCGGTTAGTTAAAATAGTTTCAATAAGTGTATGATATCTAAAAAGGTATAGTACGCTTATTTTTTGTTGTCAAAACAGGCACATGAATAAGCTGGGCTAGACATATACTTAAAATAATAAAATAATTTGTTATGGCATAGGGGGAAACAGTAATAAGTTAAAAGTATGTAAATGTAATAATAACTATGTATAGAACTATCTTAGGGATGTAATTATTAATTACTTTTTACTATAACCTATTTCTTTTTCTAATGCTGGTTGAGGTAAAGACTTCATTATTTCAAGCATATTAGGAAGGTTGGGATTATTTTACGCTTATAGTGTTTGGAATAATTAATGTAATATGGACATACATATATCAATAGATTAGGTGATTGCAAAACTAAAATATTAAGTAATGTAGATATGATTTTTAGCATTTATTACAGCAGTTTAGATTTTAAAGTTCTGTAATTCTTGATCTATAAAGTATTAGGGGAGGTAGGAGTATACAGATGGATAGAATTAAGGAATATATAGTTCAAGGGGTTGCGATTATAGTAGTTGGAGTACTTTTGTTTGTAGGTTATCAAAAAATATTTCCACCTAAGGAGGTAACAGCACAATGTATAGATATTAACATTATGTTGCCAAATGGTAATAGGGTGATAGGAGAAGTGGGATTAGGTAATGGACAAGTATGGATTCCACAAGAAACATTACAGAAAATGTTAAATACAAAAATGCAATGGAGCAAAAGGGAAAAAACACTATATATCGGAACGGTACCAAGTGCTCAAATTATGAGTAGTATTATTCCTAAACCATTTAATATGAATGGCATGGCATATAGTAATAGTTTTAGTACTGATACAATAATGAAAATAGGAGGTAAAGAGTATAGTTTAGGGTATTCTTTTAAGAATATTAATAATGCGCAATTTAATTTATCAAATCAATATAACTCGATACAAGGAATAGTAGGATTGGAGGACTATACAAGTAGTAGTGGAGGGGTTGTAGAGATATATCTTGATGATGAGTTGGTACAAACCTATAAATTAGATCCTAAACAACTTGAACAAAAACTTTCAATAGATGTTACTGGTGCTTTAAAATTAAGTTTTATATTTAAGGATTTTGATTATAATGCTAGAATAAATCTGGCAAATATGTATATAAATTAAGTTTTGTCGTATTTAACCCCATCGTATAAGGATTGGAATAAATTATAGTTTTTAGAAAGTGAATTGATTTAAAAAAGATTAATTCTGACAATAGCATGTTTTTGTGAAGTAAAATATTAAAGTAATAATGATTTTATATAAATAGAAGATCTCATATATGAGATCTTCTATTTATATTGTGTACAATGAAATATATTCGGTTAATAAAGGAAGAAGATTCGAAGCTGATAGCTTATTTTGAGTGGATAATGAGATTCTTAAGACTTGATCGGTATATTGGTCAAATCCCATAGCCTTTAATACATGAGAAGGTTCGTTAATCGCACAAGCTGATCCAGTAGATAGTGAAACCTGATCACAGTAGTTGGATAAAAACATCTCATTATTAATCCCTTCTACAGCAAAGGAAATTAATCCAGGAATCTTATGTTCCATATCACCAAAGAACTTCACTTGGTCAGGGAAAGCATCTTTTAATTCTTTAATAAATTCATCTTCAAGCTCTCTTAACTTAAGAGCCACTGTAGGAAGATTAGCTTGAGCTAGTTCACATGCTTTGGCTAATCCAGCAATATTGTGCATAGATTGTGTGCCTGAGCGTAATTTGTATTCTTGATCCCCACCGTGTAATAGGGGAGTAAGTTTATGGCGAACACCATATTCATTTTGACCTACATAAAGTGCACCTACGCCTTTTGGTCCATAAATTTTGTGGCCTGAGAAAGTTAGGAAGTCTACATTTTTATAGTCTGTAATGAGATTAATTTCTGCTTTTCCAACTGCTTGAGTAGCGTCTGTGTGGAAGAGTACCCCTGCCTCTTTAGCAATTGTGGATAAAGTAGGAATATCATTCATACTACCTACTTCATTATTTGCAAGGAAGAGGCTGACTAGATTGGTATCTTCTCTAAGAGCACTTTTCAAAACTTCAGGATCAATGGTACATTTTTCTGAAACAGGAAGATAAGTTACTTCAGCTCCAAGAGATTCAATAAACTTCATAGTTTCTAAAACAGATTTATGTTCAGCATTACTTGTAATAAAGTGTTTCTTTTCAGGATAAGCATAGAAGCAACCCATAATGACATGGTTATTGCCTTCGGTGGCACCACCATTAAAGATGATATTAGAGGGGCTACAGCTAAAAAGATTAGCTGTAGTTTCTCTATATTTTTTTAGCCTTTCTTGAGCTGAAAGCGCTTCTGGGTAGAATTTTGAAGATGGATTGCCGTAAAATTGTAATTCTTCAACTATTGCAGTAATCACTTCAGGATCAACAGGTGTTGTTGCGGCATTATCGAGATAAATCATTTTAGATCTGCCCTCCATTCTGGACTCTAGCTAGATTGACCAGGAATTTCTCCTTATTACCAGATAGGTCGTAGTTGTTTTTTAATAATTCAACGCCACGTTCAATATGGGCTTTGATATAAAGTGGAAAATATTCTTCATCTGTTAAATGTCGTCCTTCACGGTGAGAAATAATAGCTTTAAACATTGTATCATATTTACCGGTTAGAACTTGACGGTTAAATTCTTGGCCATTACTATCTTTTACTTTATCAATGTCTATAGGTGTCTCTTCAAGAACTGATAAGCTAATCGCGTAACGGCATAAGATATTAGGTGTAATATTGGTTCTATTGGATAAATCTGAAAGGGTGCTTTGACATTTTCCAGATGTTTTTAATCTATAAATCATAAGTTTACTCCTTAGCTTAATGACATTCTTGTATGAGATACATTTCTATTCACTGAGTCATAATCGATTTTGTAGTAGTTGCTTAACATTGGTTTAAGTAACTCAAAGTATTGATCATCAATTTCTGTGTCAGTTGCTAAAATGATAACCTGCTCACCACATTCCTTAATGAAGGAATTAACAATATGTGTTTTGTGGGTATGATCAAGACGTCCTAATAATGTATCAAACACTAGAGGTACTTTGTTTCTAGACATTGAGATGATACCAAAAAGAATGGATAAGATATAAATTTGTTTTTCACCCGCAGAAAGATTTTCTTTTGGTAGACGTCCCCCTAGAGCATTGAAAAGCATAATTTCACCCGTTTGTTCATCTACGCGAACATCTTGTATAAAGTCATCTTTTCTAATCAGTGAACTAAACATATTTGAAACGCGTTGTTCAAATTCTTTTTGTTTATAGATCTTTGTTTTTTCACAGTAAGCATGAAGAACTTGTTCAACCTTATTAATAACATTTCCTAAGTTCTCTTCTTTACGGATATTCTTTAATTCTTGTGCAAGCTTATGAAGTTCATCTTCGGTAGCTTTCTTTTCTTTAGTGAGCTGCTCAAATTGTTCAGTATAAGTATGAAGTTCTTGATTAGCAGTACCAAGCTTTGTATTAATATCAGCAATTTGATCCATATATGCTCTGAGATCTTCATTTGCGGAGGCTTCAAGAGATTTATTTAAAGTACGGATCGTAGCATTGATTCGAGCAATTTCATCCACACAGTTCTCGAAATCTTTATGTGTTAAATCTTTAATAAGAGACCAAAGATTTTCTAGTTCAACCTCTTCTTTAGCAGAAAAATCATAGATGAGATGACTGGTACTATGTGCATCTGTAAAAGTGTTGATCTTACTAACAAAGCTATTAACGGTAGTTTCACCTAACTCTTTATTTAAATAGCTTAATAAAGAAGGTGATTCTAAGCACTGTGTTAAGAGAGATAAGTTTTTAGACTCATTTTCCTCTTTAACGGTGTGCAAAATTTCTTTAATTTGAGGTGTAAGCATAATAAATGGAAGAAATTCAATGAGTTCTTTATAACGAACTTCTTGTTGTGCTTTTTCATTTTCACAGGCTACAATATCTGCTTTGATTTTTTGTTGCTCTGCATTATTAAGTCCACCAAGGGCTTCAAATTCTTCCTTAGTTGCATGGTATTCATTGGTTAGATGATCACATTCTTCTTTTTTTACTGCAATTCTTTCTTTTAAAATAGAAAGTTGTGCATTAAGCTGATCTAATTTTGATTCAGCCTCATTTTGAGCAGTTTCATGTGCTGAAAGTTCTTTAGTGACACTAATTTCTTTACGATATTGTTTGAGGTCTTTTTGCAAGTTTAAAAATAGATTTAAGTTATAAACATGATTCAGCATATCCGTTAAGTCGTCTTTTAACATAAACATATCATTGATTTTTTCTCCATCAAAGAAGAATAATTCTAAAAGTGTCTTAGGTACATTACGATGGATGTAATCAAGTAGCTGTGAGAATACTTCATCTGAAACAAGTTCATCATTCATATAAAGACAAGTTGTTTCTTTAAGAGTTGTACCACTAGGTTCCCACCTACGTGTTATTTTAAATTCTTTTAAGGTTGCTTCATGAAACATGGTGAAAGTGATACCAATTTCATAATTAGTTGCATTTTCATGCTTAGCAAAGGCATTTAAATTAGACTGGATATAGGAAAGATATTGTTTATTTTGAGTGGTTGGAGAACCAAACATCTTAGGGCCATAAATGGAGAGTTTAACAACATTTAAAAGTGTTGTTTTACCAGAACCATTACGACCACTGACTAAGATAACATTTTTATCTTTTGTCACACCAAAGTCATATTCATAATTGCCATTATAGATTCCAAAGTTAGTGATATAAATTTTATTCAGTCTCATCTTGATTTTCTTCTCCCATTAGTTCTTGTAAGATTTCTTCATGAACCCAATCCTGACGAAGAATAGAGCCGATTTCTTTCATGATGCCTTTACGAATTTTGATATCTGCAAATTTATCTTCTACTTGTAAGAGTTTTTTGATGACATTAGAAGGTAAATCTTCTTCCTCGCAAAGTTGCTCCAATAAAGAGAGTTCATCTGGGCGAAGAAGTGGTTCGCATAAATGTTCAACAGGTAAATCATTACCAGTCACTTCCTTATAAATTTTAGGAAGTGAATCTTCCCAATCTCCATCTTTAATCCAATGATCACGGATTAAACGTAATTCAGAAGGCTGAATGAGTTGTACATATTCATGTTCTTTTGCATCGAAGATAGAAGTAGGTCGATCTTTAAGCATTTTATTATAAGCGATTTCAGCTTCTAATAGACGTTTAAGCATCTCCTTACGTCCTTTTAAATTAAATGGTCCCAGTCCTTGTTTTTTCTTATCATCTTTAGTATTTAAGAAGTATATAGAACCATTCATACGCCAACGTTGACGATATTCTTCATTTTCACGAATGCTATATAACCAGTTACGATAACCAAGAAGTGGTTGTAATTCTTCATAACCATTTTGGATAAATCCAGTAAGGGATTTATCTTGAACGACCACAGTACAAATCCAACAGCCAAAACGAGACTGACCACAGCTAGGTGCATCAGCATCTCTTTGAATTGGACATTCCGATTCATCACTAGCATCTTTGTATAAGCTTAAAAGGGCTTTGTTATCGCCATTCCAAGGATTTGGAATACCAGGATGATTAAGATAAGTCCAAATATCACTTAGTGAGAAGTTCTCAATTGGCGCATAAACATAAGCTTTTGGATTGCTTGTGTGTACTTTAAGGATTTTACCCTCAATTGTTTTCGCATCAATACTTTGTTGTCTAGATTGACTTTCTTGACGACGTACACCCAGAACGACTACAACTTCATCATGTTTAGTAGTTTGTTCATCAATAAAGGCGTCTATTGGATCAATTTTGAGTCTGGCAGTACACCATCTGAATTTTTGACGAGGGCTAGGATATCCTTTACCAATTAAAAGTGTCCAGAAAGTATCTGTTTCCTTTGGTAAGACAAGATGACTAGAAAATATATCATTTAGACCATCTCTAGCAGCAGCTTTATTAATATTATTAATGTTGTTCATTAAGTAGTTAAGAATGAGAGGATTCTCAACCATTGTATCTGATGAAACAACATAGATTCTTTTAGTACGTTTTTCAGGTGGCAACTCTTTGATCGCATTATAAACGAGTTGTAAAGTAGCTGTAGAATCTTTACCACCACTATAACCAATAATCCAAGGTCTAGAGTCATTTAAGTAGACCTTTTGGATTTCTTCATGTTTATTACGAAGTACTTCTTTTATTCCATATGTTTTAATTAGGCCTTCATTCATTATGTTCCTCCAAATATGTTGTTTCTATAGCTTGTTCTTGTTTTGTGAGGATTAGTCCGAGTAAGGTTTTAATTTGGATGCAAGTAAGATTGATACACTTAGTATTTCTAAGAATACGACCACCTTGTCCAATTACACGGCCTTTCCATTTTGTAAGGTTATTTCTTTTCCAATCAATTGAATTGATCTCTTTAAAGACTAAGTCAAAGTCTAGTTGCTTTGTAGCAAATAAATGATTACCAATAATTCCAAATGCCTCAAGCACTGTACCGTATGAGATAATATATTCTTCTCTTAAGGTATAAGGTGTGAGTTCTTTATTAAATACTAATTGCCATTCTTGTATATGATTAATCAAATAAGTCCAATAATCGATTATAAATTGATCTAACTGCTCTTTGATCCTAGGATCTTCATAAGAAAGACCAGAAATAATACGTTGATTGGCTTTGTAGAAGTTACTGATGGTAAAGAGTTTATTGGAGAACTTAGGTAGAGTAGAATTTTCCAAGTCTGTATACTCATAGAGTTTTTCATTATTAAAGATAATATCTTTAGTCAATTTAGAAATAGGATCACGATGATCAAAAGTGATACTAATAGACTTTGAAACATTAACCGCATGCTTATTTAAATCAGAAAAAATTTGTTGGCTACGTTTTAGTCCTTCATCTATAAAAAGTACAATAGAAATCGTTTCGTTTTCTAAAGAACTATCTGCTTTTAGTGCCTCATCTAAGGCATGTTTTCTATGTTGTCCATCGTTGATGAGGAGTTGACTATCCATATTGATTTTTAATATCCCAATAGAAGAAAAAGTCTCATCATCAAAGGGAGTAAACTCATATTTACCATCCATAGAAGCAGTTAAAGATGAAAACACATAATCATTTCTATTTTTTAATATATATTCCGAGATTTCTGGTATACGTTGTTTATTAAGAGTACGTTGTGAGCGAATTTCTGGAGAAAGCTCTTCGTCATTAAAAATAAATAACTTTGGTAGTACTTTTAATGGGCACATAATTACGAAGTAATCTCGTCCTGCTTGATTTCCTTTAACAGCAGGGAATGAATAACAGAATGTTAACGACATAATTCACCTCGTTTACGTACGTAATATGACTTAATTATATCTGTTTCGGAGAAAATCTTCAATTCTAATATTAAAAATAGTACTGAGAGAATAAATTCCATTGCTTTTTAGAGATAAAGAAACAATAATAAAGGTAATAAAGTTTGGGTTGAGGAGGAAAGGATATTGGAATTAAAGCAACTCATGAATCACTTAAGTGATCAAGAAAAGCGTGTAGCCGAACGTTTTGTGAGGCTAATTTATAACGGAAGTGCCAATACAGCTTATCAATATATGTTTACGGAAGCTATTTTGAGAACGGTAGAAGCTATGCCAAATCAAAATGAACTAGATTTAGATACTATTTTTTTACACTATGCAGAGATTTCCTATGATTGGTGTGGTAGAAAAAGTTTATTATTAGGTGGAACGACAGAAGGCATTAAGGGTGCTTCTAAAATTAATAGTGTGGTAAATGAGTTTATTCAATTACATCATCTTAATGTGATAGAACCACTTTCACAAGATTATTTAGTAGATTTAAAAAAGAAGATCAAGCCATTAAGTAGGTGGGTACAAGAAAATGTGGGTTCGGAGAGTAAAGGGATTTGCCAAATTACTTCTGATAAACTTTTGATTACGGATGAAATTAGACAGTTTATATGTAAGTATATACAAGAACTTAGAGAGTCAAATGAAGAAATGGCAAAACAATTTTTGGACAAAATAGATGGAAATAATTTAGGGCAGGGGAATAATTTTATACTGTTTGAAAAATTAGTGGAAAGAGAGTGGGTGCCAAAGAAAGTTGATCAAGAAATCGTGGCCCGATATGATCTTTCAAGTAAGCAAGATGTGGAGTTGCTTCAAACCTACATTAAAGGTAAAGGTTTAAATTACCCTTTATCTACACTCAGTAACTTCTATCTCTCTCTCAAATCTAAACCTTTTACTATCCTAGCAGGGATCTCAGGAACAGGTAAATCCAAGTTAGTTCGTCTATTTGCTAAGGCTGTTGGGGCTGATTTTACTTTGATTCCTGTTAAGTCAGATTGGTCGGATGCGATGGATTTATTGGGGTATAGGGATTTGAATCAGGAGTACCATATGGGGAAACTCATTGAAGTCATTAGTCGTGCTCAGGAGGATTTGGACAAGCCTTATATCATCTGCTTAGATGAAATGAATTTGGCTAGGGTGGAGTATTATTTTAGTGATTTCTTATCCCTCATAGAATCCAGAAGATGGTCAGAAGATGGACGCATTATAACAGATGCATTTACAGGGCAAGATGTAGAGCGCTACAGTATTCCTGAGAATGTTTATATTGTAGGCACAGTGAATATGGATGAAACCACTTTTCAATTTAGCAAGAAAGTTTTAGATCGTGCCAATACTATTGAGCTTTCAGAGGTGGATTTAAACTATGATTTTGAGGAGGAACAGCAAGGAGAGCTTCAAGTTACGTCATTACATAATGAGGCACTAAGAAGTCAGTATTTATTACTGAAAGAATGTGGGGCGTATAAAGAGGTGGCGAGGGAGATCATTAGTTGGCTAGTGGAAATTAATGAATATCTCAAGCCAAGTGGTTTACAGTTTGCCTATCGTGTGCGGGATGAGATTGTCTTCTATATGCTTTATAATGAAGAACTCGGGTTAATGGAAACAGAGGAAGCCTTTGATTATCAAATCCTTCAAAAAATATTACCACGTATTGGTGGGACCAGCGAACGTATTAGAAAGCTTATTCTTAATCTATTAGGTTATTGTTTAGGTGCACCAGAAAAAATAGTAGGAATGACTTGGGCATCAGAAATAGAGGCGGTGGATCACTTGATAGAGGAAGCCATCTATCCAAGGTCAGCGAGGAAGCTTCTAGAGATGCTTAGGAGGTTTGAAGAAGATGGCTTTACTTCCTTCTGGTTCTAATCCTCATAAAGATGCGTATTTAGTTAGTGTGGTCACACCTTATTTTGCATTTTATATGAAGGGACCCTTAAAGTCAGATACTCTACCCAAGCTCACAGATGAAGATCAGGCGTTTTATGAGATAAGTTGTGAGGAAGTAGCAAAGGTTGAGATTTTAAATGTGGTGGAAGCTGAGACCAAAACCTTTAAAGGCTTGAGCCGACCTCAGTTTTTTGAACAAACAGGCTATCAAGTGGTCCTTCATCAGCTAGGAGAAAAAGCAGTAAGATTGGATCATGATAACCGTTCTATTCGTCAGTGTATCTCACCTGTGAGCAAAGATAGTCCTATTCAAATGGGCTTAATGAATTTTTTTAATGAGATTGGGATGACTCAGCTTAGAATTTTAGTAGAAGGCAAGGTATATCTTTCTTTAAACCTAGAAATCTATCCTACTAAAATAGGTTATAAATCCGATTATTTAAAGCTGAGAGAAGATGTGGCAAAGGAGATTTATAATCTTACTTTTGATTTTATGAGGCGTACTTATTTGGGGGCAGGTTTAAGAACTTCAAGCCATCCTTCTTTAACGGAGTTTTTTACTCTATTTAAGGGTCAATTTCAAGATTTTTATCAAGCCATTGCGCTCATTGTAAGACAACCCCATCATGAACTAGTGGCACAAGAAGAAATTAGAGCCTATCATTCCAGAACCCCTATAGGGCCTAAAGGCATACGGTATTTGAATCAACATCCTCAGCAGATCGAACGGCAAAATGGCCTATTTGCACCAAAAAAGGTTTTGCATAGTCATAAGCAGATGACTACAGATTTATATGAAAACCAAATGGTAAAGTATATGATGGGACAGATTATGAATCGCCTGAAAAGTGTTGAGGTAGAATATAAAAAGTTACAACGTACCCAAGATGAAGCAGTACTAGATTTTATGAAGGAACAGATCCATCAATTAGAGGAACAGGTGAATGGAAGCTTTTTTAGAGAGATTTCACCATTAGATAGAATGCAACCGTTTTCTCTGGTGCTTCAAATGTCTCCTGCTTATCAAAAGTTTTATAAGGTCTATTTGATTTTGCAAAAGGGCTTATCCATTACTTCTGATTTTTTTCAAATCTCCAATAAAAATATTGCGGAGCTCTATGAATATTGGTGTTTCATCAAGTTAGGTGGGCTATTAAGAGAAAAGCATACCTTGCTTAGTACGGATATCGTGAAGGTGAATGCTCAAGGCTTATTTGTTAACCTACAAAAAGGAAAGCAATCAGAAATGCGTTTTAGACATAGTGTCACAGGTGAAGTTTTTACATTAGCCTATAATCAGAAGCTGCAACAAGGGCCAACGGTAGTCCAAAAACCAGATAATATTTTGTCGCTGAAAAAGGAAATGACCAATGTGACCTATCGTTATGTATTGGATGCTAAGTATAAGGTGGATTATCAGGAAACACCAGAAGGAATTTTGGAGCAACCTAGGGAAGAGGATATCAATACCATGCATCGTTATCGGGATGCTATTGTCTATGAAAATAAAGAAAGCCAAAACTATGAGCGTAATGTTTTTGCAGGCATTATTTTATTCCCAGGAGCGGTGAGTGGGACTTATAAGGACTCTCGATTTTATCAAAGTATTGAAAAAGTCAATATTGGGGCACTCCCTTTTTTACCTTCACAAACCCATTTGGTAGAAGAATTTTTAGATGAAATCATTGATCGCATCGGTCATAGTGAGTATGATCAGATACCGAGAGTTTCAGGCTTTGAGGAATATATGGCACAACTTGAAATAGAGGAGCGAAATGTTTTAGTCGGTCCTCTTAGAAATAGGGAACAATTAGAAAGATGTCTAGCCCATAATCTTTATCATACGCCTTGTAAGCAAATTAAGGATTATGAGAATCGACCTTTTAAATATGTGGCGCTTTATGAACATCAAGGAATGAAAACTTTACCACAAGGTGGAATTCGCTATATTGGTAAAGTAGCAAACATCAGAAAAGTGAAGCGAAAAGAACTTCTACAGCTATTTCCTACACAGCACACCAATTTAGAGGAGGGCTACTTAGTGTATGAGGTAGAAAAATGGATTAAAAAAGAAGAGCCTATTGTCCCTAGTGGACAAGGTGTGAGAAGACCGAATTATACCAATCATACCTTGCTAAAATATGCAAAAACCATACCTGAGCTGTATATTAAGGATTTAACAGAATTCAAATGGATTATGCAGCTTAGAAGAGTTTCAAATGAGGTGTCCATGGATATTGATGCTAAGAATCAAGTAGTCTTTAACCATGGGGATCATATGATCTTTATGAATGAAGCAGGAGAAATTGTGGTGGAAACGCCTTTAGAGCAAAGACGATTTACCTTTGAGGCATTCTCAAGGAATCCTAGAAAGATTTATCAAGCTTGTATAAAGGAGCTTTAGGATATAAAAGATGGGATAAATTGATTAATGTCATTTACAAAGCAAAAATTAAAATCTATTTTTCTTAGGGAAAGTCATTTTTGAAGACATATATATAAGTGAAGGCACACAAAATAGCAGTTCACTTTTAATCGAACCCCAAAGGCAGTAAGTAGCGATTGGACATAAAGCAAGTAGCTTTGGCGAAAGAAGGCCAAACACATGTGATTTCACCCAAGCTAAGCTCCCAATCGGAAAGGTTTTTCTTCTATAGTAGCCTTAGGTTAAAGGAGCTCCTTGTAAAAGTGGGAGCTTTATGAGGAGCCTTTAATAGGGGGATATGAAGGAAGAGAAGCTTGGAAGATGGAGCAAAGTGGAAAAGTAAGCCCATCATCGTGATGAGAGATCATGATGATGGGCTTATTTTGTATGTCCATAGATTAGGAAGGATTACCTATTGGTACTGTAAAAGGATTAAGGGTATTATAAACAAACTAAAAAGTGCTAATGAGTGATAAGACATACGGAATATACGAGAAGAATGGAAGTAAAGAGGCAGAAAGAAGTAATAAATAGATCCAAATGTAAAAACATGCACATAGAATACATGGTGATCCTACTTTATACTTTTATATAAGAGAGATACAAGTATTTAAAAGAAAAGGAGGAAAAACAAAATGCAACAAAAAAAGAAAGGGTTTTTCTTTCAATTGTATAAATACAGAATATTTTTATTGATGCTTCTGCCAGCAGTGATTTATACATTGATATTCAGTTATTATCCAATGACTGGAATTATAATGGCATTTAAAAAGTACAATTATGCAGATGGAATATTTGGAAGTCCATGGTGTGGATTCGATAATTTTAAATTCTTTTTCAAATCAGGACAAGCTGCAATGGTTACCAGAAATACAGTTCTCTATAATCTGGCATTCATTGCAATCAATACAATTTTTCAGATTGCAGTTGCCATATTTTTGACAGAAATCAAAGGGAAAAAGTTTCGTAAAATCTCACAGTCTATGATGTTTTTACCATATTTCATCTCTTGGGTAATTGTTGGGGTTATGGCATTTAATATTTTTAGTTCGGATTATGGATTTTTAAATAAGATGATTACAGCTATGGGTGGAGAGAAGATTGCATTTTATACGACTCCAAAAGTTTGGCCATGGATTCTAATGTTCTTCAACTTGTGGAAAAATATTGGATATGGTTCAGTTATGTATCTTGCAGCATTGATGGGAATCGATACATCAATTTATGAAGCAGCACAAATTGATGGAGCAAATGTGTTCCAAAGAATTAGGTATGTGACCATTCCAATGATTATGCCAACCACAATTATTCTATTGCTTTTATCGATTGGAGGAATCTTCAGAGGTAACTTTGATATGTTCTACAATCTGACAGGAAATAATGGACTCCTATATAACTATACAGATGTGATTGATACATTGTCATTCCGTGCACTGATTAGTAGTAATAACTTTGGTATGGCAGCTGCCATTGGTCTGTTTCAATCGGTATTATGTTTTATTACAGTACTTGCTGTAAATAAAATGGTAGCGCGTTATGATAAGGATTATTCATTATTTTAATGAATGGAGGGAATACAATGAAAAAATCACATAAAATTAAGAAAAGCTCGGATGTGATTGTCTTAAATATTATGGCGTATACATTTTGTGGATTAATTGGACTGATGTGCCTGGTTCCATTCTTAATGGTGATCTCAGGTTCGCTTTCAACAGAAAGTGCAATTATGGAAAATGGATTTAGCATTTTACCACAGGGATTTACATTAGAAGCATATAAAACAGTATTTAAAGAACCAATTGTGATTTTACGCGCATACGGAACAACAATTGGATTGACACTAGTGGGTACACTAGTGGGGTTATTGATGCAGACAATGACAGCGTATGTATTATCTCGGAAAGAGTTTGAATGGAGAAATCAGTTTTCATTTTTCTTCTATTTTACAACACTCTTTAGTGGTGGGCTTGTTCCCTATTATGTTCTGATTAATTCTACATTAAAACTACAAGATAGTTATCTAGCAATGTTAATTCCTCTTTTATTCAGTGTATATAACTTACTGATTATGAAAAGTTATATTAGTGCATTACCGGATTCTCTGATTGATGCTGCAAAAATTGATGGATGTGGAGAATTCACCATTCTGTTCCGCATTGTAATGCCAATGATTAAGCCAGCACTAGCAACAGTAGGCTTATTTATTGCATTGGCATACTGGAATGATTGGTATAATGCCATGCTATACATAAAAGATGAAACTAAATTCCCATTACAGTATTTTTTGTATCAGAAAATTAATAATATTGAGGCGTATAAAAAGTTAATTTCAAATGGCAATGTTAGTAGTTCCGTAGTTAGTTCCATGTCACTTCCGACACAGACTTTGAAGATGGCACTTACGATTGTTGTGACAGGTCCCATTATTTTGGCATATCCAATTGTACAGAAGTATTTTGTACAGGGTATTACTATTGGCGCAGTAAAAGGCTAAATAAATCAGGTTCCAATTAAATTTATATAAAAAGGAGACAAGGTAAATGAGTAAATCATTAAAAAAGGGATGCATATTAGCAGTGGTTAGTACTATGGTAGTCAGTATGTTTACTGGTTGTGGTTCAAATAAAGAATCTGCTCCTTCTGGAAAAGTAGTAGAAGGCAAGCAGTACAAAGGGATTGATGTTTCACAGCATGTTGACCTTAAAATGTATCTGTTAGGAGAACGTACACAGGATTTTGATGAAGTGTATAGTGAAGTAAATAAAATTCTGGAAGAAAAATTGAACTGTTCATTAACCGTTGATTTCCTTTCGTGGGGAGAACACGATAAGAAATATTCTTTATTATTCTCTTCTGGCGAAGATTTCGATTTGATTTTCACAGCATCTGGATGGGCCCACTATGAACAGACAGTTGCATTAGGTGGCTTCTATCCAATGGAAGAAAAATTTATTCAGACTAATGCACCAGATGTTTGGAGTGTTGTTCCTCAAATCGCTTGGGATCAGGCAAAAATTTCTGGAATACCTTACATGGTTCCAAACAACCAGACTGAATTTGGACAGGATATATATGCGGTAAGAGGTGACTTGATGCAGAAATATGGATTTGAATCCATTTCTTCATGGGAGGACCTTCGTAAATTTGAGCTTGCATGTGCAAATGATGGAATATATGCAGCAAATGATGCACCTTGGTATCAATATTTCCAAGATAAAGGAATGACAATGATTAGTGGTATTCCAAAAGAGTTAGTATTATATAATACGCAAGATCCAAATAATCTTGACTGTACCTATTTATTAGACTGGGACAGATTTAAAGAATATTGTAATGAAGCAAAGGAAATGGCAACTGCAGGAGCTTGGTCAAAGGATGTATTGAATTCAACAGATGAAAGACAGGTAGCACTTCTTGCAGGCAGAAGTGCAGGAATGTTTTGGAACTCAGGAAGTTGCAGAAACTTTGCTAAACAGGCCAATGAAGCACATCCAGATTGGAATGTAACACTTCAGGATCCATGTAAGAATCAACCCAAAAAAGCAAATTCATATATCAATAATGGAATTGCAATTAACAAAGCAAGTAAAGAACCAGAGAGAGCTATGATGGTAATTAATGAATTATATACCAATCAAGCATTACAGGATCTTACATCTCTTGGCATTGAAGGAAAGCATTGGGAAGCAATAGATGATAAACATTTCAAGGTTCTTGATGAGAGTGGATATGGCGTTGACAGCAACTGTAACTGGGGCTGGAAAAATGATGAAGTTAAACGTACAGAATATATTGAGAATAAAACGGGATTAGATGATACATATGATGCAATGATGGCTGATTTTGCTGCAAATGTAAAAGACGCCCATGTATATGATGGCTTTAATTTTGATACAACAAATGTTGCAACACAGATTGCAGCTGTACAGGCTACAGTGGATACTTATTACGCTCCACTTATTAATGGGTTAGTTGATGATGTAGATGCTTCAATTGAACAGCTAAGAAGCGCTTTAGAGAGTGCTGGAATGCAGGATGTTTTGGATGAGTTAGAACGCCAAACAAAGGAATATGTGAGCTCTAAGAATTAGTAATAAAATTTTAAATTTATAAAAAATAATAATAAAAACAAGAATTGATGAAACAAATTAGGGTTGATGATAATATTAATTTAGAGAAAGGAATCGTTGGGTAAAAGGCGATTCCTTTTTTCTAAATGATAAGTGGGAGTAGATAAAGATGAAGCAAGGTACATTTGAAATTAAGGATACATTTTATTTGAATGGTGAGCCCTTTCAAATTATATCTGGAGGACTTCATTACTTTCGAGTTGTTCCAGATTACTGGAAAGATCGTTTGGAAAAATTAAAAGCACTTGGCTGTAACACAGTAGAAACGTATATCCCATGGAATCTTCATGAAAAAGAAAAAGGAGAATATGATTTCACAGGAATTCTAGATATCAAAAAATTTGTATTACTTGCCCAGGAACTTGGGCTATATGTCATTCTAAGACCATCACCATATATTTGTGCAGAATGGGAATTTGGAGGTTTACCATATTGGCTTTTGAAAGATGAAAACATGCACTTGCGCTGCACATATGAACCCTATATGAAGCACGTAGCTGAATATTATCAGCGTTTATTTCTGGAACTTGTACCATTACAGATTACCAAAGGTGGTCCTGTTATTTTGATGCAAATAGAGAATGAGTATGGGTACTACGGGGAAGATTCTACCTATTTAGAATGGCTGAAGGCTCAAATGATTGAAAATGGATGTGAAGTGCCACTTGTAACCTCAGATGGGCCATGGGGCGATGCGTTTACTTTTGGAAAAATTGATGGTGTACTTCAGACAGGTAATTTTGGTTCGAAAAGTGAAGAGCATTTCGCATTTATGAAAGCTCAAATTGGAAATAAACCGCTCATGTGTATGGAATTTTGGGTGGGATGGTTTGATGCATGGGGAGCAGCCCATGATACTGGTGATTTGGAGAAGTGTTTAGAGGATCTGGAATACATTTTGAAACATGGTCATTTAAACATCTATATGTTTCATGGTGGGACAAATTTTGGCTATATGAATGGAGCAAACTATTATGACAACCTGCTTCCAGATGTGACATCCTACGACTATGACGCACTTTTGACAGAGGATGGGCGTGTAACAGCCAAGTATATAGAGTTTCAAAAGAAGATACTTGAGCATGTGGGCAAACCCATAGGTGAAATACCAGATACAATGACATCAGTTGCATATGGAAAGATTCCGTGCACAAAGACAGCCGATCTATTAGAAAATCTGGAAAATCTTTCACAACCAGTATTCTCGAATGTTACGAAATCAATGGAACAGCTGGGACAGGGATACGGATATACCTTGTACCGAAGTCATTTGAATCCAAAGAGCACTCTTGACAAAATACGACTTAAAAAAGCAAATGATCGTGCAAAAATCTATCAGAACCAAAAAGAATTAATCACGCTATATGATAGAGAACTTTTAGAAGAACATGAGATTGCAGGTAGTAAAGGAGGGATACTTGATATTCTGATGGAGAATATGGGACGCGTAAACTTTTCGTGGGTTATGGAAGAACAGCGAAAAGGGATTGACGGTTGTGTGCTTCTGAATGGAAGAATTCATTATGGATGGGAAATCTATACACTTCCTCTTGATAATATAGAGCAGATAGACTATACAAAAGAGGCTAAACAAGGACTTCCAGGATTCTTTAAGTTCGAATTTGATATACAGGAAATAGGCGATACCTTCCTTGACTTTACGGGATGGGGAAAGGGTGTTGCCTTTGTAAATGGACATAATATTGGACGATATTGGGAAATTGGACCTCAAAAGCGTTTATATATTCCTGGTCCATTTCTTTGTAAAGGAAGCAATGAAATCGTTTTGTTTGAAACAGAAGGTAAATCAAATAAATGGATTTCATTAGAAAAGTACGCTAAACTTTCATAAAAAATGGGGATAGGAGAATACAATCTATGAAAGAAACCACGCTAAGGACAAAGCAAATTCTGGCATTTTCAGTTATTATCTTAAGTTTTTTATTAATTATGACTGTACTATTTTTGTGGTTTATTCAAACGATTCGTCAAATGACCTATGACAAAATGCAGGCTCAGGCAAAGTATTATCTTGAGACTTATGAGAAAGAAATCAGTCATGTTAGAGGACTACAGGCAGAATTTTTTAATTCTCGGAATCTGGCATTCCTTGTAAATACCGAAATCAAGTTGGATGATTATGAAAAAAGGAATACGCTGCTTTCTCTTCAGGAGAAGCTAGATAGTATTGCTGGTACAAGCAATATAGTTCAGGATTGTATTTTCTATCTTCCGGACAGTCAATATAAATTGACCCAGAGCGATGTACGGAAGATGAGTCCTTCTGATTATGAGAAGATGGAGGAGTATTTAAGTTATGGTCAGGATGCCGTGTATTATGATGGTACAAATTTCTGTTCGGTGTTAAGAGGTAGAAGAGAGGGTGACGTACCCTATTTATTTGTTATGGTTTTCTCTACAGAGCAGATTAAGAAGCAGCTGGATATTTTCAATACAGGTGAAAATAGTGGAAATTTTATATACAACGAAGAATGTGATGAGATGGTTGAAGCAACTGATTCACAATATAGAGGTATGAATATTCTAAAGCAATTAGAGAAGGACGAGACAGGAGAATATAAGAAAGTACAGGAAATCAGTAGTGATGGAACGAATTTTCTTGTATTTGTAGGTGGTCGTGGAACATTAGGATTTTTTGTGCAGTATATTGAAGAGTCATCAATCATGCGGTTTGTTATAGTCTCCTGGATTTACTTACTTGTAGCAGTGTTGGTTATGATTGGAATGTCCATATTCTTTATCGCCTATACAAATCGCATTATTCATAAACCAATGGGAGAGCTATTAAAGGCATTTGAACATGTAAAAGAGGGAGATCTTAATCAAATGATTTATTGTGATCAGAAAGGGGAATTTGCCTATATCTATGAAGGGTTTAACGAGATGCAAAGTCAATTGAAACAGAAAATTGATGAAGTGTATGTTCAAACCAATCTGGCACAGAAAGCTCAGTTAAAGCAGCTTCAGGCTCAGATAAATCCACATTTTCTCTATAATAGCTTTTTTATATTAAGTCGCAGAATAAAAAGGGAAGATTATGAGAATGCAGAACAGTTTGCAAAGCATCTTGGTAATTATTTTCAATTTATTACAAGAAATGGTTCTGATGATGTGAGATTATCTCAGGAAGTAGCACATGCAAGGAGCTATGCACAAATACAAAGTATTCGTTTTGCAGGAAGACTTGAAATTCAATTTGAAGATTTGCCAGAAAAGTTTAACGACATTATGGTGCCAAGACTGATTCTTCAACCGTTGCTTGAGAATGCATTTAATCATGGGCTTGAAAATCATTCCAGTGATGGAAGGCTTAGAATCTCCTTTTTCAATCAGGAATCTAACCTCACAATCCGTGTAGAGGATAATGTGGAAGAAACAACAGATGAAATGATTGATAAATTAAAGCACAGACTTGAGAATAGTCAGGATTGTATAGAAGTAACTGGAATAATTAATATACATAAACGTCTTCAGGGATACTTTAATAATGGTGCAGGTGTAACAGTGGCACGAAGTGAAATGGGTGGTATTGCAGTATCAATATACATTACATGTATAGGTGAGGGAATAAGTAAATGAATCAGAATTTATTAATTGTAGATGATGAACTAGAAATATTAATGGGGCTTGAGGAATTATTTCGTTATGATTTTCCAGGGGAACTTAATATATATACAGCCAATTCTGCGTTGGAGGCATTAAAATTACTGAATCAGACTCGATTTGATGTGGTATTGACAGATATTAAAATGCCTGGACTAGATGGAATTAGCTTATACAAAAGGATAAAAGAGAACTGGCCAAGAAGCAAAACGGTCTTTCTGACAGGGTTCCATAATTTTGAAGATATGTATCAGGTGGTAAATGACCCAGGCGTTCGATATATTCTAAAAAGCGAAGAAGATGAAGTGATCATTGGAGCAGTTCAAGATGCACTAAATGATCTTCAAAAGGAGTTGGAGCAGGAAGAAAACAAAATCAAGCAGAAGGCATTGCTTGAGGATGCACAGGTATGGATGAAGAAGGCGATATTGGATCAGATTATCAATGGGGAAATGGATGGAGAAAGAGCTGAGCAGCTCCTTACTGAGTTGACACTTCCAATCCTGATTACTCAGCCGATATTAATATTTCTGATTCGAATCAATGAGAACAATCAGATACATCTAGATAATTATTATTTATCAGAACGCCTGTGCCAAATTATTCTGGAGAATGTACCACAGAAAATTTGTGTGTTGCCACATATCTTCAATTCAAGAGAAATCCTATTATTTATTCAGGCTTCAGACGTTACAAATTGTGAGTACAAGGAGCTATTTGCAATCATAAAAGGGGCAATTGAATACAGTCAGGAGATATTTCAAAATGTATATGCAGGGTCATTCTCAGGTATGTTAAGTTCCCAGGCAGTTAAATTTATGAATTGTAGGGAACATATAAAGACGTTGAAACAGAAATTACTCATTTATCAGGGGATAGAAGAGGGCGTCCTAGTTTGTATGGAAAGTGAACATGAGAGTGAACGAATCAAGGAATGTTCGAGCTTTAAGGCAAGCAAAGTATCTGTAAGTACAAAGCTTTCAACATTAAAACTGAATCTGGAATATCGGAAAAAAAAGAAATACTTTCAGACACTACAGGAATGTTTCGGAAATATGAGACATGCAAGGAGTAGGCATGATACGGCAGTACTTGAGGATTACTATAGTATTTCAGTATTTCTACTACAGTTCATTAATGAAAACTATTTGACAGAACAAATGGCATTTAAGACAGCGCTATATAAACTGACAAGAGCAGATTTGTTTGAGGATTGGGAGGAGGCGATTAGTTATTTAATTCAGGTATCAGAAGCTCTGTTTGAGGTAATGGATGATAATGAAGTTACATTAACTGAACGTGTTCTTCATCGGGTGATTGAATATATCGATACACATTTATCGGAAGATTTGTCTCTTACATATCTAGCTGATTTGAGTGGATTTAATGCCAGTTACCTTTCACGGTTATTTAAACAAGTAAAAAAAGAGAATATAAGCGATTATATTCTTCATAAGAGGATGAAGCTTGCAAAGAAAATGTTATTAGAGACTAATGAGAAGGTTCAGGATATTGCAGTAAAAACAGGGTACATGTCAGCACATTCTTTTGCGAGAGTATTTCGCAAAGAGACAGGTCTCGCACCAAAGGAGTATCGAGAAATGGGAGGAGAGTAAGTATGGAAAAGCAGAAGAGTCCTAAGATATTAGCAATTGTTGGTTGTATCGCGGTATTGATTAGTGGATGTAGCACGCAGAATGCTAGTATAAATAAACAACAATTGGATGATTCAGTGGATAAGTATGGTTTTTCTGAACCTGTTTCAATAAAAGTTGGATTAGATTACGCTTCTGATTTTCAGTGGGTTGGAGAAGAAGCACCAGAGGACAATTCATGGATGAATCTATACCATGAGAATAACATCTATCCAGAGATTATGTATAAGGTCGATGTTTCTCAGAAAAAGACTAAGCTACAATCTGCTATATTATCTGGTAACTATCCAGATATATTTCATACGGATGCAGCAGACTATTTAAGCTATGTGAATAACGGAGTACTTGCAGATATTACGGAGGCATATGAGAAATATGCAAGTGATGAATTGAAAGCCTATCTCATGTCCGATGGAGGTAAAGTACTAGAAAGCTTAAAGGTAGATGGAAGACTATATGGTTTGCCAAGGTTAGGAGATCCATATGAGGAAAGTTCTATCTTATTTATCAGGCAGGATTGGTTAGATAATTTAGGATTAGAGCGTCCAGAGACAATGGAAGAACTAGGTGAAATAGCATATGCTTTTACCTATGATGATCCAGATGGAAATGGCATAGATGATACATATGGAATTGCAATGGATGGTGTGGACTTGTTTAGTAATACTTTCGGAGATGCCAATCCATTCTTTAATGGATTTGGTGTATATTACGGAATGGATGGCATGGCAATGGTGGAAAATGATGATGGAACAGCTAGCTGGGGTGGTTCCAATCTGACAAATGTAAAGGAAGCACTTGCTTTTCTACAAAAAATGTACAGGGACGGATCCCTCAGTAATGATTTCTTAACAATGAATTCGACAGTTGTATATGAAGAAGCAGGTGCTGGACATTGTGGAATCTGGACAGGACCGAGTTGGGCAGGAATGATTCCAGCAATCAATGCAACGTCAGTTGACAAGAATGCTCATATCGTTGCACTTCCAATTCTAAAAGGGGGAAGTGCCCAAACGGGTAAAGGCTATCTAGCAAATCCTTTGGTGGAAGTCCATTGTGCAAGTAGCCAATGTAGCAATCCGGAGGTCTTGATTAAATTGATGAATCTTGCAGTGCAGAAGCTATGTTATCCAAGTAGTGATGAAGAGTTGAAAAAATATTTTGGAGATAATGAGAACTATTCTGGATGGAAAGCATCACTTGTGCATTTAAAACCAGTAGATGGTGGATACCAAAGTTGGAAGCTAGAACAGAAGGCACTTTCTACAGGAAAAATGGAGGGGTTACAGGTGCAGCAACGTCAGGAAGTGGATAACATGAAAGCTTTTTTAGCAGCGAAAGAGACAGGATGCCTGGATTTTGAAAACCCCGCACATACACGTGGCATTGCAAATTATACCCTATATGGGGATGAGCAATGCGCATGGAAAGTGCTGGATGATATGATGAAGGAAAATGAATTTGTACAATCAGTGAATCCAGTTCTTACATCTAGGGAAGTAATAGAGACAGTAGAGACTATACGGAATCTGACCGTTGAGACGATTATCAAGATCATAACAGGAGATTCAGTTGATGAGTATGAGACATTTCTTAACACTTGGTATTCATTAGGTGGAAAGACGGCGGAAGAAGCAGCGAACCAGATATTAAATGAAATAAGTATAAATAGGGAAAAGGAATAGGGAACGATGAAAAATTATAGGGAACAAGAAGGCTTATATAGTCTAAATAATGGATGGAAATTCTGTGAAAAAGATTTATCGGTAATCCCATCATCCGATAAACATGAAGATGTTTATGGATATGCAAAAGGAGGAGCTGCGAAAGGCCCTGCGTCAGCCAGCTTTGATGATAGTGATTGGGAAACTGTGAATCTCCCACATGATTGTCTTGTAACGAAAGAATTCACAAAGGAAGCAAGGGCAACCCAGGGCTACAAGAAGAGAGGGATTTGCTGGTATCG
Source organism: Cellulosilyticum sp. (assembly GCA_015058045.1). Taxonomy (GTDB): domain Bacteria; phylum Bacillota; class Clostridia; order Lachnospirales; family Cellulosilyticaceae; genus Cellulosilyticum. The sequence goes on from SVDC01000024.1 coordinate 55,547, forward strand.
ATTTAAATTTGCATTACCAGAAGAAGAAAAAGGCAAACAGATATTACTGGAATTTGAAGGGATGTCATGTGATGCAAAAGTGTATGTGAATGGAATGCTTTTGAAGCGTAATTACTCTGGATACAACAGCTTTTCTGTAGATATGACAGATATGGCAAACTACGGAATTGTTCCAAATATTATAGCGATTCATATCGATGCTTCTCTATGGGAAGGCTGGTGGTATGAAGGTGTAGGCATTTATCGAAATGTATGGCTTTGTATTAAGAATCAGGTACATATTGCATATCAGGGCATTTTCCTAAAGCCAGTTGAGAAGAAGGAAGCATATGAACTACAGATAGAAGCGACAATTGAAAATAGTGGAGATACAGATGAAAAATTTGAACTCCAGCATATACTCATGGATGATTTGGGGAAAGAGATTGCATCAGTTGAATCTAATCATTCTATAAACGCTTATCACTGCTCTTCTATCAAAGAAACAATAGATCTGTTAACACCAAAATTATGGGATATTGAATCTCCAAATCTCTATCAGGTAAAAACAATTATAAAACAAAATGGAAAAGAAGTTGATTATCAGTTCAATGAAACAGGTTTTCGAAAGATAGAATTTGATGCAGAGCAAGGCTTTTTCTTAAATGGGAAAAATGTAAAAATCAAAGGATTTTGTAATCACCAGGATCATACTGGTATTGGTGTTGCCGTGCCTTATCGCGTAAAGGAATATCGTATTCGCAAATTAAAAGAACTTGGGGCTAATGCATATCGATGTGCACATAATCCAGACCCGGAAATTCTCACATTGTGCGACAGATATGGGATGGTTGTAATGGAAGAAAATAGAGTTTTTAGCACAGAAGAAAGCAATTTGGAAGTGGTAAGGAGTATGGTAAAAAATGCCAGAAATCATCCATCGGTCATTATGTATTCTGCATGGAATGAGGAGCCTCTCCAGGGTGGCATGCAGGGACATCGGCTTGCAGCCAAATTAAGAGCAGTTATTAGGAAAATGGATGATACAAGACCGGTGACAGGCGCTATGAATGGAGGATATCTTGAGCACGCAGGTGGAGCAACAGCAGTAGATGTGGTTGGCATTAATTATAATCCTAAAATGTATGATGAATTTCATAAAAAGTTCCCAACAATTCCACTTGTTGGATCAGAAACAGCAAGTGCATTTATGGTTCGAGGTGAATATCACACAGATTATGAGAAGCATATCATTGATGATTATGACAGCGAAAGTGCCTTATGGGGAAATACGGTAATCGAAGGGTGGAAATACATAGAAGAAAGACCATTTGTAATGGGAGGCTTTGTCTGGACAGGCTTTGATTACAGAGGGGAGCCAACGCCGTTTGAATGGCCAAGCGTGAGCACTTACTTTGGAACCTTTGACAGTTGTGGATTCGAGAAAAACGCATGCTATTTATATAAGACATTGTGGAAAGAGGAGCCATGTGTTCATATTGCATCACCTTGGTCTGGAAAACTAGAAGAGGGACAAAATGTAAAGGTTCAGGTGGCATCGAATCTAGAGGAGATTGAATTATTAGTAAATGGAAGAACTCTTGGAAAAAGAGAAGTGACACCATTTACTCCTGCTTTATTTGAAGTGGCATATGAAAAAGGAATTCTGGAAGCAGTTGGTTATAAAAATGGTGAAAAAGTAATCTCCGATGTACAAAGAACGGTAGGGGAAGCAAGACAATTGAAACTTGAATCCGTATTTGAAGAGGTGTATCCGAACTGTGGAGACGTAGTTATTGTAAATATTAGTCTGACCGATGCCAATGAAACGGTACTTCTGGATGCTGATGATATGATTCACTTTGAAGTGATCAATGGAACAATACTTGGAGTGGGAAATGGTAATCCAATTTCTCATGAACCAGATGTTGCGCCATATCGAAAGCTATTTCATGGCTTGGCACAGATTATTATCAGACCAGATAGTCTGGAAAATGTAGTAATTCATGCGTCTACAGAAAGTGGAATCACAAATACAATACAGATCCCTTGTAAAGAGATTCAGACAAATCCATATATGAATCCGGTACAAGAAATTATAATCGATGGTTGGAAGCGATACTATCAGCTGTTTGAGGAGATGCCGGATGTTCATATGCAAAGAGATTCAAATGATATGAACAGTTTTGAACCAGTTATTTTTACTGGAAAGGTACAGCCAGAGCTATCAGGTAAATTAGGAAAGTATGCAATGTACCGTACATTATATGATTTCGGTGAGAAGAAAGCAGGAAGAAGAATCTATTTCCCTGAAATTTTAGGACATGTATTTATTTATCTGAATGGACAGGAAGTAGCAAGAAGAACGGATGCGTTTGGAGGAAGTATTCTCATTGATTTAGATGAGACGATAGAGCATAAGAATGAATTGACAGTCGTAGTCTGGAATGGAAGAGTGGATTATCCGGAAGCAGGAATCTGTATGCCGGTTTCCTTGGTGTAAGTAAGCAAAAAACAAAGAACAAGCCCATCATCGTGATGAGAGATCATGATGATGGGCCTATTTTGTATGTCCATAGATTAGTAAGGATTACAAAGCTGAATGGTGTGTTGACATTTACTACAATATAAAGTGACAGGGTGTTGAGGAGAATAGGTAGCAATCTTGAAATGAGACCAGTTTAGTGATGTGGATACTAAGAATCATACAGTTACTTATGAGGTTAAAGAGAAGGGAATCTATTATTAGAAGAGGAACGGATTTGGACTGCTGTTTGGTCAGGTGCATATGATTATCCAGAGGAAGAAGTTTTAGAAATTGATCCTAGCGACTATGATTGGAGAAACTTTTTTGACGCATAGGATATAACTGGGCACCTATAGGATGGTATACACTATCTGATAGAAGGATTAAAGGAGAAGACTATGCTTTTGATGGGATTTTTGAGGGGAATCATCACTGTATCAAAAATTTTTCTATTTCCGCAGGGCATTTTGATGTAGGCCTATTTGGAAGAATGACTTTTGGATTTATAGTGAGAAATCTAGGAATAGAGAATGATCCAGGTTAATAAAATCAGATAGAGGGCTAATAGTACCTTGGATAATTTCTTGGATTGTATGTGTTGCATGTAATATTTTCTTTTCCGTATTTTAACGTATAAGTCTATTATAAAGCTTAAACTTTAATAAAAAAGAGTACTTAATTTAAAGTTTCTTAAGATTTGACACATATTTTTTGAATTTTTTTAGGGAAAGTGATTTTTGGAGACATATATATAAGTAAGAAAGTCAAAATTACCAAAGAAAAATTCAAGAAAAGAGGAATGAAAGTATGGGGAATCTAAAGACAATTCATTATTATCCAGAGTTAAGAGAGTATGTAGGGAGTATTAATGCGGTGCTGATTGTATCTTATTTGGAAGCTTGTTTTGAAGAAAAGGGTAGAAGTTTTTATAAATTTATGGAGCCTTGTGGACATGGATATTATAAGGAGGGAGAGAGTTGGAGCGAAGTATTACATATGACAGGAACAGAATTCAGGACGGCTTTTAAACATATTGGAACAGTGTATAAATCTAAAAGAGAATATAACCGAAGTGAGGATAAGTTTCAGGGAAAGATGTATTTATCTTATTATGATCGAATCAGTAAAATGACTTACTATATGAGAAATGATGATTTAGTCAATCGTGTTCTTCAATTAGTGGGAAGAGAAGAAAACACAATAGCTAAGGTAGCTACAAAGGAAGAGGAGATAGCTATTAGGTATGAAACAACAGAAGGAGATGAGTTTAGGGTAGAAAAGAAAACGCCAGAATCAAATAGGACAGAAGAGAATAAGGTAGAAGAGGTGAAGGGAGAAAATAATCATGATTTCGGTAATTTAGGAATGCAATATTCTAGAAATGAGCAAACGAAAGATAGATTAATAAATAATAAGACTAATGCATTAAGTGGTCTAGATAATAGTCAAGACAATAGTCTAGAAAATAATAAGACTGAGACTAAGACTAAGACTAAGACTTATATACATACAGATTACAAAGGGTTTATCCAAGATGAGGACTCAGCATATAGGGAGTCAGAAGGATTCGAAGAGAGTGAGAAACATGAGGAGTCGGAGGAATTTGAAGCCTTTGAAGAACATGAGGAGCATAGAGAAACAGAGGAACTTAGAAAAGTTGAGGGACATAGGCAATCAGAAGGACTTCAAGACGCACCAGAAACGATGGTGTTAGAGCAGATTCTTGTGACCATCAAAAATTTATTCAATCAAACCTGTCCTTCTCATGATCAAGTGCTTGAGTGGACAGGCGCCCAAGAGCAAAAGATTGGCCAGCTTTGGTGGCTTTATGATAGAAACCTAGAGGTATTTCGAACGGCTTTTGAAAAGCTTGAAATCAGTGATTTTCTAAGTGGACGGATTAAAAACTGGAAAGCAAGTCTAGACTGGATTTTGATGCCTGTCCATTTTGCTGATATTTTGGGAGATAAGTATAAAAATTTTAGAAAAGCCAGTGAACGTATAGATGCTTCAAAGGGAGAAGAGTCTGAAGATAGATGGGATTTTGATGAGATTGAGCGTTTGGAGCAAGAAAGGATCGATAGGCTAGTGGCAAATCTTGTAGAATAAATATAAGGCATATACGTTTAAGAAATGGTACAATGAGGCAAGAATTTAATATAAAGCCATATGGGAATGTAAGGACAGAGTGATGTACAGCGAGTTAGCTAAGTCGATAAATACAGATTTGTATATAGCAGAGAATATAGAATCTATTTATATGAAAGAAGCTAAAGAGAAATTTAAGTATGGGGATTTTGAGGGAGAAAGAAATGGACGCTATTTTTATGATTTAGAAGAAAGTGCAGCAACTAAGTTATTCACTAAAGTAGGATTTACAATAG
>SVDC01000025.1:0-8126 GCA_015058045.1 Cellulosilyticum sp.
GCTGCATAAAAAATGAGTAACAGATTTATCAAAAATCTGTTACTCAATAAAAGTCTAACTTTTTGGGGTCACATCAATCCCTCTAGCTTTAACAGCTTTTTTTACTATCTACAACTCAATGTGTTGTAAAACATCTTTTAAAGCCTCATATGACTGGCCTAAAAGATGCTGCTCTTCTTCATTTAATTTAACATCTAAAATTTTCTCTACACCATTTACCCCTACAAGAGTTGGTATACTCATACATACTTCATCTATTCCATAATGCTGGTCAATTAAACTACTAATCGGTAAAATACTATGTTCATCTCTTAAAATACATTCACAGATTCTTACTACTGATGATGCAATGCCATAATACGTAGAGCCTTTGCGTTTAATAATTTCATACGCACTATTTCTTACCTCATCTGCAATTCTTCTTCTGTTTTCTTCATGTTCGTAATAGCCTACTATCTTACAAAAATCATCAATTGGAATACCACCAATACTCGCACTGCTCCAGACAGCCACCTCACTATCTCCATGCTCCCCAATAATATAAGCATGAACAGTTCTAGGGTCTACATTTAAATGTTTTCCAACTAAATACTTAAGCCTTCCTGTATCTAAAACCGTTCCACTTCCTATTACACGATTCTTTGAAAAACCTGAAAGCTTTAAGGTTACCCAAGTTAAAATATCTACCGGATTACTGACAACTAGTAATATTGCTTCTTTATTATATTGTACAATCTGAGGAATAATCTGCTTAAAAATCTCTACGTTTTTGTGTACCAAATCCAATCTTGTCTCATTAGGCTTTTGAGCTGCCCCTGCTGTGATGATGATAATACCTGCATCTTTAAGGTCACTATAATCCCCTTGATAAATATCCATTGGTTTATTAAAAGGTAGACCATGAGATAAATCCATTGCCTCTCCCTCAGCCTTATCCTTATTCACATCTACAAGAATCATATCATTAAATAATCTACTTTGCATCAGTGCAAAAGCAATACTTGCCCCTACATCTCCGCAGCCTATAATACCGCATTTTCTCATTACTATCATTTTTGTAGCCTCCTTCCTTATAAAAATAATGCCTCTAACGCCATATTTTTATACGCAAAACCATTCTTATTATATGTATGCCTATCTTAATTTTGATACGTTCACCTAGTATCTTTATTTTTATACTAATAAAAACCTCATCAAGTTACATAGATGCTTCTAGCTTTAATCCTCCTGATGTAATCATTAGCCTCTTAAGTATTAAAATTGCATTAGTCATTTTTATAGCTCTCATATTTTCTTTTATATCAAGTACCCATATAGATGATTCATTATAATACAACAAAATATTATTAATATTTTAAATTTTATCATATTTTTATCAAATTTACAATCATATTATATCTTCGTTGTAATATAAAAAGCGGACATTCGTCTTAAGAGTAAAGGCATAGGTCTTAGTACCTTCATCATATGGCATAAACTGATGAATCATAAGACAGATCATCCCTAGTACTACACCTATAGTAAGTGGATTCTTACATATATTCATTAAAATTTGTTTACCACTTGTCTTATAATCTTTTGCTTCTTTTACATAAATAGAGAGCTAGTCATTCGTTGACCCATCACCTTATGGCCTATCCATTAAGGATATAAAAGTGTAGCTATTCATCTATTAGTTTATAAAACGCCAAAACCCCCAAACCTAGCTTTCTCTAAGTTTGAGGGTTTTGTTTATGAATTTATAAGATCATATGATGATGATATGCTGTCCTAAAACTGTACTTAGGCTTTTTGCATTACATCTGAATAAACAATTCCACTATGTACAGTTGGCACAATGCCTTTGTTTTCAAAGAGCTTAGAAATTGTTACAAATTCATATCCTTGCTCTAAAAGTTCGGGAATAATAATATCTAGCGCTTGTACGGTATTGATGTTATTTTCAAAGTCATGTAATAGGATAATCCTTCCATCTTGTACGCCTTCTAAAATCAAGCGTGCTCTTTCCTCCGTACTCACTTCTGCTTCCCAGTCTCTACCACCTACACCACATATAAAAGGTAAATCAATAGCTTCTACCATAACTGAATTCACTAAAATGTACGGTGGTCTAAAAAATTTAGGATACTCTCCTACAATTTCTTTAATCTTTTCACTGGTATACGCTATTTCATCCTTTATTGCCTCATGTGAAAGTGTTGTCATATCCACATGCGTCTTAGAATGATTGGCAATCTCACACCCCATAGCATAGGCTTTCTTAATAGATTCTGCTGAAACTTCATTAATATAATCCGCAATCACAAAAAAAGAAGCAACGATACCATATTGCTTGAGTTTTTCTAATACTTCTAGCGTTGTTGTAGTATTCGGTCCATCATCAAAGGTTAATGCAATTTGTTTTTTCATCACTTTCTCCTCCTATATCCTACTTGATTTCATCATACGCCTTTTTATCTTTATATTCTACCCTTTAAGTAACTTTAAGAATATTAAAAGCTACAATTTACCTCTTTCAATTGTAGCTTTTAATCTCTCTATTCCTTTTTCTTTTATTAAATATGATTTGCTACTTCAAAAGCATCCCATATGCCATACATAATATTAGATACTTTTTTAGCATCACCTAATAAATAAATCTCAGGAACCTCAAACTCTAAATCATGATATAACTTATTTTCTTCCTCATATCCTATAGATAAAATCACACTTTCACACGCTACTTGTCTTTCTTCATTATTACAAAGTACCGTTAAAACCCCGTCTTTATATGATGTCACCTTGGCAGATGTTATAGATTCTACCCCTTTGTAAGGTACAAGATGCTCTAACATCTCTTTATTGGCATGACATAAAGGACCATTGACCGCTAGTAGATGTGGCATCATTTCTACGATAGTCACCTTTTTACCTTGCTCAGCAAGCCATAAAGCAGCTTCACAGCCTACAAGTCCACCACCAATGATGGCTACTGAATCGCCACATTGTTTTTCCTTCTTTAAAACTTCTGTAGCTGTATATACATGGGCCTCATCTTCTAAAATAATACGTTTTGGTGTAGACCCTGTAGCCACAATAACTGCATCATATTTTTCCTTTAAGACATCCTCTTTGGTTACAATGGTATTGAGATGAACTGGCACATTTAAGATTTCCATTTGTTTTGCATAGAAATTCACTAAAGCAATATCATCTTCTTTAAACCCTGGTGCACCACCAGGAATTAGATTACCACCTAATTCACTTTCTTTTTCGAAAATTTCAGGCTTATGCCCTCTAATCGCTAGTACTCTTGCAGCTTCAAGTCCTGCTACACCACCACCTATAATCATCACCCTTTTTGATTTAGTAATTGGTTCATAACGTGTCACACGTTCTCTTGCTGCTTGTGGATTTACTGCACAGTTAATCATAGAATATTCTTGAATACGTCCCATACACCCTTCATGACATGAAATACAAGGACGTACTTCACAATATCTATCTGCTCTTAACTTATTGACATATTCAGGATCAGCTAAAAGAGGTCTTGCCAGACTGATGATATCACAATCCCCATTTTCAATAGATTCAAGTGCCATATCTGGATTGTCCATACGCCCTGCACATAAAACAGGTACATCTACTACTTCTTTAACCATTTTGCAGTAAGTACGATAAAGCCCTTTTTCTTGGTACATTGGTGGATGACTCCACCACCAAGCATCATAAGTTCCAACATCTGTATCTAAAGCATCATAGCCATATTGTACTAATAATTTAGCCGCCTCTAAGCCTTCCTCTATATCACGGCCCTTTTCTTCAAATTCTTCCCCAGGAAGTGCGCCTTCTCTCCAGTCTTTAATCATACTCTTAACACTAAAACGAAGTGCTACTGGGAAATCTTCACCACAACGTAATTTAATCTCTTCCACAATCTCTCTTGCAAAGCGTAAACGATTTTCAAGACTACCACCATACTCATCTGTTCTTTGATTAAATAAAGAAATGGCAAATTGATCAATTAAATACCCTTCATGAACTGCATGAATCTCAACACCATCAAATCCAGCACGTTTGGCATTGTATGCCCCATCACCAAAAGATTTTACGATACTGCGGATTTCTTCTTGTGTTAAGGGACGACAAGTTTTATCTAACCAACGATGTGGAATAGCAGATGGTGCCACTGGTGGAAATTCTCCTAAGTTAGTGGGAATGGTTACTCGACCAAAGCCACCAGACATCTGCAAGAATATTTTACTACCATAGGCATGTACTCTCTCTGTCATTTCTCTACTAGTCCTGATAAAGTGTACAGGATTATATGTAGAATTAGGACAGTTCGGCATACTTTGTGTTTCTACCTGACAATCTGAAAAGGTTACACCCGTAATAATTAATCCGGTTCCCCCTTTTGCACGTTCTACATAATAGTCAATGCCACGTTGATTAAAGCCACCTTGTGCATCTGCTAATCCTAATGGACCCATAGGTCCTAAAGCAAAACGATTTTTAATAGTCACTTTACCAATTTTTACTGGTGTAAATAATTTTTTGTACTTCATCTTTGGCCTCCTTACTTCCTTATTACTCTTAGTATACACAAGCCTAAGCCGATGAAGTTAACAAAAAACTATTTCTACATATCAACATTTTCTTTATAGGTTGTATGCCTGTATGTATCAAGAAAGTTCTTAAATATTTGTATGACTCTATAATGCATATGTTCCTTATCACATACCCCATAAACCTCCCAAGCAAATCGTTCTTGAAATGGAATGGCCCTTAGATGGGTCATATCAAAATCTTCTATAATAAAATCTGGTAAAATGACTATACCCATCTTCTTTCTACACAACTTATGTTGAAAATTAATATCCGTAGTCTTAGCAATAATCTTAGGATGAAATCCTCTCATCTGACACAGCTTCTTTAACTCATGAAAAATGGTAAAATCCTCATTTAACAAAATAAGCGGCTGGTCTTCTAGCATCTTAATGGTGACTTCCTCACACTCCCAAAAGGGATGTCCTTCATAAACAATTAAATACATGGCTCTACTCGCTAACTTGTCAAGCTGTATTCTTTCCTCTTGCCAATGGCCAATAATAAAACCATATTCTAACTGAGAAGCCAAAAGTAGCCGTTTAACCTCCTCATTGGTATACTCACATAATTCCACTTGAATATCTAAATTCTCTTTTATAAACTCCTGAATATATTCAAATGGTAATACATTAAAAGTTCCACAAGCACAACCAACTCTTAACCTAGATGCTTGCTTTTTTAGCTGCTCCATTTCATTTATCATCTTCTCAAACTGCTCAATGAGTCCAAAAGCTCGCTTATATAATAGCTCTGCACTTTCTGTAGGTTTCACCCCTTGCTTGTCCCTCTCAAACAAAACTGTATCTAATCTCTTTTCCAATGTTTTAATAATACTTCCTAATCCCTGTGGCGTAATATATAATCGCTTTGCCGCTTGATGAATACTTCGTGTTTCATAGACCGCTACAAAACTTTTTAAATCCTTAAGATCCACTTATTCTCCCCCTTATATAACAACGTCAACCATAGGACACTATTACTTCATATTTTTCTATTCTAATATAATACTATATTTTTATATATCTCCTATCAAGTTCATATAAAAGAGGCAGATATCGTAAACAACTTATGCCAAACCACGAGGTCGTGAAACACGACATCATGATTAGTCTTACTAGATGTACTTACAACCCTTTGATTAATAAAAGTCCATTTAAATAGGTTGAGCTAGAGTTGTACTAGAGTATAGCATTGTACCTAAAAAGGTGTTATGCTTAGGATAAATAAGGAAGGGGAGGCTTAATCTTATGTTAAAAGGAAAAATAGCGATTGTAACAGGCGGAACACGTGGTATTGGTAGAGGTATTGTGAGAAAGTATCTTCAAAACGGGGCAAAAGTTGTACTATTTGGTTCTAGACAAGAAACCGTAGAAAGAGCTGTGGAAATTTTAAAGGAAGAAAATGAATTATGGGAAGTAGAAGGCATGTATCCTAACTTGACAGATGCTATGGAAGTGGAAAATGCCATTTTAGCAGTAAAGGAGAAGTTTGGTAGAATTGATATTTTAGTAAATAACGCAGGCATTTCTCAAGGAACACCTTTATATGATTATACGATCGAAGAATTTGATAAGGTTATTGACTTAAATGTAAAAGCATTATTTTATGCTATTTTACCTACAGCTAAAATTATGAAAGCACAAGGCGGTGGTTGTATTATCAATACGAGTTCTATGGTGAGCTTATCAGGACAACCTTCTGGAGTAGCCTATCCTACAAGTAAATTTGCTGTTAATGGCATGACCATTTCTTTAGCTAGAGAACTTGGAAAAGATAATATTAGGGTAAATGCAGTAGCGCCAGGTGTAACACAGACAGAAATGTTAGAAGCTTATCCTAAACAAGTCATTGATGCCATCACAGCTAAAATCCCATTAGGTAGAGCAGGTGAAGTGGATGAAGTAGCTAATGCCTTTGTGTATTTAGCAAGTGATTTAGCAAACTATGTAACAGGTGAAATTTTATCAGTAGATGGGGCGACACGTGCTTAGAAAATGCTAAGAAAGATAGGTCATCTCCAAAACCCTCAAACTTAGATTTCCCTAAGTTCGAGGGTTTTATTAATGAAGCATGATTCATTTCTTTTAGCATACTCCCACATGATTCTGCTTATTTTTTTTGTTAACAAAGTGACTGAATACTTTGGGGAAAGCAAAATAAATTTTCAGGGTCATAAATAGATTTGATATACTGCAGTGTATATTTATTTTCTCCAAAGTACTCTTTTTCATACTGCTTAAGCTCAGAATAAGGAAAATTCACATAGGACCCTTCTGTCAGCTTATAAAGCTTCGGAAAGTATTCATCAACCCACTGCACATTTGCTTCTTTGTATAAATTGTCATTCCATATGGACTGCATATTTAAGATATAATCGGCATTTCTATAGTAAAATGCTGTATCTATAGACCTTTTTTCCTGAGTCTTTCCACCAAGTCCATATATCCCTATAGAAGTTTCAGTAGAACCTATAGGTCTTGGCCCATTGACAATATCTAATAATGTTTCTATTTCCTCTTCATCAAAATACCGATCTACAAACCTACCTGTAGATTTAAAATGATCATAGGATGGATAACTTGACTGTACTCTTGTAATTGCTTCAAAAAAACTGCCATATGTCATCTGAATCTCACATAATCCATCAAAAGGTAGTAATAAGTTTCTCGTCTCCTCTATAGACCCATAACAAATGCCTCTGCCATAAATATAAATATTTTCTTGCGGTGTATTATAAATCCTGGCTTGCATATTAATCTTTGAAGGAACATCTCTAATCCAACTTTGCCACAATGAGAGAAATGCCTTCTGCTTCTGTCTTGTTGCATCCCCTACATAGATTTCAAATAATGTTACCCCAGTTACTTTATCAGGTAACCTAAACGTCATAGAAACGATCACTCCAAAGTTTCCTCCTCCTGCTCCCCTACATGCCCAGAATATCTTCCTATTACAATGCTCATTAGCAGTGATTAAACGACCATTGGCAGCTACTAACTGAATTTCTAAAAGGCTATCACACCCTAATCCAAAATACCTTGTTGATAATCCCCAACCTCCTCCTAAAGCATATCCACTCACACCTACTGTAGGACAGGTTCCACCAGGAAATGGATAACCTTTAGTGGAAATAGCATCATAAAGCTCTCTATTTTTCACGCCACCTCCTACCTTTACAAGCTTTCTCTCTTCGTCTATCTCCACTGTATTCATTGGGCTTACATCAATGACTAATATACAATCTCCAATAGAATAGCCTTCATAGTTATGACCACCACTTCTTATTCTAATAGATATATGACATCTCCTAGCCCATCTGATAGCCTCTTGCACATCTTCTACACACTCACAATAAACAATAATCAAAGGATATTTATTAATCGCTCTATTCCACTCTAGCCTTGCCACTTCATAACACTGATCTTCTTGTGTAACAATTTCTCCTTGAAAATCACAAAGACAGTATCGCATGGCTACCTCCATAGATATATGACATACTACATAGTATGTCTCAGGTACGAAACATGCCTTTGGTT
>SVDC01000025.1:8226-60333 GCA_015058045.1 Cellulosilyticum sp.
CTCCAATATTTTTTCCAGTGAATTATAGGCAAGTGTGAACGCCTCCAAACCAGTGAGTATTTTCCTGTCTGCCTGTAGCATACTCTTACCCTCCTTCTCCAAATCTATAAATCCATCAAAATTAAAAAGATGAGGTTCAAGAGATAGGAAACCATCAAAACCAGATTCGAATAAATCCTTAAGAATAACTGCCACATTACCATCACCATATCCTGCAGGAACCACACTTCCATCCGTCTTTTTTGCATCCTTGACATGAATATATGCAATATAATTCTTTAACAGTTTATACGCTTCCAATGTATCTTCCTGACACTGGACAAAATTAGCAAAATCAAAGATTGCTTTGAAGTGTTCTCCATAAAAGGCATCCATCAGTTTCTTACACTCCACCGCCCTTTCTCCGTAAATTCCCTTTTCATTCTCATGTAAAAGAACTGCACCGTTTGCAGTAGCATAATCTACAAATCTGCCGATTCTCTCAAAGACAGTGCTCTCATATTTTATAGGATTATTTTCCTCTGGAAGATAAAAACTAAACATCCGGATATTAGGGCACTCCATCATATGGCCAATTTCTACCGCTCTCTTAAAATCTTCAAAGTGAGGTTCAAAATTATCTGTAATACCAATCTTTCCTAAGGGTGATCCCAACGCTGAAATTCTAATACCATTATCATCTAATACTTTCTTAATCTCCTTCACTTTTTCATCCGTGTGAAAAATCAAATTGTTTCCATCCACACCCCGCATCTCCACATACGACATTCCCAATCCTTTTAGGCTCTCCATCTGTTTTGTCAATTCCTGCGTAATTTCATCAGCGAAACCTGTAATCTTTACTTTCATTATTTTATCCCCCTTAAAATGTACCTGCTGTATCAAATACAATGCCTGCGTCTTCTTTCTTCTTTGAAGTAGCACGTTTTTTGTTTAGTTCCACCAAAAACAAATCCTCATCAAAAGGTAGTTCTACGGTACAATCCAACCAGCTTGACAAATGCATTGCGTTGGAAAGAGTCAAGCCCCGAATACCTTCCACGCCATCTGCAACCAGAGGCGTTCCTTTAATAATATGGTCAGCAAATGCCTTTAGTACACCCACATGCTGCTCATTTTGTCCATCCGTTTCTACTTCGATTCTCGTACAATCCGGTTGCTTAAATCCTTCTTTCTCTATCATACAATGCTCACGCACATTGGCAGAAAGCTTATCAAAAATCAGTTTTCCTGCTTCACAAACTATTTTCCCCTTTTCAAAAGTCAGTTCCAATCGGTTTGTTCCAGGAGCATCTGCGGTAGTTGTTACGAATACTCCTGTTGCTCCGTTCTCGAATTCCATATAAGCTGTTACATCATCCTCAACTTCAATATTGTGCCATTTTGCCTCATGACAAAATGCTCTTACTTTCACGGGCATACCACATAGCCACTGTAGCAAATCAAGCTGGTGCGGGCACTGATTTAACAATACCCCTCCGCCTTCGCCATCCCAGGTAGCCTTCCAACCGGCAGCATCATAATAGCTCTGGTTGCGATACCAGTCGGTAATAATCCAGTTTACACGTTTCATTTCTCCCAATTCTCCGCTCTGAATCATTTCATGCAATTTTCTGTATATGCAGTTTGTTCTCTGATTAAGCATAATCGCAAAAGTTTTGTCCGATTTTTCTGCTACCTCATTCATCTCACGCACCTGCTTGGTATAAACGCCTGCAGGTTTTTCGCTAATAGCATGCACACCATGCTCAAGTGCATAAATAACATACTCCGGATGAAAATAATGTGGCGTTGCAATTAACACCGCATCACAGGTTCCGGAATCAATCAATTTCTTACCATCATCAAAAATAAATACTGTATCGGGCAGATTTTCCTTTGCCCAAACCAATCTACTCTGACGTATATCTGCAACAGCAGTAAGTTCCATATTAGGCACCAATCCATTCAATAAGCTATTCACATGATTTGTGCCCATACCTCCAATACCAATAATTCCAAGTCTTAACTTTTCCATTTGATTTTCTCTCCTTTATCTGAAATCATATATCCGCATCATTGTCTTCATGGTCGTTTTTACGCCATCTAAATCATTTTCAAATCTCGCATTGCTATCTAGTTTATCGTAGAAGTCTTTAATACATGCCAAATGTCCATTACCCCAGTAACTCTTCCCAATGCCTACTGCTTCCTCGAAAGAGTAACACTGTGGTTCACAGCCTGATTCTCTGACTGTAACGCTCTTATCAACCAGAGTAATGCTCCCTCTCTCACACTGCAATTCAAAAATTACAGGGGCATCCGTTGCATATGCCGTAGTTGCATAAAAACAAGCTCTCGCTCCACCTGCAAAGGTCATCCACGCCTCTACAGTATCCTCTACCTCAATAACACTGGATAAATGATGATTTCTCACGGTTGCCTGTACAGTCGTAGGCTCTCCCAAATATCGCAGCATCAAATCCAAAGTATGAATGGATTGGTTGATAAGCGCACCGCCTCCCTCTGTAACAATTTTTCCTTTCCAATCGCTTATGTAATAATCCTCATCCCTTCTCCAAGTCACAAAAGCCCTAGCTCCAATCACGTTTCCCAGTCTGCCACTGCTTAATATCTCATCTGTTTTTATAATTTCTTTATTATACCGATTTTGGAAACAAAACCCCAATTTCACTTCTGTATTTTTGCCTACCTGGCTTAATTGTGCAAACTGTTCCATATCAATTGCCGGCGGTTTCTCTGAAAAAACCGCCACTCCACTATTCATGGCTTCCACAGCCATAGGCACATGAAGATGATGAGGTGTACAGATATGCAACACATTAAGTCTAGCCTCTTGCAGCATTTCTGTGAGGCTATTAAATACTGCCGCATTCTGGTCTGTGTATGTTTTTGAGAAATTCACGGCTCGCTCATTTATCGTGTCCGCAAATCCAACCAGTTCTACATCCGCCATCTGTTTTAATACCCAGGCATGGGTTTTCGCTATGCTTCCACATCCCACTATTCCAACTCTTTTCATACAGTTTTCACTCCTTACGATCTTGGCGTGTTTCTTTGATATTTTTATTTTATCTTATGAATATTCGTGTTAATATGTATATAAAATACAATTTATATGCAAAATAACGACCTTGAGGTAAAAGATGAAACCCAAACAAATCATTCCCTATTTTTCTATGGACAATCCCTATGATGTAGTGTATCGAAATAGCAGTACATCATTTCCAGTAAAACCTCATACACATAATGCTCTGGAGATATACTTTACTCTCACAAATCTACCAAACGTTCTGTTAAATGATACTGTTTCAAGTGTTTCTAAAGGATCTCTGATTGTCATCCCGCCCCATTATGTGCACCAGTTATTCAATCAGAATTTGACTGTCTATGAGCGCTACATTATTACAATAAACAGTAACTGGCTAAATACGGTTTTAGATAAACAGACGGAGTTAATGAGTTATGCTTCATACACAAGTTTGCCGACAATAGTCCGCCTCTCCAATTCCGATATCTCCATCCTTTGTGATAAACTAGACAATTATTTGCAGAATCATTCCACATCATCTCTTTCAAGATATGCTGACTTTTTCTCCATACTTAGCATACTGGATGCTGCAATAACTAAGGGGCTCAACAAAAACCTCTCAGTAAAGCTCTCTATTTCGCAATCCCAGAAAAATGTCAACGAAATCATTTCATTCATCAACAAACACCTGACAGAACCTCTTACCCTTGATACCATTGCTGCGAATTTTTACCTAAACAAAGATTATTTAGGCCGACTATTTAAGGAACACACCCACGCAACTATCGGGCATTACATTTCCGTACAACGCGCTAGCCTTGCTCAAAACATGCTAGCAGAAGGCCAAACCGTATCAGAGGTTCAGGAAAAATTAGGATTTAGCAGTTATTCTTATTTTTTCAAATTCTTTAAAAAAATGACCGGGATTTCTCCCAGTCAATATCGCAAAAACAATATATTAGATTAATTGCTTGAATATTTTTCTCATATACAGCTAACGTTAATTTATCATACTTCATTTTTACCATTTCAATGAGTTGCTTTCCTATTCCTTTAGATTGATTTATCTCCTCCATATGATGATATCATCCTATCATAGGTGTCTCACTTTTTACCGCACTTCAAATCGGTCTGATGGATTCATAGTAAGTTGCTTTGGCATTTACTTGTACAAGCTCCTGTTCTGGATATCTAAAGGCCGTTAATTTCCCACCATAAACACATCCTGTATCAATATTAATGGTATAATTATTCATTGTTGCCTCAGCTTTTGGGGTGTGCCCATAGACCACTAAGGCACGCCCTTTATACTGGGCACTCCAGTCTAATCGAATTGGCAAGCCAAACTCATCCACTTTCCCTGTGGTTTCTCCAAACATGGCTAGATCCCTGATACGTTTAGATTCTCTTCCCTGTAAGCGTTCCTTTAAACCAGCATGAGCAACTACCAACTTTCCTTCATCAAATACATAGTGACTCACTAATCCTCCCAAGAAATTTCTCACCTTTTCTCTAAAGGCCTCTGATTCCTTACCCAGTTGCTCTAAGGTAACTTCTAAGCCATGAATGACCTGTACATTAGCACCATTTAACTTCCTCTGTAGTTTGCCATCATGATTCCCTATCACTGCATAGGCTACTTCTGATTCTACCATTCCCATTACTAATTTAAGTACGTCTACTATTTTAGGCCCTCGATCTACTAGATCCCCACAAAAAACCACCTTGCGCCCTTGACTAGGATAGACTTTATGCTGCATCTTATCTACTTCATACCCTAACTTCTCTAGAAGTTCACAAAGTTCATCATAACAACCATGAACATCCCCTATGATATCAAAGGGGCCTTTGATCTCCCTTTTATTATTACTTAACTTAGTGCGCTTGATTTCAATGCGGCTAAGTAACTGCTTTAAGGTAAGTACCTCAACTTGTTTAAACCCTTTTTTCTTAGTATTTTCTTCTAGCCTCTCCACTAAAGACTCTTCATCCTCTTCCCTTTGCTTATAAATCAAAATAGCTATAGGTTGTGCATGTTGCTTTTTACCTAATTTCATCACCATTTTGTAAGCTTCTTTATCTGCAAAATCAAAGTGTATGGCTACTAATTCACCTGCTTTAAGTCTTTGCTCTATCCTGTCTTCTTGGGTACTATTAAAAATTTCCTCTTTTTTAAAATGCTTTTGGGCAAACTTTATTCTATCCTTCTGAACGTCGCCTATGATGGCAACAATAGCCAACTCTGGTACATCTATTTCCATGATTTTGTACTCCTATTTATAGTCTTATTTTTAATATGTTCAAATTTTCCTTGTTTATAGGATAACAATTTTACCATTTTTCTATTACAATCATCTCAGGCACATAAATTTTAATCCCCTACAAATAATAAAAATTAACGTCACAATAAGGAGTTTTCTATGTACTATATTATCTTTGACTTAGAATTCAATCAAGACTTTTCATCTCTGCAACACTTTGAAATTAAAAACAACCATTATCCTTTTGAAATCATTCAAATAGCTGCTCTTAAATTAGATACTGCCCTCAATACCCTTGAAAGCTTTAATCGCTATGTGAAGCCTTACTTTTATTCTAGAGTTTGTCCTTTTATTACCTCCCTAACTGGAATTACTACTGACCAGCTTACAGAAGAAGCTACCTTTCCTGAAGTTTACCCTCATTTTCTAGAATTTATAGGGGATCCATCAGCAATATTTTGCACTTGGGGGATGTCTGACCTTAAGGAGCTTTTTCGAAATGCCCATTATCATAACTTATCCTCCACACCTCTTCCACGAGGTTTTATTAATATTCAGCCTCTTGTCTCTCGCTATCTCAATTTCCCTACTAAGAAACTCCTGCGCCTAGAACATGCTGTCTCTGCCTTAGATATTCCCAAAACCTATCCTTTTCATAATGCTTTAAACGATGCTTACTATACCAGTGAAATTTTTAAAAAAGTTTATCATTCTGGTGTGACTCCTAGTTTTTATGACCCTACTTATAGATCAACACCTCCTATGCAACCTAAAAAGCAATTGGATACGCCTGCCCTCCTTCAGCAATTTGCCAAGATGTATAACCGTCCCCTTACCAAAGAGGAGGAAACTATGATTATACTGGCTTATAAAATGGGTAAAACCCATCAATTTCTAAAATAATAAGCACACTAAAGTTAATCTTAAAAATTTAGTTTCTTTATTTTTATAATATCATTGTCTACCTAGAAGAGTTTTAATAAAATCAACACCACCCGTGAACTGGTGGTTTGAACTCCCCCTAGAAGGGGGTAATACTTGCCGATTCCCTAAAAGGGAATATTGAAGTTTGGCATGGCATCATTATCACAGGCGACCACTTAAAGTGGTTGTCTGATTTTTTGCCTTATTCTCTCTTGGCACCCGTAAACGGGTCTATATATTCTTTTAATGAAATTTGATCCGACATATAGTCTTCTTCTAACTGATTTTGTATGTATTCTCTTATCGTTTTCTCATTCTTTCCCACTGTATCAGCATAATACCCTCTTGCCCAAAAACTGTGCTACGCTTAAATATGGTGGAATACTTACTAACATGTGGATGTGATCTGGACATGCTTCAGCTTCTATTAATTCCACTTTCTTTTCATTACATAATTTGCGTAGTATTTGATCTATATCAGCTCTTATTTCATTATAAATAACTTTTCTCCTATATTTTGGAGCAAAGACAATATGATACTGACATCTATACGTTGAATGAGCTATTGTTTTTATTTCATTTTTCATGAAGTATTTTTTATTTACCCCTAGTAGAACTAGGGGTTTAATTACGCTAAAGCACCAAAAAAAATCACCAAGTACCTGTAATCAGTACTTGATGATTTTGGGTTCTTGCACCCAATATTTTAACTTAATGACATTGGCATGGGTACGCTAAACTTTTACTTGCTAATAGATTGATTTACGAAACGTTCTTCCACAAGTTTTCCTAGTTCTACCATCTGTCTGGCGTAGCTTAAGAATTCCTCCCCTTCTGTGGTTACTATAACACCTTTATTGGTTCTAATAAAAAGCTGCGTCTGCAATTCAGCTTCCAAATCCTTAATTGCCTCAGATAACGCCGGTTGCGATACAAAAAGCTTATTTGCCGCTTTATTCATTGACTTTGTATCTGCTATCGCTACTACATACTGTACTTGCGTTAATGTCATATCATCACCTGCTAGTATAATCACCTATTTATGATTCATTCATATATGATTGCTACCTACTTATAAATTCTTTTATTCTATTCAAACGGTATAACCGCGCCTTCATATGTATCTGTAATATACTGCTTGATTTCATCAGACTTTAAAATTTCAACCAATGCTTTAATGCCTTCGTTATTCTCATTGCCTTCTTTTACAGCAATAATATTTACATAGGTTTTAGCTGCTTCAGAGTCTGACTGCTCATATGCAAGGGCATCCTTACTTACCACATATCCTGCCTCTAAAGCATAGTTTCCATTAAGGACTACATATGCAACCTCTGAAACAACCCTGGAAACCTGTGCAGCCTCAAGTTCCTTAATTTGAATGTTATGAGGATTTTCTGCAATATCGTTGACTGTTGCTGTAAGGCCTGCACCGTCCTTTAACTTAATGATTCCATTGTCCTGTAAGAGAAGAAGTGCTCTTGCTTCATTTGTTGTATCATTTGGTACTGCAATGACATCTCCGTCAGTAATTTCACTGAGACTCTTTTTCTGACCAGGATAAATTCCAAAGGGTTCGTAATGAACCTCTCCCACATTTACAATATGTGTACCCTTCTCTTCATTAAAGCTATTAAGGTATGGCAAATGCTGAATATAGTTGGCATCAAACTCACCACTTTCTACAACTTCATTTGGAATAACATAATCATCAAAGACTGTAATCTGTAAATCATATCCTTTTTCAGCCAGAATAGGCTTTGCCTTCTCTAAAATCTTTGAATGCGGTGTAGGTGATGCTGCAATCTTAATCACATTTGCATCCACCTCTTTCTTTGTCCCACATCCTGTTAATGATGATACAGCTAATACCCCTACCAAAAGAGCCTCTAAAATTTTCTTTCCTAATAAACTATTTTTCATAATCTTTTCCCCTCTTTCCTCTCTTTATTTATGGTTCATTTTGTTTGCAAATTTCATTCCAACGAACTGGAATATTTGAACTAAGACTACAAGAAGTATTACTGTTATCATCATGATGTCTTCTTCATATCTATAATATCCGTAACGGACTGCAATATCTCCCAGTCCTCCACCACCAACAGTACCAGCCATTGCTGAATAGCCTAAAATCGTTCCAATTGCAATTGTTACACCAACAGCAATAGAAGTTCTTGCTTCCACCAAAAGCACTTTTGTAATGATCTTATAGGTACTGGCGCCCATGCTCTTAGCTGCTTCAATCACTCCGTAGTCAACCTCTTTAATGGAGCCTTCTATCATTCGAGCAATAAATGGAGTAGCTGCTACTACCAATGGAACCACTGTGGCAGATGAGCCATAGCTCTGTCCCACTAATAATCTTGTAAACGGTATGAGCAGAATCAAAAGGATTAAAAATGGAATGCTTCTAAGTATGTTTGCTATAATGTCCAATACCCGATAAATGAACCGATTGGGACATATTCCGTTTTTATCTGTGATTGCAAGAACAATACCTAACGGAAGCCCTAGTACGTAGCCAAATAATGTTGCAAGTCCCGTCATATATAAGGTTTCTAAAACACCTTGAAAAATCATATCACTCACTTGTTTTGTCCACATCACAACTCACCTCACTTACTGTTAAATTTCTTTCCTGCAGATACTGTTTAATGAGTTCCTTTTGTTTTTCGGACACACCCAGTATCATTTCTCCCTTAGCCGTTCCATTAACATCCCTTGTATTGGCATGAAGGATATTAACGGGTTCCCCTAAGTATAAAATCATATTTGCAATGACCGGCTCATAGGTAGAATTTGTTTCAAACACTACTCTTAGCCTACTTTCTTCCGGAAGTTCTTTTAGCTCTTTGGCTTCATTAAGCCCATCTCCAAGGATCAGTCTCTGACCAGCTGCAGATTTTGGTGCTTTAAATACATCAAGCACTGTTCCTTCCTCTGCAAGCTTACCTTTTTCAATGATTGCTACCTTGTCACAAATTTTTTGTATCACTTCCATCTGGTGGGTAATCATCACAATGGTAATTCCATACCTGGTATTGATGTCTTTTAACAGCTCCAAAATCGAAGCTGTTGTCTGTGGATCCAAAGCACTAGTTGCTTCATCACAAAGCAGAATATGTGGATTAGAAGCAAGTGCCCTGGCAATTGCCACTCGTTGTTTCTGGCCTCCCGATAATTTTGACGGATAAGATTTCTCCTTTTCAGAAAGACCTACCTCTTTCAAATACTCTCTTGCTTTCTTTCTGGCATCCCTTTTGGATACTCCTTGTATTAGAAGAGGAAACGCCACATTGTCCAGTACTGTCCTTTGCATCAGCAGATTAAAATGCTGGAAGATCATTGCAATATTTTTTCTTCTGTCTCTTAGTTCTCTTTCCGATAGTAAGGAGAACTGCTCACCTTCAATCACTACTTCGCCACTGGTAGGCTTCTCCAAGTAATTTAAACATCGTACAAGAGTACTTTTCCCGGCACCACTCATGCCAATAATTCCAAATATCTCCCCTTGCTCTATTTTAAGACTAATATTATCAAGTGCAGTGATATCATCAAATCCCTTTGTCACATTCTTTAGTTCTATTTGCGCCATTTGGATTTCTCCCTTCTCATCACCTACTTAGTTGATAGGTTGTGTTGATAGTGCTATTATAACCACTTCAAAGAGAAACCGCTAATACACAAAAATTAGAGTTCGTCATAAGGTATGCCTATAACAAACTCTATTATAAATATCTTTGGTTGATTAATCATTTTCATCTAGTATTAACTTTTTCTATAACTTCACAAAAAACTCCCCTTTCATGCGTCAGGTGTGGCTGACACATGAAAGGGGAGAAAATCCTAGGCGAATTACTCTATTATTTTTTCTTTCTTAAATCAAGTTTTCTCACAGCATGTCTTACTGTCAGGACAAATGCCGGCGAAACGGAAAGCTCATCTATTCCCATTCTTAAGAATGTTTCTGTAAGACTTGTATCTGCTGCAAGTTCACCACAAATACCAATCCATGCACCATGTTGATGTGCATTTTTAGCACTCATTTCAATAAGTCTTAGAATTGCTTCATGGTGAGGATCACAAAAGCTCTCAATATCAGGATTTTGTCTATCACATGCTAAAGTATACTGGGTAAGGTCATTAGTCCCTACACTAAAGAAGTCTACCATTGGTGCAAGCCTATCACTAATGATGGCTGCTGCTGGTGTTTCAATCATAATCCCAATCTCGATATTTTTAGCATAAGAAATGCCTTCACTCTCTAATTCTACCTTTACTTGGTTGCAGATTTCAAGAATCCTTTCAAGTTCTACGACACTTGTAATCATCGGAAACATAATGCCAAGATTGCCATAGACAGATGCTCTATATAAGGCTCTTAGTTGTGTTTTGAAAATCTCAGGTCGAGTAAGGCATATTCTAATGGCTCTATAGCCTAATGCAGGATTTTCTTCCTTTTTTAATTCGAAATAATCAACCTGTTTATCAGCCCCAATATCTAGTGTTCTAATAATCACTTTTTTGCCTGCCATACCTTCAATCACACGTTTGTAAGCCTCAAACTGCTGTGCTTCTGTAGGATAGTCTTCATTTTCAAGATATAAAAATTCACTTCTAAATAAGCCGATGCCACCTGCATCATTTAAAAGTACCGACTCAACATCTTCAACGCTTCCTATGTTGGCATAAATATTAATCTTTGTGCCATCTAAAGTTGTATTTTCCTTACCTTTAAGCTCTTGAAGCAATTGTTTTTTCTGTTCATCTTCCTGTTGCTTTTTGATAAAAGTAGTACGTGTTGGTTCATCAGGATTTACAATAATTTCTCCAGTAAAACCATCTACGATAACTTCCTGCTGCTCCTGAATTTCATTTAAAAAAGCTTCACCTACTCCAATGATTGCAGGAATATTCATATTTCTAGCTAAAATAGCGGTATGTGAATTCGATGATCCATGTGCTGTAATAAATGCAAGTACCTTATCTTTATCAAGAGAAACGGTTTCACTTGGTGCTAAGTCGTCTGCACAAATAATCATTTTTTCATCCGAACAGTGCACCTGTACATTTTCCCCTTGAAGATTCCTAATGATTCGACTAGAAATATCCTTTATATCCGCTGCTCTCGCTTGCATATAGGCATCATCCATTGCCGCAAACATTTGTGCAAAGTTGCTTTCTGTAAGTGAAACCGCATATTCAGCATTGACTTTTTGTTCTTCAATAATTGTTGTAATGGATTCATTATAATCCTCATCCTCCAACAGCATTGTATGAATTTCAAAAATCTGAGCCTCAGCTTCACCCACTTCTTTCAGTGCTTTTTCATAAATTTCCTGAAGTTGTGAGATAGAAGCTGCCTTTGCAGCTTCTATTCTCGCTTTTTCTTTTTCGATATCTTCAATATGAATACACTTAACACCTACATCATTTCTTTTAAAAATGTAAACTTTTCCAATTGCAATAGCACCATATACACCTTTGCCTATGTATCTTTTCATGTATGTCACCTCATCTTCTAGAATTACAGATTAGCTTTAAAAAACTCCTCGATCGTAGCAGCTGCCACTTCTTCGTCTGCACCTTCAACTGTAATCGTCACCGTATCACCACATTTTATGCCCATTCCCATAACTGCCATAATCTTTGTGACATTCACTGATTTCCCTGCTTTTTCAAGAGTAATGGTACTTTCAAATTCTTTAGCTTTCTTAGCCAGTGTACCTGCTGGTCTTGCATGAATTCCTACTTGGTCTGTAATCGTATAATTAAATGTCTTCATAATCTATATTTCCTTTCTAATCCTTCATTTTCTATGTACTTATTTATTGATCTTTAGTCATTTATGATTGTATTACTCAATATACATTAATGTTTCACCCGGACAGATATTCCCCTTTGCAGTTTCAGTAACTTCACCAATTTCATCTATATTACAAATGATCAGTGGGGTTGTCAACTTATAGCCCGCTTCCTTGATTCCTTCCATATCAAAAGAAACAAGTAAGTCTCCTTTATGTACTTCTTGTCCAGTTGAAACATGGGTTTCAAAATATTTTCCTGCAAGTTTCACTGTATCAATCCCAATGTGCATTAGGATTTCTGCTCCCTCTTTTGAAACCATATTCACAGCATGTTTGGTTTCAAAAATACTATCAATCTTACCATCACATGGTGCATAAAGTTTACCTTCACTAGGTTCAATGGCTACACCATCCCCTAGAATTTTTTGTGAAAACACATCATCTTCAACATTTTCTAATGGGACAACCTGTCCACTCATATGTGCAAACAACTGAATGCTGTTAGCTAAAACTTCTTTTTTCTCAGGTGCTTTTTCAGCCGCTTCTGATACCCCAAGTTCCAAGGTATCTGTGTCAGCTGACTCCATAAAGTCTTCTAAATTAGATTTAATTACAGAAACATGAGGTCCATATATCACCTGGATACCATTACCTTTATGAATCACTCCTGATGCGCCACTCTCTTTAAGTAAAGCATCTATTACCTTTTCTGGCTGATAAACTGTAATACGAAGTCTTGTAGCACAACAATCTATATCAGATATATTTTTCTTACCACCAAGCCCTCTTACAATCAGCGCACTGATGTGATCATTGCTTTTTCCATTAGATGTCTTAGTTGCTTTTGCTTCATTCATATCTTGACGAGTATAAAGTTTTGTTTCTTCATCATCTGCTTCTCTACCTGGTGTTTTTAAATCTCCTTTGGTAATCATTAAGTAGAATACCATATAATAAATGACAGCATAAACTAAACCAACGATGACAATCCATATCCAATGAGTTTTTGCATTACCTTGAAGCACACCAAATAAAACTAAATCAATGACACCACCTGAGAAAGTCATCCCTACACCTACACCACAAATGTGCATGAGCATATAAGAAAGTCCAGCTAACACGCAGTGTACGGCATACATGGCTGGTGCCACAAATAAAAATGTAAATTCAAGTGGCTCTGTAATCCCTGTAAGCATTGAAGTTAATGCTGCTGAAAGTAATAATCCACCCACTACTTTTTTCTTTTCAGGTCTAGCTGCTTTATACATTGCATAAGCTGCTGCTGGTAAACCAAAAATCATAAATGGGAATTTCCCTGACATAAATCTTGTAGCTGAAACTGAAAAAACTTCTGTTGATTTTGAAGCAAGTTCTGCAAAGAAAATATTTTGTGCACCTTGAACTATGGTACCATCAATGAGCATTGCACCACCCAGTTCTGTTTGCCAAAATGGCATATAGAACACATGATGAAGGCCAAAAGGAATAAGGGCACGTTCAATAATACCGTAAATCCATGTACCTGCATAACCTGAGTTAAGCACTAAGATACCTAGCTTTGAAATACCTAGTTGAACAATAGGCCATAAGTAGAACATTAAAACACCAACACCAAGATAAACCACACTACATACAATCGGTACAAATCTTGTCCCACCAAAGAATGATAGTACTTGAGGCAGCTGAATTTTATAAAATCTATTATGTAACGCAGCCACTCCTAATCCAACAATAATACCACCAAATACACCCATTTGCAGTGTCGTAATACCCAGTACTGAAGTGGTTGAGTTAGCTGCCATAGCTTCTACGCCACCTTTTGCTGTAATTAATGCACTAATAGCTGTATTCATAATTAAATAAGCGATTGCCCCTGATAATGCTGCAACCTCTTTCTCTTTTTTAGCCATACCAATGGCAACACCCATTGCAAATAACAGTGCAAGATTATTAAAAACTGCACTTCCTGTTTGGCTCATAACATCAAGAATAGTATAAAGTAAACCACCCTCTCTAATAATATGCGTTAAATGATAGGTTTCTAATGTCGTTGCATTTGTAAAAGAACTTCCTATTCCAAGTAGTAATCCTGCTACTGGAAGAAGTGCTATGGGAAGCATAAATGATCTACCCACTCGTTGTAAAACCCCAAAAATTTTATCTTTCATAGTCTCCTCCTTATGGTATGATGACCTATTGTAACCATACTCTTTACAAATAGCCTCAATCATTTTTTATTCATTATTTTTAAAATAATATAATATAAAAAATCAGTGTATTGTACTGATTCTTTTCAAATGTAGCGTGAGCGTTAGAAGCTCATCATCACTAATACTCTTAGCATAAGTCTTAAGAATATATTCCTGTATACATTTCGCACATTTATAGTGCTTTTTAAAGCTTCTTTTTATAGATTCTGCAAACTCCTCATCCTTACTTAAAACATCAGGTAACACTTCATCTTTATGAATCCTTTGAACCAGTTCCTTTAAATGACGCATAAAGTTTTCATAAGCACGAGATGTATGATTAATCCTACCACTATAGTAATGCTCCACAATTTCAGAGCAGCCATTAATCATTTTAGCAATACCATAAACCTGACTCATATGGGTATCAAGTCTGGCATTAATAATATGCATTGCAATAAAGCCTGCCTCATCAGGATGAAGCACCGTATCCAAACGTTGAGCAATTTGCTCCACACAATATTTACCCAGTTCAAGTTCCTGAGGATAGCACATCTCAATAGACTGTATGAGTGGATTAGTTAATTCAATCCCCTGCTTCTTCCTTTCAATTGCAAAATAAATATGATCTGAAAGGGTGACTAATAATGCTTCATTTAATGTACACTTTAAACTTTCTTTTATGTAAGAAACCATATCATTTGTTACCATAATATATTCATCAGGAATATTAGAAAGTAAATCGATCATCTTTTTCTGAAGATGACTGTCTGCGATTAAGTAGGTTTTCTGAATCTGTGAAGGCTCTACCTCATCACCATACTTTTTGGCATACCCTATTCCTTTTCCTGCTACAATCAGTTCTTTACCTCTATCATCTTTTACACAAACCGTATTATTGTTAATGACCTTAATAATTTTCATATGATTCCCCCTCTGAAAATAAGAACAAAAAAACCAACCTCATGAGAAGAAACAGTGCTCATAAAAAAGCACATTCTTCGCATAAAGTTGGTTATGCCCATTCAGTATAAAAACGGTAACATCCCAATTAATATCAGAAATATTATGTTATTTAATCTATGACATTATCTTATCATATATTATCTATTTTGTAAATATACACCCATTTTTTTAAAATTATTTTCCCTTTTTCATAAAGTTTGTATAGCATTTTTTGGCACTTTCTACAATATTCATAAACATTCAACTATCATTTCAAGAAATAGTGAACTTAATCTCTATACTATTTATAACGCAGTGCTAGACTCTCTTCTTTTTGACCTATCTCCTTGGTTTCAGCTCTCTACATACCCAAAAATAGCTAAAATCTATTTCTTCATCCCCCATCTTTATCAATCTTATTTCCTTGGCATCTCCATGCCATTTACATTCATATTGATAGATGTTTCTTTAGCAAAACAAATGCTCTCTATTAATCATACCATTGATTTATTTTTTATGTCCTTTTTTTACATTCTCCCTAAATGCACGAAAATCCTCGAAACACTCATTCATTGAGTATTTCGAGGATTTTATTCATGGAGGTGAGCCTTTGTGATTCTATCCACCATTATCAGATTACTCTTTTCTAAGTGCTTTTACTTCTTCTAAGGCAAGCCCTATCCTTGAAGCTATCGTTTCATCATCTAATAGGTCAATCAATGCCCTTGCAGCCTCTTTTTTGGCTTCTTCTCTACCTTCTTCCTTTGCTTGATTAAGTGCACTATTTTTATCTTTTAAAATTTTAGCACGCATCTCATACAGTGCACGTTGCTTCGCATCATTACTCATTCGAATAAGTTCATCTTTTGCTTCTCTAAGTTCTTTTACTGTTAGTTCAAGACTTCTTACTTTTTCACTTTCTGGATCACGTAAAAATTCTGTCCATGCCACCAGCATATCCTTTTCATCACTCTCTTTAGGCAACTTAGGAATCTCAATAAAATGTAGCTCCATAACATTTGTGAGTTCTTCATGAGTATACATTTCCTTAAATCTATAACCCGTATGAAAAACCTCTGTGCTTAAATACTTAAAATTAAGGATATTGATGCAGATTGTTCTTTCAAGCTTTGCATAATCATCACCTTCTCCAAGCTGCTCTTCATACATCTTGCTTAGGTAATATAAGCTTCTCTTTATCATATTATTCTCGTTCTTCAGTTGAATCTCTATATTAATCGTTTCTTTGCTACTTGTAACTGCTTTAATATCCAATCTTGAATACCTATCATCTACAAAATGCTTACTCAGCTCCGTCCCTTTGAGCTCTACACCTACAATAGGAACTACTGGTTTTAATATGGCATTTAAAAAATTAAAATAATGTCATCTGATCCATTACTTCTATTTGAATTTGTACGCCCACTTCATCCCATGAAATTTGATAAACATTTTCTTCACTTCTTCTTGCTACTTCAGAAAATCATCAATTATTCGAGAATTGTATATATCCCATATTCTATTTCTTTAATTTCTTTAATACCTATATTACTCTTTGATTCTAACAACTTGTCTATGTTAGTGCTTATATTTAACTTTATAGACTTACCTAAATAGTCATCTAAAAATAATATATTATTAACACCAGCCTCTTCATAACTCCTTTCATCTAATCCCTCTCTATTAAAGTATTTTATATATAATTCTCCACCTATAGCATCCTCAATAGACTTCACAACGCCAAATATTTGTAAAGAATCTAAAGCCCTATATCTTAAATAGGCATTTTCAAAATCTAAGGTTATTAAAGACTTTATAAAGTACTTTTCAATGCTATTTGATAAATCAATCTCAACAATTAAAAGATTCAACTTATTATTTGGAGATAAATTAAACCTATATATTTCTTTTTCAAAAGCTATATTATAATCTTCTCGAATACCTACTAACTGGAGAATCTTTTCACTATAAAAACTCCCCATTCCTTTACAACCACACTGGGCATCAAACCAATACTCATTTGAAGCCTCGTCAAATAAAATTAAATTATAATACCTTCTATGATTACCTATTACTTCGTAATAATCATGTCCTCCATAACTAAATGCTTTAAATGCTACTATTTTTTTCATCTCACCTAATATACTTTTGGCATATTCATAAGCATTGTAGTATCCTTTTTTTTCCTGTCTATATATCAATCTTCTCACCCCTAATTGAATTATATATTAGGAAGTTTCAAAATACCATAATCCATATCATTACAAGCTATTTCTTTTAGAAAAATAATGCAACCTAAAAGAAAACACCTTATAAGAATCTCATAAATTTCATGAGTTCCTTATAAGGTGTCAATATATGTTAATGGATTATCTCTATATATTTAAAATAGCTTACTAAAAAATTTTAGTTTCTATACATTATACAACTTCATCTGAAGATACTTCTTCATTATCAACGCCTAACATATGTTTTTTAGAATCATATGATGTGTGTAAAAGTTCATGTGCTAAGTGTGACAATGGTTCCTCATAAAACTCTTCGTATACTGCCTTTATATCTGGATTTTGATAACTACATTTGATTTTTAATTTTTCATCTTTGTTATATAACCCATCTATACGACTAAGTCTTATTTTATCATTAATGACTTTTGTTGTTTTAGGTTGGCCACCACCACCTATGCAGCCGCCTTTACAAGCCATTACTTCAACAAAGTCATAATCAACTTCTTTATTTTGTATCTTTTCAATTAATGTTCTTGCATGAGCAGTTCCTTGTACTACTGCTAATTTTAAACTTACATCACCTATTGTTATAGATGCTTCTTTTACACCCTCTAACCCTCTTACTGGCTCAAAGTTTAAAAGTTCTCCTGTTGGATCTTCACCTGTTATTGAATGATATGCAGTTCTAACAGCAGCTTCTGTAACACCACCACTATTACCAAAGATAACACCAGCGCCACTACCTAGACCTAATAAACTATCAAACTTAGAACCTTCTAAGTTTGCAAAGTCTATTCCTTCTTCTTTAATCCATTTAGCAAGTTCTTTAGTTGTTATAATAATATCGTTATCTCTTAAACCTTCAATACCATTATATTTTGCTGAGTCATTCATCTCTGGTCTATCGATTTCAAACTTTTTAGCTGTACATGGTGTAATGGTAACATTTACGATTCTGCTTGGATCGATATTCGCTTTTTTAGCAAAGTATGTTTTAATAGTTGCCCCTTGCATACCAATTGGACTCTTAGCAGTAGATAAGTTATTAAGTAATTCCGGATAGAAAGTTTCTACAAAAGTAACCCATCCTGGACAGCAACTTGTGAATTGTGGTATATTTTCATTCTTTTCAACTATTCTTTTTACAAGCTCATTTGCTTCTTCCATAATAGTCATATCAGCACCAAATGTAATGTCAAATACGTAGTCTCCGCCTAGTTCTCTAAGTGCATGAACCATTTTATCTTCAACATAACTTCCAGCTTCCATTTGGAATTCTTCACCTAATGCAACACGAACTGCTGGAGCTGTATTGAAGATAACAATCTTATCTTTATCTTCTAATGCTTCTTTTACTCTGTGTATATCTTCAACTTGAGTAATAGCTCCTACAGGACAAGCTTGAGCACATTGTGCACAGTTTATACAAATCGCTACGTCATTAGTCTTTTCTAAATCAAAGAAATTAGCAACACCTATTTCTTTTTCACATACACGCTTACATAGACCACATTTGATACATTTTTCATAATCTATTTTTATAGCCTTGTTATCCGATTCTATTGGTACAACCTTTTCTGTAAATAAATGTTTCATTTTTTTAAAACTCCTTATAGAAAAAAGTCTCCTTTGTGTGAATGCCATTTTTTTGCATATATTACTTACAAAGGAAATTTTCTTATTCATTTTATTACAGAAAACCCCACTTTTCAACCCTTAAATACTTATTTATAATGAACATTCTATTTGCCTTTATTGAAGAAGTGTTTTGAATCTCCAAATTCACCAAATCCAACTTGTTCACCAATACTTCTAACACGGTTAGTTAAACAAGCTTTACACTGATTTGCATTATCCTCTATACAAGGTTTATTATTATATAGTTGATATTTTTCTCTGTAATCTTCTAAGGTGATAATAGGCATCAAAATATTGCCACCAGCTTTAAGCCCTTTTTCTCTACCTAATGGATCTAAGGCCTGTAGTGCTGTTGTTGCTGCGATATTAACATCTTTTAAGAATAACCTTGAAACAGCAATCATTTTAAGTCCTAAAAGAAATCTACGTTTTTTATCTTCCTTTGTATCATATCCTAGCTTGAGGGCCTCTTCACCTATTGGTGTATCTTTATGAACAATATAAGGTCCCATACCAATCATATCAATATCCATATCTCTAAAGAATAAAATATCATCGGCTAAATCTTCAATCGTTTGACCTGGTATACCCATCATAACACCTGTTCCAACTTGGTACCCTATTTTTCTTAATGATTTTAAACACTCTACTCGCTTATCAAATGAGTGTAAGTCGTTTTGTGGATGGATTTTCTCATAAAGTTCTTTATTAGTTGTTTCAATTCTAAGTAAATATCTATGTCCACCCGCATCAAACCATTTTTTGTAAACCTCTTCACTTTGTTCTCCCATACAAAGGGTCATTCCCAGTTCTCCATTAGAAAGTTCCCTGATAGATGAAATAACATCCGTTACAAAGTCAACAAACTTTTCATCTGTTCTTTCTCCAGATTGCAAGGTTATAGAACCATATTTATTATCATATGCCCATTGTGCCATCTTCAATATTTCTTCTTTGTTCATTGAAAATCGATCTACTAATGGATTACTTTTTCTTATACCACAGTACTTACAGTCTTTTATGCAGTAATTAGAAAATTCTATAAGCCCTCTATAATGAGACACCCTACCTATATATTCTTCTTTTACGGCATAAGCCTTTTCATAAAGTGCTTGAAGCTCTTCCTCTTTTTCTAACTTTAAAAGAGTGATTAAGTCTTCTCTACTAAGTTGTTCTTTATTTAAAATATCGTTTATCACCAAAGTCCCTCCTCATTAAATTATTTATGAAACTATTTTAAGATTTCTACATGATCTAATATGCCAGTTAAATAAGCTATTATAATGCCATAATTCGTCATCGGTAGCTTTTTATCTTTAGCCATATTAATTCTATTAAGCACATATTTTCTATTAAACATACATGCACCACATTGAATGATTAAATCATATTTTTCTAAGTCATCTGGGAAATGATCTCCAGTAACAACCGTAACCTTAATATCACTGCCAAACTTTTTTCTTAAGAGATTAGGTATTTTTTCTCTTGCTATATCGCCATCTATTGCATTATGTGTACAGGCTTCAGCGATGATTATATTTGCATCACCTTTTAAGTGGTCTAATATTTTAACACTTTCTAAGTAATAGCTTATATCACCCTTATATCCTGCAAATAGTACTGAAAATGATGTGATTTTACTGCCTTCTGGCTTTTGATTATAGATTTCTCTAAAAATCTGAGAATCAGTGATAATTACATCTGGTACTTTAGCTAAATTACTTAACGCATTTGAGATATCTTTATTAGACGTTGATACAATCGTACAGTTTTTATCTAATAGCTCTCTTAAAACTTGTACTTGAGGTAAGATAATACGCCCTTTAGGTGCTTGTTTATCTTGAGGCATTACAAGTAACACTAAATCATTTTCTTTAACGAGCTCTCCTGTAATCTCTAAATCCACATCATTTTCAAAATTCTGCTTAATGCTATAAATCAAATCATCAAACCCGACTTTATCCTTGCAGCTTACAAGTATAGGGTGAACATTAAAGTCATTAAAGATTTTAGTCGCTAATATATCTTTTTCTTTTATTAAATCTACCTTATTGATGACACATATAAATGGAATCTCTAATTTCTTAAATTTTTCTATCCATCTAGCTTCATATTCAAAATTCTCAACATCCTCTTCTGTAAACACTAAAATAGCTAAATCTGTTTTTAATAAAGCTATTTCTGTCTTTTCCATTCTCTCGTCTCTTAGACTTGTTGAGTCATTGAATCCAGCTGTATCAATAATTGTACAAGGTCCGAGTCCAATAATCTCCATATTCTTATAGATAGGATCTGTTGTTGTACCTTCTTTATCAGAGACTATTGATAATTCTTGGTTCGTTATATAATTTATTAATGAAGATTTACCTGCATTAACTTTACCAAAAATAGCTATATGCTTTCTTTCTCCTCTTGGGGTCTTATCCAAATTAATCCCTCCTTAAAATTTAAAGTTTCCTTCACATTCAGATATTAATTTATGACTTAATTCTTCTTTTATAATTTCTTCAGCTATTTTTTATATTCTCTGAGATATAATCTTAATTTAATAGTCTACTGCCCTTCCACTGAGGGCATTGTATTATGTGGTTATCTTAATATGGAAGAATTTTTCCTTTTCTGTTATATTATAACACACCCTCATTATGTTATTAAAAGATTTGTTGTTTGTAAATATTATTTTTAAATATTCCTAGACTATCCACATGCTTTAGTTAACAGCCTTATATTTATTTTAATAGTTTGAACATATACTACTCTGCTTCCCACTTATCTTTCTTAAATATTTTATTGCCTAACATAATAAAATTTTTGTCTTTCCTTCTTCTTTTATCATGTAATATCTTATAAAACTCCAAAACCCCCGAACCTAGATTTCTCTAAGTTCGAGGGTTTAGTTCATGGAGGTGAGGGGAATCGAACCCCTGTCCGAAAGCCCATATAGCGTGGTCTCTACCATCATATTCTTTATTTTGACATTCCCTCTATCTAACGCCTAAAGACAGGCTTTAGATTTCAGTAGCTTCATAAGTGTCCACGTCGGCTCAAAGCTTTGCCGGGTGGAGGGTCCGCGAGTCGAAGCCCGGATCTAGGCTGCGGAGGGCCTAGGCGGACTGCATGCCAATATTAGGCAGCGATTGCTAAATTATCGTTAGCGTTTATTTTTAATGCCAGCTTTTAACGTAGACTCCGGCGTTCTACGGATGGCTGCCCCATTAGATGTGACCCCCGTCGAAACCAGTGCACCCCCTTATATAGACAAACCTTTTCCTTTAGGAAAGGTTTGCAAAAGTAAGTGTCTTACAACGCTTTAGTAGACATTCTCTTACTTTTTATAAGGATTAGTATGCTATGGTTTTAACGGCTAGTCGACTCTACTAGCAGTTAGAATTTTATTATACTATCTTTTCATGCTATTTACCATAGGTAAATCATGTTAAATAGTATTTTCTATAAAAGCATCTTATTAGATGTTTTTAATCTTAAACTCACGCTCGTTTGCACGGCGCATATCTTTTTTGGCAATGTCTTGACGCTTATCGTGAAGTTTCTTACCACGAGCAAGCCCCATTTCTACTTTTACAAGACTACCTTTAATATAAACTCGCATTGGTACAAGAGTCATCCCTTTTTGAGTGGTCTCACCAATGAGTTTATTAATCTCACGTTTATGAAGTAAAAGCTTACGTGTACGTAATGGTTCTTTATTAAAGATGTTTCCATGATCATATGGATTGATATGCATATTATAGATATATGCTTCACCATTTTTAATTTTAATAAAGCTTTCTTTTACTGAGCATCCCCCTTGGCGTACAGATTTAACTTCTGTTCCTGCAAGAACGATTCCTGCTTCATAAACTTCTTCGATAAAGTAGTCATGATGTGCTTTCTTATTGTTTGCAATGACTCTAAAACTTGTTCTATCTTTTGCCATGGTGTGCTCCTTTCTTCATAAATCATGCTCATTTATTATACCATATTTTCAAACTTATGCAAGTCTGTATATATAGCTATTTTACATTTTTTGTAATTCTTTATAGACATGCTTTATCCTTTCAAAAAAATATGGTTGTGTTAAATAAAGTTGTTACTAGTATATCCACATAATTATTTAGTATCAAATATTTTATAGGTATCAAGCACGGACTCTATCTGTTCAATAAGCACATCATTCACCTCATTCCATCTCAGCGAAAAAGCCGGAAAATACGGACACTTGGCAATACCCTCAACCTTAACTGCTGCAAGCGGTCTTGTTCCGCTTTTATCGGTCTGCACGCAATATCTACAGCCATCGCAGCTCTTTAACTTCTCGTTTATCAGCCTTTTAGCCTCATTTGGCATTTCATCAACTCTACTAAGAAACTCTGTAAAGCGAGGCAATCTTAACTGGAGCGTTGCAGGCATAATGCAAAGGTCCTCGTAGCTGATTTCAATTCCGAGATGATTTTTATCCGCCCATGCTTTTTTCAGAGGGCTAGGCTTTTTACCATATTCTTTTATATAATTCAACGATAAATATCGTCCGTCAATCATGACTTCTCTACAGTATCCAAGTTCGCTTAGCTTCTTACATAGCATTACAATCTTACCACCCGCATCCAGCATATTGTCAAAGCTATGACTGAGCCAGTCTACGTTATCATCAAATACACACCTACTAAAGAAAAAAACCGATTTCGCCAAATTCTCCGTTCCATCTAAATTTGTTGTTATGGCTATTTCAGCAAGCTTCTTTAACCCCTCGGCGCATTTTTTGCCACAGCATAGTTCAATCCTTTCATTTTTAGTCACAGCCACACCAACCCCTGAAAGTACAGACTTAAACATTTTCTTAGGTGTAAAATCATTTGCTGATACTGAAAGACCACATTCGGTTATCTCTGCTTGTCTGCAAAAGCTGTAAAGCTGTTCCATCAATTCATCTATCTTAGCAAGTGGGGTGCGGACTGCTTTCACATCTGCTTCCCGTCCCTTTTGTGTTTCCCACGGCTTAAAGGAAACATCGGGTACAGTTTTGAAACCCAGGCTATCGGCTTGTTCCCCAATCATCTGATAAATAGATGTAATGAACTTATGCGCTGCTTCTTTTTCCGAATCATTTTCTACGACAGGTGCACAGGTTGCTTGATAAAATGCTATCGCTCTTGCATAATTGTTCTGATAAACTACGCCGTTTTTAGCTTCCATACCTTGATCCTCCTTATGTTGTATCACGATAAATTCTATTGATCAACTCGCCTAATATGTATTTGCTTAGTAGTAATATAACATATGTGTAATAAAATATGAATCATCATATATTTTCGCACAAATTTAAGGTAACTTACTATAAGATCAAGAAGAGAACGTGTGAAATAAGCATCGCACAAATGTCTAATACAGCAAAAAATAAAAGTAGTAACCTCTCTCTATTTTTATAGAAAAACATTACTACTCTTATGCTTATAGATCATCTCTTTATTGGATTGATTTACAAAAATAACTTTACGATGCTTTACTCATTAGACTCAGCATATTGCTCAAGTAAACCTCTAATGCTTTCTGTGCAACGTGTACCATGGCAACACCCTGTCATAGCACCTGTTTTTGCTTTAATTTTATCTAAAGTGTCGGCACCTTCAGCAATAGCTGCTTTAATGGTTGCTCTTGTTACTTGTCTACATGGGCAAGTTTTTGTTAATCTATCTTTAATTTCTTGTTCTGTCATACTTATATCCTCTTACAATTTTTTATTTCTTTTATTGATTCTCTCTAGCTGCTAACGCCACTTGATTTAAAAGTCCCCATGGCTTATTGAACCATGGTTGAAAGAAAAAGTCGGTCATAGAAAGTTCATCTACAGTCATTTTGTTTTGAATGACCACAGAGAGTGTATTCATTAACTCTGTCACATCATATTTAGAAGCAATTTGTCCCCCTAAAACTCTACCTGTTTCCTTATCAAATACAAGTCTTAATAAGGTACTTTCATAGTCTGGCATAAACTCTGGTCTATGATTTTCCTGAATCATTGCAGCACCTACTTTATAGGAAGTGGTCTCTTTTGCAAGTTCTTCTGTAAGGCCTGTAGAGGCAATATTATAATCATAAATTCTAATACCAGATGTGCCTTGTGTACCCATATAGCGTAGCATTGGTTTCATAAGATTTTGTGCAATCAGTGTGCCCATACGAACAGCATTGGTTGCTAGTGGTATATAACGTGTATCATCTGCTGGATTAAAATGCACTACGCAACAGTCCCCACCTGCAAATACATCTTCCTCACTGGCTCTCATATATTCATCAATTAAGATTGCACCATTTGGAAGGGTTTTAAGTTGATCCTTAACTAGTCCTGTATTAGGCATAAATCCTATACACATCACAACAAGATCCGCCTCATAACTGCCTCTATTGGTGATCACCTTAGTCACTTTTCCATCTTGCCCCTCAAAAGATTCTACTTTTTCTCCTAAAGCAAGGTGTATGCCGTGGTCTGTAAATTGTTTTTCTGCTAAATCGGTAAATGGCTTATCTAAATATTTACTGATAATACGTGGCTCAGCATCAATCAAAGTAGTCTTTTTACCTTTTTTTTCAAAGGCTTCTGCTAATTCTACGCCTATATAACCAGCACCAACTACGACTACTTTTTGAGCAGTTTTAGACTTTTCAATAATTGTTAAAGCATGGTGATAGTTTTTACAAAGCTCAATATTTTCATAGTCCATACCTGGTAGTTTAGGAACAATAGGCCATGAGCCAATGGTTAAAACTAATTTGTCATAAGTATCTTCAAAAACATCTCCTGTTTTTAAATCTTTCACTTGAATTTTTTTAGTTTTAAAATCAATAGACTGTACATCATGTTCCATTTTAGTAATGACGCCCATATCTGCTAATTTCTTAGGTGAATTATAAAATAGTTTCTCTGTTGTATCTATGACTCCGCCTACATTTAAGGCAATGCCACAAGATAAGAATGATACATTATCATTTCTTTCATAAACCACAACTTCTATGTCTTTATAAAGTGCTTTTATGTTGACTACTGCTGCTGTTCCCGCATGTGTACACCCTACCACTATAACTTTCATACACCGACCTCCATCAAATCTCTTTATTCATTATCCTTATTCATTATTTTTATTCATTATTTTTATTCATTATTTTTATTCAATAGACCTAGTATATGTTTATTCTTTCTAAATATACTATAGAAAATAATTATCATCAACTAAATTCTTTTATTTATACTTGTAAAATTTACCGGCTCTTAAAAAATAATAGGGACTTCCAATGCGG
Organism: Cellulosilyticum sp.; assembly: GCA_015058045.1. Lineage (GTDB taxonomy): Bacteria > Bacillota > Clostridia > Lachnospirales > Cellulosilyticaceae > Cellulosilyticum. The sequence goes on from SVDC01000025.1 coordinate 34,543, forward strand.
AAGTCCCTATTATATAAATAGCTAAACGCTATTTAGTTATTTTGGTAAGTTTTGATATGCTTCTTGAATCTGTTCTAAAAAAGCATCCCAATTATCCAGCATAAGTCTTGGGCAGTCTTTTCCACTAAAATCCTTATGTGCCTTCACATTGGAAAGCGGAATATCATAGCATTTCATTAAATAAGCAACTAGCTTGGCTGCATGGGCTTTGGTTTGTTGGAAATCTCCTGACTCACAAATCTCAATTCCAATGCCATACTGATTCCCTACTCTATCCCCTGCATGATAAGCCACTTCAGTAACTGGAATGGCCTCTATAATTTCATGTTCATCTACTGCCAAATGAAAAGAGGTGCTACTGGTATTATTAGGATTACTTAAGTAGTCCACTTCGTTTTGTGCTGTACTTGTACTATTCGCTGTATTATGAATCACTATATATTTAATAGTACGCTTCCTACCTGGGCGCTTTTTAGATAATTCTATATATTGTTGGCTATACGGCGTGCCTATGGCAGCTCTTACTTCACTTTCCACCAAAGGTAACTGTTTAACGTGCCCTATAAATCCCCCTAACATCACCATTAAACTACAAACTACTAATAACTTGATGCACTTTCTAATTATTTTTAAGCCTTTCACTTATCCCCCTATGTCATAACTTTTAGTCTATACTTTTATATACCATGCTGCTTACCTTTAAGCTTTCTATAATAGATTCTGATTATATCATTTTCTTCACAGACTCTCTATAGTGTATGACGTTACTTATTAATGTATATTTTAGCATATTAAACATTAGTCTAACTCGGCTAATTCAGTATAGAGATTATAATAGCGTCCTTTTTGACTGAGAAGTTCTTCATGGGTACCTCTTTCAATAATCTCTCCATTTTCAAGAACCATAATGGCATTGGCATGACGTACTGTGGATAAACGATGGGCAATAACAAAGGTTGTACGTGTCTTCATGAGTTCATCCATTCCCTTTTCAATATGACGTTCTGTACGTGTATCGACTGAACTGGTTGCTTCGTCCAAAATTAAGATTGGTGCCTTTGAAATGGCTGCTCTTGCGATATTTAAAAGCTGACGTTGACCTTGACTTAAGTTCGCTCCATCGCTTTCTAGTAAAGTATCATATCCTTTTTCAAGGTGCATAATGAAAGAATGGGCACTGGCAATTTTAGCTGCGGCTTCTACTTCTTCATCTGTTGCATCTAAACGACCATAACGAATATTTTCTCTGACTGTTCCAGTAAATAGATGAGTATCTTGAAGCACCATAGTAATTTGACTTCTTAAACTCTTACGACTAATTTGTTCAAGAGGTACACCATCAATGGTAATGCAACCATCTTGTATATCATAAAAACGTGTCAGTAAGTTAGTAATCGTTGTTTTACCTGCTCCTGTAGAACCCACAAAAGCAATTTTTTGACCTGGCTTTGCATAAAGAGAAATATCTTTTAGAATTTGTCTTTCTGGTGTATAGCCAAAGTTGACATGGCTTAATACCACTTCACCTTTAACATCCTCTAATTCCTGTGCATTTTCCTGATCGACTGGTTCAGTGTCTTCATCCATAATAGCAAAAACACGTTCTGCCCCTGCTAGAGCTGAAAATATGGTATTCATCTGCATAGAGATTTCATTAATCGGTCTACTGAATTGTCTAGAGTAATTAACAAAAACAGTCAGTCCCCCTATATCAAAGTTCTTTGTAATACATAAAAGACCACCAATACAAGCTGTAATCCCATAGCCCATATTACTAATATTGTGGGTTACAGGCCCAATAATAGATGAGCAAAACTGTGCTTTCATTTGTTTTTGCTTTAAATCTTCGTTAAGGTAATCAAACTCTTCAGAGGCAATCTCTTCATGACAGAACACTTTAACTACCTTTTGGCCAGAAATGGTTTCTTCTGCAAATCCATTCAGTGTTCCTAATGCTTTTTGTTGCTCTGAGAAATACTTACGACTTCTAGAAGTAATCATTTGTCCTACCTTTGCAAAAATTGGCAACAAAATCAAAGTGATGATGGTTAAATAAATATTGGTATAAATCATTAGTGAAAATGTACCTACTAAGGTAATCACTCCTGATACCAGTTGAATCACTGTACTATTAAGCATTTCTCCAATGGTATCTACATCATTGGTAAAACGGCTCATAAGCTCTCCGTGACTATGGGTATCATAAAAACGAACAGGAAGCTTTTGAATCTTAGTAAATAAATCATTTCGTATACTTTGTAATGCTCTTTGAGAAATGCCTAACATCACTCTCAGATTAGTATATTGTGCAATGACACCTACGGCATAAATTGCAGCCATTACACCTACAGCTTGAATTAATTTGGATAAACTTCTAACGCCTTCTGCTGGTGCAATAATGTTATTGATGATTGGTCTTAACATATAGGAACCTGTAAGGGTAGCTACTGTATGTAGTAAAACACATCCTACTACTAATATTAATTTCAACTTTTCCTTTTCTAAGTAACCTAATAATCTGGTAATCGTTTGTTTAGCATTTTTAGGTTTACCTGTCATCATCATATTACGACCTCTTGCATTAGGCCCTCTACCAGATGATGCGCCTAAACGTTTTGGATCATTCATTTTTGTATGGCTATACTTTTCGGCTAAACGCTGTTTTCTAGTTTCTTCCATTAGACACTCTCCTCCTTATCTTTTTGAGAATAGTAAATCTCACCATAAGCTTCACATGTGCTTAGAAGTTCAGCATGTTTCCCTATGCCTACAATTTTTCCTTCATCTAAAACGATAATTTGGTCTGCATCCATAACAGAAGTAATACGCTGTGCAATAATAATCTTGGTTGTATCTTTAAGGGTTGTATAAAAACTTTCTCTAATTTTGCTTTCTGTTGCTGTATCTACTGCACTGGTACTATCATCTAAAATTAATATTTTAGGCTTTTTAAGTAAGGCTCTTGCAATACAAAGACGTTGTTTTTGTCCACCTGATACATTGACACCACCTTGACCGAGTTCTGTTTCATATTGGTCAGGGAAACTTTCTACAAAGTTATGGGCCTGCGCTGCCTGACAAGATTCTATGATTTGCTCTAAGGAAGCCTTTTCATCGCCCCACTCCATATTTTCTAAGATTGTTCCTGAAAATAGAATATTTTTCTGAAGTACCATGGCCACACTATTTCTTAAATGCTGAAGGGTATAGTCTTTTACATTTACATCATCCACTAAGACTTCCCCTTCATCTGGGTCATAGAGCCTTGGAATCATTTGTACCAATGTACTTTTACCACTTCCTGTAGAACCAATAATTCCTACTGTTTGTCCTGGCTCTATTACAAATTGAAGGTTTTCTAATACCTGCTCATGATTCTCTTTATAGTATCGGAAAGAAACATTTTTAAATTCTACTTTTCCTCTTGTAACTGTCTTTTCCTTAGCCTGAGCCACATCATCTGTAATGTCAATTTGAGCATTTAAAACTTCATTAATACGTTTAGCTGAAGCAACGGCTCTTGAGCTTTGTAAAAGCCCCATAGATAACATCATAAGTGACATTAAGATTTGTGTAATATAGGTAATAAATGCAGTTAAATTTCCTACTGGCATATCCCCAACAATAATTTGACTGCCTCCAAACCAAACAACGGATAAAGTCGCTACATTCATTGCAATCGTAATAACAGGTTGTTGGCAGATCATTAACTTAAACGCATTCATACTCGTATCTTTTAAATCCTCATTTGCCGCCTTAAACTTTTCTTCTTCATAATCTTCTCTTACAAAAGATTTAATAACGCGTACATTAGTAAGTGCTTCTTGTATACGGCTATTTAAGGTATCTAATTTACGCTGCATTCCCTCAAAACGTGGGAAAGCATAATAAATAATAAGCCCGACAGCAGTTGCCAAAACCGGTACAATAATTAAAATAACTAATGCTAATTTAGCATTCATAGTAAATGCCATAATAATAGCTCCAATGAGCATCCCTGGTGAACGTAGTAGCATACGTAGCATCATTAAAACAAGATTTTGTATTTGAGTAATATCATTGGTTAATCTTGTAATCAAAGAGCCTGTACTAAAACTATCTATATTGGAAAAAGAAAACTTTTGAATCTGATGGAACACATCTCTTCGTAAGTCTGCTGCAAAGCTAGCTGATGCTTTTACACCAAAGTAAGATCCACCTATTCCAGCTAACATCATTAAAATTGAGGCAACTGCCATTAAACCTCCCATTTTAATAATATAAGAAATATCTCTATTGGCTGCACCAACATTAATAATAAGAGAGGTTAAATACGGAAGTAATACATCTCCTATAACCTCTGTAATCATGCAAAGTGGCCCTAAAATAAAGTACCACTTATAGGGTCTTATATATTTCATATACTGCTTCAATTTTCTTACGCCCCCTACCTCTTTTTTTATTTACTCTAAAAACAAGTATACACCTAAAGTCTACATGAAACTTTTTATTCACAAGAAAAGAGAGGCCTATAAGAATTTTTTTCCAAAACTTTTGTCTTGGACATTCATTCTGTATTTGGCACTCTCTTTAACGCTTATTCATCTCTTATTTCAATGAAAGCTCTTCTGCTTATGCTTCTGGTGTTTCAGTCACTAGACTGCCTTCTTGTTTATAAAATTCTTCTTCTGTCACAAATCTAAAGTCTGTTGTTCTTGTCATTGTATCTGTTTTAAGCACTTGAACAAATACTTTATCACCTAAGCGATAAACTTGTTTGGTGTGCTCCCCAATAAAGCGATGACCTTGTTCATCAAAGATATAATAATCATCTGCCATTTCATTAACATGAACTAATCCTTCTACTGTATTTGGAAGTTCTACATAGCATCCCCAAGAAGTAATACCTGTAATAACACCTTGGAACATCTTTCCTATATATTGTTCCATAAACTCTACTTTTTTCAGTTTAATAGTTTCACGTTCTGCTTCATCTGCACGACGCTCACGAAGTGAACATTGTTTACTTACTTCTGGCATACGATCTGCAAGTTTTGCTTCTTTCTTACCTTGTAACTGATGATGTAGATTGTATTTAATAATACGGTGAATTTGAAGGTCAGGATAACGACGAATTGGTGAAGTAAAGTGACAATAGTATTTTGCTGCTAATCCAAAGTGACCGTAACAATCTGCTGTATAGCGGGCTTGTTTCATAGAGCGAAGTAATAAACGACTAATGATACTTTCTTCTGGTGTATCTTCAATACTTTCTAGTACTTTTTGCATATCTTTTGGATGAATCTTTGCTACATTTCCTTTGATATGGTAACCAAAGTTATTAATAAACTCTGTAAGCGCTAAAATCTTTTCTGGATCTGGATCTTCATGGCTACGGAAAACAAATGGTTTTTCTTGCCAGAAATATTCCTCTGCAATGGTTTCATTACATACTAGCATAAACTCTTCAATAATACGTGTTGCCACATTACGATCATATGGCTTAATTTCAACTGGTACGCCTTCTTTATCTAAGATAACCTTTGTTTCTGGGAAATCAAAGTCAATGGCACCACGTTTGAAACGTTTGCGACGTAAAATAGCTGCCAGCTCTTCCATGTTTTTAAACATTGGGATAAGGGCTCTGTATTTTTCTTTTAAGCTACCGTCTTCATCCTCATCCAGTAAAATCTTCTTAACACCTGTGTAGCTCATACGTTCATCAATGTTAATAACCGTCTCCATAATTTCATGTCTTTGGACATTTCCATTAGGATCAATATCCATCATACAAGTTAATGCTAAACGGTCTACATGGGCATTTAATGAACAAATACCATTACTTAATTTATGAGGTAACATTGGAATCACACGATCTACTAAGTAAACACTTGTTCCTCTTTCATAAGCCTCTTTATCTAATGGACTACCTTCTTTAACATAATGGGTAACGTCTGCAATGTGTACCCCTAATCGATACCAACCATTATCTAGTTTTTCAATAGAAATAGCATCATCTAAGTCTTTTGCATCTTCACCATCAATGGTAACCATTTGAATATCTCTTAAATCCCTGCGTCCCTTTTTGTCTGTTTCATCTACTTCACTTGGCACATGTTCTACTTCATCCATGACATCCTTAGGGAATTCTTGTGGCAAATCATATTGATAAATGATAGAAAGAATATCCACACCAGGATCATTGATATGTCCTAAGATAGAAAGCACTTTACCTTCTGGATTTCTACGTTCTTCTGCCCAGTCTGTAATTTTAACCAGTACTTTATGACCTGTTACTGCACCTTTTGATAACTTCTTAGGAATGAAAATGTCTCTTGCATATTTTTGGTCATCTGGTACAACAAAACCAAAGTTTTGGCTTTCTTGATATGTTCCAACTAAGCTTTCAGGTCCACGTCTTAAAATTTCAATAACTTCTGCTTCGGCACGCTTTTCTAATGTGGCTTGACGTGTAATACGACACATAACACGGTCTTTGTGAAGTGCCCCATTCACACCTGAAGCTGGAATGAAAATATCCTTTTCCCCTTCTTCATCTAAGATTAAGAAACCAAAGCCTTTTGGATGTCCTTGATATGTTCCAGCAACTAAATTATAGCTTTGTGGAATGGCAAATTTTCCTCTTTTGGTACGAATAACTTTTCCGTCACTAATGAGTTCACCTAAAATATCTTCAAGTTCATCACGGTCAGCTGTCGGAATTTGTAAAAGCATCATCATTTCTTTAATCTTCATCGGCACGTAATTAGGATTTTTCATCACTTCTAAAATGACTTGTTTCCTTTGCTCACTGCTTTTGTTTGCTTCTCTCATCGTGATCATCTCTTTTCTTTGCTTGCTTCTATTCATTATTCATCCTATCTACTTTATGAATTAATAAAATACTTTATACATACTCAATAATAGTATGAATAAATCAGCATCATTTTATAACTCAATTATATCATATCTTCTCAAAAACTACCATGATTTACCGTAAATTTGCACTATTTTTCACAAAATAAAAACACCTTACTCTCCTTTTATATAGAGCAAAGTGTTTTTATGACTACGTACTTCATTATTTCTTGTTTTAGATTATGTTTAATACTGACTAGTTAGATGCTGCAGTTGATTCAGCATTCTCTGTTGTAGCATTTTCAGTTTGAGCTGCTGCATCTGTAGCTGCTTCCCCTGTTACCTTTTCATCAGTTGTAGCAGTTTCATCTGTAACTGCCTCATCTGTTGTAGATGCTCCATCTGTCACTGCTTCGTCAGTTATTGCTGTTTCACCTGTTGTTATTTCAGATGTTGTTCCTGTTGTTCCTGTTGTTCCTGTTGCTGAATTGTTATTAGGAATAAGCATAATGCAAAATGCTGATAAAACAAACACAATTGCAGTAATCTTTGTCCATTTTTCGAACTTACCTTCTAAACTATGTTTTTTATTCTTTGCCCAATAAGAATCCCCACCAGTTGAACCAGACACTGAACCTAGACCAGCTGATTTACCTTCTTGAAGTAAAACAATAATCGTTACTGCCAAAGCAGCAATTAAGAAAATAATAATTAAAAGTATTCTAAGCATCGACATAACTCAAAAGCCTCCTTGATACCATATACATACCTCTAATCATCATATCAGATATTGTCCAAAAAAGCAATAAATGAAACCATTATATGGTTTTTACTTTGCAAATCTTTCCTAAAAGCAGGCTTTTCAACTAACCTACTAAAGCTGCTTGCATACTTAAACTCCAACTGGTAAAGAAATAGGTAAACAAGACTGAGATCACTTCAACCATGATAACTGCTATAATCCCTTTTTTAATAGTTGTGTGAGTAATCACTTTATAGCCTATTGCCATAAAAATCATTCCCATAATGCCTTGTAAGGTAATAGTAGTGGATAAAACAGTTCCCCATGCTGTAGCATTTATTTCATCCCCAAGTAAAATACCTATGGAAAAAACATTATCACTCATTCCTAAAAGGCATGCTAAAAGTGCATCAATGCATTGAATTCCTGCTGTAACCATTGTAGCTAATAAAATCATCTTATAAATCGTTACAAACTTACACCTATCTTTTAATATAGCCTTTGCAATCTGAAATAATATGGTACTGATAAGCGCTCCTAAGAAAATCATAATGACCGATATAATCACACCGCTAATCATAGTAATAGAATACATTTGCTCTAACGCTGTCTCTTCAATTCCAGATGCTCTTAGTGTTTCATAAGATTGTACTTTTACTACTGGATTAAAGAAACTGATGAGTGTAGCAATAACCATAAATAGTATAGACCCAACCACACCTACACTGGTACATTTTGTAGGCTCAACCGCTAAACATTCTTCCATCATTTGCCCTGGTGCAGTAAAAACATGAATAAAATGTTTGTACCATGGTGTAATATTTCTAATTTCTTCTTCAATAATTCTTTCTCTATCAACAACTGCAAAGCCACCATCCATAGCATCTCGCTGTTGATTTGTCTTATTTACTTCCAAATCACTCATCTAAATCCCTCCACATTCTTATTATAAATTCATAGCTTCCTATTTATATTGTACATACTCTGTAGATAAAAATGCATTTTTAATATTATTTTAATCTTTATTACATTATGCCTTTAAACTAAATCTATGTATCCTCCTTTTATTTTAATAAACGACCATTAACCTGATAACGCAAAAGATCGTAAGCCTTCAATCTGCTTACGATCTCTTATCATCTTGCTTGCTAGAATAACTTACTAAATGAAATACATTTACTTAATAAAACCTTCTTCAAACTTATTGATTTAGATTAAAGAAAGATTTCATTCCACGGAATTCAGATACATCTTCGAGTTCTTCTTCAATACGAAGAAGTTGGTTGTACTTAGCAGTACGATCAGAACGAGCTGGGGCTCCTGTTTTAATTTGTCCTGCATTAGCAGCAACAACAATATCTGCAATGGTACTATCTTCTGATTCACCAGAACGGTGTGAAACAACTGCTGTATAACCTGCACGATTAGCCATTTCAATGGCATTAAAGGTTTCAGTAAGGGTACCAATTTGATTTACTTTAATTAAGATAGAGTTACCAATACCTTGTTGGATACCTTGTTCCAAAATGGCTGTATTTGTTACAAAAAGGTCATCTCCAACTAATTGAATACGTTTGCCAAGTCTTTCAGTAAGAATTTTCCATCCTTCCCAGTCATTTTCACCAAGTCCATCTTCAATAGAGATAATTGGATATTTATTAACTAATGCTTCATAGTACTCTACCATGTCTTCTGAAGTACGTACCACTTCTTGTCCAGTCATTTGACTTTCGCCTTTGAAATAGTATTTTTTATCTTCTTTATTGTAAAGTTCTGACGCCGCTGCATCCATAGCAATAAACATATCTTGACCTGGGTTATATCCTGCTTCTTTAATAGCTTCTACAATAATACTAAGCACATCATCAGCTGTAGCGAGGTTTGGTGCAAAACCACCTTCATCACCTACACCTGTTGCAAGACCTTTACTATTTAAAACTTTCTTAAGTGTATGATATGTTTCAGCACACATTCTAAGGGCTTCTTTGAAACATGGTGCACCTACTGGCATAATCATAAACTCTTGAAGGTCTACCGTATTATCTGCATGTTCTCCACCATTTAAGATGTTCATCATTGGCACAGGTAAAACTTTAGCGTTAAATCCACCTAAATATTGATATAAAGGCATACTAAGTGCTTCTGCTGCTGCTTTTGCTACTGCCATAGAAACGCCTAAAATTGCATTTGCACCTAATTTAGATTTAGTAGGTGTTCCATCTAAATCAATCATAACTTGATCGATATATGCTTGGTCAAGTGCATTGAGTCCAACTATTTCCTCGGCAATAATATTATTTACATTATCCACCGCTTGTTGTACTCCTTTACCTACATAACGGCTTTTATCATTATCACGAAGTTCAAGGGCCTCTCTTTCTCCAGTAGAAGCACCAGAAGGTACAATGGCTCTACCCATATAGTCGCCTTCAACAACTACTTCAACTTCAACTGTTGGATTACCTCTAGAATCAAGGACTTCTCTTGCATAAACATCTAAAATTTCAATATATCCTTTCATGCCTAAACCTCCGTTTTGTTCATACTTTTCCAAGGTATTTTTTCCCGCCCTCATTAAATTTATACATATTATAGATATTCATCAAACTATGTCAGACTTTATCCATTTATTTGTATTTACTATTTTTAAATGCTATAATTTTAGGGTATTTAAACTTAATCGAATCAGTAAAGGAGTCTTCATTTATGCAAAAAAGAGTATTCATTACAGGTGGTAATAAAGGAATCGGCTTAGAAACAACACGTCTTTTTGTTAATAACGGTGATCACGTCATTGTTGTTGCTAGAGATTTTAAAGACTTTGAATTTAATGGACATCCTAATGTAACCACTATTTCCTATAATCTGTGTGATATTGCAGGCATTGCCCAGTTAGTAAAAGAAGTTGGGGATGTAGATGTTCTCATTAATAATGCTGGTATGATGAATTCCTTACCATATAATCAATATCCTAGTGATAAGCAAGTAGCACTTATGAACCTTAACCTTTATACACCAATTGAACTCATCACTAGAATATCAGAATCTATGACTGATAAAAAACAAGGCCGTATTGTAAACGTAGCTTCTGTAGCTGGTCAAATTGGTCATCCTGATATTTGGTATGGTGTAAGTAAAGCAGGTATTATTAATGCCACTAAGAGCTTTGCCAAACTTCTTGCCCCACACGGTATTGTTATTAATGCAGTTGCTCCAGGACCTGTTGAAACAGATATGCTTCATGTCATTCCAGAAGCGAGAAGAGCTCAGGTTAAATCTAGTGTTTATTCTGGTCGATTTGCTAAGGCTGAAGAAGTTGCAAGAACAATCTATTGGTTAGCAGTAGACGCTCCTGAATATATTAATGGGACATGTATTGATTTAAATAATGGTTCTTTCCCAAGATAAAATAACTTCGTTAATAAAAAAAGACACATACTATCTACTAGTTTGATAGTATGTGTCTTTTTTTATTAACTTGCAAGTTGTCCCAGGTAGAGGGTAGCTATTCCTCTACCTAGCTACGTTTTTATTTGATATATCAATATTTATTTGGATGGTAATAAAATAGTCTTTATTCTGTTACTTCATTTGCTGTCGTTGCTAGAAAAATCATATATGTGTGTGTAATAGTATGCTTTCTCTACGCTTTACGACTGGTATATAGATTAATCGTGTTGTGTGTAATAATATGCTTCTAACCTATATGGATTATTTTACAAGTAAAGACTCTCCAGTCATTTCAGCTGGTTGTTCCATACCCATCATTTCAATTAAAGTTGGTGCAATATCAGCAAGCTTTCCGCCTTCTTTAAGTGTTACACCTTCTTTGTAATTTACAAGTACGAATGGTACTGGGTTTGTTGTATGTGCAGTAAATGGTTCACCATTTGAGTAATCTACCATTTGTTCTGCATTACCATGGTCTGCACAGATAAATGCATAACCATTCGTTTCTTCAATTGCTTTAATAACTTGCCCTACTGCAGTATCTACAGCATGGATTGCAGCTTTAGCTGCTTCAAGATTACCTGTGTGTCCAACCATATCTGGGTTAGCAAAGTTACAGATAATCATATCAAATTTTCCTGAACGAATTGCAACATCTAACTTGTCTGCCACTTCATATACGCTCATTTCAGGTTGAAGATCATAAGTTGCTACTTTTGGAGAAGCTACTAAGATTCTTTCTTCACCTTCGTTTGGTTCTTCTTCGCCGCCATTGAAGAAGAATGTAACGTGTGCATATTTTTCAGTTTCAGCAATACGAAGTTGTGTTTTGCCGTTTTTCGCTAAGAATTCACCAAATGTATTAGTAAGTTCTTCTGGAACGAAGCATACTTCTGCATTTGGAATAGTTACATCATATTGTGTAAATGTTGTGAATGCAGCTGGGATTCTTTCCCTTTCAAAACCACTAAATTCTGGATCACAGAATACGCGTGTCAATTCACGTGCACGGTCTGGTCTAAAGTTAAAGAATACAATACTGTCTTCTGGTTTTACTTTGCCGATTGCTTCGCCATTTTCTGTTATAACAGTTGGAACAACGAATTCATCATTTACTTCTTTTGCATATGAGTCTGCAATAGCTTGTACTGCATCTGTAGCTTTTTCACCTTCGCCAAGTGCAATGGCATTATAAGCTTTTTCAACACGTTCCCATCTATTATCACGGTCCATAGCATAGTAACGTCCTGAAACAGAAGCTACTTTACCTACACCAAGCTCATTCATTTTAGCAACAAGTGCTTCCATAAATCCTTTTGCTGATGCAGGTGGTGTGTCACGTCCATCAAGGAATGCGTGAACATATACTTTAGAAAGGCCTTCTCTTTTAGCCATTTCTAATAAACCATAAAGGTGTTCAATGTGACTGTGTACACCACCATCTGATAAAAGTCCAAATAAGTGAAGTGCACTATCATTTGTTTTACAAACATTCATTGCTTTAAGTAAAGCTTCATTTTTAAAGAATGTTTCATCTTGAATTGATTTAGTAATACTTGTAAGTTGTTGGTAGACAATACGTCCAGCACCCATATTAAGGTGACCAACTTCTGAGTTACCCATTTGTCCATCTGGAAGTCCTACAGCCATGCCACTAGCATAACCTTTTACTGTAGGGTATTTTTTCATAATGGCATCAATGTTTGGTTTATCTGCTTGCACGATTGCATTTGCTTCATTTTTTTCATTGATTCCAAAACCATCTAGGATGAGTAATAATGTTGTTTGTTTACTCATTTTTATTCTCCTATCTAATCGAATCCTAATAATTTACGATTGATGTGAATTCTTCTTTAAGAGATGCACCGCCAACAAGACCTCCGTCGATGTTGCCCATGTTAAATAATTCGTTTGCATTGCCAGCATTGACGCTACCGCCGTATTGAACGCGAACTTCATCTGCAACTTCGCTTCCATATACTTCAGCAACAACATCTCTGATTGCTTTACATACTTCTTCAGCTTGCATAGATGTAGCTGTTTTGCCTGTTCCGATTGCCCAGATTGGTTCATAAGCAATTACAACTTTTTTGGCATCTTCCGCTTTAACATCTTTAAGAGCAATTTTAGTTTGAAGACGTACAAGGTCAATAGTTATACCTTGTTCTCTTTCATCTAAACTTTCACCAACACAAATGATTGGTACTAAGTTATGTTCAATTGCTTTTAATACTTTTTTGTTAACTGTTTCATTGGTTTCAGCAAAATATTGTCTTCTTTCTGAATGACCAATAATAACATATTTTACACCAAGCTCTACTAACATTTTAGGAGCAATTTCACCTGTAAAAGCTCCACTTTCTTCAAAGTGCATATTTTGTGCACCTACTGCGATGTTTGTTCCTTTAACAGCATCCAGTACTGCTGGAAGGCATACAAAAGGAGGACATACAACGACATCTACTTCTGTTGTGTTAATTCTGTCTTTTAATAAATTGATAAGTTCTACTGACTGACCTGGAGTCATGTTCATTTTCCAGTTACCTGCTACGATTGTCTTACGCATAAAGTTAACCACCCCTTATCTATATATCCAAGCTCTAGGCATTGGCACATCCAGAATCTACTTAAAGTACATTCTCTTATATATAGTTATTTATATAGTTATTAATATACTTACTTATATACTTATTTATTGTCTGCAGCTGCAACACCTGGAAGTTCTTTACCTTCTAAGAATTCAAGTGATGCACCACCACCAGTTGAGATATGTGACATTTTGTCAGCAAATCCAAGACGTTTTACAGCATTTACAGAGTCTCCTCCACCAACTACTGTTGTTGCACCTTCAAGGTTAGCAACTGCGTCACATACTGCAAGTGTACCAGCAGCAAAGTTTTCAAATTCGAATACACCCATTGGTCCATTCCATACAACTGTTTTAGCTCCAGCAAGAGCTTCTTTGTAAAGTGCAATTGTTTTAGGTCCGATATCGAATCCTGACCAACCAGCTTCAATTGTATCAACTGTAGCTCTTTCTGTATCATTAGCAAATGATTTACCTACTACGTGGTCAACTGGAAGTAAAAGTTTAACACCTTTTTCTTCAGCTTTTTTAACCATTTCTAAAGCGTAATCCATTTTATCTTCTTCTAATAATGAGTTACCAACTTCTTGTCCTTGTGCTTTAAGGAACGTATAAGCCATACCACCACCAATGATGAGTGTGTCAACTTTTTCAAGAAGGTTATTGATAACAGCAATTTTATCAGATACTTTTGCACCACCAAGGATAGCTACGAATGGACGAACTGGATTTTCTACAGCTTCGCCTAAGAATTTAATTTCTTTTTGCATTAAGTATCCAACTACATTTTCTTTAGTGTATTTTGTTACACCAACGTTTGAGCAGTGTGCACGGTGAGCTGTACCGAAAGCATCATTTACGAATACTTCATTATCGCAAAGTGCAGCTAATTCTTTAGCATAGTTTTCTGCGTTTTCATCTTTACCGTATTTTGTTTCTTCTACTCTGTAACGAGTGTTTTGAAGTAATAATACTTCACCTTCTTTAAGATCAGCAGCAACAGCTTGTGTTTCTGGACCTGTAACTTGTGGATCGTTAACGAATTTAACGTCTACGCCAAGTCTTTCTGTAAGAGCAGCAGCAACTGGAGCTAATGATAACTCTGGAAGAGCTTCTCCTTTTGGTTTACCAAGGTGTGAGCAAAGGATAACTTTTGCACCTTGTTCTAATAATTTTTTAATTGTTGGAAGTGCACCATCAATACGGTTGTAGTTTTGGATTACACCGTCTTTTAAAGGCACATTAAAATCACAACGTACTAAAACTTTTTTACCTTGAAGATTTGATAAATCATCAACTGTTTTTTTGTTTAACATGTGTAAACTCCTTTCAAATTTAAATTTTGAATGTATTTGCCTAATAAAGAGTAAAAAAGCCCGGTCCTATAAGTCTAACCTACAAGACCGGACCCTGTTAGGATCTTATATTACGATCAATAATGATTAAGCAAGTTCAGCGAAGTATTTGATAGTTCTAACCATGTTGCTTGTGTATGAGTTTTCATTGTCATACCAAGAAACAACTTGTACTTGAGAAGTACCATTGTCAAGGTTAGTTACCATTGTTTGTGTTGCATCGAATAATGAACCGTATGTGATACCTACGATATCAGATGATACTAATTCTTCTTCTGTGTAACCGAATGATGGGTTAGAAGCTGCTTTCATAGCTTCGTTGATTTGTTCTTTTGTTACTGTTCCTTCTACTACAGCTGTAAGAATAGTTGTAGAACCTGTTGGAACTGGTACACGTTGTGCAGCACCGATTAATTTTCCGTTTAATGATGGGATAACTAAACCGATAGCTTTAGCAGCACCTGTTGAGTTTGGAACGATGTTTACAGCAGCAGCTCTAGCTCTTCTGAAATCACCTTTTCTGTGTGGACCATCAAGAACCATTTGGTCACCTGTGTAAGCATGGATTGTAGCCATGATACCAGATTTGATTGGTGCTAAGTTGTTTAATGCATTAGCCATTGGAGCTAAACAGTTTGTTGTACAAGAAGCAGCAGAAATGATTGTGTCTTCTTTTGTTAATGTGTTTTCGTTTACACCGAATACGATTGTTGGAAGATCGTTACCAGCTGGAGCTGAGATAACAACTTTTTTAGCACCTGCATTGATGTGTGCTTGAGATTTAGCTTTAGATACATAGAAACCTGTACATTCAAGAACTACGTCTACGTCTAATTCTCCCCATGGAAGGTTGTTAGCATCTGCTTCTGCGTAGATTTTGATTTCTTTACCGTTTACAACGATTGAAGATTCTTTAGCTTCAACTGTACCGTTGTATCTACCTTGAGAAGAGTCATATTTTAATAAGTGTGCAAGCATTGCTGGGTTAGTTAAATCGTTGATTGCTACGATTTCGTAACCTTCTGCTCCGAACATTTGTCTGAAAGCAAGACGTCCAATACGTCCAAATCCATTAATCGCTACTTTTACTGCCATTATTGGTTCCTCCTTGATATAATCATTTGTTTTAAATTTATATTCAAATCGCCCATATTAGTATGTAATATACTGAGCGATATGATACCTACATTATTTTACCATTAATTTTATGATATGACTATGAAGAATTTGTTAATTTGTTAACTTTTTTATTGCTCACTATTTAAAATGTCGATTATTGCTCTTGCTGCATCTTCATCTAAGATTAAATAGCCCTCTTCGAGTAAAGCTTTAGTCGCTAAAATTGCTTCTGCTTTCTCCTTACCACCTGCTATGGCAATGCGGTATGGAATACTTTTAGCCATGGAAGGGGAAACACCAATAACTTCTTGTCCGTACACTACTTCACCTTTTGCATTAAAATAATGTCTAAAAGACTCTGAAATCGCTTTTTTCGACTCTAACAGACCAAGAACTTCTGGTACTTCTTTTCGATGTTTTGCCATCTTCATAGCGTTGCCTATTCCAAATATAATCATATCTGTTTCTGATAATTTTTGCAATATTTTTTGTATTTGAGGCTCATTTTTAATAAAATGAAGAGATTGATGACTTAAATTATCTGGAATCGTTAAGACTTCATATTTTGCCTCTAACTTCTCAGCAAGTTTAACGGCAATGGTATTTGCATGAAGCTCTACTCTTTCTCCCACGCTTCCTCTTGCTGGTAAAACATGCAAGT
The DNA here is from genome assembly GCA_015058045.1 of Cellulosilyticum sp. Classification (GTDB taxonomy): domain Bacteria; phylum Bacillota; class Clostridia; order Lachnospirales; family Cellulosilyticaceae; genus Cellulosilyticum. The sequence continues at coordinate 51,294 of SVDC01000025.1, forward strand.
TTTTAAAAGCATGTGCCATTCTTGGTAAATCATCTACCATCTTTGCAATGGTTGTTCCACCTGTAATTGCTAGGGTATCTCCTTCTTTTAAGAGTTCTTCTAATAAACTTCCAAAGGCAATCCCTACCGCATCATTTTGTTCTAAACGCCCCTTTACAATAATTGCTTTTTTGAGACTTAATGCGTTTACAATTTCTTCTTCCAAACGACTGAGTTCATCTAATGCATGATAGGACATATATAAACCACTTAAAATTTCCTCACCTAATGGTGTAATGGTCATTCCTTTTGTAGAAATATAAATCAGACCCTGATTTTCCAATTGCTCAACTTCTGCTCGAATTGTACGTTCAGATAAAATCAGTTCTTGCCCTAGTGCTCTTCTACCTATAGGTCCTCGCTTTAGAATCTTTTGTAAAATCATATAGCGCATCTTAAACATTGGCGTAAACTCAGGAAGTAATTTTTCTAAAGCTACTATTTTACTTTGCATATTTATACTCCTTGGGAACAATTTTGTCCCGCATTTATGCTTTTGTCCCACACTCTTATTGTATATAATAACCTTTAATTAATCAATCTTTTTATACTACATATTTATATTTTTTATATATTTATTTTTTTGTACACTTTTTTCTCCTAGTCATACTATTTTACTCAAATGATTTCTTCTATGTTTTTTTCTAATAAAAAAGTGCGTTATAAGAATTTCTTATCTTATAACGCACCTTTGTTTATTAGGCTAAGTTCATTTCTTCTGTTGTAAAGCAGTAGTCTTCATCTAAGATGCTTTGTGCAATATTGGAAGCGTGATCTGAAATACGTTCAATGTTACTTACTATATCTAAGAATAAAATACCTGCAACTGAATTACATGTATTATCTGCTAAACGTTTCATATGTTTTGAACGAAGTTTAGCTTCCATCATATCCACTTTTTCTTCTAGAGGTAAGACTTTTCTAGCACACTCTAAGTCATTTAACTCATGACCTTGGAGGGCGTAAGCAATACTTTGAGTAGCTGCACTTGTCATTTCTCTAAGCTCACTCACTGCTTTTTCTGAAAATGTAAGTTTTTCCTTCATCATCTCTTGGGCAATTTCAACGATATTTTCTGCATGATCCCCTACGCGTTCAATATCTGTTACGGTATGGAATAATCTTGAAACAGTTGCTTTTTCCTCTTCTGATAAGGTTACATTACTTAATTTAACTAAATAGTGGTTAATACCACGTTGTAATTCATTAATTGTTTTTTCTCTTTCAAATACTTGTTGTATTTTCTCTTCATCTTGCTCAAAAAGTGCTTCTACTGCATCTTTTGTATTCTCCATGGCGATATTTCCCATACGCACCACTTCTTTAACTGCATTCTCTACCGCAAATGATGGTGTTTCTAAAATACGCTCATCTAAGTGTTGAAGTTCTCTTTCTTCAACTTCAGCATCTCCATCTTTAATAAGCTTTTCAGCAAGAACTACTAATAAGCCTGCAAATGGGAAGAGTAAAATGGTATTGAGTACGTTAAACACTGTGTGTACGATACTAATTTGAGTTACATCAATTTGAAGTGCACCCACTTGTGGAATAAAGAATTTAAATGTAATAATTCCAACAATTGCAAATATAATACTTCCAATAAAGTTAAATAAGAAGTGAATAGCTGCAGCTCTTTTTGCATTTTTAGTAGCACCAATACTTGATAAAATAGCAGTAATACAAGTACCGATATTTTGTCCTAAAATAATATAAATTGCAGAATCCCAACGAACAAGTCCTGCTAAAGCTAAGGCTTGCAGAATACCTACTGAAGCCGATGAACTTTGAATAATGGCTGTTACTCCAGCACCTGCTAAAATAGCAAGTAAAGGATTATTTCCTAATACGATGAATAAATTCTTCATTGCATCTAATTCCCTTAGAGGTTTTGCTGCATCACCCATCATATCAAGACCTAAGAATAAACCACCAAACCCAAATAAGATTTGACCAATATGTTTAACACTTTGCTTTTTACAAAAGCTAATCATTACTACACCAATAATAATACATACTGGTGCAAGTACTGCTGGTTTTAAAAAGCTTGTCCATTCACCAAGTGAAACAATCCAAGCAGTTACTGTTGTACCAATGTTGGCACCCATAATAACGCCTACAGCTTGTTTTAGCGACATTAAGCCTGCATTAACAAACCCAACAACCATAACAGTTGTAGCAGATGAACTTTGAATCATTGCTGTTACTGCTGCGCCTACAAGAACACCTAGAAATGGATTACTTGTAAGTACACCTAGTAAGTTTTTCATCTTGCTGCCTGCTGCTTTTTGTAGACCTTCACCCATATATTCCATACCAAACAGGAATAAACCGAAGCCCCCTAAAAAGCTTAAGGCTACATTAAGCCAATTAATATCATTCATTTGAATCTTCTCCTAAGTAATTTTTACAGTCAGGCTACATTTTAACATTATCCGATTTAATAGACAAGAAAAAATTAATAATTACTCGTGAAAAATTTTGTTAGTTTTTACTATAAATATAGATTTTATAAATAAGTTGCCACCAAAGTCCCTTTAATTTTCCACATTTTATATACTCCAATTGGCACATCTTTTTATAAAACTGCTTCATTTCTTCTTTCTGAGTCCTCGTTATCTCTTTTTGGCTATATCTTACTTTACTATAAGTAGAGAGCATCTCTCCTATAAGCGTATCCTGGTCTTTTTGTACTTTAGTCATTCTATTTTGAAATTGTAATAAGGTCTCTCCTGCCTTTAGGCTATACCCCATTCGACCTAGAAGATACATGTTTTCTTTAAAATACATTTTATATTGGGTTAAGTTATCTGCCTTTTTAAGCTTACTATTGTACAGTGCCAATCTAATCACTATAAAACTCATAAGTAATATAACCAATATACCTATTCCTTTGAATAAAAATGTATCATATTTTTTATCTTCCTTAGCCTGCTCTTCTACTTGTTCAAATGTTATAATTTCTAAATCTCCTACTGTGTCTACTTCTTCAGGTGCTAATACTTGTTCTTCTATATCTTCTTGCTCCTCACTACTTTCTACTTGCCATGGATAATAGCTTACTACTTCATAACCTGCTGAAGGCTCAAATTGAATCCAACCAATACCTTCAAAATAAGCTTCCACCCAGGCATGGGCCTTATCTGTTGGTACGTTGAGTATTAGCCCCTTTTCTATCTCACTATAATCCACAATAAAACCTTCCACATATCTTGTAGGAATCCCAATTGTTCTTGCCATGACTGCCATACTAGAAGCAAAATACGTGCAATATCCCTGCCTACTCTCAAATAAAAAATAATCAACGAAATCTTCCTGTTTGGGAACTTCTCCTGGCATTCTGGTATAAGTATAACCTTTTAAATATTGCTCAATTGCCTTGAGCTGATCATAAGTTGTTTCACATCCTTCTGTAATCTCTAACGTCAGTTTTTTAATACGTTCTGGAAGAGTTTCTGGAAGTGTCGTATAAATGTCTTGAATCATTTGACTATGCTCTTCTAACTGATAAAGTAACGTTTCTTCTTCTAGCACTTCCTCCAAAAAGGCTTTATTAATTTTTCCTTTAAAGCATTCTAAAAATGCTGCCTCATTAATGGCCTTTGCTTCAGTATAAGAAAAATCCTCTAAACGACGTAAGTGATTCTTAAAAGTCTCTCCCTCTGTATTCATTTCAATAAAAGTAAGATGATAGCTTTGATTTTGTTTTTGCCTTTTAGGAAAAGTAATACTAGAACTTTTATAAATTGGCATTCTCTTTTCACTTAAGGTCTCTATTTCTTGCACAAAGCTTGGTATAAATAATGTTCTCGTACGGATTTGTTCATAGCTGACCTCTAACTTATTTTCCTTCAATAGCTCTCCTGTCTCCATACCCATATTACCTTGAGTTAAACCATAAAGCATCTCATAAGTCCTTAATTTATATTCTTCAATGCTACTCTCTTCATCATATGTACAAATCCAACTTTCTCCTGTATAGGTATCTTTATAATTTCCTGCTAAATAAATTGGATGATGTGTCTTACTATTCGGCTTAACTTGAAGCATAATCGCATCTCCTTCACCCAAGTTGCCTCCTAGTGAACTTCCTTCTTCTACCCCATAAAAGTTTAATCCGAATGTATCACTTACCCCTCCAAATCTAAACCCTATTTCTGCTTTCATATCACTTATACTATCCGTTATCTTAGCATAGCACTTATAAACCCATTGCCAACTGATTGGCTTTTCCTTTGCTGGTAATCCAACTGCTACAATCCCTATCAGTATACAAATAGGCAATATGCTAGTTGTTACTTTCCATGATTCTTGCCCTACTTGACCATATTGTTTCATATGCTGTTTTTCTATCATAACCACGATTCCATAAACAATGAGTAATAATACACCTAACTTGGAAGCATCATGTTCTTTTATCCCCAGATAAACTAAAGTGCCCACAATCATACAGGTAAAAAACAACTTTATCCCCATAAATTTATTGCCTATATAACTTATAGTGCCTATAGATAAGATCATCAAACCACTCACTATCAGGCTATAAACTTTTTCATCACTTGCATCACTCATGTTCTTATAAAAAAAATAATGATAGGTTTCACCTACTATTAAATGAATTGTCTCTTGATAATGCCTATATACTAAATAACTCCCTATTGCTATCATACCCATTCCTATATAGAGCCACAAAGTCTTTCTATAGGAATCAATAATAAAAATACCCAGGTGTACTACTGCAGATCCTAAAATAAGAAGTACAATAGATATTTTTAGATCTAATCCATGGGCCACTAACATGATTATACCTAAGCTGAACAAAAAACTGCTTATCAAGTCACTATGTTGTTTTTTTATTCCATCTAACTTGATCATTTTTCATTCCTCCCTTCTATTATCCTATGAGTTCCTCTAAGGAAGTCTCTGGACTAATACAGTATACTTTTACGCCAATGGCCCCTAACTTATAAATTAGTGGATGATCGTTTTCTACTGGCTCTTTTATAACATATAATAAAACAATTTGTTGTCCCTTTGCTAAAGCTGTTACTATGCCATCATACAAGTGCTCGGTAAGCATATGGGTCACCAATATATAAAAATTCAATTTAGGATGTTTCATCATATACTGTTCTAAAACTATTGCTAAACTCTGATTCCCATTAAAATGAATCTGACCACTGCTTTGATAAAATCTACCAAAAACTTCATCATTTAAAATATCATACTCTTGTAAGCCATTATCTTCATAACCTATGCTTACCCCAACTTTTGTAGATTGTAAATAATAAGTGATTGCTAACATAATTTCTATGATTTTATCCTCAACGGCTAGCTTACTGTAACCTTCTACTTCCACATTGGTTCGATCCATTAAAATAATATAGTTTCTTTTTACTTCTGAACTCACTTGCCTAGTTAGAAACTCTCTTTGTCGCGCCACTGCCTTCCAATGAATATGCTTTAGCGAATCTCCAGGCTGATATCTTCTAATATCATTTTCTAAAATCATATTTTCTGAAACATTGGCATAGTGAACCTTAGGATCTTCCTGAGTAGATAATATATTTAAGTTTTTTAGATGAATGACCTTAGGTAATACACTTAATTCTAAGCCCCACATGACTGGATAAGTTAATTTAAATAAATATAGAAAATCCATAATCTCTATTTCTTTTACACCTACATTATAATCTCCTCTATAGAAACATCTTAATGTTGTATGTAGTTTCTTTTCATCCCCTGGTAATAAGTAATATTCCGTTACCTTGTGACTTTCTTCAACCTTGCATTGCTCCGAATAAAATTTTACTTTAACATGTGTAAATGGAATAAAATCCTCATTTCTAAACACTACTTCATAAGGTAAAATTTCTCCCTTTTCAACAATTTTGCTGGGTGTATGTTGATAAAACTGTAATCGCTTATAGACATAAAAAATATATGTAAGTGATGCTAGTGGAATGCATAGACATAAATAAAATAATGTGTAACTAATCATTCCTCCATGATAACTAACTAGTATTAGCGAGCTGATTAATAAAACCATATATAGGATTTGATTTCTCCTCATATTGCCCCCTTTAATCTCCTAAAAAATAGGCACTTTAGTATGTCCAACAATTTCTCTTAAAACTTTTTCTGCGGTACTTTTATTCATTTTAGCTTCTGAAGTTAAAACCAGTCTATGACTTAGTACTGGTTCTACCATCTGAATAATATCATCTGGAATCACATATTCTCTATTTTCTATATATGCCTTAGCTTGTGCTGCTTTAACCAGTGCTAAAGTTGCTCTAGGACTAGCACCTAATACTAGTGCACTATGATTTCTCGTTGTCGTTACTAATTGGATAATATATTGTATTAAATCCTCATTAATCTCTATCTGCTCTACCTCTTGCTGCATATGAATAACGGTCTGCGCATCCATAATGGGAGCTAATGTTTTTTGACTTATTTGTTTCATCTTGTATAACACCATTTCTTGTTCTGCTTGCTCTGATGGATATCCCATAGAAATCTTCATAAAAAATCGATCTAATTGAGCCTCAGGTAAATGATAGGTTCCTAAATAATCTATTGGATTTTGTGTTGCAATCACCATAAAGGGCGCTTTTAAAGGATAAGTCTTTCCATCAACAGTCACTTGTCTTTCTTCCATTGCTTCTAATAAACTGGCTTGAGTCTTTGGAGAAGTACGATTAATCTCATCAGCAAGTACAATCTGACTCATAATTGCCCCCTGACAAAATTCAAATTTCCCAGTCTGCATATTATAAATAGACATCCCTACTATATCTGTTGGTAAAGTATCTGGCGTAAACTGAATGCGATTAAAACTACAATCTATAGAATGTGCTAACGTCTTCGCTAAGGTTGTTTTCCCAACACCAGGTACATCTTCAATAAGTAAGTGGCCCTTAGCCAATAAGGTAATTACAGCTTTCTTTACTTCTTCACCTTTACCTTTAATCTCCTTTTCAATATATTCAATTAATGCTTTAGCATATATGGTATACTCCATCTAGTTTCCTCCATCATCTAAATTTATTTTTATTTTCCGAATTTTATATTAGTTATTTTATTACTTTTATCCTATCTTGTCACTTCCTTTATTTTGCTTTTATAAAAAATGACAAAAAAATAACCAACCTTTATAGTTGGTTATCATCGTCTTCTGCAACTGTACGCGTTTCATCCAAAAGAAGTTGTGCAATATTTGAAGCATGGTCTGATATACGCTCTACATTGCTTACCATATCTAAATAAATAATGCCCGCAAAGGGGTTACACTCTTCTCTTGCTAGACGTTTCATATGTCTTGAACGCAATTTTTCTTCTAAGCGATCCACTTGATTTTCTAATGGTAAAGTAGCTTCCGCCATAGCCTTATCATTATTCTCATAGGCTTTAATGGCTTTTGCAAAACATTCTAATGCTAAATCCGTAATACTCTCTAATTCTTTTTTTGCTACATCAGAAAAGCTTAAATTCTCTTTTGTTAGATTAAGCGCTAATTCAGCAATATTATCTGCATGATCACCTACGCGCTCAATATCACTTACAATATGAAAAAGCTTAGCGACTTGTATTTGATCCGTTTCTGAAATACTTGTATTAGATAGCTTAATCAAGTATTCATTTAATTTCTCCTGCAGGGTATTAATCTGCCTTTCTTTTTCAAATACTTCTTTTCCTTTATCTTCATTATGTTCAAACAATGCCTCTACTGCTGTCTGTACATTCCAACAAGCCATTTCTCCCATTCGCACCACTTCTTCAGCCGCTGTTTGAACTGCTATATGTGGTGTTTCAAGCAGACGTTCATCTAAAAAGTATTCTTTTTCTTCTTCTTTATTAGAACCTTTGACTATAGCTTCTGCTAAACGCACCAGTACATTTCCAAATGGAAATAAAAGAATGGTATTAAGTATATTGAACACACTATGCACAATACTGATTTGTGTAACTGTGATTAAATCATTTCTAGCATTTGGAATCCATATCTGAAAAATTAGAACTGCTATAATTCCAAATATGATGGTTCCAATAAAGTTAAATAAGAAGTGAATGGCAGCTGCTCTCTTGGCATTAACACTTCCACTAATACTAGATAAAATAGCGGTAATACAGGTCCCTATATTTTGCCCTAAAATAATATAAATTGCTGAACCCCAAGGCACTAATCCTGCTAATGCTAATGCTTGTAAAATCCCTACAGAAGCTGAGGAGCTTTGAATAATAGCTGTTACAATCGTCCCTGTTAAAATACCTAAAATAGGATTACTACCTAGTATTAAAAATAGATTTTTGACTTCATCTAATTTACTAAGGGGTTCGGCTGCCTTGCTCATTAAATCTAGCCCTAAAAATAGACTTCCAAAACCAAATAAGATTTGTCCTATGGATTTAACCTGATTACTTTTAAAAAACATGATTAAAATAACACCTATTACAAGAAAAATAGGAGCAAGTACACTTGGCTTTAAAAACTCTGTCCACTCTCCTAATGCTACAATCCAAGAAGTAATGGTTGTCCCAATGTTGGCACCCATAATAACCCCAACTGCTTGCCTTAAGTTTAATAAGCCAACATTAACAAAACCAACTACCATAACAGTAGTAGCGGATGAACTTTGTATAAGTGCTGTAACACCCGCACCAACTAAAACACCTAGGAGACGATTTTTGGTCAAAGCACCCAGGATATTTTTCATACGACTTCCTGCTGCTTTTTCTAGCCCCTCTCCCATATATTCCATACCAAATAAGAAAAGTCCAAATCCACCTATAAAGTTTAAAATTAGATTCATCCAATCCATTTTGTGCCTCCCAAAGAACTTCTTTTCCATTAATAGAATTAGTGTGTCACAAAATATGGATTTTATAAGCTATTCTTAAAAAAAGTAATAGCTGCTTCTTTCCTTTGAATAAAAAAAGGGCTGTCGTAAAATACATCCGCTCAGTCGTCTGAAAAAAGAATTTCTTCCAGAAGCAACTA
>SVDC01000117.1 GCA_015058045.1 Cellulosilyticum sp.
AGAATCTGAAGCAAAAGATAATAATACATCTTTAAATAAAGTTGTGATTCAATGCCTCGAGTTCGCTATACAGAATTTAAAATAAAGTATTGATTAACAAGCAGTTTTTGCTATAATCACTGTATCAAATAGTTTAAAGAACTATAGACTCTCTTTTCAAACAGGGCAATTCTGTCCAAATTTCGCATTTATTAATTGGAGAAAAAATACTATTCCCGAAAAGTTTAATGGTATCGTTAAAGTTATATTATTGGTTTTAACTATTATCAAGGAGGTGATTAGTATGATTAATATTTTTCAATCAGAATTAATTAAAAAAAATATTTTTCAATGTCTTGTAAATTATTTGATACCAAATAAAAAACTATTTATTCTTGCCGATGCAAGAATTCTCTTGGGTTAAATATAATACTCACAAAATGGAGTTACAAATAATCGCAAAGGAACTGAAACTAAAAAGTAGAGATAAATACAAAAATGAACTAGCATACATTTCAAGAATCATTTTAAAAAGTCACTATGGGAATAAACCAATGAACTGTTTCCTAGATGATTTTGAGTTTTATTTTCGCGAATCAGTGGAGTATGTTTTCAGTATCTTAAAGGGAGATAAAAACCATTTATCAATTTACCACGCGGTAATTATTGCAATTGGAATAATAGATAATTACTATGATGCACTTCTCCTCTTAGAGGCATCAGGAATACCATTCCTCAACATTGAGTATGATATGTTGATGGTTTTTTTACAACGATTCTATAGTAATGAAGCTATTAAAGGTATGAGTATTAAAGAGCGAATTGATATTAAAGATAAAATATTAGATAATACAGAAAAAGAAAAATTAAATTTAATATTTATGTGACTAAAGGACTCAAATTGAGTCCTTTTTGTTTTCCAGTTTTTTTGAAAAAGTCAATACCTAATTTTAAGTATGTTCGTCATTTGTTGTGGTTGATATTATTCAATTAGTTCTAGTCGACAGAACAAAAATCAATTTTGAAAGGAACAAAATTATGAAGATAACAAATTTAAAACTAAACGCCTCTTGCATCGGGAAAAAGATGCTACTTGTTGATGTTACTCCTTGTTATAAATATGAGAATGGCCAGCGCACAAATGAAATTGAGGGCTATAGATACGTTGTTGTTCTACCTGAGATGGAGTTCGATAAACTTGGCGTGAAAATCGAAGGAAATCAGTTAATAGAGAAACCTGATGAATATGCGGATATTTCCTTTGAGGGACTTAATATATTCATCTACTGGCGCGCAGGAACTTATGAAGTAGGGGCAACAGCAACAGGAATAAAAGTAAAAAACAACTCATAGCTTTGGAGAAGCGAGAGTCCCTTAGGACTCTTCGCTCTCCAACATGCCAAAGGGTAGTATTACCCTTTGGCATGTATGTAGCATGTAGCACAAAATAAAGGAGGTCTTATGATAGAGGGTTCTCAAAGCCGCAAGTATTTGCTAACCATTAACAATCCTCAAGAACAAGGTATCAATCATGACTTCATTAATAACGTATGTACTGATTTAATACTAGATTATTACTGCATGAGCGATGAAATTGCCACGACAGGAACAAAACATACTCATATTTTTCTATACCGCCAATCTCCTATCCGTTTTGGAACAATAAAAAACAAATTTCCTACAGCACACATAGACAAAGCATACGGAACATGTCAAGAAAACAAGGACTATGTTGCTAAAATTGGAAAATGGAAAGAGTCGATGAAGTCAGAAACATCCATCGAAGGAACATTCGAAGAACATGGCATAATGCCCACTGAACAATCAGAAAAAGCACCATTAATGACACAACTCTTATCATCAATTGAAAATGGAGATACTACAGCAGAAATTATAAAAAATAATCCAAAATTTGGATTCAAGGTAAAAGATATTGATGTACTTAGAGAGACACTTCTGTCTGAAAAATTCTCAAAGGAAAATAGAGATATTACAGTAACATACCTATATGGCGATACTGGAACAGGAAAAACGCGGTCATTATATGAAAAATACAGTCCTATAGATATCTGTAGAATCACCAATTACAAAGGCGATAAAGTCAACTTTGACTCATATCATGGGCAAAACGTGCTTGTCTTTGAAGAGTTTCATTCGCAAATTCCTCTTCCAGATATGCTTAGTTATCTGGACAGATATCCACTAATGCTCCCTGCAAGATATAGTGATCGTGTAGCTTGCTACACTCACGTATATTTAATATCAAATCTATCCTTAATGGAACAATACCATTATGAATACATGAATGATAGAAAAACATGGGATGCTTTTCTACGAAGAATTGATACAATCATTCATCAAATTGCACCTAACAATCAATTGCTTATAAAAAAGGAGGAACTAATAAATGATTCCGCAAGATACAATAAATACATTCCATTCCATAAGAGTTAGAATTCATTCTTTTATAGATTTATTGGCTCATAACCTTCAACTACTAAAGTATTACCTGATAATGAATTCTGCATATCTAGTTATAACAATTCTTATATACAATTCATCAGATGTTGTTAGTACCATCGATGAAATAAGTCTAAAAGGAAGAATTATAACTATTTGGATGTTGTTAAACGCATTAATTGTATTCATATTTGGTTATGGAATACAAAACATTCATTGCAAAAAGGCCTTCGAAAAAATAGATTTCAAAAATAAAGTGGACGCCTATCCTATTTTAATGAAAAAAAACAATAATAAACACTCAGTTACATTAACATTTCATAGTTCTGGAATTCCATATGATATCTGGGAAGATAACATATTAAAACTTGAGAATGTACTAAATGTAACTATTTCTGAAATTACAACAGGAAAATCCGATGCAATAATCATTATTAAAGGTTACTCAGGAAAATATAACTGGGACAAACCAATAGCATGGAGTTCAGCCTATATGCCTATTGATAGCGATTTAATTATAGGACAAACAGTGGGCGGTAACCTCTACTGTGACTTGAATACATACGCACACATATTAATCGGTGGTATGACTGGTTCTGGAAAAACAGTACTTCTTAAGCAACTAATTCTACAATGTATTGCAAAAGAATACCAAGTTTATATTGCAGACTTTAAACTTGGAGTCGATTATTCAGATTCTTGGAGAAACAACTCTACTTTCCTCACTAATCGAAAGAGTGTTTTAAATCACCTAAAATTAATCACCGATGAATTAGATAATAGATTAGCTTTGTTCTCTAAATACAGCTGTAAAGATATTGATTCATTCAATCAATTTATAGAAGGTAAAATAGACAGAATTATTTTTGCATGTGATGAATTAGCAGAACTTCTTGATACTACTGGGATGGACAAAGACGAAAAAGCAATCATAAAAGAAATTGAAGGACATATTTCTAAAATAGCTAGATTAGGAAGAGCTGTAGGAATACATCTTATTCTAGCAACTCAAAGACCTGACGCAGATGTATTAAGCGGACAAATTAAAAGCAACATGACTTACAGACTCTGCGGCCGTTCTAATGAAGTACTATCAAGGATTATTTTGGACAGTACCGATGCAGCAAAACTAATACCAAACGACGCAAAAGGTGTTTTTATCAATCAAGATGGAATCCGCATAAAAGGGTTTAATATTCATAACGATGACTTAGAAATTTCCTTAAATGCAACCGTAAACTGATATTCATGTAAAGGGGAGAGATTCATCTCCCCTTTTATTCTACATAAGTATGGAAAGAAATAAATCGCCAGTATTCGACGTGAATGCTATAATCAAAACAATCGAATATGTAGATGCTGATGAGGTAATTAAACTTATGAAAAAAATAGATTACGTTAATCTGCATCACAAAAATGCAATAAGCCATCATGTCGCAACTGACGGTGACCCCTTGGATTATTATTATACAAGACTACCAGATGGCAATAAGAGAATGAAAGGAGTAACAAAAGAGACATTAATTGAAAAGCTATACAATTACTATTATACAGGAAGTATAGATTATTCCTTTAGAGCAATGTTTCTATCAGCAATTGATGAGAAAATCAAAACAGAGGCGCCCAAAGAAAAAACCATCCGAGATTATCATTTTTCATATAAGCGTTTTATAGATGATGATTTTGGAAAGAGAGATATTCGAAAAATTACACATTCTTTTCTGAAAGAATATATTCAAAAAGTTATACAGGAACAGCATATTTCAAAAAAAAGTTTCTATAAATTTAAAGGTGTGTTAAATCTAGTATTTGAATATGCTACTGACCTTGACCATCAGTATATCCCTATCAATCCAGTTCCACACAAAAATCGAATCTTCAATAAAAATTGTATAGATAATTATAAGAATCCTGAGGATAAAGCTTTTCAACCTTTTGAAATTGAATTAATCAAAAAAACTATAAGAGAACGCATAAATAACTCTAAATATGACGTAAATGGATATGCTATTCTCTTTTCAATTGAAACAGGTGTTAGAGAAGGCGAAATTCCATCGCTTAAATGGTCTGATATTTATAATGACCGAATCCATATTCATTCACAGCAGAATGATGAAATGCGCGATGGAAAGAAGGTCTACTACTACAACCCTACAACAAAAAATGAAAAAGGCATTAGCCAAAATGGGCGATATATCCCCTTAACAAATAATGTTAGGATGATTCTTACTGAATTAAAGAATAGACAAGCAACATTAGGAATAAAAACGGAATGGGTATTTGCTAGGATAAATGGCGAATGGACAACAACGAAATCATATTCATCATCCCTTTATAATCTCTGCAAAGGTAATTCAACTAGGGGAACTTCCGGATTAGGATTGCGCTTAAGCAATAATCACGCATTTAGAATGGCATTGAACTCATATGTATTTATACCGATGGGGTTACCAGTAACAGAAAGAGCAAAACTTTTAGGCCATTCTGTTGATACTTGTTGATTGTCAAGTAGAATTGACCCACTGAGGGTGCGGACGTTTTCTTGGACTAAGCAATTAATCCAAGACTACG
>SVDC01000118.1 GCA_015058045.1 Cellulosilyticum sp.
TAGCTCTTTATCAAATTTTATAAAGTGTTCGATTGACACGAATACATGTTCGGATATAACATATAAGATGCATTATTACGAAAGGAGGTCAGCCATATGGAAAAGAACCGTGCTTTTATTGCCATCGATTTAAAATCCTTTTATGCTTCTTGCGAGCTCACGGATAGAGGTTTGGATCCACTTACAACTAATCTGGTTGTGGCTGATGCTTCCCGTACTGAAAAAACAATCTGCCTCGCTGTTAGTCCTTCTCTGAAGGCCTATGGCATTCCCGGCAGAGCGCGTTTATTTGAAGTAATACAACGCGTTAAAGAAGTTAATGCCGAGCGTTTTAATCGAGCCCTTGCATTAGGATTACTCCCAAAGAATCCAGAAACCGGAGAATACCACTTTACTGGTTCCTCTTCCAATGCAGATGAGCTAGAAAAAGACCCTTCTCTAGAACTTGCTTATATTGCAGCTCCCCCTAGAATGAAACGATATGAAGAAATATCCACTTATATTTTTTCTATTTATCTTCGTTATGTTTCAGATGATGATATTCATGTTTATTCCATTGATGAGTGTTTTATAGATGTCACTGGATATTTGAATACCTATTCTTGTACTGCTCACGAGCTTGCAATGCGTATGATTCGCGATGTTCTTAAAGAGACAGGCATCACTGCGACAGCAGGCATCGGAACCAATATGTACCTTGCAAAAATTGCAATGGATATTGTAGCAAAACACGTTCCTGCCGATGAACAGGGCGTTCGAATCGCTGAATTAAACGAAAAAACATATCGTGAGCTCCTCTGGTGCCATCAGCCTATTACAGATTTTTGGCGAGTTGGAGGTGGAATAGCCAGACGCCTTGCAAAGCTTGGAATTTTCACAATGGGCGATATCGCTCGTACTAGCGTGTATAGCGAAGATGTTCTATATAAAGCTTTAGGTATAAATGCAGAACTTTTAATTGACCATGCTTGGGGCTGGGAGCCCACAGAAATAGCTACCATCAAAAGATATAGGCCACAAACAAACAGTCTTTCCAGTGGTCAAGTTCTTATGGAGCCTTACACTACTGACAAAGCTAGACTCATAGTCAAAGAAATGACAGAGCTTTTGGTTCTTGATTTAGTTAGAAAGGATTTGGTCACCAAAAAAATCGAATTAACCATCGGATATGATAGAACAAGCTTAGAAGTTGAAAAAGAAGGTTCAAGTATAGGACGATCTACTTTTAAAATAGCTGGCACAAATAAATACTATACCGGAAAAGTTTCTGTTGACCACTTTGGTCGCCCCATCCCTTATCATGCTCATGGAACAGGCAACTTAGACCGTTGGACCAGCTCCACTCAAAGAATTATGGAGGTAATGGTTGAGCTATACGATCGTATTGTCGATTCTGACCTATTAGTTCGCAGAATCAATGTTGTAGCATGTGATTTGATTCCAATTAATAAAATACCTAATGACGAGCCGTACCAAATGGATCTTTTCACTGACTATAATGCTTTGGAAAAGGAAAAAGAAGCAGCTGATAAAGCTGATGAAAAAGAACGTAAGCTTCAAAAAGCCACCCTGGCAATGCATGATAAATTTGGAAAAAATTCTGTACTAAAAGGTATAAATCTTCAAGATGGTGCCATGACTATGAAGCGCAATAAACAAGTTGGTGGCCATTCTTCTGGTGAATAAAAGGAGTAAAGCTTTGGCAAATAGATATAGAGAAAACGAACCCGACCCACGAATTGTATACAAAGATATAATCGATATGCCTCATCATCAATCTCTCACTCATCCACATATGAGCTTGTATGATCGTGCTGCTCAATTTGCACCCTTTGCAGCTCTTACCGGTTACGAAGATATGATTAACGAAGAGGCCCAAAAATCTCATGAATAAAAACGCTGGAGCTTATTTGCTCCAGCGTTTATTATTTATTAATAATTCTCTGCTCTTACTTCAAAATATGCCTTTGGATGATTGCATACTGGACAAACATCAGGCGCTTCTACTCCAACAACTATATGTCCACAATTGCGGCATTCCCACATTGTTACACCACTCTTTTTGAAGACCTCCATAGCTTCCACGTTATTCAAAAGCTTACGGTATCTTTCCTCATGCTCCTTTTCAATAGCCCCCACACCTCTAAACTGTGCTGCAAGCTCTGGGAATCCCTCTTCCTCGGCTTCTCTAGCCATTCTGTCATACATATCTGTCCATTCAGCATTTTCGCCTTCTGCAGCATGTAAAAGATTGGCTGGTGTATCTCCTATTTCACCAAGAGCTTTAAACCAAAGTTTTGCATGCTCCTTCTCATTATCAGCTGTCTTTAAGAATAACGCTGCAATCTGCTCATAACCAGCTTTCTTAGCAACTGATGCAAAATATGTATATTTGTTTCTTGCCATTGATTCGCCAGCGAAAGCTTCCCACAAGTTTTTCTCTGTTTTTGTACCTGCATATTTATTTTCTGCCATTAGAACTCCTCCTTATACTTTAATAGTACCCTTAGGAAGATTGTAACATATCTAATGTTTATGTTGTGTAAAATTAATTAGTGCAATTTAGTGCATTTTTAATATGCATACTCAACATGTGTTGTAACCTCAACAAATGGGACTACCGTCTCCTTCATAGCAGCACTCCACATTTCATTATTTTCTCTTTGCTTCAATGATGATTCATCTTCAAATTCTGCCACCATAATAACATCACCATTAGATGAACTCATGCATTCACTATGTACCTCAATTCTATTGAGTCCTGGAACCTGTCCATTTAACTCTTCGAATCTCGTTTTAATATTGCCTTTAATAGCACTAAGGTTTGGGCCAAAACATTTATCCTGTAATGTCCAAATAACTACCTGTTTTAACATTCTCTTTCTCTCTCTAACATTATATCTTTTGAGTAAAAAACAAACTCGAAGCCTATTATAGCGCTTTTACTCCAAAATTCAAAATAAAATAAGGATTGTATTTTGACTATAAGCATTTTTATTTAATATTAAATATAGCAGGTATTCCCTATTGGAATATCTGCCATATTTTTTTGAATATACAAATTATAGAAATTTCCTATAATAGTTGTATTTTCGCTGTTATAATTATTTGAGATTCATTACAAAATTGAATCAATCAATATATTTAAGGAGGGGAATTATGGCTTGCTTTACTGTTCCAGCTGGAGAAGCTATCGTAACAACAATCATTAAGAAAAAAATGGAAAAACAAGGTACTGAAAAACATGAAGAAAACACTTCAGTTCCTATGACAAGAAAGTTAAAATGGCTTTCAAATCTTTTATGGGGAGGCTCTGCTTTACTTGCATTTGAGCATGTATGGCATGGCGAAGTACAACCTTTCTTCCCATTTTTAACAGCAATGTCAAATCCAGAAGATACTCAGGAAATGCTACATGAAATTGCTACTGTAGGTGTTTCTATGGCAGTTCTCGTAACAGTTATTTGGATTGGCATGTGCGTTACAGCTGATATGATTGTAAAAAGACCTGTTTCTACAATGAAAACAACTAATTAAGGGGGATAATATGACATTACTGATTACAGTTATCGCTGCGGTTATTAGTACAGTATTATGGTATAATCGCAAAAATAATGATATGCAGCTTCATGTGTTAATGTTTATGTTTTGGGGTGCATCAATAATGTGGTTCGTAGATGCAATCTTTGAATATGTTGAATTACGTGCCGAGTACTTCACTCCAGCCTTGGAAGATATGATCAATGATACATTCCTCGGTTTTTCTGTTATTGCATTAGCACTTGTTATTTGGATTATCTTTATCTTAATTAAAGATCCAAAGGGTGTAATTAAACATTCATTATCAAACTAAAAGATTAAAAGCCTCGTGCTCAGCACGAGGCTTTTCTTATACCCAATTTATCATCATATATTCAATTAACATGATGATCAAAAAGACGATATTAAATATAGAAAATACTTTTATATACTTTTTACTATCAGCTCCATCAATATAGCTATATTGTTTAAATGAAATAAGGCTTGCCATTGAGGCAATAAGCGTTCCTAATCCACCTAAATTTGTACCTATAATAAGTTTTGGAATAGCATCAGTAAAACCTGAACATAGTATAGCTGCCGGCACATTGCTTATAAACTGACTCAAAACAACTGAAACGACCACTTCATTATTCTTAATCAAATCTTCTAAAAAGGTACTAATAAAAGATATATTCTTAATGTTACCAATGAAAACAAATAGAAAAACAAAAGTAAACAATAATGAATAATCTGGCTTTCTAAGCACTTTTCTATCAAATATCACAACCAACAAAATCACTATTATTAAAGAAACATAATATGGAATTATCCGTGCCACTACTAATAATGATGCTAAAAAGGCAAATATGTATAATCCAATCAATTTTTTTTCGTATGTCGTTCTGTTATATACCTTTTTTGAATCCCCTGAAACAGATACCGGTGCATCTTTCACAAAGATATATGTACTTAAAACTAAAAGAATTAATGCACATATACTATAAGGTAACATTATGGAAATAAAGCTTATCAGATTCATGTTTGACAATGAATATAAATATAAATTCTGAGGATTTCCCAAAGGAATTAGCATACTTCCAAGATTTGCCGCAATAGTCTCAAGCACGATAACAACAATAAACAAATCTTTTCTATTTGAAATAGATAGCGTAATTATAGAAAAAGGTACAAATGTTAATAGAGCTACATCATTTGTTATAAACATGCTTGAAAAGAAGCACAATCCTAATAAGATTAGGACTATCCCTCTTATCGAATTCATCTTACCAACTAATAATTCACCGATTTGTCTGAATACTGATAGTCGCTGAAAGCCAGCCATTGTTATCATCAAAGATAAAAGAATGCTAAGAGTACGATAATCAATATAGTTAAAATAATCCCTACTTGGATGAACAAAAAAACAAGAAACAATAGCTAAAAC
>SVDC01000119.1 GCA_015058045.1 Cellulosilyticum sp.
ACCCTCACCATAGCCAAGATCTGTAAGAATTTCGCACATTAATTCATCTGCTTTAATATGTGCCTCTTCAATCATTAATGGCATATCTGGATTTTGATCATCCAACTCCATAACATTTTTAGAAATCTTTTGCATATGTGTTTTAAATTCTTCTGATGTCATGCTTATCTCCTAAATAATCGAGCAAAAAAGCCTTTTTTAGTTTCAACCGATGTAGAACCACTGAATGGTTCTAGTGGTGTTTCTTTCTGCTCTAATAATTTGATTTTATTTTCTGCTATAGCCTGTAATTGTTGTTGCTGATCTAATAACCTTTGATTTTCTTTTAATCGCTTATTTAGCTCATCAATTTGTTTATTCTTAATTTCTAATTCATTTTTAAGTATTTCTGACTGTTTCACAAGTACATCAATCACTGCATCATTTGATGTGATTTGATGTGCTTCACTTGATGTAGTAATTTTTGAAAAGTGCGATTTTATAAGGCTTTCTACTGCTTCATCGAAGTACATCACACCGTTTTTTTGATGTACTTCATTGATGTGGTTTTTCTTTATGAAACGATATACTTTTTGTTTATCTAAACCAAGATTATCGGCTATCTGTTTGATTGTTTTTGCCATAATACACCTTTAAATTGATTGATCCATTAGATTTGGATTTTTAATTTCAAAAAACTTATCTTCCAGAATACTGGTTCGAACTCTTATATTAAATGTAATTGCTTCTATAGATCGCCCGATTTTGTTTTTTGTATATCTCATAAGATATTCTACACCAGCTGTATTGATATCTTGTTCCGCATTTCGAAGTACTTTTTTTTCAAAATCTTTAAATAATTTATATTTTTTTTCTGTACCAGTTAACCCTCTTAAACGCTTCATAGATATCTTATACTCGTATTTAGGATTTGTTGCAGTTGCTTGTTCTTGGCGAGCCATAGAGAGTAAATACTCGTATAGTATAAGACCATATTTTGTATCTATCTTTTTGATATTGCCGACTTCGTATTGTAAGAATAAAGCATGCATTTCGATAAGATAAGGCATTATCTCTTCATTAAATGTGCATGATACAATATTCTCTTTTTTTCTCCATACTGTTTTAGTTATTAACGTAATATATGCTTCTTCTTCTGTATTATCATGCAATTTAATAGTAGTTCCTTGTAAAGCTCTCAATTTATTTTTTAAATAATCATAATTGTTTTTAGAATCTGAACCTAGTAAGTCATACAATTCTTTTTTTGATATTGAAACTGTATTATCTTCTGGAGGATCTAAAGTATTAATACAAGATACCAATGTTTTAAAAAGTTTTAATGAAACAGTATCTAATGTCCAATTAGCTTCACGTACTAATTCATTAGTTTGAACCACTTTATTATTAATATCAAAATCACTCATTTTAATCCCTCTCAATCAAACTAATTTAATTATACAATACGAGGACTAAATTTAAAACAGTCCTCATATGTATTAAAAAAGTCCTCATATATGTATTAAAAAAGTCCTCATATGTATTAAAAAAGTCCTCATATTTTGCCATTTAATCCGCATGAATAGAGGGGGGTTGGTGACAAAAGAAATAAAAGATACTTTAAAAGTAATTAATTATATAAAAATAACGATTATTTCACTGTTAAAAATTTTTTTCATCGTTCAAAATGAACTTTAACTTTATTTTTCATTCGCTCAATATTCCTTTTTAAAGCTTCAAAAGTTCGAACAAAAAGATTAGTTTCTTTACTCAATTCTATATTTATATCTCGAACTTGAATCAATTCATTAATTACTGATTTTGGGACTGGAATCATTTCTTCTGGCAACCATGCTCCCATTTTAATTTTTCCAGCTTTTAAATCACGTAACATGCTAGCTGTATGATGATCTGTAGTATATTCAGTTCCATCAGATTTAATAACTGTCATTTTATTTGATCTGAAACATTGTGATTTTTCCTTAGGATCCATTTCATCAAAATTTTTAAAGATTCTTCTATTCTCAAGAAGCAGTATTTCCTGTTCCATCAAATGATTTGCTTCAGTTAAATCATGATTTTCATCCATTAATTTTTGGTTGATTATAGATAACCTGTCATTTTCAGCCGTTTTTAAAGCGATTTGAGCTTGAATTTCATTTTTTTGATAGTTTAATTCATCTAAGTCCGATTTTGCTCTAGAAATGTTTTTATGGAGCTCTGACAAGGTGTTCTGCTTTTCAAAAGTCAGAGACTCATACTTTTTATATTCACGATATTGACGTACATTGAGATGTTCAGTTCGTCCATCCCCTAATTCAAATTCAAGATCATGCTTTTTCATAACTTCTTTAAGAGAATTTAATTGGGATTCACGCCACAAATCAAAGCCGTTGCGACCATATCCCATTTCTTTCAAAGCACCAGACAGTGAATTTTTAATTTCTAAACCACGTTTATTTCCTGTTGAAACTGGAAAAAACATGATATGTGTATGATCCATACCTTTCTCATCACGATGTGTTATTTGCTGAAACACATGAAAATTAGGATTATTTTCTTGAAAAGATTGATTGTATTCATCCAATGCAGCTTGAATTCTGGAATATGTATATGGATTTTCTTTATCATCCATTGAGCCAATCTGAATAATTAACTCATAACTTGTTTTTTCTTGTTTTGAACGACTGATTTTTTCGTAATAGTTTTTGATTTGTCGATCCGGTCGCCCTTTATCAATTTGTTGTTGATTATATTTTTTTAAAGATTTGCAGAATACTTTGTCATATTCATCTTTTAAAGATTTGTTGATATAAATGATATTTTTATCCGATAATTCAGAATCCCACGAACGTTCCTCAATAGATTTATTATCAATAGATCTATCATTGTGGCGAGCATATCCTTTCCCTTTAGAAATTGAAGCAGTAGGCACAATAATCACCCTTTCTTGTTTTTGATCAAACCAAGACGACGATTGATCGTAGTGGAAGAACACCCATATTTTTCTGCTAGCTTGGCAACAGACAAATTTTCACGCTCTTTCTGTAATATATCCCTAGGTGGAAGATCAATTCTTTTGCGACCAGTTTTAGCACTGGAATTTTGCTTTTGAAAAAATTCTTTGGCAAGCATATTGAATAGTTTTTCTCTTGTTTCCAAAGGTAAATCTTTTAAAAACTCATTAGGTCTTTTCTCATCTAGTTGAATCAGATATCCCTTTCCATTTTGTAAAGGCTTATATCCCCCTTTGAAATATCTTTGCATCGAATTAGACACAGATTCAAATTCTTCTTCAGAACCATAAAAATAGATATTAAACATAAACATTCCTCACTATATCAAAATATATTCTGATATATATCTTTTCTAATTTTGATACATATCAAAATGAATTTTGCACTATATCAAATTTAATTTTGATATAGTAAATTCTAATAAAATTATACCATATTTTTGTTACTTTTTCCAAAAGTAACGCATTTGCACTTTTGACGTTCCATCAAAAGGTGCATGCGTACTCCGTAGGCTCTCTGAGAGGTCGGCTCCCGTGCCGACAAACGGAATTTTGTTTATGATATAATCATTTTCGGGAGGTATTGGGCATGAACAATACTAACCAAAAGCACCACTACCACATTCTCTATGACAATCGATATAAATGTGATTATCACAATGGTAATGCTTTATATGATAGTTAAGGAGTTAAAGAAGTAGCCTAGCTGCTTCGGTAGTGGTGCTAAAAAAACAAAGAGAGAGGATTGCCGTCCTCTCTCTTTACTTTTGTTGTGTACTACCACAACCTCTATGACAATGTCATTATAACATAGTCTTTTTCTAGTTCAACTAATAGGGGATTTTTACAAATTTTAATTGTTTAAAAATGAAGGTATATAATTTTTAGAAAATACTGATCAAACTTCCTAATATAATAGCAATTATAATAGCAACACTTAAAATCACTCTGGCAGAGAAAAATTGATGCATACTTTTATTTGTATCAGAATCTTTTTTATTATTCTCTGGTTTCATTTTCGAATTGTTCACTTTTTAAACTCCGTTATATTGTTCAATAGATTCTATGCTTATATTATATTTTTCAGCAAATTTGATTGCAGCATTTTCATCATAGTGAAGTTCTTTTCCAGGTTCATAAGTAAACGTATATTCTATATCATCAGGATTATTAATAGATCTAGTTACTACTGCAGCAGTTACTGTATCTTGCGTAGATCCAATATACATCAAACCTCCAGTTCCTAGAACTACAGAAACATCAACACCGATTGTATATGTTGCCGCCATTCCACCAGAATGAACAAAACTACCTACTTGAGAGGTTCCAATAGCACAACCATATTGAGTTGCTATAGGAGCGCTACAATTATGTCCTGTGAAACTTAATGTGCCTGCAGATGTAATTGTTCCATTATTGTGTTGAATATGAGCTGTATATAAATATTTATATATATAATTGACTAAATAATTTG
This sequence comes from Cellulosilyticum sp., assembly GCA_015058045.1. GTDB lineage: Bacteria > Bacillota > Clostridia > Lachnospirales > Cellulosilyticaceae > Cellulosilyticum. The sequence continues at coordinate 4,470 of SVDC01000119.1, forward strand.
AATTCACCCAAGCACTTGTGGTGTAAGTTGCAGCATATAATGGTGTAATAGAAGCAAACATAATCAAACAAATTGATGCCAATACAGCGATTAATTGCTTTACTTTTTTCATATAAATTCTCCTTTCATTTCTTTTGTAAAGTGTTTCAATTTCTCATAAATATTTTCTCCTACCCCTATTTTCAAGAACTTAAAAACACTTGCATTTTATGAAGCAACTAAGCACCTTATATCTAATTACATTATATAATAACCCCATCAACTTTAGCTATATATTCATTGCTTTACAAACAGTAGATTTTGTACTCTAAAACATAATATTTCTCCATATTTTTGAAAATTTCTATACCCTCACCATAGCCAAGATCTGTAAGAATTTCGCACATTAATTCATCTGCTTTAATATGTGCCTCTTCAATCATTA
>SVDC01000120.1:0-2031 GCA_015058045.1 Cellulosilyticum sp.
TTAGTTACATCTTTATTCCAAATTGCTCCTACGTAATCACTACCTGCTATATGCAACAAATGGGTGCTGCAATAAAATGCAGCACCCCATAATGGCGCAGTAACACATATGCTTTTAACTAAGAGTTTAATATAACTTTTCAATCAATATCTCCCATACTAATTGTTATACTCAAAGATAGTGTATGTACCATCATCATATACCAATTCGCCTTTGTCGCCACTATACTCTTCAAATTCATCTAAATATGATACTTCATCATCTACATACAAAACAAAGTATCTTCCTGTAGGTACAGTATTATGCGACGACTTCTGTAACCATCTTGCCATACCATCATGCTCATCTGTAACAGTCCACATTTCAATGTCTCCATTTGTAAGCTCGGTGATTATTGGACCATGCCAAAATGTAGCGCATCCCTGTGTATAGCCTTCTTCTTCCAAGAAGCTAATTACCTCTTCAATTCCAGGATTAGCTCTCATAGGTGTTTCTATGTTCGCTTTTACAATACCTACAGAAGAAAGCACTGCCATGATTAATAGTACCGTTGGAGCAGATTTACGCTCAAAATCCTTTAATTTATCATCAGTTTTGATTTCCAGGAATATTGCCGCTACACCAAATTGGACTGTTGTAAGCCAATATTGTTCTTCTCCATATATATAAGTGAACACCAACCCGATTGTCACAAGCATCGAAAAGAAGATTCCTGCATAGAGTTGATCCATCTCTGACATATTTTTAAAATTCATAGCAAGACGTATAACACTTATTACAAGAACAAAGCATATAAGAAGGCCTACACCTGTACAAATTCCGTTTACAGAAAATAGCTCTTTTGTGGCATTGTCTGTATATCCAAAACTATCGATAAACCATTTGAATGTTTTTGTAACAGAATTAGTACCACTGCCCCAAGTCATAGAATTATAACTGCTGTATTGATATTTGTTTTCGAAGAACACATGGTTACCAACATATCCAACAAAGTTGAAGGCAGTAGCTATAATCGAGCCCCTTGCAAAAACTAGCTTGACCTTTTTATCTGTTAATGCATTCTTTATGCCGTTATCACGAAGATAAAAATATAATACAGCAAAAGCATATACAGTTAATGGAGCGTAAAAAATTAATGTATTTCTAATACCATTTAATCCAGTAATAATGGCGATAGCCAATAGCAGCATGCACAATAGCGCATTTTTAATATTATAAATACTATTACCATCAGCACTTTTCTTAGCCAATACTATAAGTATTACCAAAGAAACTATCATGAAAATAGAATGAGGTACGTAATATGCGCCCCATGTTATATCCATAAAGTACCAAAAACCAAATGGCCAGAGAAGCATGGCGCAAATCCAAACGCCAATCTTCTCCCAGCCTAAAACTTTGCACAATAGCAACCACGCTGCTATATATAAGGCTAGCATTATTGCTGTACCAATTGCTCTAGCTACAATCCAATTGTCAGGTGAAAGTAACAGTCCTATCCTGAAGAACCATTGTGTTTCAGCAACACGTATTTCTGTAGAATAAATCCAGCTATGGGTAATAATTGAATGTTCTTTATTCAATAGGTCTGATAAAATCATTTCCGATGCCATATCGGAATCTAACATATATCTTCCACTAGTAAGAATGAAAACTACATCATGTATGTAACCTGCGATAAGCCACACCCAAGGTAAATATTTCTTAAAAATACTTCCTTTATTCATTTTTATAACTCCTTCATCAATAAAGATTTACTATTATTGAATCGACCCCATAATACTTAGATGCACACTGATTACAATTGCCATATTTAGCATCCTCTGTAAGTGTTTCTCTAGGTATCTCATCCAAGCTGACGTAGTATGAATACTGACACCAGTCTACATTCTCCTTATTAATTACTATTTCAGCGCCATCTTCGGCACTCTCCACCTCCTGTAAAATCTCATCCCAAAATACCCAGCTTTCCTTTATAAGGTCTGCATGAGCCAATATATCTACCTGAATAACTCCTGCGTATCTACCACC
>SVDC01000120.1:2131-4694 GCA_015058045.1 Cellulosilyticum sp.
AGCATTATAGCTACAACCCATGGTTTTGTTTGAATGGTCGTTTTAAGCCTTGTAAGAATTCTATATCCAGTAACAATAACTGCATTAAATAGACTGGCGTCTGAGCTTTCTTCATTACTCATTCTAGTGTAATTGCCAGGTGCTATAACCATAAGCACACCTGATAATATATACATACCTAGTGGTAAAAGCTTTTTGCCGATTCTATCACCGTTGTGCAAATATACTATGAATGTATACACCACATAGAAAGCACCTACTGCCACGCAGTACATCATGCTAGTGCATGCTATCATGCCAAGAACAATCATGGCTATATAGCGCTTCTTTGTTCTATCTGCATTGTATCTAAGCATTGCAGCACAACTGATAAGGCACATCATCATCATCCCAGAATAGCCAGGTGTACCTGACCACCAGTTGTACACATCGCTGTAGTAATAGCTAGTAGTAACTAATAGCGCAACCAAAAATGTAATGATATCTAACGCAACTTGGTTATTTATCTGAAATATATACTTAAACAATGTTCTAACAGCCCATAGTATTCCAGTCATGATTATTGTATTTACGATAATCATACAAATGCCGAAGCTATGTCCCACATTATCAAACAAGTACAGTGGATTAAATAAAACCTGTATTGCTATGGCAAATATCCCTGAGTTCCCGAAGGAATTCATATAATTCCACCCGATACGGTGAAACATTTCCACCACTCTATTGCTCGACCACCATTCTACCGCCCATGCAAAATCATCATTTGCAGGCATAGAATAAAAAATAGAATATATGAAACTTGCAAAAATAAGTATATAGCCTACGGTTAGAGGTATACGATACCAATATTTTTTAATTAATGTATTCACTAGGCTTTATCCTCATTGTAATTAATCACATTCTTTATAACATACTGTGGCGAATTGTTTATGCTGATAAATATACGTCCAACATATTCTCCAATCAAACCAAGTGTTATCAGGATAAGTCCACCTAGTATTAAATTAACTGATATAAGTGAACTCCAACCTAACATTCTATCTGGATTCATAAACTTACTAATAATTGCATATATAGCATATATAAAACCTAAGATAGCTATAATTGAGCCACCATATGTTGCTAATCGAAGTGGCAAAATAGAAAACGAAGTAAATCCATTCATCCACAAGCCTAAAAGCTTTTTAAATGTATATCCTGAATGGCCTTCTTTTCTTTCACGATGATTAACCTTTACATTGCATATATTTCTAGTGCATCTTAAAACTAGGCCTATAAGATAAGGATATGCCCCCTTATAATTTAGCATCTCATTCACTACATATCTTTTAGCTGCAAAATAGCTCGATATGTATAGCTCTTTAGGTTTATTAAGCATTATCTCGGTCATCTTTTTGTTAAGATGACTGCCCCAGTTTCTAAAACCAGAGTGTTGCTTATGTTCATACTGAGCATATACAACATCGTAACCTTCATCTATTTTTTCTAATAGCTTGTCTACTTCATCAGCTGGTGTCTGTCCATCATCATCAAGACAAACAACAATATCTCCTGAAATAAAATGAAATCCTGCCATCAATGCTGCGTGTTGTCCAAAATTCTTCGAATGATTAATGCCAATAATATTTTGATTTTTAGCACACAAATCTCTAATCACATCAAACGTATTGTCTGGACTACAATCGTTCACTAAAACTATCTCATAAGTGTATTTAGAAAGTGTGTCCATTTTTGATTGTACTTCTGCTACCACTTTCTCGATTGTCTTTGCAGAATTGTAACATGGTATTACAAAAGAAACCTTCATAACCCTATTAGTCCTTTTCTATTTATTATCATTATGCTTTACATAAACATAATGCATTTTATCAATTTTATATCCTAATTCCAGATGTACCTTTAAAGAATTAGGATTGTTTGAAGAAACTCTGGCTGTCATAGTCTTCTTTCCAGATTCTTTTGCCACCAATAAAGGATAGTAGATTGTAGAAATTCCAAATCCTCTACCATCATCGTTGTCAAATAGACCAGCCAAGAATGAATCCGCTTTCTTCTCGTTTACATCCTTTACTCCAAAAAATCCAATTGGCTTATCTTCGAGATTTACCAAATAGCACTTTGATTTACCACTCTCTACTTCTGTGGTAAACCAATTTGCGAATCTTTGTCCCGAAAGTTCTGTTGACATGAGAGGGTCTAGTGCTACTTTATCAGTGTTGAAAATACCCTTTCGTATTTCAGAATCCACAAGCTGAACCTCCTCTGAGGAAGCTTCGGAATATGAAGTATAGTCAATATATCTGGTATAAGTATCTGGGCACTTAAGATTCTTTAGCTTTAAGCTAAGATCAAATGCAGTTTCTGCAAATACAAACCCATTTTCCTGTAGTATGTATGCCACATCCATTCTTTCTATTGGAGCTTTAATTACCTGATATTCATAATCAGAAATAGCTTCTATGTTTTCCTTTATAAGATTCAAATCATCACTTGAATCTATTACCATAGATACGCTACGCTTGCCTAAGTTTTTTATTTCCCATGGCATATCTATTATTTGCAT
>SVDC01000026.1:0-8079 GCA_015058045.1 Cellulosilyticum sp.
TAACTCTCTCTTTTGCATTTTATCTTTTTATCATACGACTTAGTAACCTAAAAACGTAACTTACCTTTCAAGTTATTGCCGAGTAGAAGGGAAAAGAATATACTGACTTTAACAAGAAAGGGGAGATTATAGATGAGTAGTTGTATAGAGGTGAAACATTTAAAAAAGCATTTTGGCTCATTAGAAGCAGTCAAAGATTTAAGCTTTAATGTGGAGCAAGGAGAAATATTTGGTTTTCTTGGTATTAATGGGGCGGGGAAATCTACGACGATTAATATGTTGTGTACCTTGCTTTTACCAACTTCAGGAGAAGTAAGAATAGCTGGCCATATGTTAGGAAAAGAAAATCCATCTATTAGACAAAAGATCGGGGTTGTTTTTCAAGGCAATACATTGGATGATAGACTAACCGTTTACGAAAATCTATTAGCTAGAGCTTATCTCTATGAAAACAAAACGCGTGTTGTAAAGAAAAATATTGAAGAGGTAGCTTCATTATTAGAGATTGAAGAACTTTATCACAGGCCCTTTCAGGCATTATCAGGTGGACAGAAGAGAAAATGTGAGATTGCTAGAGCATTACTTAATAAACCGGAGATTTTATTTTTAGATGAACCCACTACAGGTCTAGACCCACAAACAAGAAAAATAGTATGGGAGAGAATCGAAAGCTTAAGAAAAGAAACAGGAATGACTATTTTTTTAACTACACATTATATGGAAGAAGCAGTACGTGCGGGGCATATAGCGGTAATGGATTTAGGCGAGATGGTGGCTTTTGATACCCCGTATAAATTAAAAGAGATTTATGCAAAAGACTTAATTAAAGTTGCAACTCATGAAAAGGACCAAGTGATTTCTATTTTAAAAGAAGAGGCATTAAGGTATAAAATAGAGGAAAATCGCCTTCAGGTTGAAATTCCAAATACGTTATCAGCTATTAGGATTCTAGAAAAAATCAAACAGTATATAGAAGCCTTCGAAGTTGTACAAGGCACAATGGAAGAGGCTTTCTTAAATATAACAGGGAAATCTTTGGAGGAGGTATAAAAGATGCAAACATTAATGATGTTAGTAAGAAGAAATATGAGGATGTATTTAAGTAATCGTTCAGGTGTCTTTTCTTCTTTGTTTTCTATGATAATCATTTTGCTTTTAAATGCTGTTTTTCTAGGTTCAGTGAATGAGAATTATTTAGCGGAGTTTATTATCTTAGAAGAAAATCAAGCACAGTATATTATAGGAAGTTGGCTCATGGCTGGTATTATGATTGTAAATGTGGTGACAGTCACTATGTCAACCCTATCTTTAATGGTAGAAGATGAGGAAAAACATAAATTAGCTGCTTTTCTAGTAACACCTATTCATCGAACAACTTTGACATTAAGTTATATTATTGCAGCTTGTGTCAATGCTTTTTTGCTTAGTATTGCAACTTTTATTTTTTCACAACTTTATTTATACATAAGTTGTGAAAGTCTCTTATCATTAAGTGCTGCTTTAAAGATTTGCGGTGTAATTCTTATAGCTATTTTTTCAATGGTTACTTTATTTGTTTGTGTGACGATACTTGTACACAATATGGGGACTTTCTCAGCAATTTCTGGTACTGTAGGGACATTAATTGGATTTATAGCAGGTATTTATTTACCAATGGGAAGTTTATCAGAGAATATTCAAAATGTATTAAAGACCTTTCCTGTACTTTATGGAGCAGCCTTAGTAAGACAAATTTATACAGAGGAAGCTGTAGCGGATGCTTTTAAAACATTACCAGTTGAAGCAATGAAAGGTTATAAAGAATATATGGGCATTACGATTAAATGGGGAGCAGAAGAGGTGAGCATGCTTCAAGGGTTATTTATATTATTTGGCAGTGGTATAATATTTACAGTAATTGCAATTATATTGTTAAAATGTAAAAAGGCAAGTGATCGATAGAAAAATAGTCATTGGGGTGAGACATGAAAATTATTATAGAAGATGCTTTAGAAGGGGCAGAAGATGAAATTATTATAAGGTGCCATGAATTAGATGAACATTTATTAGAACTTATTTATGGTATGAAAACGAATAAGAGTAAATTATGTTGTAGCTATAATGGTGCAATTTATATGGTTAATCCTCAAGATCTATACTATTTTGAAGCAGTAGATAATAAGGTTTTTGCTTATGGAGAGCAAATGGTTTATGAGGTGAAATATAAACTATATGAGCTAGAAGAACTATTTGGACATACAGAATTTTTTAGAGCATCAAAATCTAGTATTGTTAATTTATCCAAAATGGTTAAAGTTGTTCCTAGTTTTAATGGCAGATTTGAAGCACTATTAAGTAATGGGGAAAAAGTTATTGTATCTAGGCAGTTTGTACCAGAATTAAAGAAGAAATTAGGTATATAGGAGGCGAGTAGATGACAAGAATTACAGAATTCATTTATCAGTTTTGTGCCTCTACTACAGGATCATTAATCGGTATGATTGTGACTGTTCAAATAGGCAATCCATTAACTAATATACGTGTAGTAGATTTATTGGGACTTATTTTTGCAAATTTCCTTATTGTTTTATTAACACAAATAGTAAGTGGAATAGAGAGTACATCAAGGTTAGGAGATAGAATGAAGTATATGGTGCACTATATAGGAACAGTGATTATTCTATGCTTTTTTGCACATAAGCTAGAATGGATTCAACTAAGTAATTATAAAGTAGTAGCATTATTTGCAGGTATCATTTTAATCATACATTTAGCAGTGTCAGGTTTTTATGAGTTGAGTAGCCGTAGGACATCAAAGGAGATTAATGAAGCTTTAATTAGTTATCAGCAGAAACAAATAAAATAGAAAACAAAAAGATATTCCTTTCATTGTCAATTCAAGAAAGGAATATCTTTTTGTTGTAGAAGGATTATCTTCTAATAAGTAAGATTTAAGAATTTTGTTCTGCCTTAAGGCGAGCAATTTCTGCTTCTTGCTCCTCTATAATCTTTTTATAACTTACTTCCTTTTGATTCCACTCTTTTCCTAGTGTGTGAATGAGTGAAGCCATTTCATCTGCACTTCCAATAATACGATTAAATAAAAGGAGATTAGATTTGATTAATTCTGGAATTTCATTATGAGAATATCTAAGCTGATGATCAATTTCACCATAGCCTTCTTCAAAGATGGTTCTGACTTGAATTTCAGCAATGACACGTCTATTAGTAGGGTAGAACTCTACTAAGTAATGAACTGAACGATAGCCAGAAGCTCTAGAACGGACCTCAATATTTAATTCCTTAAAGACTTCAATATTATCGCCTTCTCTAACATTAGCAGTCATTTCAATGACTTTCCAAGTATTTGTAATATATTCATGAATACCTTGCCATTGTTCTTTAAAGATATGAATGACTCTGATTCCGATTAAATCATTGATTTCATCTTTATAATTAGCGGCGGTAAATTGAAAATCATCACCATATTTTTGTTTTCGATCGACAGTTTTTCTAATGACTTTTTCAATTAATCCATCAGGATCTTTCATTCTAGATTTAACGGTATGAATACACTTTTGCGAACGGAGAATATTGGCAATGAAATCCCCATGATTTTGATAAGTATCTATATGCAGAAGGTAATCTTCATATATAGAAGATAGGGTATCAATATCTATGTTGTTTTCTTGGATTAATTGTAGTGTATAAGGGTACTTGGCTAAAAAAGTATCTAAATTAAATGTTGATGTCATAAGCATATTCCTCGCTTTGATAGAGTGTAATATTAAGTGCATTAAAATGTATCCTTTTCTTATAATTGTAAAATCATCCTTATTATATGCTTTTTTTGCTGAATTCGTAAATAGATTTTAAGCAATCTTTAGTGGTGAGGATATACTGAATGATTAAGCATCAATAAACTTAATAGATAATAATATCCAATTAAAATCAAAAATAAATTGACAAAAGCAATTTGTCAGATATAATAGATAATATAAATGAAAATCAATATCAAAATAAAAGGATAAGAAGGAGGAACATATAGATGATTAAAGTAATTTATTGGAGTGGAACCGGTAATACAAAGAACATGGCAGAAAATATTGCAGAGGGAATGAAAGACAAAAGTGTAGCTGTAGAAGTACTTGAAGTATCAAGTGCAACAGATAAGGATATAATAGAGTCAGATGTAGTGGTATTAGGCTGTCCAGCTATGGGATGTGAAGAATTAGATGATTCTGAGATGATTCCTTTTATTGAAACACATGAAGCATTAATGAGCGGAAAAAAACTTGCTTTATTTGGTTCATACGGTTGGGGAAGTGGTGAATGGATGGATACTTGGAAAGCACAAATGGAAGGCTTAGGTGCAAAATTAGTAGCTGATCCACTTATTGTAAATGAATTTACAGTAGGTCAAGATGAAGCAATTTGTCAGGATTATGGAAAGCTGATTGTAGGATAAATATGTCATATTGGAGAATGAATCAGATGAAGGATAAGAGAGTGGTTTTTTTTGATAGGATAAGAGAACTAGAAGATACAGAGTATTTAACCTATTATTTAAAATATCAGTTAGCACCAGTTATTATGGGCTATAAACCCTCTATTACACTTTCTTTAGGCAGAAGAGATGGGAGAAGGATTTCTAAAATAAAAACACTTAAGGTCATTGAAAGTTTAGGGCTTAGGGGAATGGTCTTAAGAGAAACAACTAATACGCATATTGTGCTTGCTTATCGTAAGTGTAGTATTGAAGATATATTACAGCAACCTAAAGAACGTGAGTTTCTAGAAAGTCTAGGATATCCATTAGATTCGGTGTATAGAACACTATCTTATTTACGAAAGCGTTATGAGTATTGTCATTGTCCGGCTGAGCTAGGTACTTTCCTTGGTTTTCCTATAGAAGATGTGAAAGATTACATGTGCGGAACTAAAAAGAAATGCTTGTTATGTGGCTATTGGCAAGTTTATAATAATCGCTGTGAGGCTGAGAAAATTTTCAAAAGATATGATGATGCAAAAGAATCTATGCTAAGTTATTTACTAGAGGAACTACTTAGAAGTAGTTAATAGGAAGGCTTTAGACAAAAATAAGTTGTCTAGAGCCTTTTATTTTTGTTAAGAAATCATTTTATGATGAATTTTTCTTTTAACTCTATAAAGGGATGGTATAATAAGGAGTAGATTTTGACTAAAAATATTTTATTAAGGAAAGATTAAGCTTAATAGAATATAATAAGCAAGATAAAAGTTGAGAAATGCGATGCTTAATAGAATAAAGAACGCAAAGAATTAGAAAGGAGAAAAAAATGTTATTTTCAAGTACATTTTTCTTATATGTATTTTTACCGCTTGTACTGATTATTTACTACGGGCTTTGTAAAAAACAAGATACAAGAAATAAGTTATTATTAATCACAAGTTTAATTTTTTATGCTTGGGGTGAGCCAAAGTTTGTAATCGTTATGTTAGTATCGATTTTAGCAAACTACTATTTGGGGTTATTAGTTGACCGGGCAAGAAATACACCAAAAGTAAAGATCTATCTTGCAACGATGGTAGTCTTTAACTTAACCATTATGGGAATCTTTAAATACTTAGGATTTGTAGTACAAAGTATTAATGATGTAGCTAGTCTTAATTTAACAGTGCCACAAATTGCATTACCTATAGGGATTTCATTCTTTACTTTCCAAAGTATTTCCTATGTTATAGATGTTTATAGAGGTCATGGGAAAGTATTAAAGAGTCCTTTAGATGTAGGGCTTTATATTGCCTTTTTCCCTCAGCTTATTGCAGGACCTATTGTACGATATGAAACCATAGCAAATGAAATTCACGGAAGACGTGAAACAGAAAGTGATTTTGCAGATGGAATTGTACGCTTTATTATTGGTCTAAGTAAAAAAGTCCTTTTATCTAACCAATTCGCCCTTATTGCAGATAAGGCTTACGCCCTTGAAGGTGCTGGTTCCTTAACTGTAGGCTTTGCATGGCTTGGTGCGGTTAGTTATATGCTTCAAATCTACTTTGACTTCGGTGGTTACTCAGATATGGCCATTGGTCTTGGGAAAATGTTTGGTTTCCATTTCAATGAAAACTTTAACTTCCCATATATTGCAAACTCTGTTTCAGATTTCTGGAGAAGATGGCATATTTCTTTAAGTACATGGTTTAGAGACTATGTTTATATTCCTTTAGGTGGGAATAGAGGAAGTAAATTAAATCATTTACGTAATATCCTTATTGTATGGACTTTAACAGGAATTTGGCATGGTGCAAACTGGACCTTTATTGCATGGGGATTCTTCTTTGGTGTGATTTTAATTATTGAAAAATTTACAGGTCTTGGAAAATTAATGTCACAATCAAAAGTAATTGGACATGTGTATACGTTATTCCTTATACTCATTAGCTGGGTACTCTTTAGAGCAGATAGCATTGGACAGGCTTTAAGTTATATTGGACATATGTTTGGTATAGGTGATACACCATTAAGTAATGATTTAACTCATTTATACTTTACAGATAATCTTTATATTTTAGTGATCGGTATCTTAACTGCCTTACCATTTAGTAAATTAGCAAGAGAAAGATATCAAATACTTAGTCCTGCTATGCAAAAAGTAGTAAAGGGACTGGCAATGATTGCACTGATTGTTTTATTCTTTGTTTCAGTTTCTTATCTTGTAAAAGGAACTTACAATCCATTTATTTATTTTAATTTCTAAGGAGTATACAAAATGAAAAGATTAAGTTTTGAACGAATAGGTATAGTTTTGTTTTGTGCTACTCTTATTGGGAGTGGTGCATTAACCCTAGCTACTGGCATGAAACCTATTGCAAAGGCAACACTTTCTGGCATTAAAACTGGTTACACTTCAGATGGCGTAGGTGGCATGCTTGAAGGGGGGATTAGTGGATTAGAGTCAGGGGTCAATGACAATGTCTATGCAAAAAATTCATATGTCAATTTATTTGGACTGACTTCTAAAATTTTAAATAAAAAATACATTATTGAAACCAATGTTACTAATAGTGTTGTAAAAGATAGTCAGGGTAAATTACAGTTTGTGACTTTCCCTGTAGATACACAGCCTTATGTAGATAAAATTGCGGGGATAAAAAGTGTTTTAGATGAACTAGGAACACCTCTACTGTATGTACAAACACCACTTAAGGTGATTAATGGTTATGATGAAATGCCGATTGGCATTACAGACTCAGCGGAGACTAATACTAATCATTTTATGCAGCAGTTAGATGCGGCAGGAATTACTAGGTTAGATTTAAGAGAAAATGTTTCAGGAGAAGATTTAGATTTAGGAAGTTTATTCTATAATACAGACCATCACTGGACGACTCAAACTGCTTTTTGGGCAGTAGGGGAAGTAGTAGACTATCTAAAAGCGAATATGGGGATTGACTTAGATCCAAATAATTTTTATACCAATGCAGAGAACTATACTTCTAAGTTTTATGAAGATAGTTTCCTTGGTTCACAAGGTCGTCGTGTAGGAAAATATTATGGTGGTGTAGATGATTATACTTTAATGCTTCCAAACTATGATACAGATTATAGTGTAACGATTAATAAAGCCAATGCTTCAACGACTGCTGAAGGAACTTTTGAAGATGCTTTAGTAAAATATAATCTGTTAAATACAGAGGATATTTTTACTAATCGTTATGCGGCATACTTTGGAGCAGATTTCCCAGAGGTTATTGTTAAGAACAAATCAGCTGATAATGATATGAAAGTATTAATTTTTAAAGATTCCTTTGGATTACCATTTTCAGCTTTCTTATCAACTATGGTTGGAGAAACAAGATTATTAGATACAAGATATTATGATGGTGATGTACAAGAGTATATTAAAGAATATAATCCAGATTTAGTACTATATGTTTATAAATCAATTAACACACAAGCTTAGGAGGCAAAAAATTGATTAAGGTACTACTTGTAGAGGATCAGGTTAAGATTAGTGAAAATATTAGGTTGTATCTCGAAGGTGACTTCGAGATACAACCTGTTTTTAGTGGAGAAGATGCACTATTATACTTAGAAGCATATACGTATGATTTAGT
>SVDC01000026.1:8179-56055 GCA_015058045.1 Cellulosilyticum sp.
GGTGACTTCGAGATACAACCTGTTTTTAGTGGAGAAGATGCACTATTATACTTAGAAGCATATACGTATGATTTAGTAATCCTAGATTTAATGCTGCCAGGCATTGATGGAATGAGTGTCTTATCTTATATTGATAAGAGAAATTTAGGAGTAGGGGTTTTAATGCTTACTGCTAAAGAGGATTTAGGAGATAAATTAAAAGCATTTGAATTAGGAGCACAAGACTATTTAACTAAGCCTTTCTTTATGGAAGAGCTAAAAGCAAGAATGTATGTCATTTTAAAAAGGCTAGGTAAGGTGGCAGAAAAAAATACTTTAGTTTTTAAAGGACTTAAAATGGATTTACTGAGCAAAAGTGTTTATATTGAAGAAAATAAGATTGAACTTAGTGAAAGGCTCTATCATTTATTGGAGTATTTTATGCTCAATCAAGGGATTTTACTTTTTAAAGAACAAATTTTTGCACGCATCTGTGGATATGATAGTGATGCTTCTACAGAAATTGTGGAAGTTTATATGAGTTATTTAAGAAAAAAACTAGTCCAATATGATTATGGAAAATATTTAAAAACAAAAAGAGGTATGGGCTATATATTAGAGGAGTAAGCATGAGAAAAGATATTTTTTCAAGTACAAGGCGAAATATTATTATCATGAGTCTTGGAATTGTGATGGGGACGTTGCTTATATTTGCAATACTTACTCAGGCAATATATAAAGAAAATTTATTTGATGAGGTAGACAGACAACTTTCTACTCATAAAAATATGGTAATTAATGATGCGCATATACAAGAGAATGGAGAAAATCAGGGAGATATTATCTTACCTTCACCTTTAGTTAGAGAGCTTATTAACTATGTTTGGAAAGAAGGGCAATTAGTAAAAGATAGTCCACATCCATATAAAGGAGAACATCCATATCCTCAGTTTCCAGGTGATGTGATGAATAAAATGGTCTCCATTGAGGATGGTCCTTATCATTATAGAGGTATTCAGTTTGAAGTTAAAGGTTATACAGTACAACTCTTACTCAGTACAGATGCACTTATAGACTCACTTGCTAATTTACAAAAAGCTTTATTTATTGCTTTTTTAGTATTGGTTATTATAGGTTTTGTAGTCGCATTTTATTTGGCAAAGATTGCACTGAAACCACTTGCCAAAGCTTATCATAAGCAAGCAGCTTTTATTCAGGATGCTTCCCATGAAATGCGTACACCACTTGCCGTCATTAAAGGTAAGTTAGAGCTTATTGTTAGAAGGCCTCAAGATTGTATTGAAGCCCACTATGACGAATTTTCAGGGATTATGAGTGAATTAAGTGGTCTTGAAAAACTAAATAAAGATTTACTTTTATTGTCTAAAGAAGATATGAGTGGTATTTTAGAAGTAAAAAAAATAAGCCTTCAAACATTGTTTAGTGAGATAACTGATTTCTATAGTGAGATTTGTCTTTTTCATGATTTACACTTTGAATATCAAGGAGTAATAGAAAATATAGAAGTAGAATGGGATCAGGTGAAGGTAAAAAGATGTATTAGTATTTTGTTAGAAAATGCAATAAAATACTCGAGTCCAGATGAAAGAGTTAGTTTAAAAGTTGTACCGGAAGAAAAGTATGTCAGAGTAGAAGTCTTAGATACAGGAAGAGGCATTAGAGAAGAAGAGATGGAGCATATCTTTGATCGGTTTTATAGAAGTAATGAGGTAAGGGCATCAGGGATTGAAGGAAGTGGAATTGGACTAAGTTTATTACAATCTTTAGCATATACAATGGGAATCAAAATAAAGGTAGAGTCTAAATATGGTGTAGGTAGTCATTTTATGTTATGGATTCCAAGATATATGGCCAGTAGGAGAGAGGAAAAGATTAGTATAAGAGAGTAGGATAGAAATATCAAAATGGAAAATAATGCATGAGTATGAACAGGCTATATGAGTCATACTACTATTGTAAAACCAAACCGAATGAGGAGGTAGATTATATGAGACATTATAATGGCCGACACATTCTAAGCCGAGGATTAAGTTATGTAGCTTTAGCTGGAGCTTATCCACCAAAAAGCGATTAGGTTTTATGAAAAGCATATAGGGGATCAGTTACATCTGCGATGTCTGGATAACCAATAGTATATGCTAGTATGTATTAACACATGAAAATGTATTAATACATACCCCAAAATGTCTCATAGGAGAATCCCATCTTCTATGAGACATTTTTTTATTGTAATTATTTTACTTTAATAAGGAAAAAGAGTTGAAGTTATTGTATAATAAGAAGGATACTATATAGAAAGTAGATAGGTAGAAAGAATGAGAAGGGGTTTATCAATAGTAGGAATTTTATTTGTATTGCTTTGTATTCCTATAATCAGCTATGCGCAGGGAACAAAGCCTGTAGCTAAGTTCAACTTTGAAAAGGAAGCTTATCAGGAAAGTGAACCTATTTCAGCAGTGGATGAGAGTTATAGTCCGCAAGGTCTAAAAATTGTAAAGAGACAATGGAAAGTGATGATAAATGGTAAGGAAAAGACAAGTGCCAATTTACCTAGTTTGTTGAAAAATACTAAAGTGGGGCAAGTTACAGTTTATTTACGGGTAAAGGATAGTAATGGCACCTGGAGTGAATGGGTAAGTAAAAACCTAACTATTAAGGAAGCTGTTCCATTTAAAATTAATAGTTTTACGTCAGAAAAAACAACTTATGGTATAGGTGAAAAGCTTCAACTTACATATACTTATAGTAATCCCAATGATTTAGAAATTAAAGCTCAAAGATGGCGATATAAGAATTTATCTACCAATGGTAGCAACATCTCCAGTAAACCTAAATATTTTAAGAAAGCAGGGCTATATGAAATCAGCTTAGAAATTCAAGATGAATGGGGGAATTGGTCCAATAAAGTAAGCTGTAAGGTGAATGTATCTAATGAAATCATCGAAAGAAATGGTTATTATTTATTTGAAAAAGGAAAACAGGGTGATTTAATTGATGGATACATTGATAAGGATTATAATAGTTTTAATGAAGCCAATATTGTAAGTGTTGTAGATGTACCAGGTACTTTAATGATGAGTAATTCGCCTGAAAGTATTTATTCGAGTGGTATTTTATATAAGGATACAACTAGTGGTGTGGGAAGATTACTTGTGCATCATCAAAATCGTACGCAATATGCTAAAAAGTTAATGATTATAGTATCTACACCAGAAGAGCAGCCTGTTACATTAAAAATTTCTAATAAGGCCATTGTGGGCCCTAATAAACATATTTTACAAACAGGGCAAAGGGCAGTTAGCCAATATTTAAATGGTAGCCTAGCTCAAACTTATACGGTAAAACCAGGGGAAACACTATGTATTTATAATAGTGCATCAGTAAAGAGTTGGAAAAGTGAAGAAGTGGTATCGGGAACACTTGATTTTGAAAGTTCAGGTAAAGTAACTTGGCAAGTTGTGGCGATGGATGAACAATCTAGCCTGGAAAATTTATCTAAACTAAGTGTTTTGGATAGAGATGTACATAATAGAGGAACTTTCAATGTTATTGAAAGACAATATACATTAGATTTAAGTAACATTACAGAATCGGCTAAACTTGTATTAGGTAGAGAACAAGAAGAATGGCTACAAGGTAAGGATGCATTAACGGGAGATGTTATGTGGAATAAAGGTAATTATGGATTACCTATAAAAATTACAATTACCAATAATGAAGATATAGGTGTAATTGCTAATGCAAGAGGTGGCAATATACTTGGTGCGTTAAAATGGAACAAAACCAAAGTATTTAATATACCAAATGAAGATATTTTAAGTTCTAAGACAGTAGCAGCACTTGTAGGTAATATTAAAGCAAATACAACCAATGAAATTGTTTATATGTTACCAAATGGTTCATCAGCACCTATCTTATTTGGATTTATACCTAAGAGTCTGTGGAAATAAAAGGAGAGAGTGAGAAATGAAGATTATTTTGCTAGTAGATATTCAAGAAGGTTATATGAATGATGGAATTAGGTCCTTACCAAAGGACATTGAAAAGCATGTTAAAAATTATGACTATGATTTAGTTATTGCAACACGTTTTATCAATAAAAATGATACATTACATAAGGCGGATATTCATATTAAAGATATGACTGTATTTAGCAGTAAGGCAAAATTGGTTGAGCCTATTGAAAAAATTTCAGATATTGTTTTGATGAAATCTACGTATACAAGCTTAACCGAAGACGTTTCTAAGCTTTTACAAAAAAATAAGGTAAAACAGGTTTATATTGCAGGATTAAATACAGAAACGAGTATTTTGGCAACAGCATTTGATTTATTCGATAAAGGCATCAAACCAGTTGTTCTGTCTCACTTATGCAATACTGTTAATGGAAAAGAAGTCAATGAATCAGCCCTTAATATTTTAAGAATTGCTGTTGGAGATGAGTGTATTTTATAGTTTAAATCTTATATTAAAAAATGAGTAGCCTTGAATATGTACAGGCTACTCATTTTTTAGTCTAATTCAATTAAATGTTTGTAATAGCGTTTAGGCATCCAATTATTTTGGAGTCTTGGATTTTTTCTCGCAGCTATGGTGGTAGCTTTATAGTAAGTTCTAAAAAGTTCTTCAAAAGCATCTGGCGTTTCTGCCCGCGATAAGATATGGGATTCATCATCGGTTAGATAGCGGATATAAATTTCCTTTTGATCATAAATCATGGCACAGTTTCTTTTTTGGTCATGAATAATAAAGTTTTGATCAGAAAAACGTTTTTTAAAGTGTCCCATCATAAGTGGAAGAATATTGTGGTCGGGTTCAATAGCAGCATAAAAAGTAAGTGGACCAATTTCTTTAAAACGGACAAAACCATAAAAACGATGGACTTCTGTCCAAACACGTTTACAAGTCAAGTCTACATTACGAATAATATCATTATTCTTAGCTAAATTAATTTGGTCATCGAAATGGTAGCAAAGCCTGATATAATGTAATCCTAAAGTTTCAGCATCTTCTTCTTCGCTTAAGTAAAGGCGATAAAGATTGTCTAGAGTGTTATAGGAAAGTTTAGTAAGAATGCTCTGATAAACCCTATCTGCCTTATCTTCCTCTGTAGGAATCCATTTTGAAATAGTAAGGAGAGAGGGGGAGTAAGTTTGTTCTCTGTAAATATGAACCTCCTCTTTGAGAGGATAGGCATAAAACAGTGTAGTAAGATAGCCACTAAAACTGCCATCATATAAATAATCCAACATAAGATATCTCCTATAAATAAAGTAGTTAAAGCTCCCCTGTAAGTGCTGTAGAAGCATCTTCTAAAAGTAGGGTAGAAGAATTAAGAGGGTGGCTGAGTACAGATTGATTATTCTGCTTAGCAAGAGAACTGCTGGAAATAGAATAACCAGGAGCATTGGGAAGTATAATCGTTTTACTCTGATTTGGAGTAGAGGATACCATAGAAAATAAACTCAGTTGTTCGTAAGAATGAACTTCTTCAATGAGCTGTGACGTAGGCGTAAGCATATGGCGAATTTTAGTTTCGTCTAGATCAACCTGACCATAGTATTTGGTGTTACAGGTAATAAAATATTGTGCTCTTTTTAAGACAATACCTAGTTTTTTTAGGTCATCAAAATGCAAAGGAGCAATGCGTCTGCTACTTACAATTTTGTGGGCACCTTTCACTCCAATACCGGGAACACGTAGGAGCATTTGATAGGGTGCTTTATTAATTTCTACTGGAAAAAGATGCAGATTATTAAGTGCCCATGAGGTTTTAGGGTCTAAGTAAGTATCAAATTGTGGATGCTTTTCGTCTAAAAGCTCATTTGCTTTAAAACCGTAATAGCGTAAAAGCCAATCTCCTTGATATAAACGATGCTCTCGAAGTGTTGGCGGTGTCATGATGTCTGGTAAGTTTTTACCTTTATTTACAGGCGTATAAGCGGAGTAATACACTCTTTTTAAACTATATTTTTGATAAAGTTTTTCGCTTAGGGAAAGAATATTGAGGTCAGAATCAGGTGTGGCACCAATAATGAGTTGGGTACTTTGCCCACCGGGCACAAAGGTAGGTGCCTTTTTAAATTTCTTGCGTTCTTCTAGGTGGATGAGTTGATTTTGTTTGATATCCTTCATGGGCTTAAAGATTTCTTCTTTCTTTTTATCTGGTGCAAGTAGCTTAAGGGAAGCATCAGAAGGTAGCTCAATATTGACACTCATACGATCAGCATAAAGTCCAGCTTCATGAATAAGTTCTTCGCTGGCACCAGGGATAGCTTTAAGATGGATATATCCACCAAAGTGGTATTCAGTACGTAGTTTTTTGACTACTTGAGTGAGCATTTCCATAGTGTGATTTGGATTTTGAATAATAGCAGAGCTTAAAAAAAGCCCTTCGATATAGTTACGTCTATAAAAATTAATCGTTAGCTCTATAATTTCATTAACCGTAAAAGCAGCTCTTTCTACATCATTAGAGCGCTTGTTTACACAATAAGCGCAATCATAGATACAGTAATTAGTCATTAAAATCTTAAGTAGGGAGATACAACGTCCATCAGGAGTAAAACTATGACAAATACCAGCTGCTTCAGTAGAGCCGAGCTGACCTGCTACACTTTTTCGACGAGAGCCCGAAGAAGAGCAGGAGACATCATATTTAGCAGCATCTGATAGTATACGTAATTTTTCTTTAAGCTCCATGTTATCACCTTTTCTAAAATAAATGAATTGAGTCGTTCTCATAAATATAGTTTTAGCAAAATATAAATTTAAATCTCTGTAATCTTTGTGCAACGAACATATGTTCTATTCTAAACTAGAATAAGATTGAATTCAAGGTATAGATAAAAAATTGATAGATAAAAATTAATAAGTTGATGGGGTGATTAGAGGAGGGTTTAAAAATATGGAAGACAATGTTAAAATAATAAGATATATTTTAAGATAGAAACATAGCAAGTAGATTATGAAGCAGTAAGCGTATATAGCATAGATATGAATCATAGTATATCCATATATTTTAAGTAAGATAGTGCAAAAGTAAATGAGATGAGAGTGGATAAGGAGAAATGAGAAATGAAAATTAGAAGAATCAAAGAATCGGATTTAGAAGACTTAAGATTACTTTACATAGCCCTTTGTAATGAAGAGCGAAGCCTAGAAAAGATTAAGGTATCTTTTAAACAGGTAGAACAAAATCAAAATTATTATTTGTTAGGTGCAGAGGTAGATGGGAAAATTGTAGGAACTTTAATGGGGATTGTTTGCTATGATGTAGCAGGTGAGGGTAAAAACTTTATGACCCTTGAAAATGTAGTGGTTTTAGAAGACTATAGAGGGAGAGGAATTTGTAGAAGTTTATTTAATGAAATTGAAAAGATTGCACAGGTAAATCAATGCGACTATATTTATTTTGTATCTGGAGCACAAAGAAAAGAGGCCCATGCTTTATATACAGCATTAGGATATGCAGATGAAAAAGCTAAGGGATTTAGAAAACATTTTCATAAATCATTTTAAGAAGAGATGTTAAAGTAAGTCCTAAATATAAAACGATAAGAACCTAGGGATAGAAGAAGGATAAATAGTAGAGAATAAGTTGGATAATTAATATGGGAAGATGAAATAAGAGAAATAGGAGTTATAGAAAGAATATGGAACAGAACCTTCCAATACTTAAAGATTATGTAGAAGTCATTAGACAGCTACCAGCAAAATACAAATATACAAAAGAAGAGCTTTTAATTCCAGATCTTTTAGTAGAAGAATCAGGACAGATTGCGCTTTATTATGCCGCCCATAATGAGAGTTTTAATAGGAATGCAAAAATTTTTATGATTGGGATTACTCCAGGTTTTGCTCAAATGGAAAAATCTATTGTAGCATGTAAGAAGGCACTAGAAGAAAATAAACCATTAGAGGAAATACCTTATCTTTGTAAAAAAGAAGGTCGTTTTGCAGGTGCCTTAAGAAAAAATATTAGCCAGATGCTAGATGAAATCGGACTTAATCAATGCTTACAGATATCATCTACTATGGATTTATTTGATGCAGAGGATTATCTAATGCACACTACTTCCTTAATTCCTTATCCAACCTTTGTGAAGGGCAAAAATTATACAGGCCATACACCTGAATTAATCAAAAATGCTTTCTTAATGCAGTATGTAAGGGCTAATATAGATAGACAAGTAGAGATGCTTAAAGATGCACTTTATGTCCCTATGGGTAGATGTGTAGAAGAGGTATTAAAGCTTTACATTGAGGAAGGTAAATTGAAAGAAGAACAGTGTTTAATAGGTTTTCCACATCCATCTGGTGCTAATGTGAATAGAAAGAAACAGTTTGAAGAAGAAAAAGAACAAATGATGAATAAAGTACAACAGTTTTACTTATAATACCAAGGTGCTAAAATTTGAGGTGAGCACAAAAGGTGAGATCGCTAATATAAAAAAGAACATCTTATGATTGTTTGAGGGCAATCATAAGATGTTCTTTTTTGTATAGTTTGTTGTGTTCAGCTAGTGTATTATGGCCTCTTTAATTTCGGTAAAAATCTCACTTACATGCTCTAATTTCTGTGCTTTATAAGCATTGCTACCGCAGAAAAGTAGTGCTTGATCTACATTTCCCTTTGCAGCTGATATAAGTGCATTAGAAATACAATAAGGAATCGTATTGACCTCACATTTTTCTAGACAGTGATAAAGACAGGCCTTATTCCCTGGAGGAGACTGTATATACTGATTAAGGATTGCTCGACCAGGCATACCAACTGGGCTTTTAATAATGCCAATATCTTCTTTATGAGCATTGATATATGCCTGTTTATAGGCTGGAGGGGCGTCACACTCGTAAGTTGTTACAAAACGTGTAGCCATTTGAACCCCATCACATTCTGCATCTAGTACCTTTTTGACATCTGCTCCAGTATAAATACCTCCAGCAACAATTACAGGAATCTTACGTTGATATTTTTCTTCAAAAGGAATAATCACTTTTTTGACATCTTTTACAAGGTCTAATACATTGAGTTTTTCTTTAAGGGAATCTAAAGAGAAACCTAAATGGCCACCGGCTAAGGGACCTTCAACAATAATACCGTCTGGTGCAACTTGATTTTTGCGATCCCACATTTTGCAGATGATATCAGCTGCTTTTCCAGAAGAGACAATAGGTACAAGTTTAACCTTACTACCCTTTGTAAAGGTAGGCAGGTTAATTGGCAGGCCAGCACCGGAGATGATTAAATCTGCACCAGCAGTTAGAGCACTTTGTACCATTTCTTTGTAATGTTTTAAAGCAACCATAATGTTCACACCAATAATACCTTGAGGGGCAATAGTGTGAGCTTTTTTAATTTCAGATTGAAGAGCTCTTTGATTAGCTTGTAAGTTATGTGTTAAAAAATCGGATTCTCTGTAGCCTATCTGGGCTGAGGAGATAACACCAATACCGCCTTCACTAGCAACATGACCTGCAAGTTGATGAAGGGAAATACCTACGCCCATACCACCTTGAATAATAGGGAGTTGTGGGATAAGTCCATTTAAATTCAATGGGTTATACATATAGTCACCTCATTTAAGATTAGATCACTTTCAAAAGGGTTTGTAAAAAATAACATGAGTGCATTAGGAGAGTAAGTGGAGAAAGTTAAAAAAGAATAAGAAAAAGCTTACAATGAAAAGAATTGTTTGATTTTTAAATAAAATAGTTTGATATTCAAAGTATATTAATAAATAAAACCAGTGTCAATATAATTTAAAAAATAAAAATAAAATATATTTTATGTCTTGACAGTCTTTTGCGACAGTCATATACTTTGGTTATAAAATAGTTTGAAACTCAAAGTAACTTTAAACAAAGGGTATATAAAGTTTAAGAGGAAGAGTAGTAGGAGGAAAGGGATTGAAAAAAGCAGAAAGAATTATTAATGATTTGCTAGTAGACTCTTTTAATAAGATTACAGCAATTGAAAAAGATGCGCTAAAGAAAGGACCACTCAATGACCTAACAATCAATGAGCTTCATGCAATTGAAGCCGTAGGGGTAGAAGGTGGAACGATGACAGAGATAGCTAAGAGGCTTAATGTCACCTTAGGAACGCTTACAACTACGATAAATCATCTTGTAAAAAAGGAATATGTAGAACGTATTAGCAGTGAAGAAGATAGGCGTATTGTAAAAATAGTCCTTACTAAAAAAGGTAAATTTGCTTATAGGATACATGACAGATTTCATTATGTCATGATTAAGAATATGTTAACTGATATTGACGAAAGTGAGTATGAGGTATTGATTAGAGCATTAGGTGCTCTTGATCGATTTATAAAAGCAACCTATGAGAAGATTTAAGGAGAAAATCGTATGATTGGAATTAAAGTGATAGGTTTGGGAAAATCCATACCTACTAGATGTGTTACCAATAATGAAATAGCTAGTCTAGTAGACACCAGTGATGAGTGGATAAAAACAAGAACAGGCATAGAAAAAAGACATATAGCCGTTACAGAAACAACTCATGAGTTAGCAACCCGCTCAGCACTTGAAGCACTTAAAGACTCTAATTTAGAAGCCGAGGCATTAGATTTAGTAATTGTAGCGACTGTTTCTGCTGATACAGCCATGCCTAGTACGGCTAGCTTAGTAGCAAAAGCTATTGGTGCAAATCATGCAACATGTTTTGACTTATCTGCTGCTTGTAGTGGTTTTATCTTTGCTTCGGAAGTGGCAATGAGCTTAATGAAGCAAAGTGGTTATCAGAATGCTTTAGTCATAGGTGCTGAAGTGCTTTCTAGTAGATTGGATTGGACAGATAGAGGAACTTGCGTCATTTTTGGAGATGGAGCTGGAGCTGTGATTTATCAGATAAGCCATGAGGAAAATCAAGTACTTAGTATTGAAATAGGTACAGATCCACAAGGGGCAGAACTCATTTGCTTACCTATTCAAACTGAAAAAAATACGTTTTTTAAGGGTGAAATAAAGAGGCCTGTAATCTCAATGAATGGTAGGCAGGTATATGCCTTTTCTACAAGTAAAGTCCCTACAAGTATTATGCAAGTTATAAGTAGGGGACAGATAAAAGTAGAAGACATAGATTGGTTTATTTTGCATCAAGCCAATAGCCGTATTATAGATAGTGTGGCACAAAGGTTAGATGTACCTAAAGAACGTTTCTTTAAAAATATTTCAGAGTATGGAAATACATCCGCTGCAAGTATTCCAATGGCACTTTATGATGTTAAAAATCAATTGAAATCAGGCGATAAAGTCATTCTTTGTGGATTTGGTGCAGGACTAACTTGGGGCACTATGCTTCTTGAATGGCATTAAAAAAGGTAATCCATAGGGAAAAATTAAATAACCTATTTGGATATAAATTAAAAACTATAAAAAATCTAGGAGGAGTAAATTATGTTAGAAAAATTACAAACAATTATTGCAGAAAAATTAAGTGTAGAGGTTAGTGAAATTAATCCAGAATCAACTTTTAGTGAAGATTTAGGAGCAGATTCATTAGATTTATTTGAAGTAGTTATGGGGATTGAAGAAGAATTTAATATTTCCATTGATAACGAAGATTTAGATCAAATTAAAACGGTTCAAGATGCAATGAACTACATTCAGGAAAAACAGCAAGCATAAGGGGGAGTCAGTAATGAAGACCATTTGCGAGTTACTGAATATTTCCTATCCAATTTTTCAAGGTGGAATGGCGTGGGTTGCAACACATAGTATTGCAGCCGCCGTTTCTAATGCAGGAGGATTGGGAATTATTGCAGCAGGCCATGCACCCGCTGATTGGGTGAGAGAAGAGATTAGGGCTTGTAAAAAAAAGACAGATAAACCATTTGGGGTTAATGTTATGCTACTTAGCCCTTATGTAGATGAGGTTATGCAAGTCATTTTAGAGGAGAAGGTAGCAGTTGTTACAACAGGTGCTGGTAATCCAGGAAAATATATAGAAGCGCTGAAAGCAGCAGGAGTTAAAGTAATTCCGGTAGTTCCCTCAGTAGCATTAGCTAAACGTATGGAAAGATGCCAAGTTGATGCTGTGATTGCAGAGGGGTGTGAATCAGGTGGGCATATTGGAGAGCTAACGACTATGGTTTTAGTACCTCAAGTAGTAGATGCAGTCAATATTCCAGTGATTGCAGCTGGTGGGATTGCGGATGGTAGGGGAATGGCTGCTGCATTTATGTTAGGTGCATGTGGCGTTCAGATTGGAACAAGGTTTCTGGTAGCTAAGGAGTGTGATATTCCAGAAAGCTACAAAGAACGCGTTATTAAAGCAAGTGATATTGATGCAGTAGTAACAGGTCGTTCTACAGGCCACCCTGTTAGATGCTTAAGAAATCAATTAACTAGAGCTTTACAAAAACTTGAAAAAGCAGGTGCTAGCGAAGAGGAATTTAACAAGCTTGGAACAGGCGCACTAAGACGAGCAGTAATAGAAGGTGATATGCAAAATGGATCTGTTTTAGCAGGACAAATTGCTGGGATGATTACAAGAGAGCAGACTACAGAAGAAATTATACAAGAGCTTATGAGAGGGGTTAAAGAAAGCTTTAATTTACAAGTAGAAGGGATTAATGTCTAATATCTAAATGCTTAAGAGTATGAGCGTTTATCTATAAGCTAGGTAAAAGTATGGATTTCAATTTGGAGGTAGAAAATGAAGGTTGCATTATTATTTCCAGGCCAAGGGGCACAGTACGTTGGAATGGGAAAGGAATTATATCAATATTATTCGGTTACAAAACAAATTTATGACGAAGCAGCTTGTTTTTTGGATTGGGATATTAAAGAAGTTTGCTTCAAAGATCAAAATGAACTTATTCATCAAACACGTTATACACAGGGCGCCTTATTTACTACAAACTATGGGATCTATGAAGCTTTAAAAGCAGAAGGGATTAAGGCAGAGGCTGTCTTAGGGTTTAGCTTAGGAGAGTATAACGCTATTGCTGCAAGTGGGGTTTTAAGTTTTAAAGAGGTTCTAAAATTAGTAGATTTAAGAGCAACTTATATGGAAGAATGTGCAAAAACTAAGCCTGGAGGCATGAGTGCCATTATAGGAATGGATGCTGAAAAGGTATATAGCCTTTGTCAGCAAATTAGTGAGCAAGTTGGCTCACCAGTTACTGTGGCAAATGATAACTGTGAAGGCCAAGTAACTATAGCGGGTACCAGTAAAGCATTAGAAGTCGCTCATACTTTTTTTAAAGAAGCAGGTGCAAAAAGAGTTGTACCGCTTAAAGTAAGTGGGGCATTCCATAGTCAGCTTATGTTACAAGCAGCAAAGAAACTAGAAACACATTTACCAGAACTAACCTTTAAGGAATCTGAGATTCCTATTGTTAGTAATGTAACGGCCAGATTTATCAGTAGTGAGGAAGTAAGAGAAAATATTCCGCTTCAAATTGTCAAAGGCGTCAGGTTTAGAGAGAGTATTCTTTATTTAATAGAACAAGGATTTGATACTTTTATAGAGGTAGGGCCTAAATGTACCTTGAGCAATCTAGTGAAGAAGATTTCAAATAAGGTAACCGTTCTTCAGGTAGAAGATTTGGAGAGTTTAAAACAAGTAGTACAGAAAGTGAGGGGCGTTTTATGCTAAAAGGAAAAGTCGCCCTTATTACAGGAAGTGTAAGGGGAATTGGAAAAGCCATTAGCTTATGTTTTGCTAAGGCAGGTGCAAACGTTGTATTAAACTACAACAGTGAAAAAAGTAAAGAGGATGCACAAGATTTAGTGGAAGAAATTAGGTCTATGGGTGTAAAAGCAGTGGCTGTGAAAGCAGATGTGTCTAAGTTTGAAGAAGCCAAGGAGCTAATCAATACCACAATTCATACTTTTGGAAAATTAGATGTCTTGGTCAATAATGCAGGTATCACTAAAGATATGTTACTCATTAGAATGACAGAAGAAGAATTTGATCAGGTTGTATCTGTTAATCTAAAAGGAGTCTTTAATTGTAGTAAAGTGGCTACAAAGGCTATGCTAAAAACAGGTGGAAGTATTATTAATATGAGTTCAGTAGTAGGAATAAATGGTAATGTGGGGCAAAGTAATTATGCCGCAACTAAGGCAGGGGTTATTGGCTTTACTAAATCTGTAGCGAAAGAATTTGCAAGTAGAAAGATTAGGGTGAATGCTATTGCACCTGGATTTATTCAAACTGATATGACTGAAGTTCTAGCAGATAAAGTGAAAGAGGAAGTACAAAAAAATATTCCTATGAAACGTTTTGGTATGGGAGATGAAGTTGCACAAGTTGCTTTATTTTTAGCCAGTGACTTAGCAAGTTATATAACAGGAGAAGTCATAAGAGTAGATGGTGGAATGGCTATGTAAAGTTCAATTAGTTGAAAAATACGTAGAGCAAGGTAGATGGCATAAAAGGGAACTTAGAATAAGGAATGGGAGGTTCAAATGGAAAATAGAGTAGTCATTACAGGTATGGGTGTTGTATCACCCATTGGAAATACTATAGAAAGTTACTGGAATAGCCTTAAAGAAGGTAAATGTGGGATTAAAGTTTTACCAGAAGCATTACGTCTAGAAGGTACAAAGGTACATGTAGCAGGAATGGTAACAGATTTTAGTCCAGAGCCTTATTTAGAGACAAGAGAAGCTAAAAGAATTGCAAGATTTTCTCAGTTTGCCATTTATGCCAGTAAACAAGCCCTAGAAATGGCAAAAATAGATATGGAAAAAGAAGATGTAGACAAAGTTGGAGTGATTATTGGTAGTGGTATTGGTGCACTTGATGTCATCGAGGAAGAAGCCATTAAGCTTCATGAAAAAGGAGCAAGACGTGTTTCACCGTTATTTGTTCCTATGGCTATTGCTAATATGGCAGCAGGAAATGTGTCTATTTATACAGGTGCTAAAGGGGTTTGTAGTACGGTAGTAACAGCATGTGCATCAGGTACACAATCTATAGGTGAAGCTTATAGAACGCTTAAACAAGGCATTAATGATGTCATTATAGCTGGCGGGACAGAAGCTTGTATTACCCCACTAGGAATTGCAGGATTTAATGCTTTAACAGCACTGAGTATAGCTGAGGATCCAATGAAAGCATCTATTCCTTTTGATAAGGAGCGTACCGGGTTTGTATTAGGAGAAGGTGCAGGAATATTGGTTATGGAAACTTTGGAACATGCTCAAAAAAGAGGTGCTAAGATCATTGCTGAAATCGTAGGATATGGTGCCACAGGTGATGCGTATCATATTACAAAGCCTGTGCCAGGTGGCGAAGGTGCAGCAAAAGCGATGCAATTTGCATTAGAGGAAGCTAAGATCAGACCAGATGAGATAGATTATATTAATGCCCATGGTACAAGTACCTATTATAACGATTTATACGAAACTATGGCGATTCAAAAAGTATTTGGAGAGGAAACTAAGGTAGCAATTAGTTCATCTAAGTCTATGACAGGACATCTCTTAGGAGGAGCAGGTGGTATTGAAGCAATTGTTATTGCAAAGGCCGTAGAAGAAGACTTTATTCCACCAACGATTGGTTACGAGCATCCAGATGAGGCGTGTCCATTAGACTATGTACCTAATGTAGGAAGAAGTCAAACAGTACGTTATGCTTTGAGTAATTCTTTAGGGTTTGGCGGACATAATGCAACTATCGTTATGAAGAAATGGGAGGAAGCATAAATGGATGTAGAGGTAGTAAAAGCATTGATGCAGTCATTTAAGGAAGCAGAACTTACTAAGCTTTCTTTAAAATGCGAGGATTTTGAGGTTAAGTTAGAAAAGCAGGTTAATGTAATAGAAAGCAGTGCTTTGGTAAGGTCTACAGTAGATGGAAGATATAGGTCTGTAAATGATTCTGTTGTAGGAAAAGATGGGGTTGTAAGCAATATGGAGGCTATAAGTACAGTTAGAGAGGAAACAACTTCTAGTGTGCAAGATAATAGAGGAAGAGAAAAACATTTAGATTTAGGAAAAGCAATTAAATCACCTATTGTAGGGACGTTTTATCGGGCGGATTCTATAGGAGGGAAGCCTCTTGTTGACGTAGGAGATTATGTGCATAAAGGTGATATAGTCTGTATTATTGAAGCTATGAAACTGATGAATGAAGTTGAGGCAGAAGAAGAAGGAGAAGTTATAGAAATTTTAGTGGAGAATGAAGAAATGGTTGAGTATAATCAGCCACTGATTATTCTAAGATAAAGCTTAATATGGCGTCAAATGAGTTTGGATGATGATTAAAAAGCTTATCTTAAGCATTCTATAAGTTATGTGAGAATAGATTAATATTTTTCATAGGAGATGAATGTATGCTAAATACAAAACAGATTATGGAGATTTTACCACATAGATATCCTTTTTTATTAGTAGATAAAGCAGAAATAGTAGAGAATGGAAAAGGGGCTATTGGCTATAAAAATGTCACAATCAATGAACCATTTTTTCAGGGACATTTTCCTAAAGAACCAGTAATGCCAGGGGTGTTAATTATAGAAGCATTAGCACAAGTAGGTGCGATTACAATATTATCTCAAGAAGCCTTTAAAGGGAAAATTGCATATCTAGGTAGTGTTAAGGAGGCAAAATTTAGAGCCCCTGTTTTACCAGGAGATACACTTAAGTTATGTTGTAATTTAGTAAAACAAAGGGGATCTATGGGGATAGGAAAAGCAACGGCTTATGTTGAAGATAAAAAAGTATGTGAATGTGAACTGATTTTTGCTATAGGTAAGTAGGAGGTATAGAGGATGATCGAAAAAGTACTTGTGGCTAATCGTGGGGAAATTGCTGTACGTATTATTAGAGCTTGTCAAGAGATGGGGATTGAAACCGTAGCAGTTTATTCAACGGTGGATAAAGAGGCACTTCATGTGGAGTTAGCAGATGAAGCAGTATGTATTGGCGGTCCTCTGTCTAAAAACAGTTACCTCAATATGGAAAATATCATTAGTGCAGCTGTACTAACAGGTTGTGATGCACTTCATCCTGGATTTGGTTTTCTCTCTGAGAATGCTAAGTTTGCAGATATTTGTTCAAAATGTGGTATTACTTATATAGGGCCTACTGCAAAAACAATAGAACAGATGGGGGATAAAGCCAAGGCGAGAAAAATAATGATTGAAGCAGGTATTCCTGTTGTGCCAGGATCAGAGGGAGCGGTAGATGATCTTAGTGAAGTTTATGAAATTGCAGAAAGAATAGGTTATCCTGTCCTATTAAAGGCTTCGGCAGGCGGCGGTGGCAGGGGAATGCGTGTTGCTTATACGAAAGAAGAACTTAGTGATGCTTTTCGAACTGCTAGTAGCGAAGCATTAAGCGCTTTTGGTGATGGAAGTATGTATGTTGAAAAATATATTCAAAATCCTAGACACATAGAGTTCCAGATTTTAGGAGATACCTTTGGAAATATTATTCACTTAGGGGAAAGAGATTGTTCCCTACAAAGGAGACATCAAAAAGTATTAGAAGAAGCACCGTCACCGGCTCTAAGTAATCAGCTAAGAAAAGAAATGGGAAACACCTCTATTAAAGCAGCAAAGGCAGCAGATTATCAGAATGCTGGTACTGTAGAATTTATATTAGATCAAGAAGAGCATTTTTATTTTATAGAGATGAACACTAGAATCCAAGTAGAACATCCGATAACGGAAATGGTAACAGGGGTAGATTTAATTAAGGAGCAAATTAGAATTGCCAGTGGGAAAGTATTGAGTTTAAAGCAAGAACAAGTACAAATTAAAGGTCATGCCATAGAATGTCGTATTAATGCTGAGAATCCAGAGCTAGACTTTAGACCTTGTGCAGGAACGGTTAAAGAACTTTATTTGCCAGGAGGAAGAGGTATTAGAGTAGATTCAGCCCTTTATGAAGGTTATCGTATACCACCCCAATATGATTCCATGTTAGCTAAAATTATCGCTTATGGGGAAACAAGAGAAGATGCTATTAATATTATGAAAAGAGCTTTAGGTGAAGTGAGTATTGAAGGTGTTCATACCAATATATATTTTGAATATCAGCTCTTAAATGAGCCTGCTTTTAGGGAAGGAACATTTGATACAGGATTTATTGAAACCCATCTCCATGATATTTTAGGAGGGGAAGTAAATGAGGCTTAAGAAAATACTAAAAAAGCAATATGCTGTTACTAAAAAAGAAGAAAAGAAAAAAGAAACACCTGAAGGGATTTATATCAAGTGTTCTAAATGTAAAAAAAGCATCTATAAACCAGATTTAAAAAAGACATTAGGGATTTGTCCACATTGTCAGTATTACTATCCACTTTCTTCTAGAGCAAGGCTGAGACTAATTGTAGATAAAAATAGTTTTCAAGAGATGGATGCAACTTTTAACCATAGTAATCCGTTAGAGTTTGATGGCTATGAAGAAAAACTTGTGAGTTATCAAGAAAAAACAGGACAAAATGAAGCTGTTATAACAGGAACGGCTACGATAGAAGGGCAAAAAGTAATCATTGCTATTATGGATTCTAGGTTTATGATGGGGAGCATGGGCCAAGTAGTAGGAGAAAAGATAACTAAAGCAATCGAAAGGGCTACCGCAGAAAAGCTGCCCCTTATTATTTTTACAGCATCAGGTGGTGCAAGAATGCAGGAAGGGATTTTCTCTTTAATGCAAATGGCAAAAACAAGTGCTGCACTAGCAAAACATAATGCCAGTGGTCTTTTATATATAAGTGTTTTAACAGATCCTACAACAGGAGGTGTTACAGCCAGTTTTGCTACACTTGGTGATATTATTTTAGCAGAACCTGGTGCACTGGTAGGTTTTGCAGGGCCTAGAGTTATTGAACAAACGATTAAGCAAAAATTGCCTGATGGTTTTCAGAGGGCTGAGTTTTTATTAGAAAAAGGGCAAATTGATGCTATTGTAAAAAGAAGTGACTTGCGTCAGACGTTATCTCAATTATTACGATTCCATGCAAAGGAGGAGAAATAATGGAAGACTATAAAGTGACATTAAGGACTATTGATGAGGCCATTAAAAAGCTAAAAAAGATATATTTGACTCCTGAGATTCAAGAAGAAATTGTAAGACTAGAAGGGGTGTCCAATAGCCTAGAAAAACAAATAGGATACCAGTTAGAAGCTTGGGATAAAATCCAGTTAGCGCGTAGCATTGATCGGCCAAGAAGTAGATATTATATAGAAAAAATTTGTGATGAGTTTATAGAGTTACATGGAGATAGACATTTTGGAGATGATCAGGCGATTATAGGTGGGATTGGAAGAATAGGAGAAACAGTAGTTACGATTATTGCACAAAGTAGAGGGATGAGCGCAAAGGAAAATATACAGATGAACTTTGGGATGTCTCATCCTGAGGGGTACCGAAAAGCTCTAAGACTAATGAAACAAGCAGAAAAATTTAATCGTCCCATCATTTGTTTAATTGATACACCAGGTGCTTATTGTGGGATTGAAGCAGAAGAAAGAGGGCAGGGGCAGGCTATTGCTACTAATTTATTTGAAATGTCTCAACTGAAAGTACCAATTATTTCTGGGGTTATAGGAGAAGGTGGAAGTGGAGGGGCATTAGCACTTGGCATTGCAGATCGATTTTTTATGCAAGAAAATGCAGTGTATTCTATTGTATCGCCAGAAGGGTTTGCAAGTATTTTATGGAAAGATATAAACAGAGTAAAGGAAGCTGCTAGTAGGATGAAGTTAACAGCTCAGGATTTATTAAGTTATGAAATAATAGATGACATCATACTAGAACCCATAGGGGGAGCACAGCAAAATCCAGAAGCTGCAGCAGATACGATTAAGCAATATTTATTGGCTCAATTAGAAGAATTAAGACAAGTAGGATGCGAAGAACTTTTAAAATCACGTTATGAGAGATTTAGGAAATTTGGAAGAACAGAAACTGCTCAAGAAGGATGAATTAATTGGGAGATTAGATGACGATAGAACTATCTTAGGATAGAAATATCGTCATTTAAAATTTACATAATATATAGACAAAAAGTATAAATTTTATGCAAATAAAGACGATATATTATATGAAAGGCAATAAAAATAATGATACAAAAGAAGGGATGAGGCGAAGTGGTGATGCATATGATATAGGAAAAGTAAGGAGGAGATTATATGATTAATCAAGTTCTAGGTGTAATAGGTAGTTTATACTATGTGGAGCAAGCTGAGAAAGTACAGAAACATACAGATGTCGATAAGAAATTTAAAAAAACTGAGACAGAACCTATAAGAATACAAAGAATTAATCGTGTAATGGCACTTAATGAACATGAGAAAAATACAAGAGGCCCAGATTATGTTAATACTCAAATTGTTCATAATGAGGAAGAGGGAGAGTTTGTCGTTTATAGCAATAGCTGCTGTGGCTATAGGTATATGAAACTCAATGGAGAAGAGGAAAAAGTGGATTTCACACTCATGAATCCAGTAAAAATCAAAAGAGCTTATTTTGATGAAGAAGTGTAAAGT
This sequence comes from Cellulosilyticum sp., assembly GCA_015058045.1. Lineage (GTDB taxonomy): Bacteria > Bacillota > Clostridia > Lachnospirales > Cellulosilyticaceae > Cellulosilyticum. Next base: position 28,657 of record SVDC01000026.1, read on the forward strand.
GGATTTTATACGAGGAATGGGTAAGAGATAAATCGTTATAAAAACACCATGAAATAGGAAGAGGTTATATGAAAAGGAACATAGTGAAAAAACTATAAAGGGTCTCTAGGTTTACAAGGAGTTGTAGCTTAGGGGCCTTTTTAGTATGCAAAAAATACAAAAACTTTATAGTGATAATCGTTTACAAAAAAAGATACACTTATTATAATGAAATATAATTTACCTTTATATAGAATAAAAAATGAAAATATTTACTTGAAATATATAGCCTATTTTATTGAGAAGTGAGTGGAATCATCACTTTTGGGTAAAGTTATTAGAGAGGAAAATTTCATTAGGTAATTATAAAAATATTAATAATAAGGGGAAACGAATGAAAGCACTATTTGTAGAATATCCTAGATGTACAACTTGTAAGAAAGCACTTAAATATATAAAAGATCACAATGTAGAAGTAGAAGACCGCAACATTGTAGAAAATGTACCAACAGAAGCAGAGCTTAAAGAATGGATTGAAAGAAGTGGGCTTGAGTTTAAAAAGTTCTTTAATACGAGTGGGCAACTTTATAGAGAAATGGAACTAAAAGATAAAGTAAAAGAAATGTCATTAGAAGAAGCTGTGAGCCTACTTGCAACAAATGGTATGTTAATTAAAAGACCTATTTTAGTAACAGAAAAGTCTGTTTGTGTAGGGTTTAAAGAAGACCAATATGAAGAAGTTTTAAAAAATCAATAGATAAGTATATAAGGATATACAAAAATTCAAAAACATTTATGTGTTATACTAATGTATATTACATAAATAGGAGGCAGATATGTTACAAATTAAAGACGTTACATTACAAGATGTAGATGCATTAGTAGTACCTGTTTTAGAAGAACAAGTGGCATTACATGAAGAGATTAATTTACTTGTTACCTCAAAAGCTTTTCAAGGTAAAGAAGAGGAATTATTTGTTTTACCAAGCTTAGATGCTACAGTTAAATATACACTGTATGTAGGATTAGGTAAATTAGAAGACTTTACGTCAGAAAGCTTTAAAAAAGCAATTGCCACTGCAGTAAAGAAAGCAAAAAGTCTTAAAGCTAAAACAGTAGGGATTAACCTTTGTGTCAATGAAAAACTTTGTGTAGGTAGTAATGTAAAAAATATTACAGAAGCTAGCTTACTAGGCTTATATAGTTTTGATAAATATAAAGCACAAACAGAAGAAAAAGAAGCAATGACTATCTATATTAGCGGAGTGCCACAAGAAAAACAAGAACGTGCACATCAAGTTCTTGAAGAAAGCAAAAATACAGTAGATGGTGTTATTCTTGCAAGAGATTTAACCAATGAGCCATCAAATGCTATCTATCCAGAGACATTAGCTAGAAAAGTAGTAGAGATTTTCAAAGATACAGATGTAGAAGTGGAAGTTTTAGATGAAAAACAAATTGAAGAATTTGGTATGAAAGCATTTCTAGCTGTTGGACAAAGCTCAACGCATAAACCAAGATTAATGGTAATGCGTTATCGTGGTGAGGCAGCAGGTAGTGAAACACTTGGTCTTGTAGGAAAAGGTTTAACTTATGATACAGGTGGTTACTCTTTAAAACCAACAGATTCTATGAAAACGATGCACAGTGATATGGGTGGTGCAGCAGCTGTAATTGGAGCGATGTATGCTATTGGTAAAAATAAAGCAAAGAAAAATGTAACAGCTGTTGTTGCAGCCTGTGAAAATGTCATTGCACCAGATAGTTATAAGCCAGGGGACATTATTGGGTCTATGGCAGGAAAAACCATTGAAATCGGTAACACAGATGCAGAAGGTCGATTAACACTTGCAGATGCAGTAACTTATATTATTGAAAAAGAAAAAGTTAATAAAGTAATTGATGTAGCGACACTAACAGGAGCTGTTTTAGTTGCTTTAGGTACAGAATATACAGGTGTTGTAACAAACAATGAAGAATTCTATAATGAACTTACAACTGTAGCAGAAAAAACAGGAGAGAGATTCTGGAAACTTCCAAGCTGTAAAGAATTTGCAAAACTTAATAAGAGTACAGTTGCAGACCTTAAAAATATTGGTGGCAGAAATGCAGGAACGATTACTGCTGGATTATTTGTAGGAGAATTTGTAAAAGACTTACCATGGTTACATTTAGATATTGCAGGTACAGCATGGTCAGATGTATGTGAAGGTTATGTATCAAAAGGTGGAACAGGTGTACCAGTTAAAACTTTATATGGTTTAGTAGCAACACCATGTCCTTGTAGTCATCAAAAAGATAAATAATATTAAACATGTAAAGGAGTAGGAAGCTACTCCTTTATTTATTACATAATTATTTCAATCACCTAAATATCCCTGCTGGATATTTAGGTGATTTTTTGTTTTGAATATACATGAATAGAGTTAAGAAAAACATTGTAAAAACGTGAATGTAAGAAAATGGAATAAGAATTTTTATAAATTGCATTGAATAAACTTGAAAAAAATGTATAATAAGTATTACGAACTTGTTACAAAAGTTAATTGGTTTGTAATAAGTTTCACTTGAACATATGAAAAGTTGTTTGAGGGGATTCAATCCAAATTGATTCAATCCATAATAAATTCACCTAAATATAAAGAGGTGAAAATAAAAAGATGTAGAGGATAAGAGGAGAATAATCATGAAATCAAAACAATTCATTACAAAACTATCAACATTAGCATTAGTAGGAGCAACTGTGTTAGGTTCAGGCGCTGCCTTACAAGCAAAAACTACAAGTTGTACTACTGTAAAAAAAGTATGTGCTAAAAAGCCACATAAAAAAGGTTGTCATAATAATATAATTGTAAACAAACCAAATTGCTCACAAGGAAATCAATCCAATCAAAATCAATGCGGGCAAAACACAAAACCAGAAACAAAACCAGAAACAAAACCAGAAGATAATGTAACAGATGGAAATACAAATAATAAGCCATCAACTGATGGTAATACAAATCAAAGTAAACCAGATTCAAATAATACAACTACAAGTACTCAAAAATCATTTGAAGATCAAGTTTTAGTACTTGTAAATAAAGAACGTGCCAATAATGGTTTATCACCACTTACAATGGATGAAAGCATAAGAAAGGTAGCACGTATCAAATCAAGCGATATGAGTAGTAATAACTACTTTAGTCATACAAGTCCAACATATGGTTCACCATTTGATATGCTTAAAAGCTTTGGTATAAGTTATAAGACCGCAGGAGAAAATATCGCTCAAGGTTATACTTCACCAGAAGCTGTAGTTAAAGGGTGGATGAATAGTCCAGGTCACCGTGCTAATATTTTAAATGCTAAGTACACAAAAATTGGTGTTGGATATGAAGCAAATGGAAACTACTGGACACAACAATTTATTGGATAAGAAAATATAAAAGTTAGTTAGAGCAATTAAATATATTAATAAATATAGACATTAAACTAATCTAAATCATAAAAGGCAGTTCAGAACCTATTTAAGGATATAGGATGAACTGCCTTTTAGTTATAAATTTCTAAATCGTAAAAGATTGATTTTTAGAAGAATTTTGAGTAAGAATTAGTGCGAGAATCATACCTAATAGACCACTACATAATTTAGCAACAATCATAGGTAAAAGAAAGTGAGGTGCTACACCTACTGTATACCCTAAGTGAGCTGCGAATACAGCAATAGAACTAACTAGAAATGCAGTTGTAACAATTTGTCCTCTTTCATTCATTTCAGGAAAAATTTTAAAAACAGGAAGGACGCTAATACAAGAAAATAGAATACCACCAACACTAGGACTATTAATAGCAAGTTTATGACCGATCCATTCAAAAGGCTTTTGAAGGCATTTTAAAATTAGGCTCATAAGAGGTAAGCTTCCTAAAAGGACAATGCAAATACTAGATACCGTTTCCATACAACTCATAATATCTGGCATAGTAGAGATAATGGTAATCCCTGTTAAGTAAGTAAAAGCTGCAAGTGCTAAGCCAATAGTGGTTACAATTTTAATACCACTACCAAATAAAATAAAGCATTTAACCATTTGTTCTTGTTTAAAAATCAATCCCATCATTAAAAAGAAGGCAATTAAAAGGGTAGGGATATTATTAAAAAGCAATTGCTTAAAAGAAAGGCCCATAAGTAAGCCGCCTATAAATGAACCAAAAGGAACAGGTACTAATCCAATGAGTAGGCCTTTAGCAAAGGTATGATGATAGGCTTTTGGAATCATACCCAAGCCCACTGGAATGGTAAAGACAATGGTGGCACCTAGCATTGTCGATACAATTAAACCAGAAAATTCACCGACTAAGGGATTTTCAGCAAGGGCCATAGCCAGTGGATAGCCCCCCATATCAATTGCAAAAATGCTAGCAAACATACTAGGGTCTGCTCCTATTAAATGATAAATAGGTACAATAATAGGACGAAGTAGCTCCGCTAGAAGAGGAGAAATACAAATAATGCCCACCATACTTAAGGCAGTTGGCCCAAGACACATAAAACCTTCCTCAAACTGCTTACCTAGTCCAAAACGATTGTTAAGGATACGGTCTATACCACCTAGTAGTACACCGATTCCCATAATAAACATGATACAGTCATTAAGTGACATAAAAAATCCCCCTGTTAAAGCAAATAGAATAATCTATTTTAGCAAAAACAGAGGTAAGATTGCAATGCATAGTAAGAGGTGTTAAATAATATATTTTACGTCCTTATAAGGGAAAAGGTCATCTAATTCTTTGGTAAAAAAAGCTTTCATATCGGCGAGCTGTTCTTTAGGGTAAACATATTTTCCGTATCCAAATTGCCCATATTTAAAGCTTCGTTCCTCCTCGGTCATAGGAAGAGAGGTTTCGGGAAAGATTTGAGTAATCCGATTTTTAGCTCGTAAAGTGTAGCGATGAGAAATAACTTCAAAAATAATGGGATGAGGTGGTTTTTCAGGAAGTTCATGCTTAAGGTTTACAAGTAAATCATGATACTCTTCTTTCCAATTAGGATACATAAAGACAGGGGCAATAATAAACCCTACTGGATAGCCGCTACGAGAAACTTTACTGCTAGCTTCAATACGAAGTTTGCTAGAGGCAGTGGCATGTTCATAAGTATTAATGATATAAGGTGTATTAAGAGAAAAACGAATTTCTGTATGCCCATTATGCTTTAAATCAAGTAAGCCATCTACATCATTATATTTACTCACAAAACGAAAACGTGTATAGTCCCGTTCACCAAAGTAAGTAATACATTTGGCAAGTGAGTGAGTAAGTGGTTCAACAGCTAGTGAGTCGGAAGTTGCCGCGCCTTCGAAGATGGTTTTATGAGGCAATCGTTCCTGAGCATATTTTTCAGCTTGTGCCAAAATTTCATCCACATTAACATGCACTCTAACAAAAGGCTTATCACCAAGCTGAGTATTGAGATAACAATATTCGCATTGCCCCATACAGCCACTAACAAGTGGAAGTTGATAGTGAGCAGAAGGTTTACAAGATTGAAATTTTAAACTTTTTTTAATACCAACGACAAGCGTTTGCTTTCCATGGCGATACATTTGGGATAAATCATCACCCGGTATATGTGTTTTTACACGATTAGTTGCAGCTTCAAAAATCTCAACTTTAGGATCTTGAGTAAATCGTGTATATAGCTCTTGCCCTAAAGGATAATCCAAGGCACCTTTTTCAAAAATAACACGTTTAGGGATAAACATAATCGAAATCCTTTCTAAATAAAAGATAAACTTAGTTTTCCTTGTAAAAAAGATAGTATGCACTAGCCTATAAAAGCGACTAGAATAAAAATATTTATAAAAATACAATGAAAATGGTTATCAAAATTATTGACAGACAATTAGAGATCTGATAATATATAAATAAGATTTAACAATTTAACAATACAAGAGATGGGTAATCATCAAACTACTTCATGTGGTCAGGTGAATTTTTTAGAATTTACCTGATTCCACTATATTTAGACAACATGCAAAATATACTATATATAAATTAAAGAAGAGGGGAATAGATATGTCAAAGTATATAATTGAATCTGTAATAGGTAGAGAAATTCTTGATTCAAGAGGAAACCCAACAGTTGAAGCGGTAGTTACTTTAACCAATGGGGTAGTAGGAAGAGGAGCAGCGCCTAGTGGTGCGTCTACTGGTATTTATGAAGCATTAGAACTTCGTGATCAAGATGCAAATAGATACTTAGGTAAAGGAACACAAAAAGCTGTAGAAAATGTTAATACAATCATTTGCCAAAACTTAATTGGTATGGATGCAACTAATATTGCAGCAATCGATGCGAAAATGATTGAATTAGATGGAACTAAAGATAAAAGTAAATTAGGTGCAAATGCAATTTTAGCTGTATCTCTTGCAGCAGCCAATGCAGGAGCAACTGCATTAGGTTTACCACTTTATCGTTTTATGGGTGGTATTAATGCGAATACATTACCAGTTCCAATGATGAATATTTTAAATGGTGGAGCACATGCTGCGAACAACATTGATATTCAAGAATTTATGATTATGCCAATTGGTGCCCAAAACTTTAGAGAAGCACTTCGTTGGTGTACAGAGGTATTCCACCACTTAGCAAAAATCTTAAAAGGCAAAGGATTATCTACAGCAGTAGGTGATGAGGGTGGATTTGCACCAAACTTAGGAACAGATGTAGAGGCAATCGAACTTATTTTAGAAGCTGTTGAGGCAGCTGGATATAAGGCGGGTGAAGATTTTGCTATTGCAATTGATGCCGCATCTAGTGAGTGGAAAGATGAGAATGGTTACTTACTTCCAAAATCACAAAAACACTATACAGTAGATGAATTAATTGCTTTCTGGAGCGATTTATGTGAGAAATATCCAATCGCTTCAATTGAGGATGCCCTTGACGAAGAAGATTGGGATGGTTGGAAAAAACTTACTGAAGTACTTGGGGACAAAGTACAACTTGTTGGAGATGATTTATTCGTAACAAATACAACAAGACTTGCAAAAGGTATTGAATTAGGATGCGGTAACTGTATCTTAATTAAATTAAATCAGATTGGTACATTAACAGAAACTTTAGCAGCTATTAATATGGCACATAAAGCAGGTTACCGTGCAGTTATCTCTCACCGTTCAGGTGAAACAGAAGATACAACAATTGCTGATTTAGCAGTTGCATTAAATGCAGGCCAAATTAAGACAGGTGCACCAAGCCGTAGCGAGCGTGTAGCTAAATACAACCAATTACTTCGTATTGAAGATGAATTAGCAGGCAATGCAAAATTCTTAGGTAAAGATTGTTATTAAGAAGTAAACTAGTATCATTAAATTAGATTTGTAAAATATAGACCCTATTTAACAAATATATAAAACAAAAGAGCACTTTCTCATGAGAAAGTGCTCTTTTGTTTTATATATTCCATTTATGAACTATAATTGTTCACTAAGAGATTCCCATTCTTCGTAAAGACTTGAAATCTTTACAGTTAAATCTTCTTTTTCTTGTAAGAAGTCTTTACTTCTTTCAAAGTCGCTATAGATTTCTTCAAGACAAAGTTGGTCATCAATATAAGCAACGCGTTCTTCAGCTTCACTAATGGCTTCTTCAACTTTAGAGAGTTGATTTTGAATACGTCTTATTCTAGTTTGTTCTTCTTTTTGTTTTTGACGGTCTAATTTAGCTGAAGATGCAGCTTCTAGCGGTGTAGGTGCTGATTCAATAGAGGTCATTGGAGAAAGTGATTTAGAAGTGCTTTCAGTTTTAGTTATTTCTAATTCTTTTTTCTTTTCTACATAGTAATCATAGTCACCTAGGTATTCTTTAGTACCCATATGAGACATTTCAATAATCTTACTAGCTGTTTGATTAATGAAGTAACGGTCATGAGATACATACAGAACAGTACCTTCATAATTTAAAATAGCACTTTCTAGAATTTCTTTAGAAAGAATATCTAAGTGATTTGTCGGTTCATCTAGGATAAGGAAGTTGGCATTAGAAAGCATAATCTTAGCAAGAGCCACGCGGCCACGTTCACCACCACTTAAAGAGCTAATAGGTTTAAAGACATCTTCTCCAGTAAAAAGAAAGGCAGCAAGTACATTACGAATTTCTCCGTTTTTAAGTTCTGGAAAAGCAGATTGAATTTCTTCCATAATGGTATTACTCGTATCTAATGTAGAATGTTCTTGATCGTAGTAACCAATCATAACATTGCTACCCAATTTAAAAGAGCCAGTAGTTGGCTGCATTTTACCAAGAAGCATACGAAATACGGTTGTCTTACCGACACCATTAGGTCCAACTAAAGCAACCTTATCTCCTTTTTTTATAGACATACACATGTTTTCAAAAAGTATGGCATCATCAAAGGATTTAGAAAGATGATCTGTAAAGAGTACATCATTGCCACTTACAATACGAGGGGTAAGAGTAAGTTGCATTGGTTTATTATCGATCATTGGCATATCCATGACTTCGATTTTATCAAGTGCCTTTTCACGGCTTCTTGCACGCTTAATAGATTTCTCTCTATTGAATTGTTTAAGCTTAGAAATAACAGCTTGTTGATGTGCAATTTCTTTTTGTTGCTTTTCAAAGTGTTTTAGTGCTACTTCGTATTCTTTCTCACTTTTGAGCATATAATCACTATAGTTTCCACCATAAACAAAACTACGTCCAAATTCTAAGTGAATAACTTTGGTAACAATTTTATCTAAGAAATAGCGGTCATGGGAAATAATAAGAACAGCACCTTTGTAATTTCTAAGAAAACCTTCCAACCATTCAATTGCTTCAATATCTAAGTGGTTAGTAGGCTCATCTAGAAGAAGTAGGGTAGGTTCTTGTAAGAGGAGTTTACCAAGTGCAACACGGTTTTTTTGTCCTCCAGAAAGAATAGAAATTGGTTTGTCATAGACACTTTCTTCAAAGCCTAATCCTTTAAGAACACCTTTTACAAGACTCTTATACTCATAACCTTTTTTTGATTCAAATTCGATACGTAGTTTATCATAGTTATTGATTAGGTCCATGGATGAAGTTTTGGCAATTTCATTCTCCATCTCATGAAGTTTTTCTTCTAAAGAAATGACTTCATCAAAGACACTTAAGAGCTCTTCATAAACTGTACGCTCAGATGATAAATCCATATGTTGTTTAAGATAACCAATTTGACAATCTTTACTACAAGTAACGATTCCCTGATCTGGGTCAAGTTCTTTGGTTAAGATTTTAAGTAGAGTTGTTTTACCCGCACCGTTATTACCTATTAAAGCAACCTTTTCATGTTCCTCAATATGAAAAGAAATATTTTTTAGTACTTCTTTATCAATAAATGTTTTCTGTATATTGCTACATGAAATAATCATAAATATCCTCCTTAAAGCATTACCTCTATTGTATCAAAAAAATATTTAAATTAAAAGGAAGAGACAAGATACGACATTGACAAAAAAAAAACTAAAATGCTATACTAAAATTAATATATCTTATGGTAAAAGGAGATGAGAACGTGGCAGAAGAAAGAAAGATATCCATGGCAGTCGTTAGACGATTACCACGTTATTATAGATATCTGGGTGAACTATTGCAAAAAGGTGTTAACAAGATTTCATCTCGTGAATTAAGTGAGAAAATGAATGTCACAGCATCACAAATCCGTCAAGATCTTAACAACTTTGGTGGATTTGGACAACAAGGATATGGATATAATGTAGAGTACTTATATGAAGAGATTGGGAAGATTCTGGGATTACATCAGAACTACAAAATGATTATTGTTGGTGTAGGTAATTTAGGACAAGCTATTGCAAATTCTAATTCTTTTAGTAGAAGAGGCTTTAAATTAGTAGGATTATTTGATGTAAACCCAAAATTAATTGGTATGAGTATTCATGGTGTGGAAGTCATGGATGTTGACCGTATGGAGCAATTTGTTAAAGAGAATGGTGTAGAAATTGCTATTCTGACTATGCCAAAAACACGTGTTAAAGAAACAGCAGAGAAACTAGCACAGTGGGGAATAAAAGGACTTTGGAACTTTTCACCAGTTGATTTATTCTTACCAGAAAATGTCCAAGTGGAAAATGTTCATCTTTCACATTCATTAATGACGCTGGCGTATATGATTAGTGAAGCAAAAATAGAAGAAGAAAAAGAACGTCATTAATACAAAAAGAAAGGAGTTCATTTATCTAAATCAAATGATTTAAGGTAAATGGACTTCTTACTTTTTAAGCAAAAAGAATAGAATTTTAGATACTATGCTTAGTTTTATTCATAATATAAAATAGGGATGATAAAATATAGGATATAATCTGAACTTATAGAAGAGACGAAATAAATAGAGGAAAAATGTATATAGGGGGTGAGATAATGTTTGGTTTTAAAAATAAAGTGCGCAAAGTCATTATCAACAATGAAGAGGTTACAGGAGTTAAAGTAAAAAATACAAATATTGATTTAAAGAAAGATTATGTAGCAAGTATTATAAGAACAAAGAAACTTCCTATTGTTTTATTAGATCCACTATGGCATACAGTAAAAGAACACATTAAAAGCAAGAAGATCGATGTAGCAGAGAAACAATTACAGGAACTTTTAAAGGAACAGGGAAGATTAAATACAGATTATAAAGAATATACGGCTATTAAGCAAAACTTTTTAAAAGATATTCTAGTGGTGAGTAATAAAGCACAAGAAGAAAATGATTCTGAAGCTTTAGAAGAACTAGATAGATTACATCAAACAACATTAGGTGCTAATCAGAAGTTAGATGAAATTGAAAGACGTTTAGAGGAAGTTGAACAAGAGATTGATGAGAAGAATAAGGAAATCATATCTGAAATGATCGCAGTAGGGTATAGCTATATTGAAAACTACAAGGAACAAAATGAGAGACTCGAAACAGAAATTGCTATTCTAAGAGAAGAAATGCTTAGAAAAACCAATCAGAAAAAAGAAGGTGATGCTTTTTTAAAGGAAATTTACAATTATCTTCATAGTATTGTTGGTAGAGAGCAAATTGAGATATTAGATAAAGCACTAGGAGATAAAAATTAAAAATGATTATAGGTATTGGCACGGATATTATTGAGATTCATAGAATTGAAAATGCAATAGGTAAAACGAAAAGCTTTTTTGACAAAGTTTATACAGATGAAGAGAAAGCCTATTATACCAAGAAGCATAAAAAAGTAGAAACACTAGCAGGCTTATTTGCGGCTAAGGAAGCTGTGAGTAAGGCCCTAGGAACAGGGTTTAAAAGTTTTGGTATGAGAGATATTGAAGTTATTCCTAATAATTTAGGAAAGCCAGAAGTATATCTGTATGGTCCGGCTAAAGAACTTGCTGAAAAAATGGGTATTTCCAAGGTGCATATGAGTATTTCTCACTGTCAAACTTATGCTACAGCATTTGCAATTGCCGAGGGAGGCGAAATAAGTGGAATTATTAACACCAGCTCAAATGCAAGAAATAGATAAAAGAGCCATAAAAGAGTATCTGATACCTAGCATGCTACTTATGGAGCATGCTGCTTATCAGATTTTTTCTTATATAAAAGATGAGTATGATGGAAATAAAGTCATTATTGTATGTGGTCCTGGCAATAATGGAGGAGATGGTTTAGCGTTAGCTAGACAGCTTGTTATTTGGACAAGATGTAAAGTAAAGGTTATTATGACCGGTGTTTCAGATTCTTTAACACAAGATGGACAAGTGTATTATATAGTTTGCCAAAATATGGGCATAGACATAATACAGATGGTGGAAGATAATAAAGAAGAAGTTCTAAGACAAATTCATGATGCAGATGTGATTGTAGATGCCTTATTTGGAACGGGACTTACAAGGCCCATCAAAGGAGTTTATAAGGAGATTATAGAGTGGATTAATGAAAGTCCTGGAAAAGTAATTAGTATTGATATTCCATCAGGAATAGATGGACTTACGGGGCAAATACAAGGTGTGTGTGTTCAGGCTAATGTCACAATTACTTTTGTAAGACCTAAATTAGGATTGTATTTATATCCCGCTATCCTGTATACTGGAGAAGTGAGGGTGGAAAAAATTGGAATACCTGAAAAGCTTATTGAGAGTACCGAAGTAAACTTTTTCTCTATTGAAAAAGAAGAAATGAGAAAGTTACTTCCTCTAAGACCAATAAGAAGTAATAAGGGAAGCTTTGGAAAGGTTTTAACAATTGGTGGTTCACTAGGAATGGCAGGGGCGATAACCTTAACCAGTATGGCCGCATATAAAGTTGGGTGTGGTACTGTTACAACAGTTGTACCAAGATGTATAATTGAAATAATGCAGCAAAAGCTTACAGAAGCAATGGCAATTGGTCTTGAGGACAATAATGGCTATTTTAGTAAGAATGCAGCAAAGCAATTAAAAACAATCTTATCCAATTATCATATAGTTACGATAGGCCCAGGTATTGGAAGGAATAAAGAAATTTTATCTTTATTAATAGAAGTCATTGAAAGTGATAAGCCGTGCATCATAGATGCAGATGCACTTTATTATTTGTCAGAAGTATTAGAACTTCTTAAGGTACGTAAAGCACCGACTATTATAACACCACATCCAGGAGAGATGGCTAGATTAGTAGGTGTAAATATAGAAGATATATTAAAAGACCCTCTTAAATATGCAGTAGACTTTGCAAAAAAGTTTAATACAATAACTGTATTAAAATTAGAAAAAACGGTGATAGCTGATACAACTGGAGTCATATATATTAATAGATACGGCAATTCAGGATTAGCAAAAGGTGGTAGTGGTGATACATTAACCGGTATTATTACAGGGCTCTTAGCACAGCGAATGTCAGCTATTGATGCAGCAAAGTTGGGTGTTTATTTACAAACAAGAGCAGCAGATTTAGCAAGAGATTCTATGTCAGAGTATAGTTTTTTGGCAAGTGATGTGATTCACTTTTTGAGTAATACTTTTTTGGAATTGACTTAGTTAAAGCATATAAGGGGGGAAGTATATGCGTGCCAAAGATGTCATGATAAAGAATGTTATTTTTATCAAAAAAGAAGATAAATTGGAAGAAATCATTAGTGTTTTAATGCAAAATCATGTAAGTGGTGTACCTGTTCTTGATAAAGAGAACCATTTGGTTGGTATGGTAACAGAGAAAGATTTAGTAACCAAAGAGAAGGGATTAAATATTTCGTCATATATGGAGTTTATGGCGAGTATATTTTTTATAGATGGGAAACTGCTTAGAAGTGTCAATAAGAAGAAAATTGAGACGTTAACGGCAGCAGATGTGATGTCTACACCCGTATATGCTGTGCATTTAGAAGCTACTATAGAAGAAATCGTTTCATTAATGATGAATAGACACATAAACCGAATTCCAGTTATTGATAAGGAGAATAAGCTGGTAGGAATCATTGGGAGAAATGACCTACTTCCCATACTCATTAAGTAGGGGGATTTAGAATGCAAATAAAAAAGCTTGTTTTGGTGAGTTTTTTGCTAGTTATGACACTCGTTTTTTATGGCTGTAATTTAAAAGGAAAAGCAAATAGTACATCCGCTGATTTTTTTAAAGATCTTAATCAGTATGAAGCAAATGTAACAGTTACTTTTTTAAAGGATAAACAGCCTAATACAATAAAAATGAAACAAATAGCAAAAACAGATGGTACGTATGAAATGACTGTTCTAGGTCCAGAGCATTTGAAAGACGTAAAAATGACATGTGATGGGCAGAGGGTTTTGGAGTATTATCCAAGTATCAATCGGACGGTAGAACAACAAATGAGTAAAGCACAAAATGAAATACTACTGACAAGTTTTGCAAAGAGATATATGACTAATGAAAATATAAAAAAACAGGAAACCCAGTTAGATGGTAAAAAGATGATTACATATGAAATGTCTATTGAAGGAGATTTCAAGTATTTATCAAAAGAAAAGATATGGTTGGAGGAGAAAAACCTAACGCCTGTGCAAATGGTTCTATACGATGATGAAGGGAATATAACGATTGAAGTTATATACAACGATTTTAAATACAATTTTTAGGACGAATGGGAAGAAAAACTTCTTCTCAGGGAGGTTAAAATGGAGGCTCTTAGACCACGTGTAGTCGCAGAAGTTAATTTAGATGCAATTAAACATAATTATAAACAAATTAGAGGACATGTGCCTCATGAAGTTGAGATCATGGCGATTGTCAAGGCAGATGCTTATGGCCATGGAGCGGTAGAGATTTCTAAGTTATTGCAAGAAGAAGGCGTTAACCGTTTTGCAGTGGCAATTGCCAAAGAAGGAGAAGAACTTCGTGAAAATGGAGTACGTTCACCTATTTTAGTGTTAGGTTATACACCTAGAGCTGATATTAGGACACTTATTGAAAATAACTTGACTCAAACTGTATTTTCATATGATATGGCAAAGACTCTATCTGATGAAGCAGGAAGACTTGGAAAGACCGTTAATATTCATATTAAGGTAGATACAGGAATGGGACGTATAGGATTTTTATCTTCTCCTCAAAGTATAGAAGAAGTTAAGATGATTGCATCACTTCCACATTTAAATATGGAGGGGATGTTTACACATTTTTCTACAGCAGATGAAGAAGATGAAGCTTATACGCATAAACAATGGCATATTTTTGAAGGATTTTTAAATGAATTGAGAGAAGTAGGTATTGAACTTCCTATTATTCATGCAGCCAATAGTGCTGCTATTATGTGTCATTCTTATGCTAATCTAAATGTAGTCAGACCAGGTATTATTCTCTATGGTTATTATCCTTCAGGATATTTACAAGGAAAAGTACTCGATTTGATGCCAGCAATGACATTAAAAACTCAAGTGGTTCACATTAAGGAATTGCCAGAGGGTCATTATGTTGGATATGGTAGAACACATTATACCCATCACAAAACAAAAGTTGCAACTATTCCAGTAGGTTATGCCGACGGTTATTCAAGAAGACTTGGTAATGAAGGTAGAGTATTAATTAGAGGTCAATATGCGCCGATTATTGGGAATATATGTATGGATCAATTTATGGTAGATGTCACACATATTGAAGATGTTTCCGTAGAAGATGAAGTTGTTTTATTTGGAAAACAAGGTGAAAATGAGATTCCGGTTGAAGAAATAGCTTCTATTTTAGGAACAATTAATTATGAGATTATCTGCATGATTGGAAAGAGAGTTCCACGTGTTTATGTAAAAACAAGATAAATGTTTTAACTCCGAAAGTCCTTAATAGAAAACCTAAAAAAAATAAAAACATCGTATAAAAAAATAAAGATCAGGCAAAAATAACATTAGCTTGTTAGGAGTAGATCACGATGTTGGGTAGGGGTGATTTGCTTTATGGCGAAATCAAGAAGTGATTTTGAAGTAACTAAAGATAAAATCAAAAAAGTCCCTAAAGTCGATGAGAATTTTAATAATATGAAGAAAGGCTATAAGGAAATGGCAGCGATTAATCTGGCCCTTTCAACACTCTATTTTGAGGTGGAAAGTGAGGCACAGTCTTATTATGATCGCATAGCGGAGTGTGAGTAATGTGCAAGTAAAACGTGGAGATATTTTTTATGCGGACTTAAGTCCAGTTATAGGTTCAGAACAAGGCGGAATTCGCCCAGTACTAGTAGTTCAAAACGATGTTGGTAACAAATTTAGCCCTACAGTCATCTGTGCGGCAATCACTTCTAAGATTAATAAAGCAAAGCTACCTACACACGTAGAGATTGATGCAGCAGAATATGAGCTTGTTAAAAATTCTGTTATTCTCCTGGAGCAAATTAGAACAATCGATAAAAGAAGACTAAAGGAGAAAATCTGTCATTTAGATGATAGCCTAATGGCACAAGTAGACAAAGGGATAAAAATCAGTTTTGCACTAAATACATAGTACATGTATATGGGAGACTTTTATAAGTCTCCCTTTTGTGTTTTGTTGATATAGAAGGGAGTTCACAATTTTTTGAGCACATGTTAAAATTTAACTAGAATTACTTTGATATCACTTATTTATGCTAATAAAGGTTGATTGAGTGATGTGTATTAAAGATTAATGAAGAGGAAAGAATTAAATAAATAGCCCTTTTTTCTTTAAGCTTCATGATATTTATATGTAAGGCGCGTATACTAAAAGGGTAGATAAACGAACTTTTAAAGATTACAGTATAGATTAGTTGTATTTCTGCTTTGATTTTAATATACTTCTTATAAGCTAAAATAAAACATAATTCATATTTAAAGACAAAGTCTAAAATAAATAATCAATGGGAGGTTTGAAGGATATGTCAGATGTTTTTACTAAGTTAGGGGAAAGTTTAAAAAGTACCATTAAGGAAGCTACACAACAAACACAAAAATCAGTAGATCAAGTAACATGCAGAACAGATTTATTAAATAAAAGAAATGAATTAAAGAAACTTTACGAAGCGCTTGGTGAGGTACAATATAAAGCATATATTGAAAATGAAGATAATGTAGAACGTAATATTCTTTATTCTAAGATTACTAATTTAAAAGCTGAGATTCAAAATTTAGAAGCAAGGCTTGAAGAAATTGTTAATATTCAAAAGAGTAGTTTTGATAACTACAAAAGGAAGGTAAAAACAGCATGGGAAGAGGATGAGAAATCAACAAAAGTAGATGACTTATCTGAAGATGATGGGATTGAAATCTTAAAAGTATGTCCTGTATGTAATGCAGGAAACCATGAACATGCTGCATACTGTATTAAATGTGGCAACAAGTTCGAGTAAAATCTAGCTTGGTTTTACAACATGAGCACCTAAGATGAAGGAGTTGAAATGACATGGAAATTAAATTTACACCGCAAGCTCAAATAGCAATAGAACATGCAGAGCAAATAATGACCGAGTTTAGACACGGCTATTTGGGGACGGAACATCTTCTTGTAGGCCTCATTCATACACCTAATTCGGTTGCACAAAGTGCGCTTGAAAGTTGTGGTATTACCGAAGAAGATCTGTTAGAAAAAATAAAAGATATTATTGGCATGGGGGGAAGTGTTTTAGCGCTTGCAAAAGATTTTACACCTCGTGTTAAGCGAATTTTTGAAATGAGTGGGCAATTGGCAAGACAAATTGGTAGTGATAGCATTGGGACGGAGTTCCTATTAATTGCGATTTTAAAAGAAAAAAATTGTATTGCAGTTAAGCTTCTAGAAAGTCTTGGTGTAAATACGAATAAATTATTAGCTGCACTAATGGAGATGCTTACAGGCAATAGTCAAAAGGTGGATGCAGGATTTAGCAAGGTTAAGCAAGAGGGTAGAGTAGGAAAATCTACTACACCAACTTTAGATAAATATAGTAGAGATTTGACACAGCTTGCAAGAGAAGGAAAATATGATCCTATTGTTGGACGTGAAAAAGAAATTGAACGTGTTATTCAAATTCTATCTCGTCGTACAAAGAATAATCCTTGTTTAGTGGGAGAGCCAGGAGTAGGAAAAACAGCAGTTGTTGAGGGGTTAGCTCAAAAAATTGCTATGGAGGCTATTCCAGATTTACTAAAAGGGAAGCGTGTGGTTTCTTTAGACTTATCGTCTATGATTTCAGGTACAAAATATAGGGGTGAATTTGAGGAACGTATCAATAAAGTGATTGAAGAAGTACGCTTAGCAGGAGATGTGATTTTATTTATTGATGAACTTCATACCATTATTGGCGCAGGTGCGGCTGAAGGGGCTATGGATGCTTCTAATATTTTAAAACCTTCTCTTGCTAGAGGAGAAATTCAGTTAGTTGGAGCAACAACTTTAGATGAGTATCGCAAGCATATTGAAAAAGATGCGGCATTAGAGCGTCGTTTTCAACCAGTTCAGGTTGAAGAGCCATCTGAAGAAGAAGCTATAGAAATTTTAAGAGGTATTAAGGATAAATACGAAATGCATCATCAAGTACAAATTACAGAAGATGCTATCATAGCTTCAGTTAAATTATCCACTCGCTATA
The DNA here is from genome assembly GCA_015058045.1 of Cellulosilyticum sp. GTDB lineage: Bacteria > Bacillota > Clostridia > Lachnospirales > Cellulosilyticaceae > Cellulosilyticum. Next base: position 46,654 of record SVDC01000026.1, read on the forward strand.
TTTCGGATCGATACTTACCTGATAAAGCTATTGATTTATTAGATGAAGCAGCATCAAAGGTAAGATTACGTGCCTTTACTTCTCCTGCAAATATTCAAGATTTAGAAGATGAACTACTTAAGCTTGGTCAAGAAAAAGAAGAAGCGATCATTAATGAGGAATATGAAAAAGCTAGCCAAATTAAGCAAAAAGAAAATGAAGTAAAAGAAAAAATTGCAGATGCTAAAATGGAATGGGATGCAAAACATACAAAATCTGATCAGGTGGTTGGCGAAGAAGAAATTGCAGATATTGTAAGTAGCTGGACTGGAATCCCAGTAAGGCGTTTAGCAGAGGAAGAAACAGAACGTTTAAGAAAAATGGAAGAAATCTTACATCAGCGTGTAGTGGGTCAAAATGAAGCCATTTCAGCAGTTGCTAAGGCGGTACGTCGTGGTAGAGTAGGTTTAAAAGATCCTAATAGACCAATTGGTTCCTTTATGTTTTTAGGGCCTACTGGGGTAGGTAAGACAGAACTTACAAAAGCATTAGCAGAAGCGATCTTTGGTGATGAAAATGCGATGGTACGTGTAGATATGTCAGAGTATATGGAGAAACACACCGTATCTAAGATGATAGGTTCGCCTCCAGGATACGTAGGCTATGATGAAGGTGGTCAACTAACAGAACGTGTACGTCGTAAACCTTATTGTGTTGTACTCTTTGATGAAATTGAAAAAGCACATGGTGATGTTTTTAATATCTTGCTTCAAATTTTAGATGATGGTCATATTACAGATTCTAAAGGTAGAAGAATTAACTTCAAAAATACTATTATCATTATGACTTCTAATATTGGGGCAAAAAATATTATTGCACCTAAGAAGCTTGGTTTTGCTTCTTCAGCAGATGCTAATAAGTCTTATGAAGATATGAAGAAAAATGTGATGGAAGAAGTAAAGCGTACATTTAGACCAGAGTTTTTAAATCGTATAGATGAAACGATTGTATTCCATCCATTAACAAGTGAGCAAATTAGAGAGATAGCTAATATTATGATTAAGCGTTTAGTAGAACGTATTAGTAAGAATGTAGGCATTGAAATTACTTTAACAACTGAAAGTTTAGACTTCTTAGCTAAGAAGGGGTATAATGAAGCCTATGGGGCTAGACCACTTAGAAGAACCATTCAGACTTATATAGAAGATAAACTTTCTGATGAAATTTTAGCAGGTACAATCAAAGAAGGCGATAAAGTTCAGGTACAAGTTGAAGGCGAGTTGTGCGTGTTTAACAAACAAGTTTTAAAATAATAGTCAAAAATGAATTGTAAAATATTCATATACTTTTCACAAAGCTTCGTGTATAATAAACTCATAATATTTTTAGACAAATATAGAAGAGTAAAACATTGGAGGATTTAGCAATGGCTGTTGTTAAAGAGATAATACGTGTTGAAGAAAATGGGGCACTTAGTTTTGGAAATTATGAGTTAAAAGAAAAAACTAAAGTACTAGACTTTGAAGTAGAAGGGAGATTATATAAAGCAAAAACCTTCTATGAAGTGACTAAGTTAAAAAGAGATGGCGCACTTGTATATGAGTCATTACCAGGAACAGCTGTTCATCATTTTAAAGTTACAGATAACGGTGTAAGCTTTAGTGTAGAAGGAGAAGAAAGTTCTCAAATTACGTTAGAACTTGAACCAGAAACAGAATATAAATTATTAGTGGATGATCTTACCATTAGCAATATCAAAACAACGGTAACTGGTAAGATTAGTTTTTCAGTAGATTGCGAAAAAACAAGTAAGGAAGTACAATTAAAAAGAATAAGAGCGTAAAACAAGAGGAAACACCTAGGGATCTGAGAGAAACCTTAGGTGTTTTCTTATGTAAAAATTTAAGAAAAAAGATGATAAGGTGATAAAACACCTTTAGACCCAAATAAATAGAAAGATTATTTGGTGGGGTTAATATATAAGTAGAGTAGAAAGAATAGAAAACATTGTTGTATGGAATAGGTTCTTCTTGGTAATATAATAAAAGAGATAGGATTTAGAGAGGAAGAAAAAATGGCAAAGGCTAAACAAATATATGTATGTACCAGTTGTGGACAAGTTTATTCTAAGTGGCAAGGACGATGCGATGGTTGTAAAGAATGGAATACTATTGAAGAACAAGTAGTGGAACAAAATAAGAAAACCAATGCACGTGCTGTAAAAAGTAATGTGATATCAAAGCGATTAGTAGATGTAACAGGGAGTTCATCCGAGCGTATTATAACAGGCATTGGTGAATTTAATCGTGTCATGGGTGGTGGTATTGTTAAGGACTCACTGACTATTATTACTGCAAGACCTGGTGCAGGGAAATCTACACTTTTGCTTCAAGTAGCACAAGATGTAGCGAAACAAGGCCTAAATGTGCTCTATGCTTCTGGAGAAGAAAGTGAAAGTCAGATTAAAAATAGAGCAGAGCGTATATTGGAGGAGATTCCTCAAAATATATGGATTCATTCGGATGTCAGTTTAAATAATGTATTAGCGGCAGTCGAAGAGGTAGATGCAGATTTAATTATTGTGGATAGTATTCAAACCTTTATTATGGAGGAGTATAGCTCTAGGCCAGGAAGTCCAGTACAAACAATGGAATGTGCTAATGCACTTTTACAAATTGCTAAAAATGGAAGTAAACCAAGAGCAGTCATTATTGTTGGGCAAATGACGAAGGATGATGAAATTGCAGGGGTAAGGGCCTTAGAACACTTGGTAGATGCGGTTTTAATGATAGAAGGAGAAAGTAGTGAGGAATTAAGAGGGGTCACAGCAACAAAGAATCGTTTTGGTTCTACAGGAGAGTCGGCGTTCTTTGCCATGACAGAAAGAGGAATGGTCCCTATTGAAAATCCTTCAGAGTATTTTATGACCCAAAGAGAAGCTGGTTCTAATGTATCGGGCTCAGCTTTAACTGTTATTAGAGAAGGATCTAGACCAATTATTGTAGAAATTGAAAGTTTGGTGAGTACTTCTTATACTCCTTATCCATCTAGGATTAGCGAAAATATAAGAAGAGAGCAACTTAATACTTTAATTTCTATATTGGAACAACGAGGGAAGGTACAGTTGTTTGATAAGAATGTGGTTGTAAAAAGTACAGGAGGTATTAAATTAAAAGAACAAGCGGTTAATTTAGCTGTAGCTATGTGTGTTGTTTCCTCAGAACGAGGAAAGGGTATCCCAAGTGATACAGTATTTATTGCAGATATAGGCTTAACGGGAGAATTACAACGTGTCCCAACTTTAGAAGCAAGATTAAAAGAAGCAGATCGTATGGGTTATAGAAAAGCTTATGTTGCAAAAAGATCTTTGCAACGCCAACTTAATTTTAAGAACTTACAGGTTTTAGAGAAGAATACTTTAAGTGAAGTCATTTGGAGTGTTTTTGAAGAACGTAAGGATTTACCATTTTAATAATGATTAAAATATGACATACTGCTGTCCTATTCCTATTGGTATAGTAAGACTATAACGAAGGGAGAGGTAAAGATGCAATATGAAGAAGTTGTTTTAGAAGAAAAAGTAGTGGTAGGTTTAAAGGCAAGAACTCGAAATTTAGATCCGAATATGCCAGTAGTCATAGGAGATTTATGGCGTAGATTTTTTGAAGAAGGAACGTATTTGGCAATTGAGGATAAGAAAAATGGAGCTACTATTGGATTATATGATGCTTATGAAAAAGGTATGGATGGGTATTATGATATAACAGTATGTGCAGAAGTAACAAATGCTCATGAAATACCTAAAGAATGTATCATTAAACACATTCCTTCAGGAAGGTATGCTAAATTTAAAATAAAAGGGCATATGCAAGAAGCGGTAGTAAAGTTTTGGGCAGAATTATGGCAGATGGATTTAGAGCGAAGTTATAAAGCTGACTTTGAAGAGTATGTTGGTGGTACACCTGAAGAATGTGATATTAATATTTATATTGCAATATAAGAAAAGTCCTAGTAGCAAGATAGTGCTACTAGGACTTTTAGTGTATTATTCGATTACGATTGCGCCAACTGGACAGCAGTCTCTTGCTTCTTCAGCGTCAGCAAGCATATCATCAGATACTTCATTCGTGATTACTTCTGAAATACCTTCATCGTTCATAGCAAATACTGAATCGCACATAGATACGCAAAGTGCACATCCGATGCAAATTGATTCATCAACTTGAATACTCATTTCTAAATCCTCCGATATATTTATGGATTAGCACAAGGCTAATAAAATAGATTCGTGTACGAACTACAAACACATTATAGCAGAAGATAAAAGGAAAAAAAAGCAAATATTGAGATTGAATATTCAATCAAATGGTGGAAAAAATGTAAAAATGAAGCTTTATAATATAATAACTTCTAAATTCATTAAATTAATGAAAAATAACATCACTTAAAAAGTGATCAAATTATAGAAAAACCTGGTAAAATCAATGATTTGTGTGGTGCTAAGATTTTGTTAATAATAAGGTGATAAAATCAGGCGAACATGGTCTTGCAAAAATGGAAAAAAGTTGCTATAATAAGAATACATAAAGTTAACATAATGCAGACATAAAAATAAGACAGGAGAGAGAAAATGAAAGCGGATAAGCCAAAAAAAGAAAAAAGACAGTCGCTTATTGAAAAAATTGGACATAAAATACCAGATCCAACTATTATTTTTATTATTTTATTTGCGGCAACAATGGTTATTAGTTTCTTCCTAGGGGGGACAGAATTTACAACTCTTGGAAAAGATGGTGGAACAGTTACTTATCAAATTAAAAATATGTTTGAAGCAGAGAATATGAGATGGCTTGTAGATAATGCACTTCTTACAAACTGGTTAGCATATGGTGGAGGGGTACTTGGTGTAATCCTTATTGTAATGTTAGGGGTAGGATTATCTGAAGAGGCAGGATTACTTTCTGCACTGATTAAAAAAGTAGGTTTAAAAGTATCGGATAAATATTTACCATTTGTACTTGTGTTCCTTGGGATTATGAGTAGTATTGCTTCTGATGCAGGATATGTTATCCTCATTCCATTAGCAGGTTTATTATATGCAGGGTTAAAGAAAAATCCATTAATTGGTATGGCAGCAGCATTTGCTGGGGTATCAGCTGGGTTCAGTGCGAATCTTATTCCAGCTACACCTTCAGATATTATCTTAGGAACCAATGCACAAGCTTTTGCAGCAGCGCAAGGTATTCCTTTTGTAACAGCAGCAGGTAAAGCTATTAACCCAGCTACAATGCACTATATCTTTATTGTAGTTTCAACAATTGTGCTTACAATTATAGGCGGTCTTATTACGATTAAATGTATCAAACCAAAGCTTGAAAATGAAAGTTATATCCTTCCAGAGGATTTAAATTTAGAAGAGTTTACAATTAAACCAGAAGAAAGTAAAGCGCTTAAATGGGCTGGTCTTGGTTTAATTGTTGGGATTATTATTATTGGGGTACTTTACTTTGGGCCACTTGCTCCATATGAAGTATTAAATGAAACAACAGGCAAAATGGAAACAGTGTCACCATTAGTAAATAATATTATTTTAGTGATTACTTTCTTGTTCTTAATGCCAGGTTTATTCTATGGATATAAAGTTGGGAAATTTAAAAATTCATCAGATGTAGTATCAGCTATGTCAAAAGCGATGGGTTCTATGGGATCAATTATTGTGTTATCATTCTTCTCATATAACTTCTTATCACTTTTAAGTTACTCTCAATTAGGAACTTATGTAACATTCTTAGGAGCAGAAGGGCTTCAAAGTTTAGGGCTTGGTGAGTATCCAGTCTTACTTCTTATTGGATTTATCATTACAACAGCAGTGATTAACTTATTTGTCGGTGGTATGACATCAAAATGGTTACTTCTTGGGCCAATCTTTATTCCAATGTTATACAATGTAAATAGTACAATGACACCGGATTTAGTAGCAGCTGCTTATCGTGTAGCGGATTCATCAACCAATATTATTACACCACTTATGTCATATGCTGGATTAATTCTAGTGTATATGAGAAAGTACAAGCCAAAATTCTCAGTAGGGGATTTAGTTGGTCTTATGTTCCCATACTCAATGGCATTCTTAGTAGTCTGGTCGGCTCTTTTAATTGGATTCTTTGTTTTTGGACTTCCACTAGGAATTTAATTATAAATAGAGGATTTTAATAATAAAAAGGGTGCAAGCTATCTTGTTAGCTTACACCCTTTTTATTATTGCTATGGAAGGTTATTTCAGTTTATGAGTAAATGAAATACTTATTCGGTATGCGTTTGGCCTCTTTGGTAAACTTCGTGATTTTGAAAATTTGTTCTTAAATCTTCCCAGAACTGTTCTCTAAAAACAGGAGGAAAGATAGGAATATGTGAAGTCTTAAGTTCGGACTCTGAGATAAAACGACATTCTTTAATGTATTGAACTTCTACTTCTGGATCAGAGCCCACTTTTAAAGCTTCAATATTGTCTATAGTGGTTAAGAAAAACATACCTAAATGATGTGTGTCAATAGTGTAATCCACATATTCACTTAGATAGATGAGTTTAAGGGGTCTACACTTAACGTTACATTCTTCTGCAACTTCACGAACAATGGTATCAATAACACTTTCCTCTGGTTCCATTCCACCACCTGGTAAGGTCCACCATTCAAAACCTGTTGTGGGATTTTTTTGCCTGAGGACAAGTAATTCATTTGCTTCATTTAAAATAATAGCAGCTGCGCGTGGTCTTAAGTTCATAAAGCCTCCTTGTAGGTGAAATGAAGTTAAATTTTATGGGTGAATATAGTTATATTATAACACGGGATAGAAAGTGTGGTATAAAAGTATACGGTATGATAAGGCTAACGTAGAGAGAATTTTCCTAAAAGATCTGTACGTTTTTTTTCATGTTCTAATATATTGGACAAAGAAAGATCAAAGGTATTTGCAATAGCAGCTAGATAAAATAAAACTCTACCCATTTCTTTTTCGAGGAGTTCTTCACAGTTCGGGCATAGTTTGCCATCGATATGTGTTTCCATAAGAGATTTTAAATCATCTAATGAAAGTTCTTCAGTAATAGGATAAGGTTGTTTGTGTGCGTTAATAGAGATACAACCACAGGTGGTGGCAGATTTTGAAACATCACGACAAAGATGAGTACAAGCGTCCTGGAGTTTTGTTGTTTGATCTAAAATACTTTTATTGCGAATAAGAATATCGTTAATAAAGGTTTGGAATGAATCTAATTCACTTTGCATAGTATACTCCTTTCCGTAGATAAATCTATATCCTTATTATACCATACTGAAAGGAGTGGATAAATAATAAACTAAAAATTGTGAAAATATATAAAGAGTCAAGAGGTTGTTTTTTTCGGAAAAATAGGATAAAGTATGCTATATCTAGCATTAAAATGTGTACAAACCAAATAATACTTGTTATAATAAAAATGTTGTTCTAAGAAAAACATTTACACTTTATAAACAACAAGAAAAAGGGGTAAAACAATGAAACTGAGCTTTGATTATAAAGGGATTAAGGTAACTTATTACTTAACTTACAAGAAAGCTAAAGCCATTTCTATTAAGATTACAGACGAAGGGCGTGTCAATGTAATTGCACCATTAGGAACATCTGTTTTTACTGTAATGGATAAGGTAAAAGGCAATGCGCCTTGGATTATTAGCGAAATATATAGCAAGCAAAATGTGGGACAAGGCATGGAGATGAATACACAAGAAAGTTCTAAGAAAGAATTACGATTACTAGAACAATATATGTATTCAGGTAAAAATTATAAACTTGAGGTCGTACCAAATTCTGAAGCGGAAGAAATTAAAGTGAAGATGGTAAGAGGAAAGTTTGTAGTTGAAACAGCTACAGATTCTGTAAGCGAAATTAGAGGTGCTATTGTAGAATGGTACAAACAGAAAGTTAAAGCTAAGATTAAGGATCGTTTTAAAGAATATGGAAGTATGTTTGAAGTGATTCCTAATGCGATACAGCTTACAGATGACCAACAGGTTCTTTTTAAAGCAAATACTGAAGAAATCATTGCTAATGCGAAGTTAGGTATATTACCAGGTGACGTGATTGACTATGTATTAGTAAGTAGTTTATGTCGCATTAACGCTACAGATGCTACAAGTGAAGTTGAAAAATTAGAGGAAATTCTTCCAAATTATCAAAAAAGCAAAGAATGGCTAGAAGCGAATAAAAGCCAATTAGTCTTATAATAGGTAGGACATGTATAAGGGGCTATAGATTTATATCTATAGTGCAGGAGCTTTTTTTGTTGATTATAAGGTTGAATGACGAAGGGCACAGTCTATAGCTTAGTAGATAGTGTCCTTTTGGTTTATTGGTGAAAAGACGAAAAAACGATTCAGTGGAGAAGAATGAACTTATTTGAGAGCAAGCATAATGTCTAGCAAATATGATCTAAAAAAAACATAGAATGTTGTAAAAAAGTGTTGACATGAGTCGGGTAGGATGCTATACTAACAAAGTACTTGAGGGGAACACCTCAAAGGGAAAATATTCCTCGATAGCTCAGCGGCAGAGCATCCGGCTGTTAACCGGAGGGTCGTAGGTTCGAACCCTACTCGGGGAGTTTTAATTTGCTTACTGAAGCGGATTAAGCATAAAAGAATATAGGGGCATAGTTCAGTTGGTAGAACGTCGGTCTCCAAAACCGAATGTCGTGGGTTCGAGTCCTGCTGCCCCTGTTGGTATGGAATCATGCTATTATATATGGCGGAATAGCTCAGTTGGCTAGAGCACACGGTTCATACCCGTGGTGTCATGGGTTCAAATCCCTTTTCCGCTACTAACAAAAAAGAGCGATACATTTAAATTAAATGTATCGCTCTTTTTATTAGCGTATTAATCGCTAATCAACATGCTGGAGTATCTGAAATTATGCTTCAGGGATAGGCATTATCAGCTGTTGAAATTTAGAGTAAATTAGAAGGGTATAGTGGGGATATAACAGAGAAAAAACAAGGAGACAAGCATTCTCTAGTTATTTTTATAAAAAGTAAAATAAAAGTGTTGACATATGTTTCCTGCTTTGCTATACTAACCAAGTACTTGAGGGGAACACCTCAAAGGGAAAATATTCCTCGATAGCTCAGCGGCAGAGCATCCGGCTGTTAACCGGAGGGTCGTAGGTTCGAACCCTACTCGGGGAGTTTTAATTTGCTTACTGAAGCGGATTAAGCATAAAAGAATATAGGGGCATAGTTCAGTTGGTAGAACGTCGGTCTCCAAAACCGAATGTCGTGGGTTCGAGTCCTGCTGCCCCTGTTTTTTTGTTTGGCCCAGTGGTACAGTTGGTTAGCACGCCGCCCTGTCACGGCGGAGGTCGAGGGTTCGAGTCCCTTCTGGGTCGTT
>SVDC01000121.1 GCA_015058045.1 Cellulosilyticum sp.
TAACAATGATGGTACTCATGTAAAGAAGTGGGTTGACAAAGATGGTGTGGCTCAAGAAGAAACAGAGGACTGCGAGTTCGGCGAGGACGGCAAGTGCGTTCATTGTGGATATGAGAAGGAAGAAGAGGAAGATACAGAGTATAAAAAGTTTGGGGAATTTACAATAGAACTTGATGGTTATACATTTGTAGCAACAGTTCCTGAAGGCGCATTTGAAGAAGTTGTTAAATATGAGGCTGTTGAGTGCGAGTTGACTTCATCTGAAGAATCATTGGTGGAGGATTCCGTTGTAACAGGTGAACTTGTTACATATAAAGCATTTGATATGCATTTTGTTTCAAAAGATGGAAACGAAATAGAACCAGCTGATGGTTATAGTGTGCAGATTAAGATTAGTTCTGAAGATGAGCTCGAAGACAAGGAAGTTGTTCATATCACAGACGAAGGTAATGCGGAAAACGTTGATGTTGAGTATTCTGATGGTGATATAGAAATTGAACTTGAAAGCTTTTCAAAAATAGCTATTGCGGAGACAGATACAACAAAAATATTATATGACTCATACGCATATGGTGCAGCAACAACAAATCAAAGTTATGCGAGTGAGTCTGATATGTATACATATGGACTGAAGGAAAATTATCATTTAAGGGTATATTATGCTAATAGTAATAATTTGTATGCAAAAAAGCTAGGAAACAGCAATAATAATTTTGCCTACAATTTTTCGAAAAAAGCTGTGGAGGTTACCTTTTATGCACCGGATAATTATGTTGTTTCAGCTGTATATAAAGATAATTCGAAAAAATCCGCTTTAAAAGATATCGATAATGACGACTCAACATATACAGTTAGTATTGAGATGAATGAAGATGATAGTAATGGGAACAAAACAACAGATCTTCATGTCGCTTTAACTGTTAAACATTCTTCATTTGCAGAAAACGCTGAAACAATGTTAGTGAATGGCGCTACTATAGCTAGATTTAATAGTGATAATACTACATTTGCTAATACATTTTGTTTCAATTCGGGTAATGGAACTGGAAGTAACAAGTGTAACTATGGTCAAGTATATCAAGGGTTAGCTAGTGACAGCATTGAAGATGGTTTCATGTTGAGTGATAGCTCGGCTGAAATTTTGTTCCCTACTGATTACAGTACTAACTCTACTAGCTATAGCTACATAGTCAAAAATAGTTATCACACCAATGTTGCTGTAGAATTTAAAAAAGATACTGACGGTTACTGGACAATAGATAGCGATGTATTAGGTTATGAGTATAAATCAGAGTCTAATACCATAAAAACAAGAACTGCTAATGATGGCTTTTGGCCATATGGTAAGAGCCAAACTCATTTTGGAATGGTTCTGCCAATTAGTTTCAATATAAATTCGAATGGCAAAGTTGATGAAAATGACAATACATCTGATGATACTATTTTTAGATTTTCAGGGGATGATGATGTATTTGTTTATATTAATAACACATTAGTTCTTGACTTAGGTGGAATTCATAATGCAGTACAGGGACAAATAAATTTTGCAACTGGTGAGATAACCATACAAGGACACAATGGCGGAAATGGCAATTCTTCAGGTGATAGTACATTAATACATTCTGCGGATGGAAATATTTACGCAAATGAGGGGATAAAGACAACTAACCTATATACGTTGTTAGGCTATTCTTCTGTTGAAGAGGGAAGAAGAGATTTCAGCTTAACTGATCGCCAGATGACCGTGGTTTACTTTGAAAGAGGTGGAAATAATTCTAATTGTAGAATTAGTTACAATTTCACTCCAAACAAAACTACTACTGCAACATTCACTGGTATGAAGATTAATTCTTCTAAAAATGGTGTGGCTGGTGCAAAGTTTAAGCTGTTTACAGATTCTGATTGTACAAAGGATGCAGGTTTGTATACAGCTATCTCAGATTCAGATGGAACTGTAACATTTACAGGATTAACTGTTGGTAGCGATGCTAGCGAGCGAGACTATTATGTTAAAGAAATTGAGGCTGCAACGGATTATGTAGTTTCAACTGGTGCTATATGGAGACTTCATGTAAGCAAGTTACAAGACGGCTCCTTAACAACAGCATTATATGCTGCTAATTCTATAGCACTTGAATATTCACTGGATGCTAACAAAGAGAAAGTTACAGACTATAATACAGAGATTAAGTACATCTACAACTTTAAAGAGGATGAAATAAACGTACTTGAAGTTGACAAGAAGGCAGATGTACAAGATTACGACAAGCGAGTATACAAACTTACTTTACAAGCTGATTATAAAGGTACAGAAATTGTTGAGGTACCAGTTGAGACAGAAGTAGATGCTGATGTTGTAATGGTTCTTGATGCTTCGGGGTCTATGACTTATACAGATGTCCCTATTATTTCTGCGTCAACTTCGGCAGATGCGTATTCATTATTGAGTACTCTTGATAAAAGTAAAATTTATTTTACAAGCTCTACATCTGAATATGGAAATGGCTATATTATTGATAGTTCTGTTGAGTCAAGATTATTAGCTGGTGCACAAGTATCAAATAATGATACAACAATTTGTTATTCGATACCAAGTTCTGGATACTATCTATTTTATAAGGATGGTAGTTGGTATAAGAGGAGTTTGACAACTTATAAGTGGAAATACGGATACAATGGATATGATTACTATAAAAATGGTAATTCATTATCTACATCTTATTGGGATACAACAGACACATTTTATAATGACTACTATTATTATTGTGAAGTATCAAAGATAAATAAAACAAGTTGCCCAACTACAATCTACACTAATCGATCTGAAATAATCCAGAGAGCGGCATCAAGTTTTGTCAATGAATTGTCAGATGGAAGTAATGTTTCTATTGTTACATTTAATAATTCAGGAAACAGTGATACAAAGTGTGGATTAACAAATGTTGGCAATAGTAAAAATACTATTAAGACGGCTATAGCTAGTTCTTATGGTGTTTATTACAAAGGTACACATCCATACGATGGTTTGAATAATGCATACAATATATTATCCAATGATGATACGGATAATGGTAAATATGTAATATTCTTCACTGATGGTGCTAATGATGGAGATGACGTATCCGGTATTGCTAAATCAATAAAAGAAATACCAACAACTGTTTATGCTGTTGGAGCAGGAGCTGATGGTGGAACACTTTCAACGGTGGCAACAGATTCTGATCATATTATATCAGCATCAACAGTTAGCGAGGTTGCATCGTCTATTACAGGAATTGCTCAGTCAATAAGAAATGAAAGTAGACCAAAGACAGGTAAGGGCGTAGTTACTGACTATGTAGATAGCAGATTTGAAGTATGTGATGCAAATGGAAATCTCCTTGGTAATGGCGCCGAGGTTGGTGCTAACGGAGAAGGTACACTTGTAGTTGCAGACGATGGATCGCAGAGTGTTGTTTGGTCGGATGCATTAATTGGAACAGGAGATAATAAGTGGTCTGATTACATTTATGTTAAAGCTAAGGAAACATTCTTTGGTGGAAACAAGGTAGTCACTAATGGACCTGGTTCAAATGTTTCAATCACGGGAGTTAAGACAAAGTATTTCCCACAGCCTACTGTTAATGTTAAGCTTCTAGACTTCAACCCAGGAGAAAATGAAATCACTCTATGGCTAGGAGATAAAATTAACGGAGCAGAATATAGCAAATGGTTAGTTGAAAATACTAATATTCCTCAAGATGCTTTGTCACAAATAGCATTAAGCGATGATGAGGTTAGCAAGCTTAAAAATGGCGAGGCTGTTACGAAAGATTACAATGCTGGAGGAGAGAAGCTAGGAACATTTAGCTTTGGATTGAAAGCATATGATTCAGATGGAAATGTTATAGCAATTACAGAACATACCGCTGATAAGCTTGGAAAAGCTGTTGAAGAATATGTTTTGACAATTGGTTACAGTCCGATATCTGTTGCTGACAGAACTATCGCAGACACAGGCCGCGAGGTTAAAGGGCCGGTTGGAGATGAAGTGTTTAGTGTTAGCAAAGAAGGTAAGTACATTGTAAATGTTGTTAATGGTTCGATTTATGTATATAAGAGAGCTACAACGGAAACAGGTACAAAGCTGAACAATGCTACTTATAAATTAGAAAAATACAATGAGGTTAACAGTAAGTGGACTGACTATAATGTTCTTACATCTGGAGCTGCTAATACAGATGGCACTGCAGCAGAAGAAGGATTGATGGCTTTCAATAATTTGGGAGTTGGTCTTTATAGGTTGACAGAAACAAGTGCTCCATCTGGATATGCTAAGAGTGAAGATGTTTATATGATCGAGATTAATCCACAGTCTGATTCAAAAGATAAGGTTTATGATGTCTTGATTACTAAGAATGGTACTTTGATTGCTGGATGGAAAGTTTCTGCTGATAAAATTAATCCAGATGATGAAGTAGGAGAATTCAGCGAAGAACTGTATACATGTGCATTTGCTGAAAATACAGTGAAGACAACATTTAATGTTGTTGATAACCTGGCTTACACACTTCCAGAAACAGGCGGAAGCGGAGTTTATGTTTATACAATCGGCGGTATCCTACTAATGATTGCGGGGGCGCTGTTGTTATATAAAAACAA
>SVDC01000122.1 GCA_015058045.1 Cellulosilyticum sp.
TTTTATTTGCAAATATTAAATGGTAGTGAATATCAGGATAATTACAATTTAAAACTTGAAAAGACTGAATCAATTGCTGCTACAAGAGGAAATATATACGATAGAAATGGTAATTTACTAGCTTATAATGAGCTAGTTTATGCCGTTACTATTCAGGATACTGGAACATATTCCTCCACAAAGGAGAGAAGCCAGTCATTAAATACTGAAATTGCAGAAATTATTTCTAAGCTTGAAAGCAATGGGGATACAATTGATAACGACTTTGGAATCTATATAGATTCATCAGGATCATTTCAGTTTTTAAGTTCTGGTTCTGCTTTACAGCGTTTTAGGGCTGATGTTTTTGGAAAGAATAGCGTTGATGATTTGGAATATAATGACGAGCTAGGTATTGATGAAGCTACAGCCACTGCTGATCAGATTATCGACTATCTTGAAGGCGAAAAGGTTTACAATATATCTGATGAGTATTCTAAAAAGCTTCGCTATGAGATTATGGTTGTTCGTTACAATATGGGCCAGAACTCATATCAGAAATATATTTCAACTGTTATAGCATCGGATGTTTCAGATGAGTCAGTTGCTTTCATCAAAGAAAACATAAATGAGCTTACTGGTGTTGATGTAGAGCAAAAGTCACTTCGTCGATACGTAGATAGCGAATACTTCGCACATATTATTGGTTATACGGGTCAGATATCTACTTCCGAATATAAGGAGCTTTCTGCCACAGATAGCACCGTTGAAACTACGGATATCGTTGGTAAATCAGGTATTGAAAAATACATGAATGATTACCTTTCCGGAACAAAAGGTTTTGAGACCTTGTACGTTGATAGTGTGGGAAATACTATTGCGGAGGGAGATTACCAGGCTGCTGTTTCTGGAAATGATGTTTATCTTTCTATTGATATGGATTTACAAAAGGCAGCTTATATTCTTCTGGAACAGGAGATTGCTGGAATCCTATATTCAAAGATTCAAAATATCAAAGAGTACAACACAACCTCTTCAAGCGATGTTGTAGTGCCTATCTATGATGTTTATTATTCTTTGATTAAAAACGGAATCATTGATATTAACGCATTTTCCGACCCTAATGCTTCACAGACTGAAAAGGATGTCTTGAGCGCCTATGAGGTAAAGGAAAAAGAAGTTTTAGCTACGTTAAAGAGCCAGCTCAAGGCTTCTAATGAGACTGTTTACAATCAACTTCCATCTGAGTATCAAGCATATTCTACTTATATTGTTACAACTCTTAAGAGTCTTGGTATTTTTGATGCCAGTGCCATTGATACATCTTCTGATGTACAAACAAGCTGGACATCAGAGGAGATGGCAGTCAATAAATATCTTATCTATGCCATTGAACAAAATTGGATAGATATTACAAAGTACGAATCAGAAGCTAAATATGCAGATACAGAGGAGCTTTACGAGGATTTAGTTGATTATATAATTGATTACCTTTCAACTGATACATCATTCCAAAAGCTTGTTTATAAGTATCTTCTTCTGGATGATAATATTTCGGGAAGCCAGCTTTGCCTGATTTTATATGAGCAGGGTGTTCTTTCAAAGGAAGATGATGAAGACTATACCAAGCTTGCAGATGGTCAAATTACAGCATATGAATTTATGCTTTCAAAGATTAAGTCTTTGGAAATTACACCAGGTCAGCTTGCTCTCGATCCTTGCTCTGGATCAACTGTTCTTATTGATGTTAATACAGGCGAAGTTTTAGCAATGGTTACTTACCCAGGATATGATAATAATAAGCTTGCTAATTCAGTAGATGCTGATTATTATTCATACCTTACAAATAGTGCTGCTAATCCTTTGTACAACTATGCTACTCAGCAGAGAACAGCCCCTGGTTCTACTTTCAAGATTGTCAGCTCTACAGCCGGTTTGGCAGAAAATGTTATTACAACAACATCGGAAATTGTCGATTTGGGACAATATACTAAGGTATCAAATAATCCTAAGTGTTGGATTTACCCAAGCAACCACGGTAGCATCAATGTTTCTGAAGCTATTAGAGATTCTTGTAACTACTTCTTCTATGAAGTTGGTTGGAGACTTGCCGGTGGTGATGGTGCCTATGATGACGCTACTGGTATTGATAAGATTACTGAGTATGCATCTTTATATGGATTAGATGAAACTACAGGAATTGAAATAGAGGAAAATTCACCTCATATTGCCACAGAGTATCCTGTCATGGCTGCTATCGGTCAGTCTGATAACAACTATACAACTATCGGATTAGCAAGATATGCTGCAGCTATTGCTAGTGAGGGAACTGTTTATAACCTTACACTTCTTGATAGTGTTAGAGACTCTGAAGGTAATGTTATTGAAAGCTATAGTCCATCCGTTAGAAACCAGATAGATGTGCTTAATACATCAGAATGGGATGCTATCCACTATGGTATGAGAATGGTATGCGAATCCCTTTCATCCTTTAATGGTTTCTCTGTTGAGGTTGCCGGTAAGACAGGTACTGCCCAGCAGGTTGCATCTCGTCCTAACCACGCTTTATTTATTGGATTTGCACCATATAGTGATCCAGAGATTTCAATAGCAACTCGTATCGCTTATGGTTATACATCACATAATGCTGCCGAGGTTTCAAAAGATATTTTGGCTTATTACTTTGGTGTATCTGCAACTGAAGATTTGCTTAGTGGTGAGGCTAGCAATGTTTCAAATTCTGAAAATGAATTTACAGATTAAAATACTTTTTAACAATAAAGGGAGAATAAATTATGAGTAATGACCCAGTCATTTTAAAAAGTAATAAATATGGTTTAACTCTTCAATTGGATGCAACAATTCCTTTTGAAGATTTAGTTAGAGCCGTGTGTAAGAAATTTGCTCAGTCTGCCGACTTTTTTGGTGAGACTGAAATGATTTTGGAGACTCAAGGCAGGGAGCTTACTGCTGAAGAGGGGATGGTGATTATTCAAGCCATCGAATTGAATTCTAAAATCAAAATCATCCTTATACATGAAAATAATGAGTTAAAAGATACAAGGATGCTTGGACAGATTGATAAATTCTATTCTGATGAGATTTTTGAAAATGCCAAAATTATTAGAGGCTCTGTCATGAAGAATGATTCAATCACTTCAGATTCAAGCCTTGTTATACTTGGAGATGTAAAGTCAAAGGCATCAGTTCAGGCGAAGGGCAATATTATTGTTTTAGGCTCCTTAGAAGGCGCAGCCTATGCAGGATATCCTGACAACACTGGATGTTATATTGCAACTGGTCTTTTGGATAGCGACAATATTCAAATAGGTACTGTTAATGGAGCTATCAGGATTCAGGAAAAATGGTCTTTTAGAGTTCATAAAAAAGAAATCGAGCCGATGGGCATTTCTGTTTGGAATAGAGAGCTCCTTGCTGAGCCTCTTAGCAGTGGATTACTTAGAAGGATTAAAAACTAATGTTTCACAATTATAGATTTAAAAACCTTGATGTAAAATTAATAATTGCTGTTATAGCGCTGACTATCATTGGTATTTTTGTTATTGGCAGTGCCAATGAAGCTAATCAGCAAAAGCAGATTTTAGGAATGATTTTGGGAATCTTTGTAATGACTGGTATGGCACTATTAGATTATGATTTCTTGCTTCATTTCCATTGGGTTTATTATTTCCTTGTATTAGGCCTGTTGGCATCTGTTTTGCTTTTTGGTGAAAAATCAGGTGGTGCAACTCGTTGGATTGATGTTGGTATTAGATTCCAGCCTTCTGAGTTGGCTAAAATTTTGCTTATTTTATTCTTCTCTTGGTTTTTTATGATGCATGAAGAAGATATTAATAAGCCTAAAACATTGGCTATAACAATAGTTTTATCAATGTTTCCACTGATTTTGATTGAAAAAGAACCAGATTTATCGACCACAATTGTCACAATGATGATTATTTGTGTTATGATATTTGTAACAGGAGTTAGTTATAAGTTGGTCGGTGCCATTTTAGGTGTTACTATACCTGGAATAATATTATTACTTTTTCTTGTAACTCGAGATGGCCAGACGATTCTTGATGAATACCAGGGGCTTAGAATTCTTGCATGGTTAAAACCTGATGAATATCCTTCAAGTTCTTATCAGCAGCAGAATTCTATTATGGCTATCGGTTCAGGCCAGCTATTAGGAAAAGGTCTTGGAAATCAGGCTTTTGACTCAGTTAAAAACGGAAATTATATTTCTGAACCTCATACAGATTTTATTTTTGCCGTAGCGGGAGAAGAGTTAGGTTTTGT
>SVDC01000123.1 GCA_015058045.1 Cellulosilyticum sp.
GATCAAACTCTCAATAAAAAGTTTAATCTTAGCTTACTCAAAATAAAGAATTGCTGGTTTACTTAAATGTATTTATCTTATTCTGTTCAATTTTCAAAGATCTTTCGCTGTCTCTCGACTGCTTTTTTATCATAACATCCTTAGCGTTTCTTGTCAATATTTATTTTTTATAAATTTTGAACTTCTTCGCTAATTTGTTTTTTGTCTCTCGGTATTTCCCCCTCGCGACGAATATTATAATAACATGTTTTTAAAATCCAATTATTCATTCGTCATTCATTTGATGAAAATACAATTAATTTACGCAATCATTCTATTTATTACTCTTTTTTTCAACATTCGACACTCCCGGTACAGTTATTACAGATCTTACAATATACCTCTATTATATTAACCAAATTTAATTTATTAATACCATTCTAATATTATGACTTGCAAATACTATTTCAAAATTTCAATGCAATATCCAGTAGATTTATTCAATATTGTTTTTTTCACTAACATTATATACAAAAAAGAGAATTCAAATTTATGAACTCTCCTTTTATCAACTATTACCAAACTTGTTTCTATGCAGTTCCTTACATTTTTTTATAATGAATTTACTATTTCTTTAAATCTCTTTCCTCTTACCATAAAATTAGGGAACAAATCAAATGCAGCACAAGCTGGAGATAATGTAACTATGTCACCTTTTTTAGCTATCTTCTTAGCAAGCATTACAGCTCCTTCAAATGTGTCTACTTTGTGGATATTAACTTTAATTCCTTTTTCAGCTTCTAATTTATCAAATACCGCTTTAATCTTATCAGTTGTAGCTCCAACAAGTATTAATTCTTTAATATATGGATATCCCTCATATGCTAATGGCTCAAATGGTATATGTTTATCATATCCACCTGCTATAAGAATTACTTTTTCATTAAATGCTTTAAGTCCCGCTAATGTTCTTGTTGGACTTGATGCTATAGAATCATTATAATATTTAACCCCATCTAATTCTCTTACAAGTTCACATCTATGTTCAACGCCAGCAAAAGATTCAGCAACTTTTTTCATATTTTCAATAGAAACATCATCTATAGTTGCTAAAAATGCTGCTAAATAGTTTTCTACATTGTGCATACCTTTAATCACAATATCTTCTTTTCTGCATACTTCAATTCCTTTCACATACAAACTTCCATCTTTATAGTATGCTCCATCCTTTATAACTCTCTTCGAACTAAATTCTTTTACTATTCCCTTAGCTTCTTTTTCAAATCCATAAGTAATATCATTTTCTCTATTTATTATTAACACGTCATCAGCTTCCTGATATAAGAATACATTTTTCTTTGCATCTATATATTCTTGCATATCTTTATGCATATCCAAATGATTAGGTGCTAAATTTGTACATACAGCTACATTTATTTGTTCTTTCATAGTCATAAGTTGGAAACTTGATAATTCTAATACAACTTTATCATCATCTCTTATTTCTTCTATTTGAGCAAATAAA
Source organism: Cellulosilyticum sp. (assembly GCA_015058045.1). Taxonomy (GTDB): domain Bacteria; phylum Bacillota; class Clostridia; order Lachnospirales; family Cellulosilyticaceae; genus Cellulosilyticum. The sequence goes on from SVDC01000123.1 coordinate 1,505, forward strand.
GGTGTTCCTATATTTCCTCCAACCCAAGTTTTATATCCTTCTGCTTCTAAAAGTTTAGATATTATAGTAGTAGTTGTTGTCTTTCCATCACTTCCTGTAACAGCAAATATTTTTCCTTTAGTGTATCTAACAAACTCTTCCATTTCTGAAGTTACATATGCTCCTTCAGCTTTTACTTTAACTAAAGCATCACTATCTATTCTCATTGACGGAGTCTTAAACACAACTTCAAATCCAGTTAATTTATCTAAATAACCTTCTCCTAGTTCAAGTTTTACCCCTTTATTATCAAAATCTACTGCAACATCTCCAAGCTGTTCTTTAGTTTTCTTATCAAATGCAGTCACTTTTGCGCCTAATTTTATAAGAAAGTTTATTAACGGTATATTACTAACACCAATTCCTACCACTGCAACTTTTTTCCCATTTATAAACTCTTTAAATTCTTTAAAATTTTTTTTCATAATATTATTCCACCTTCGCTATTATATGCTTATCTAAGATTGCCATTTCTATCTATATTTAATTATATCATCGCAGCCGCACTTCTTCTATAAATATATAAATATATAAATATATAAATATATTTATTCTCAATTAGTATATGTTGAACCTATTTTGAAAATAAATGCCAAAGAAAAATCTACAATTACCCGCAGATTAGATAATTCCTTACTTTTATTCACATTTGTAAACTATCTTTTTATTATGCATACTTTCTACACACAAAAATCTTTAAACAATAATAATCTTATAGAATAATTAATGCTTTTTATAGTTTTATTTATGGAACTCTCTATAATTTTCTTTTCACTCATTATCTTGACTTTACTTTATGAAAAATAAAACCTCATTATCGCAACAAAAAGGCTGTGAATTCACGACTCACAGCCTTATTTTGTATTTAAAATTCTAAACTTTTTTGAATATAAGATTCTAATTCACTAATTTTAATTCTTTCTTGTTCCATAGTATCTCTATTTCTTATAGTAACTGATTCATCTTCTAATGTATCAAAGTCAATTGTAATACAGTATGGAGTTCCTATTTCATCTTGTCTTCTATATCTCTTACCAATACTTCCTGTTTCATCAAAATCAAGATTAAACTTCTTGCTCAATTCAGTATATACTTCTGTTGCTTTTGCAGATAACTTCTTAGAAAGAGGTAATATTGCAGCCTTAAATGGTGCTAAAGCTGGATGTAAGTGCATTACTGTTCTAACATCCCCACCTTCTAATTCTTCTTCATCATATGCTTCAATTAAGAATGCTAAAGCAACCCTATCCGCACCTAATGATGGTTCTATAACATATGGTATATATTTTTCATTAGTTGTTTGATCTAAGTAATTTAAATCCTGACCTGAATGTTCTTGGTGTTTAGTTAAGTCATAGTCAGTTCTATCTGCTATTCCCCAAAGTTCTCCCCAACCAAATGGGAATAAGTATTCTATATCAGATGTTGCATTTGAATAGAATGATAATTCTTCTTCACCATGATCTCTCATTCTTAAGTTTTCTGGCTTAACATTTAAGTTAAGTAGGAAATTCCAACAGTAATCTTTCCAATACTTATGCCATTCTAAATCTGTTCCTGGTTTACAGAAAAACTCTAATTCCATTTGCTCGAATTCTCTAATTCTAAAAATAAAGTTACCTGGAGTTATCTCATTTCTGAATGATTTACCTATTTGAGCTATTCCAAATGGTATTTTCTTTCTTGAAGTTCTTTGAACTGCCTTAAAGTTTACAAATATACCTTGAGCTGTTTCTGGTCTTAAGTATATTTCTGATTTAGCATCTTCAGTAACACCTTGGAATGTCTTAAACATAAGATTAAACTTTCTTATATCAGTATAATTCATCTTTCCACACTTAGGACATACTATATTATTCTTTTCTATGTATTCCTTTAATTCTTCATTTGACCATCCATCTGCAGTAGCTACTTCTGCACCATTTGCAGTCATATGATCTTCAACTAGTTTATCTGCTCTAAATCTAGCTTTACATTCTTTACAATCCATTAATGGATCTGAGAAACCTCCAACGTGTCCAGATGCGATCCAAACTTCTCTGTTCATTAAAATCGCTGAATCCAATCCTACATTATAAGGACTTTCTTGAACAAACTTTTTCCACCATGCTTTTTTTACGTTATTCTTAAATTCTACTCCTAATGGACCATAATCCCATGAATTTGCAAGCCCACCATAGATATCTGATCCTGGGAATACAAATCCTCTATTTTTACATAGAGCTACTATTTTTTCCATTGTCTTTTCTACTGCCATTAATTATCCCTCCAAATATATAATTTAAGCACTATATTGATTAAGTATATAGAACTTGTATTTAAAATTACACATTATTAAATAAAACAAAAAGACTCTAAGCACAAAGGGACGAAATTATTATTCCGCGGTTCCACCCTTCTTGGCTTGAGCCCAACTTTCTTTAATACACTCAAAAGTTCCGTTCATCTAAAACCAATAATAACTTACAGCAACCGTTATCTCTCTTAAAATGGTACTTAAACTACTCTTCTTTTTCATAATGTTATTCAATTTACAAATTAATTTTAGCAAATCACCTTTATATGTCAAGATTTTAAGCTATTTTTTTCTATTCAATATTAAAACTTACATCCAATCTTAGAAAAGATAAAAAAATGGCTCCGCGAAGAGGACTCGAACCTCCAACCTATCGGTTAACAGCCGAGTGCTCCACCATTGAGCT
>SVDC01000124.1 GCA_015058045.1 Cellulosilyticum sp.
ATGAATCTCCTAATGGATGCCCACAACAACACTCGCCTCATCGAAAATCGTGGTCACAAACCGGTGGAGCTTCATTCTAATAATTTCACAGGAATTCCAACAATTGTTCCTGGTAGTTCTAAGGCAGCATCTATACTCGGGGAGCTTCAGCCTCAATTATCTGCCATGGGTATTCCTGTGGAATTGGGCAAGAAAGTATATCCAAATGATCCATGCCCATGTGGTTCTGGAAAAAAGTATAAGAAGTGCTGTGGAAGATAAAAAGTTTATAGTGACAAATATAGAAGCCATTTTTGCATAAAAACTGCAAAAATGGCTTTTATATCATGTAATAGTAAGAAATAGGATATAAACAATAAAGCGATATAAAAATACATATTGTATTGAAAAGTTGATTTTTCGGATGTATAATCATGCTATATAAGGAGGATGCAATAATGATAAACTTCTTTTTACTAAGAATGCGTTTGAATGGTATTAAAAGTATATCTACACCGATAGAATTAGAATTCTATAATAAAATACTAACTAGCTTTAATCCAGAACTATATAGAGTTAAAGCAATATATGGTGAAAACGGATCTGGAAAGACTGGTATTGTAACAGCTGTAAGTATTATAAAAAAAATAGTATTAAGCAGGGATTATTTAAGACAGGTTGAAACCCAGTCATTACTTGCTGAATTAATAAACAAGAAAAATAATAAACTCGCTTTGGAAGTTCAGTTCGCAAAGTATTATGAAGAGGATAAAGATATTGACGTATACCGATATGGAATCGAAATTTCAAAGGTGGGCGATTCTTATGAAATAACTAATGAATACCTCAATTGCATTTATAATTACACAAAATACAAAAAAGAGAAGCTTGGATTCTGCATAGAAGAAGGTGTAATTAAAGCGCTTAATGGGACGCAGGAATTACATGATATTGTTGAAAAAAACACTATGAATACTCTTTCGGAGAAGTCTTTTGTAAGCAGACTTGTTTTTATGGATGAAATAGCGGATTCGAGATTATTTTTAGATGCCTTAGCAGTGTTTGTGTTTTGGATAACAATTTCAACGTATTTAGATGAAGAAGATATGCATGAAATGTATCTAATTATGAAGATGATTAGGGATCCAAATAAACAAATTGATGATAAGGGAATGATGGATTCATTTGTTAATAGGCAAATAAACTATTTGGATTCTAAAGGAAGAGATGTTGTTGATAAAAAGAATATAGATGAATATGAGAAGAAAGTTAGACGTCTAGAAAAATTTTTGAAAATATATAAGCATGATTTAAAGTCGATAACAATTGAAAAAAGAGATAATGGAGATAATTACATATGTGAATTAATACTCAATTATGCTGACTTTTCTGTTAACCGCGAGTTTGAAAGTACTGGAATAAAAAAACTAATAAAAATGTTTGACTGCTTAGCAAATGTAGACAAAGGCGGCATAGGGTTCATAGATGAAATGGATTCAAATCTTAATGACATTTATCTATGCAAAATGATTGAGTATTTCATGTACTATGGAAAGGGACAGTTATGTTTTACTACGCACAATCTAGATCCTATGACTGTTCTAAAAAACAACAGAAATTCAATAGACTTTTTATCTTCTGATAATACAATCACGTCGTGGAAAATTACAGGTAATGCAGCTCCTGATAAGTATTATAAGAACGGCATGATTGAACATTCGCCATTTAATGTTGAACCATCGGATTTTATTGGAATGTTTGGAGAGTAGAATATGGCATTACAAATAGTTTTTTGCGTAGAAACAAATAAAAGAGCTGCAACAGATAGTATTTATATCAAAGAAACAATAGATGCTTTATATCATGTGGGTAATGATATAAATATTAACTATGTTTTTATGGGGACAAAAACTAAGTACAACTCCAAGGAGGTTGTTAGAGAGATAAACTCCCGAAGACGCGAGTTTAAAATAGGGAATACTGTAGTTATATACTGTGTTGATACTGACAGATATGATTGTGATCAGAATCATGCTAGGCAACTCAAGGAAATTGAAAAATACACAAAAGATAATGGCTACAAGTTGGTGTGGTTCTGCCATGACATAGAAGAAGTATATATTGGCGAATCAGTATCCGATGATAAAAAAGTATTGTGTGCTTCTGATTTTAAGAAAAAGGAGAAAATAAAAACAGTTAATATTAGCAAATTTAAGGCTAAGGAATATCGAAAAAATACAACAAATATTCTGTTGGTTCTTGATGAATACTTAGAAAGAAAATAGTGTTTGTGGTAGTTGTTGATAGTGTTCCAAAGCTTGCGAGGAAAGATATTTAGGATTAGCGTAAAAAGCGGATTATATAGTTGGAGCTGGTGAATAATAATCAGCTCTTTTTGTGTAAAGTTAAAGCGGAAAATATTGTTTTATAAGGGAAGGTATAATACTAATAGGTGGAAATGGTGGAACAGAAAAGAGAAGCATTGACAATTATGTTGTTTAAGGAGACAGTTAAGAAATATGAAGATTGTCTAAAGAAAGACTCTGAAGAGAGGTTAGTTCAAAGATACAGGATTAATCCTCAAATAGGTTTGGAGGGCGAAATAATAGTGGAGCGTCCTAAGGGGCATTTTCCTACTTGGAAAAGTTTTTTACAGACGTTTTCGGATTCTCCTATAAACTTAAATATGAATAGCAATAACAGAGCGGTAATGCTTGTTAGAGTTGAAAGTAGGCTTTTTGCAGTGATTTTTGGCTATGGGAAATCATTATTGAACTTAGATAAGATAGAAACTAACTTTGGTTTTAAGACAGCATTGAATTTAGTAGATTTTGATAAAATACGAAGTGTTAATTATGCACAAATTGATTCAATGATTATGTCTACCCAGCATCAAACACCCTACTATATGCATGGAGGAGACTTTGGGATAGAAAATGCAAATGATATTATTACTTCAATTACAGGAAAAGTTTCAAATAATGAATTGGCGCAAATGGTAGATGGGAGAGATTCGTTAAGAATTTCGGCAGAAATGGAACCTACGGAGTTGGGGGAGAAAATGAAGGAAATTTATAGTGCGTATAAGAGTTGTAGATATAAAGAGATAAATCCGTGGATAGACAATATAAAAAATATTACAGATAAAGCGATTATTGAACAGCTTGATGACGAATTGATAGGCAAAATATTAAGTAAGGACTTTGATAATTTTGTAGTGGCGCCACCCAATATTATTGATTGGGGAAATATTCGTGGATTTATGATTACAGGTTTTGGAAAGAGAAATGATATTGAAAATTACAAAGAGGAAATAGATATAGATGAATATTTCGGTAGTCTACAGAATATAAATAGCTCATTACTAAGAAGCAGATATTTGATGGCTGCAACAATGAATGATGAAACTGAAAGAATATGTTCTTTATATCGTGCTCTTGTAGTTGAATTAGATTGTAATAATAGCAAGTATATTTTATTTGATGGAAAATGGTATCAACTAGATAAGACATTTTATGAGAAGGTAATGAATTATATAGATTCAATAGAAATTTCAAACATTACTTTGCCAGATTTTGTGGGATGTGTAAGTGAAGGTGAATATAATGAAATGGTTGCCAATCAGTATGAAGAATACGCATTAATGGATAAAAAGCTTGGCAGAGTATTAAATGGACCTAAGCAGATTGAACCATGTGATTTACTTACAATAGATAAGAAGTTCTTACATGTTAAAAAAGAAACAAAATCTTCGATGCTAAGCCACTTATTCTCACAAGGAAAGGTCGCAGCAATTGCATTTTCAGAAGATGAAGAATTTCGACGATGTGTATATGAGTCAGCATCACAGAAATTTGAAAATTTGAATGAAAATGATTTTATTAAGGAACCACAGCCTAATGAAATAGAAATTATTTATGTTATCATCACATCAAAACAAATAGAGAATAAGGGAATTAGAATATTGCCATTTTTCAGTTTAGTTAATCTTATGCTAGTTCATAAAGAACTAAAGAGAATGAGAGTTAGATGTTCCGTAAAATTCGTTAATGCGTAAGTAATTTATATTTAGCAGCTTGATGGTGTATTATTACGAACAATAGGATTTTCACTTAAGCCCACTTTACCCACCCTTTACATTTTCCCTCCATAATACAAGTGCAAACATTTGGAAAATTTCTTGTATTAAGGAGGCATGAAATGGA
>SVDC01000125.1 GCA_015058045.1 Cellulosilyticum sp.
TTGTAAAATTCTGGAAATAGAGAGATAATATAAAAGAAATTTAAAACTCAGATAAACAAAAGTGGATTAGAATATTCATATGGGGGTAAGGTATGAAAACAATTAAGGGTAAGGTGATTGGGAATACTCTAATAAGCTGTATCATACTTGTATTAGTTTTAAGCACAGTTACATTGGCTGTAAGTGGTAAGTTAATTTATGAAAGTAGAATGGAACACCTAAGTGACGCAACTGGAAAATACACTAGTCAAATTAGTAAATGGTATATACAGCAACAAGCTGTAGTAGAATCTCTTGCAGGGCTAGAAGAGTATAATTTACGAGAAGAAGAGAAAGAGGCAGCGGCTAAAAAGAAGCTAGCAGAAAATGAACAGCTATTGGATTTATATTTGGCTTACGAAGATCACTTCTTAATAAAGGGCGGTAACAGTGAACTTCCTGAGGGCTTTGATTGTACATCAAGACCTTGGTATAAAGAATCAAAAGCTAGACATGAAAATTATTGTACAACACCTTATGTAGATGCAGCTACAGGAAAAATGTGCTTTACAGTAACATCGCCAATTTATAAGCAAGGGAAATTAGTTGGTATAGCTGGAGCAGATGTATTATTAGATGAATTACTAAATACTATAGAGCGTGTTTCAATAGGCCAAGGAAGTTATGCTTTTTTAGTTGATGCAAATCACCAGATTGTAATGCATCAAAATGAGAGTTATTTACCCACAGCTGAGCAAGTTATTCCACTAAGCCAGGCGTATGGAGAAGAGGTAGGAAATACGCTTTCAGATGCTAATGGAAAAATTCTTAAAGTAAAAGATTATGATGGTAAGGAAAAATACATCTGCACAAGTCGTATTGAAGAAAATGGCTGGACTTTAGGGGTTGTTGTACCTACAAGTATTATTTCACAACCTATTTTTCGATTAACAGTTATGAGTTTTATAATTGTTACAGTAGGCATTGTCCTGCTTGTATTGAGTATTATTGTAGTGGTCAATCGTATTATGAAACCTATTGCAGAATTGAAACAGTTTGCTTCAGGTGACTTTAGAGAAAAGCAGATTGTATCAAAGCAAAAAGTGGCAGAAGGATTTAAGGATGAGATAGAAGAGATTACACTAGCTACAGGTAAGGTAAAGAATAAGATTAGGGAAACTATTCTAGGGACAAAAGAAGAGGTCCAGTTTATTTATGAATCTGTAGAAAAGGTTAATCCAAAGATGGAAGGATTAAATGCAGAAATAGAACAGATGACACATAGAGTGAAAGAGATTGCAGATAAAGCGAATTTTGCATCAGAGTTAACACGAAGTGTAAATGAATCAGGGAAAGATATGGGGCAGGCAATAGAATGTGTAGCTAAAAGAGCAGAGTTTGCAAGTAATACTTCTGTAGAAATTACAAAACGAGCTGTTACGATGAAAGAACAAAGTGAAAAATCGCAAGACATAGCAAAAGAGATATATGCTAAAACACAAAGTCAGCTAGAGCATGCCCTGGAGGATGCTAAATATGTAGGGCAGATTGAACAGTTAGTAGGTGAGATTCTGGCGATTTCTAATCAAACCAATTTACTGGCACTAAATGCTTCTATAGAATCAGCTAGAGCAGGTGAGGTTGGAAAAGGCTTTGCGGTGGTTGCTTCTGAAATCGGAAAGTTAGCAACCAGTACAAAATTAACAGTAGCAAAGATACAAGGGATTGTTGAGAATGTAATCCAATCTGTTAATCAACTAAGTAGTAGTGCAAGAGAAATATTAAATTTTGTAGACCAGAACGTAATGAGTGATTATAACTATATGGTTCAAACGGCTGAGCAATATAAAGAGGATTCAAGAAGTTATGTGGATATTGCCACCGAGCTTGGTGCAGCAGCAGAAGAATTGGCAGCTTCTATTGAGAGCATTATTGAAAGAGTAGAAGATATGAACCATATTAATGGAGAAATTGCTGTAGTTACAGAAGAGATGACAACTTCTACAGAGGTGGTTAGTAGTAATTCTGATAAAGTATTGAGCCAAGTAATTGAGTTAAAAGAAAATGCCAAAATACTCATGAATATAGTTGAAGAATTTATGGTCTAAGAATAGAGATTATTAGAATAAAAAGGAGAGTAAATCCAGTCACATAGGTGATAGATTACTCTCCTCTTTTATTCAACTATTATATAATAAACATATAGGTATGCAATCAGGATTTAGATGATAGAAAATAGAGGAGAGAGGAAATGCAAACGGTTAATGAAGATGTTTTCCAAGCACTTATGCCACATATTTTATCTAAGGATGTAGCACTTCATATTACGGGGCGAGTTGGAGAAAAGATTTGGGGATAATAATGAAAATGATTGATTCAAGAACTTAGGTATTGGCATTTATTATAATGGGGCAAAAAGATATTGTCGATATATACACATGAACTATACTAGAACAGTGGAGGTAAGAGGATGATTCAAGAAGTGAAAGAAAAATTTATGCGACTACCGGATAAAGCCCTAATAAATATCATTTGTATATCTGCATATTTAATGTTATGTATTACGGTAATCATATATAAACTGATACAAGTAATGTTAGGAATGAGTGGGGCAATATACCTTGGTATGTTTGCTTTGCTATTGCTAACGCCATTAGCGCTAGCTTGTATAGCATATAGAAAAGAAAAGGCTAATGGTAAAATAAAGCACTTTTTAGGAACAGGGTATGCTATATTCTTTGTATTTGCAGTCTTTACAGAAACAGCACCTTATGCATTTACTTATATATTCCCAATGCTATTTATATGTATGGCATATTCAGATTTGTACTATTCTTTAAGATGTGCATTTGGTGGTGCAATAGTTATGCTTATTCATATGTTTTATGTAGGACTTGAGCAGGAAGCAATTGTTATAGGGGCATATGATAGGTTACTCATAGTTGTTATTTTGGCGTTAGCTTCGTTCTTTATCGTATCAGTATCTTACCTATTGATGCAGATAAATCAACGTAAAGTAGATATTATTGAAGAAGAAAAAGAAAAAGTATCTAAAATACTAGGACAAATTATAGATATTTCAAGAACGGTTACAGAGGCAATAGAACAAGTATCTAGAGAGGTAGAAGTATTAGAAACATCTACAATAGAAACTGCTAGTGCTATGGAGGAAGTATCTGAAGGAACAGTAAGTATAGTAGAAGCAATACAAACACAATCTGTTAGGACAGAAGAGATTAAAGAGAATGTAAACCATATCGATGATACAGCAGAACATATTTCTGCGAATATGCATCAGACAATGCAGGATGTAAGCTTAGGGAAAGAAAATATTACATCTCTGATTGAGGGGGTTAGTCGCTCAGAATTAGCAAATGCAAAGGTTACAGAAGAACTTAGCCAACTGAATAAACATACCAAGCAAATGCATCAAATTATTGAAATGATTGATCAGGTAGCACATCAGACAAGCTTACTTGCTTTAAATGCAGGGATTGAAGCTGCAAGAGCGGGAGAGGCTGGAAAAGGTTTTGCAGTAGTAGCAAATGAAATTTCAGACTTAGCAAGTAAGACGCAAAATGCTACTATCAATATTACTGAACTTATTAACAATGTTGCCGATGAACTAAGCGTTGTTGTAGGTACTATTGGGCAAATGATGGAGGATAATAAACATCAAAATTTAACAGCTGAAAAAACGGCGCAAATTTTTGAACAAATTACAGGAAATATAGAGCAAATTAATGCTGAATCTAAACAGTTAACAACAGTAATTAAAGACCTCAAAATAAGTAATGAAGGCATTGTAGAGAGTGTTACTAAAGTTGCGAAGGTAACAGAAGCAGTATCTACCCATTCAGAAGAGACCTCAGCAGCTAGCTCAAAAAATAGTGAGACAGTAAGCCAAGTGAAACATTTAGTTGATTTACTAAATGGACAAGCGAGAGAACTTGCTAATATGCAAAAAGTAGAAATAGAATCATAATGAGAGAATAGAAAAGTAAGAGATATAAAAGGCAAGCCATATGACGTGTGAAATCATATGGCTTGCTTTTTTCAAATGCGTATAGTGGGT
>SVDC01000126.1:0-1627 GCA_015058045.1 Cellulosilyticum sp.
TTCTCATATGTAACACCTCACAAAACAAAAGCATCTGCACTCTATCCATCCATAGAATGCAGATGCTTTCCTTAACATCTATTGCTTTTAAATTTCTAATCTGTTAAATAAACCAGCTTCCAAAGAACGAAGATAGTCCGTAATTATTCAACGCACTATACTTTCCGTTCATTCCGTAACTGTTATATAATCCTGCCAATCCGTTTTGCTGATACATTGATGACGCTGCTGTGTTTTGAGTCACTACAGCGCTAGCTCTTACGTTTTGTCCAAATGAACCATTGGTACCGAACACTCTCTGTAGATCACCTGCATCTGCACTCTTTAGTTTTTCTTCATCCATTGACAACGCACCTGTTTTAAAGTCATAACTAATACCAACTTTTTCGAGATCTACCTTATTTGTTAATGCAATTCTCTTCATCACAGATGCCCTGTTACTTATTTGTGCTGATGAACTATTTGATGTCACCTCAACTATCTCATTGTATCCATCAATCAAGTTCTTGGCATTTGAATTTAATGAATCTCGGTTTCCATCTTGATAAATTGATTTGTTACTTAGCTGCCGTCCTGCGGTATCTGCTTTACTTGCGCCATTTAGAATTTTATCATTGGTTTTCGATGCCATCTTATAAAGCGAGCCAAACACCTTACTATTATCGATAGTACTAAAGGCTCCATAAGATTTTTGGATTCCGTTCCCCTTTGAATTCTTTCCTACTTTTTGCTTGCCATACTGATTTAAAATAGAATTTGTACTACTATTAATACCTCCAGTTAACAAGCTGAAATAATCCATTCCAAAATTCATAAGTGCCTCCTTATCTGCTTGGATGATTAACTACTGTTAAATCTAGTATCGTCCATCAAAACATGATAAAGAATAGCTTTGTAACAACTGGGCGCCAGGGTGTCATAACTGGTCTAAATTCTGCAACATCACCATTGCGCTATACCATCCGTCCTTATTCTCTATAGTAATACCACCAAGATATTTCTCCGCTATCTGTTTAACACTTTTTAACCCCAATCCATGTTCTCCAGATTTTGTTGTCACAGGGAGCCCATCATCAAATTTAGTTATCGTCCCTGTAAAGGTATTCTTAACTTCCACTATAAAGAAACTATCTTTTTTGATGCCCCTTAATATTATCCTTCTTTCATGATTATATTCCATGCACTCTGTAATCGCATTGTCCAACAAGTTTGTCATAATAACCCCTATGTCATATGGAGGAATACTAATTACATTAGACCATAAAAAATCACTTTCAAATAATATCCCTTTTTCTTCTGCCAATGCACTCTTTTCGTTAACAATTACATCTATCAACGCATTTCCAGTATTAAACTTATGCATAGTACTATTAAGTTCTATTCCCATTTGAGATAAATATTCTATTACCTCTTCTTTACTATGAGACTCTATCAATCCGCGTAATGTCGTAAGTTTGCCAGCCATATCATGTCTAAGTATACGGATTTTAGTATGATAAGAATCTAAATCTTCTATATACTTTTTTGCATAATTTGTACTTGCTATAATTTTCTGATTTTCAAGTTCTTGTTCTTTTAACTTTTGGAACTCCTGCCATAACACTACTCCAGAAAGTTGGCCTAAAAA
>SVDC01000126.1:1727-4009 GCA_015058045.1 Cellulosilyticum sp.
TCTAAAAGAAAATCAGAAATACTATCAGATAAAAACCCTGTAAAAATAAAGCAAATACTAAAAATACTATTCCATAAGAAATAAAGATATACCAACAATGGCAACATTTCCCTATCTCTCTTATAAAAAAACAATAATACTGTCACGGCAGAAATAAACAAAAACACCCCTTTTGTTTCAGCTGTAACAAAACTAATCACCAAACGCTCTACTGATATAGTTGCTATAAAAAGATTCCTCTTACGTATTGTAATTTCTTCGTTTGGAACAAAAATGAAAAATAAGCTCACAATAATCCCTAATTGAATAAAAATTAATGTAAGCTCATATATCTTCTGTATAATTTGAAATGTTGCCTCTGTCATATCAACTCTCCCTATCTGCAATATAATTCATATAACTTTGGACAAAATCATTATACCTATACTTTGACAGTAATGCCTGTTGACCGCTAGCCATTGTGATGTCTCCTCTGGTATATTTTTTCACATGCTTCATGTTTACGAGATAGCTTTTATGCACTCTGAAAAATGTATCCCCCAAGTTCTGTTCCCATTCGCCAATTTTTCCATAAATTTCAATTTTCCGTCCAAGTGCATGAATAACAACTTTTCTTCCTACACTTTCAATGCAAACTATATCTTCCTCATTCAATGAAAAAGTTGTTCCACCATTTTTTATTGTTATATGGTTTTCTTCTCTGCAAGAATTAGGCAGCAAATCAATTCTTTTTATTTCCTCTGCAGCACTCAATACTGTATTTTTAAATTTATCTTTGTTTATAGGCTTAACTATGTAATCGAAGGCATTAACATTAAATGCTTCAGCCATTCTGTCCTGTATCCCAGTCACAAAAATAATTAAAGGTTTTGTAATTCTCACACTTTGCTCTTTTTCCTTTATTTTAGCCTGAATGGTTTCTGCAACAACCATACCATCCGTTTCAGCCATAGCTAAATCTAGAAGCAGAATATCTATTTCAGGTTTGTCTGGGCATAAATAATAGTGTAAAATTTCATCTCCAGAGGAAAATTGAACACATTTGGCAGTACCAAGTAATTCAGATACATACTTTTCTAAAGATTCTCTAACTATTATTTCATCATCACATATACCTACAACCATTTTCTTTCCCCTTTTTCATCTTATTAAAAAGTATACCTTAAATATATCTCAACTAGAATTTATTGTCACAAATGGACTGATAAATGTCATAAATAGATAAACGCACTACGTTCTACTGTGCTGCTCCATTTCCTGTTCCTGTGAACATCATCATAAAAAATTCAGCTGCTGCACTAATCTCTCCACCCAAATAACTAGTTTCAGAAAAAACATTATCGACCCCCTTAGCTCCGAATAAACTAAAAGCATCCGAAGCAATCATTCTTTCTGCATTTTTCTTCGTAGCTGCTTCTCTTTCCATATGACGTTTTTCATAATATTTTTCCATAAGCTCCATTAACATATCATGACGTTTCTGTCTCTTTTCCCACCAGCTTTCATCATCTTTAGAATCAGCAAACTCTAAAGGATAGCCTTCCCCATGATGTTCTTCTATTGAAGCTCCAAAGTGTTCAGCATGGTAGTGTCCCTGAGCTCCAAATGGAAAATGAACTGCTCTATCTATCTTGAAATATCCTAGAACCCAAGCTTCATACTTAGGATCAGATTTCATCTGTTTATAGCCATCTTCCGTAATATTTATATATTCAACATCATTAAGTTGACTGGAATCATAAGGAATCTTAGAAATCACATCATTAATGAGACTCTTATATTCTTCTAATGTCAAATCATCAGGATTGTAATTTTCACCAAGGTACTGCTTTATAACATTTTCACCAGCACTAACCATCTTATCAACATCAGCTTTTCTATCCTTATGTTTTGATATGTATTTATCTACTGTACTTTCTTCTGGTTGGATTCTTTTCTTTCCGGAGCTCTTTGCAAAGTCAATCTTTGAAAGTGTTTCTGAGAAACTACTGTTTGAGCTATTAATTTTAGTATATTTCTGCATTCCTTGTATTACAGAACCGGAATAGTTAAATATTGCCTGTTGCACTGACATACCATACATAGTTCTTACACCTCCATTAAAAATGGCATTGCTTCAAATTAGATTTCCTCCTTGAAACAATGCCAAAAGCACTCATAACTTCCATGATGTAATATCTATCGACCATTACATCTGCTCATTTATAGAGATGTAATCAATAGCAGTAATAATGTATTGAATAGATATCTATATTTCTTCTGCGACCTGTTCGTCTAATTCA
>SVDC01000127.1 GCA_015058045.1 Cellulosilyticum sp.
TGTTATATTCAATTATTGTTCGAAAATCTTTACTTGTCATAGTACCTCCGTTTTCTCTATTTAGGTTATAATATCATTAATGGAGGAAAATTCTATGAACACTAATTATGTGAAGATGACTAATGAGAAGCTCTTTGAAACTTATAAAGAGATAGGATATGAAGATGACGTTTTGAATCGTGAGATGGCTAGACGTTTTGCGTACTATATGTCTCGCCATGAAGTTCCTGACCATGATACTGCAATGGACACATATCGTAGGTCTTGAATGTAGGAAATATTCATTATTGTCTTTATGAAACCTAATGTAATTAAATTTAAAAGGACTGCATAATGCAGTCCTTAAAATGCTTAAATGAGCAATGTATTTGATTAATTCCGTATTAAAAGAGTTTATTCTTATTGTAAGTCATCTGGGTTTGCGTCGAAGATTATCTGTTTTGCATCAATATCACCACGTTCACAATCAACTTTTTCATTCCATAATTCTTCACTACCACCATAGTAAATTTTTTCTACATCGTGAAAATAGCTAAGAAAAGAGGTATTAATTTCCTCAAGAGTAGAAGGAATATATACAAATTCAATTCCTGAACTATTAAAAACGTTATTTGAAACTGCTCGAACTCCTTCTGGGACAATAACACTATTTACTCTTTCCAATGCAAATGTTGCGTCAAGAGATACAACATTGTATGTAGCATCTTCAATAGTGTATGTTGAAGCTATTCTTATTTTTTTGTCGTAACCATTATAATCTTTTAAATAAATTTCATCACCATCTATATAATATTCAAAATCATCTATAGGAGTGACTTCCTCAGCCCACACGGATTTGTTTTCTTCTTCTGATGAAGAAGATGAATTATCAGATTTACCACCTACACAGCTTCCAAGAGCCCCTAGTAATAAGAAAATAAGGATTAATGTGCCACAACCTAAACCTTTCTTCTTTTTGTTATTTGGGGCAGAGTAGTGGCTGCTAGTATGGATATTATTAATTATAGTTGTTTGATTGATTTGAGGACCGTTATTGCTTGTCTTTGGTTCGCTATTAAAGGTCTTTCCACAGTAGGTACATTTTCCATTCTCTACAGGTGCTCCGCATGCGTCACATTTCATTTGTTATTCCTCCTAGTTTGTTGGTGCTGCGCCAGAAGCAGCAAAAATAAAGAATACAATTATAAGTACGATTACTATTATGACTTTAAATTTATGGTACATTTGCAATTGAGGGATTGATTTTGTTTTTTTGCTTATAATAGGGCATGCCATTAAGGTTAAAAGGAGCATGCTAATACCGCTGCCTATAGTGGCGGCTAGTCCATTAAAAGCACCAAAAAAGCATGCAATTGTTATTAGTGCGCAGAAACATGTAATTACCCAAAAGAGTATTTGCAATAAAACATTCGTTGTAGTTCTAGTTGCTTTTGCCAATGATTCCATTTGTTCAGCACGCTGTTGTGCCTTTTGTTCTTGAAGTGCATCAAGACGTGCCTTTTCTTTAGCTTTTTCCTCATCATATGCTGTATTTATCTGTTCTAGACGTTCTTTTTCTATGCGAGCGTTTTCTTCTTTAGTGCGCTTTTCATTTTCTATGCGTTCTTGCTCTTGTCTTTGACGATCAGCTTCTAATTGTTTTTCTCGTTCAGCTTGACGAAGTTTTTCGACTTCTGCAAGAGCTTCAGCTCTTGCTTGAACCCGTTCAGCTTCTTTTTCCTCGTCAGTTTTTAATCCAAGTGTTTTTTGTTTTAATTTTCTAAATTCATCCTCTGAAATAGCACCTTCATCAAGGAGGGCTTTGTATTTTTCTAGTTCTTTAAACTGATCCATCCTATATCTCCTTTAAAAGCATTGCTTTCACTTCATCAAATTCATCTTGTGTTAATATTCCCTTATCTAGAAGTTCTTTATATTTTGTTAATTGTTCGGCTACAGACTGTGTTGGTTTTTCTACCTGCTTATTAGATTTTTTCTTCTCACTTTGCGGTTCCATACTTTTTGAAATATTCTCAGAAACAACTTTACCAACTGCCATTCCAGCACCTATTCCTGCAAGCCCGCCTTTTTGCTTAGCGGCATCTCGTATAGCTCTAGCTGATTGATATTGAACAAATGTGTCCATATTTTTAGCAGCTAAACCTATGCCAGATTGTTCATCTATAAGTTTTTCAACTTCTTCAGGAAGTCCTATGCTTTCTATAGTGGCTTGAACAATTTCTATTCCAAGTTCTCTTGCTTTTTCGTTAGCATATGGTGTAATTAAAGATGATAATTCGCGATAATGAATTGACAAATCTAATACAGAGTTATTTGATTCTCCAAGACATTGTGCGATAGACTCCCCAACAAATGATGTCAAATATTGAATGATGTCATATGTCATATTGAGACTTCTGGCACCGAACACTTCTGTCATAAAAAGTTTTGGATCTGTTACTCTAAAAGAGTATGTCCCAAATGATGTTATACGCACTAATCCCATATCAGAATCACGTTTAATAATAGGATTTTTTGTTGCCCATTTATTACCAATAAATTGGGTTGTATTAATAAAATATAAATCTGATTTAATTGGTGAATTAAATAATGAAGGTAAGGCCGCTAGTGATGATAAAAGAGGAAGGTTTCCTGTAGAAAGCTTATAGTTTCCAGGCTCAAAAATATCAGCAATCTGACCTCTGTGTACAAAGACTGCGACTTGTCCATTTCTAACTATTAGTCTTGCCCCTTGTTTTATTTCATCTCCTTGACGTGTGAATTTATAGACTAATAATTTACTTGCAGTATCATCTACATATTCAATTACGTCTATAAATTGTCCTTTAATAAAATCTCCAAATCCCATATTATTTTTTATACTTCCTCCAATCTTTATATTCTCCAGTTGTGATACGAGCATCAATAGGCTTATCCGCATTGTTTGGAACAGCCCATTCTCTACCAAGTTTTTCAGCACCGTCGATTCTTCCTTTAGAACACAACTCCTGAACCCTTCTAGTAGAGACTCCCCAACGATTGGCAGTTTCTTTGATAGTCATATAACCTTCAATCATAGCAATCCCTCATCATGAAACTGTTTATACTGATAATTTGAGTCTATTCTTTCGAGCGAAGCTTGTCAATTATTAAAACGATAATGTTTATAATTATAGAAATAGTATTAAAATAAACGTTAATACATTATGTATTAATTAATGGTGTTTTTAGTATGTATATGGGATAATTGATAGTATTAAAATAAACGAACATCTATTATAATACTATTAGGAGGATTTCTTATATGATATATGGATATGCACGTATAAGTAGACCACAGCAATCTATTCAGCGACAAATTAGAAATATAAAAAAGCTCTATCCAAAAGCTCTGATACTACAGGAAGCCTATACTGGTACAAAAATGGAACGCCCTGAGTGGATGAAGTTATATAAAAGAGTAAAATCTGGAGACACAATTGTATTTGATAGCGTGTCACGTATGAGTAGAACTTCGGAGGAAGGATTTGCGGTGTACAAGGAATTATTTGATAAGAACGTTAATCTAGTATTTCTTAAGGAACCTCATATAAATACAGAAACCTATAAAAAAGCTCTTCAGAACAAAGTACACCTTACTGGAGATAAAGTTGACTTAATCCTAAAAGGTGTTAATGATTATTTGATGGCTTTGGCAGAAGAACAGATTAAGATTGCTTTTGATCAGTCAGAGAAAGAAGTAATGGATTTAAGGCAGCGTACAAAAGAGGGTATTGAAACAGCTCGTCTTAATGGTAAACAAATTGGACATAAGTCTGGTACAACCAGAATAGCAAAAAAAGAAGCTCCAGCAAAAGAAATGATAGTAAAATTATCAAAAACTTTTAATGGAACTCTTTCTGATGTTGAATGTATGAAGTTGGTCGGCCTCAGTAGAAATACCTATTATAAATATAAAAGGGAGCTCAAGTGAGC
>SVDC01000027.1 GCA_015058045.1 Cellulosilyticum sp.
ATATATAGGAAAGTTTAAGAGATAGATTATATATAATCTATTAACAATGAACGGAGCTATAAATTTAAAAGGAGATTTGTACAAATGAGTAAGAAAGTACATGCAGTAAACAAACATGAAATACTAGAAAATATGCAACAAGTCTTACATTATACGTATAAGAACCATTTGCTTTTAGAAGAAGCGCTTACTCATAGTTCTTATGCCAATGAACATAGGAACCAATATGTAAGGGATAATGAAAGATTAGAATTTTTAGGAGATGCTATTTTAGATTTAATTATTAGTGAATACCTATTTAAAAAATATGCAGATATGCCAGAGGGAGATTTGTCAAAAATAAGAGCTAGCATTGTGTGTGAAGGTTCTTTGGCTAAAATGGCAAGAAAAATGAATTTAGGACAATTTATTTTACTTGGAAAAGGTGAGGAATTAACAGGCGGTAGAGAAAGAGCTTCGATTCTTGCAGATGCATTTGAAGCCATTACAGGTTCCTTATTTTTAGACGGTGGATTTGACCAAGCTAGAAGCTTTATTCATGAAACACTTGTTGAGGCAGTAGAACAAACGGAATCTATTGAAAATCTTTATGCAGATTATAAGACTTTACTACAGGAATGTATTCAAAAAGTCAGTATGAGTCCGATTCACTATGAAGTAGTTGGTGAAGAAGGGCCAGACCATGATAAACATTTTTATGTAGAGGTATTACATGAAGAACGTTTGCTGGGGCGCGGTATTGGAAAAAGCAAAAAAGAAGCCGAACAAGATGCTGCTAAAAAGGCATTAAAATTATATAATAGTTGAGGTGAAATATGTATCTAGACCAGGTAGAGATACATGGGTTTAAATCCTTCGGAGATGCAGTGAAGCTTAATATTCCTAAAGGTATTACAGGTGTGATTGGACCTAATGGAAGTGGAAAGAGCAATGTATCAGATGCCATTAGATGGGTGTTGGGGGAACAAAGTGCTAAAAGCTTACGTGGGAGTAAGATGGAAGATATTATTTTTGCAGGAACTGAAAAGAGAAAATCATTAGGTTATGCAGAAGTAGCACTTAAGATTAAAAATCCAGATCAGAAAGTCGCAATTGATTATACAGAAATCGTTGTAAAAAGACGAGTTTATCGTTCTGGTGAAAGTGAGTATTTTATCAATGGGAGTCCTTGTCGATTAAAAGATGTACAGGAACTTTTTATGGATACTGGTGTGGGTAAAGAAGGTTATTCCATTATTGGACAAGGTCAAATTGATAGAGTACTTAGTTCTAAACCAGAAGAAAGAAGAACATTATTTGAAGAAGCAGCTGGAATTTATAAATATAAAATGCGTCGTATTGAAGCTGAAAGAAAGTTGGAGAAGCAAAGAGAAAATTTAACTAGGCTTCAAGATATTATAGGAGAGATTGAAACCCGTATAGGACCATTAGAAATTGAAGCTGAAAAGACAAAGCAATTTTTAAAATTAAAAGAAGAACTCAAAGAAGTTGATATTAATATTTTTATCTATGAAATGGATCGCTTAGAAAAGGAAATCCAAGAACTAACTGAAAAAATAGGAAGTGTAGATGTAGAACTGAAAGAATATCACCAGTTGCAAGTAAGTCAGGTGAGTGAACAAGAACAACTTAAGCTTAAAAGAGATCAGATTTATCGTGAAGCAGAAGCGATGATTGAAAAGATTTCTACACTAGAAAAAGAGAAAGAACGTAGACAAGGTCAAATTGCATTAAATCATGAGAAAGTATCTAGTACGGTTCGATTATTAGAGCAAGTACGTCATGATCAAAAAGAACAAGTGGCAGATCATCAAAGTAAAAAAGACAAAATATCTTTTTTAGAAACAAAGCGTACTGCCTTAGAGATTGAAAAAGCTTCTAAAGAAAGTATTATTAATCAAGAGGAAGAAAAGATTAAATTACTTGAAGAAAAGCTAGAAGAATTATCAAGTCATATTGATGAGTCTAAAACAGCACTTCATCAAAAACTGCGAGAGATTGACTTATTTGAAGCAGATATTCAAAAGAATGATGGAGTAGAAGAGCAGCTTGAATTTAGAAAAGAACAAATCAAAGAGCAAATTTCTCGTATGAATAGTGAAATTCAACATCAAGAAGTAAGTGTGATGTTGATAGAAAAGAAACAAAAAGAAGGTAAAGAAAAGCTTTGCGAACTAAAAGAAACAATTGAAAAATTAGGTGCCAAAAAAGAAGAGCTTTTAGTTAAAAAAACACGCTTAGAAAAAGAAATGGGTCATATGAGCCAAAATGTGGCACAAACAGAACGTCAATTAAAATGGCTTAATCATATTAAAGAAGAAAATGAAGGCTACTTTGGAAGCGTAAAACAAGTTTTAAATGTTGTAAAAAGTGATAAAGCAAGATGGAAGGGCATTATAGGTGTAGTAGGTGAACTTTTAGAAGTGCCAAAAGACTACGAAATTGCAATTGTAACAGCATTGGGTGGGGCAATACAAAATATTGTAACTAGTAGTGAACAAGATGCTAAGGATATGATTCAATTAATGAAGCAAAGAGGTATTTCCAGAGTTACTTTCTTGCCATTAGATACCGTTCGACCAAGTACACCAGTGCAAGAAAAAAGTATGCTAAATGAGAAGGGCTATTTAGGGCTAGCGAGTGAACTCATTCAATATGATGAACAATATAAGCATATTATTTCTTCACTTTTAGGTCGTATTATTATTGTGGATGATATGCATAATGCATCACGTATTGCAAAGCATTATGGCTATAAATACAAACTTGTAACCCTTCAAGGTGAAGTATTTAATAGTGGTGGTTCTTTAAGTGGTGGTAGTACAAAAAACCAAGCAAACAATCTTTTTTCTCGTGCAAGAGAACTTAAAGAAACAGAAGAAAAACTTAAACAGTGGATCGCAAATAAAGAAGAAACACATAAGGCATTAACAGAAGTGGCTAGTGTATTAGAGGAAGTTGAAGCAGATTATAAATCAGCTTATGAAGATTGGTCGCATTTAAATGACGAAGACAAAAGTTTAGCGCTAGAATTAGATAAGAATAATCATGCTTTAAAACTCAATAAAGCAAATCAACTGCAATTTATTACAGAACGTAATAATATAGAAGAATCTATTGATGAGATCAATAGAGGTAAAGAAGAGGCTGCTCAAAAACTAGAAAAATTAAAGTCAAGTATTTCAGTGGATGAGGAGGCTATTGGTGCACTAGAAGAAAATTTAAAAGCTTCTCGAGTGGAAAGAGAAGCGTTAGATAGACAATTAACAGACAAGCGTATTGGATTATCAAGCACGATTCAAAATATAAGCTACATGTTAGATCAAATTAAAGAGCTACAGGATGCAATTAATAGTCATGATACAAAACGTGCACAGCTTAATGAAACCATTGAGAAGTATGAAGCAGAGATTAGACGTCTAAAAGAAGAAACGTTGCAGATTGAAATGCAAATTAAGCAAGATGAATGTGCTATTGAAGATGCCCAATTAGAGCGTAAAGGTTATGATGAAAAGAAAATTCAACTAGAACATAGTGAAAAGCAATTAGAACAAAAGGTCAATCAGGTAAATGAAAAGGTAGGCTTATTAAAAGAAGAAAAATATCGTCTTGAAAGTCGAAAAGAAAATAGCTTGATGCAGAAACAAAATGGTGGGAATACCATGTGGGAACAATATGAAATGACCTATACTCATGCGCTGGCATATAAAAGAGAGTCTATTCAAATTCCTGAGTTAAAAAGACAATCACTAGACTTAAAAGGACGTATCAAGCAAATTGGTAATGTTAATGTTAATGCAGTAGAAGAGTATAACGAAACTAAAACACGTTATGAGTTTTTATTAGGACAAAAAGAAGATATTGAAAAGGCTGCAGAAACTTTAGTAGAAATGATTGATAAGCTCTTAGAGGAAATGAAAGATATTTTTAGAGCACAGTTTGCCATTATTGCCCGTAACTTTACGGAAGTGTTTAAAGAGTTATTCGGTGGCGGAGAGGCCTATTTAGAGCTAGTAGATGAAGAAAACATTTTAGAATCAGGTATTGAAATTGTTGCTAAACCACCTGGTAAAAAGCTCCAAAATATGTCTTTATTATCAGGTGGTGAACGTACCTTAACAGCTATTTCATTAATTTTTGGCATTCTAAAGCTGAAACCTTCACCATTTTGTGTACTAGATGAAATTGAGGCAGCACTAGATGATGCCAATGTTATTCGTTTCGCAAATTATTTAGAAAAGCTTTCAAGTGAAACACAATTTATTGTCATTACCCATAGAAAAGGGACTATGGAACGCGCTCATACTTTATATGGCGTGACACAGCAAGAAAGAGGAGTATCTACGATTCTTTCTATTCAATTAGGCGATGTAGATCAATATATGGATAAGAAAAAAAGTAGTTAGGAGGCTGACACGTGAGTTTATTTAAGAGATTATTTGGAAAGAAAAAGGTAGAAGAGGTTGAAACAGTCTCACCAGAAATAGAAACAATAGAAATACCAGAAGAGGAAGAGGTTAATAGTAAGGAAGAAATTCAGATTGATGGCGAAGAAGAGGAAATGGACATCTTAGTAGAATGTCCAGTAGAAGAAAGTATGTCATCTAAGGAGAAAGACCTAGCGCCAGTACAAAATGTTTTAGAAGAAAATAATGAGATTCAAGAAGAGGCATTAAATCAAGCTGAAGAATCATTTGAACAAGAAACTAGAGATGCGAATGAAGAGACCTCTATAGTTTCAGAGATAGAAATAAAGGATCAGGAAATTACAGAAAAAAAAGATACACAATCTGTTAAAGATACTGAAGAAATTAATGTTGTTGAGGCTGATGAAGTAGAAAGTGATAAAGAGCAAACTGAAGAAACTCATGTGATAGAAGAAGTACCAAAGAAACAAGGTCTTATTAAGCGCTTATTTAGTGGCCTAAGTAAAACACGAGATCAAATTTTAAAAGGTGTGGATGATGTTTTAAGTAATTTTAAACATATTGATGAAGATTTATATGAAGAATTAGAAGAAGCTTTAATTATGGCGGACTTTGGTGTAGATACAACACTTCATATTATGGAGAAACTTAAAGCAAAAGTAAAAGAAGAAAAAATAGCAGATCCTGTTGAATTAAAGCCAGCTCTTCAAAGTATTATTACGAAGTTTTTAACAGAGCAACCAACAGAAGATATCTTAAATACAGATGGCCCAACGGTAGTACTTGTCATTGGTGTAAATGGTGCAGGTAAGACTACATCTATTGGAAAGATGTCACACTTATTTAAATCACAAGGAAAACGTGTTTTAGTGGCAGCAGCAGATACATTTAGAGCAGCAGCGATTGAACAGCTTAATGTGTGGACAGAGCGTGCAGGAGTAGAGATTATTAAACACTCAGAAGGCTCTGATGCAGCAGCAGTTGTGTTTGATGCAGTAGCAGCAGCAAAGTCTAGGAAAGCAGATGTTTTAATTTGCGATACAGCAGGACGTTTGCAAAATAAAACGAATCTTATGAAGGAGCTTGAAAAAATTTCTCGTATTATTGCTAGAGAATATCCAGAAGCAAAGAAAGAAATTTTAATTGTAATTGATGCGACAACAGGTCAAAATGCGCTGCAACAGGTTAAGCTCTTTAAAGAAGTAGCAGATATTAGTGGTATTATATTAACAAAATTAGATGGTACAGCTAAAGGTGGTGCTATTGTAGGTATCTATGAAAGCTTAAAAGTACCTGTTAAATATATTGGTGTAGGTGAAAAAATAGATGACTTACAGCCATTTGATGCAGAAGCTTTTGCAAAAGCCTTATTTGAAACAGAAGTATAAGTTGAAATAGAGTGAATTCGGTGTCAAGAAAAAAAGCTTGACAAGTAGGTGGACGCTCCCTATAATAGTTAGTGTAAAGTAAAAATGACTGACAGTGGTCGGGAGATTGAAATGGAAAAATTTGTAGTGATAACCTATTTGTTTGACTTTTATCAGGATTTACTCACTGAAAAGCAAAGCAATTTACTAAGAGAATATTATTTTGAAGATTTATCTTTAAGTGAGATGGCTGAGCAACATGGCATTAGCCGCCAAAGTGCTTTTGATACCATCAAAAAGACAGAACAGAAATTACTGGACTATGAAGAAAAACTTCATTTATTTGCAAAATATCAAACTAGTGAACAAGCTTTACTTCAAATTAAGGCACTTTGCCAAGGAATAAGTGAAAATCTAGAGGGTGAACATGCAAATAGTGTAAATGAGGTCATTACTCTAGTCGATGAATTAATCAATAAGATGTAGGAGGGCGTTATATGGCCTTTGACCAATTATCAAGCAAATTACAAGATGTATTCAAACAATTAAAAGGTAAAGGGAAACTTTCAGATAAAGATGTGAAAATGGCTTTAAGAGAAGTTAAACTAGCGCTTTTAGAAGCGGATGTTAACTTTAAAGTTGTTAAGCAGTTCATCAAAACAATTGAAGAACGTGCTATAGGACATGAAGTGCTTGAAAGTTTAACACCAGGCCAACAAGTCATTAAAATTGTTAATGAAGAACTTATCAATTTAATGGGTTCTACACAAAGTAAGATTAACTTTGCACCACGTGGTATTACAGTCATTATGATGGTAGGGCTTCAAGGTGCAGGTAAAACAACAACAAGTGCAAAACTTAGTAGTACCATTAAATCACATGGTAAAAGACCATTACTTGTAGCATGTGACGTCTATAGACCAGCAGCCATTGACCAATTAATTAAAGTTGGTAAACAAGTTAATGTTCCAGTATTTTCACTAGGTGCTGATGCAGATCCAGTTGAGATTGCAAGACAAGGTGTGGAACATGCAAAAGAAAACAATCTAGATGTAGTAATTGTCGATACAGCAGGTCGTTTACATGTTGATGAAGTTTTAATGGACGAACTTAAAAATATTAAGAGTACTGTTAAACCACAAGAAATACTACTTGTTGTGGATGCCATGACAGGTCAAGATGCAGTCAATGTAGCAGAATCATTTAATGAGGCGCTAGGCATTGATGGTGTTGTTATGACCAAATTAGATGGTGATAGTAGAGGTGGGGCAGCTTTATCAGTTAAAGCCGTTACCAATAAACCTATTAAATATGCAGGGATGGGTGAAAAGCTTAATGACTTAGAACCTTTCCATCCTGAACGTATAGCTTCTCGTATCTTAGGTATGGGGGACGTACTTACCCTTATTGAAAAAGCTCAGCAAGGTATTGATGAGCAAAAAGCTAAAGAGTTAGAAGCAAAATTTAGAAAAGCAGAGTTTAACTTTGAAGATTTCCTAGAACAAATGCAACAAGTTAAGAAAATGGGGCCAATTAGTCAATTATTAGGGATGCTCCCTGGTATGAATGGCGCTAAGATGAGTGAACTTCAAGGCCAAATTGATGATAAACAAATGGATTACATTGAAGCGATTATTCTTTCTATGACAAAAGAAGAAAGATTAAATCCTAACTTACTTAATATGTCTCGTAAGAAACGTATTGCTAAAGGTTCAGGAAGAGATATTCAAGAGGTTAATCGTTTAATTAAACAATTTGAACAAATGCAGAGTATGATGAAACAATTCTCTGGCGCAATGAAAGGCAAAAAAGGCAAATTTAAATTTCCTTTTATGTAATATATATTAAAATTTTTTATGAGGTGAAATTATTATGGCAGTTAAAATTCGTTTAAAAAGAATGGGACAAAAGAAAGCTCCTTTCTACAGAATCGTTGTAGCAGATGCACGTTCTCCAAGAGATGGTAGATTCATCGAAGAAATCGGTTACTACAATCCATGTCAAGAACCAAATGAATTAAAAGTAAACAAAGAAGCAGCTGAAAAATGGTTAGCAAATGGTGCTCAACCAACAGATACAGTTAAAGATTTACTTAAAAAAGCTGGGGTTCAATAATTCCAGAGAGAATTCATTCTCAAG
This sequence comes from Cellulosilyticum sp., assembly GCA_015058045.1. Classification (GTDB taxonomy): domain Bacteria; phylum Bacillota; class Clostridia; order Lachnospirales; family Cellulosilyticaceae; genus Cellulosilyticum. Next base: position 7,934 of record SVDC01000027.1, read on the forward strand.
AACTTAAACCTCATAAGGGTTTAAGTTCTTAACCAAAAGGGGGCCTTACCATGAAAGATTTATTACACATGATAGTCACAGAGTTAGTAGATCACCCTGAACAAGTTACTATATCTGAAAGGGAAGAAGATAATAAGCTTATTTTAGAGCTTAGAGTTGCACCTGAAGATATGGGCAAAGTAATTGGTAAGCAAGGAAGGATTGCAAAATCCATTCGTACGATTATTAAAGCTACAACAGCATCACAGTCAAAGAAAGTTGTTGTGGATATCATAGAATAGGTTAGGGAATTTCCCTAGCCTATTCTCTATATTAAGGTATTTAATTATAGATTTTCATAAATGTATAGAGCACCTATTAAAATGTAATACTCACAGAAACAAGTATAATAAAAATGTAAGGGTGTTGTAGCTATATCAAGTCTTTAGGTGAGCAGTATGTTCATGAAAGGCTATAATTATTTTGTATAAAAAGGATGGTTAGATATGAACGAAATGTTTACAGTAGGAAAAATTGTTAATACACATGGCGTAAAAGGTGAATTAAAAATTATGCCAACCACAGAGGATCCAAAGCGTTTTGCAAAATTAAAAAGTATTTATGTAGAAAGTCGTAAAGGATTAACAACTTATGAAATTCAAGGCGTACGTTATCATAAAGATTTTGTACTATTAAAATTAAACGGCATTGAGGATATGAATGCTGCTGAGTTGTTAAAGGGAAGTATATTAAAAATCGATCGTAAAGATAGTTTGCCATTAAAGAAGGATGAATATTATATTTCAGATTTATTTGGACTTAAGGTGTACACAGAAGAAGGTCGTTTTTTAGGAGAACTTATTGATATTATTGAAACAGGTAGCAATGATGTTTATGTCGTTAAGAAAGAAGATCGTGAAAAAGACTTACTTTTACCAGCTATTAAACAAGTGATTAAAGAAGTGAATATTGAAGAACAAAAAATGACAGTGCATTTATTAGAAGGGTTAGAGGAATTATGCGAATAACAATTATGACCTTATTTAAGGATATGGTAGATGGGGTATTAGGTTATAGTATGATGGGAAGAGCTCAAAAAAATGGGCTAATTGAATTGGAGTCTGTAGATATTAGAGATTATGCTAATAATAAGCATAATCAAGTAGATGATTATCCATATGGCGGAGGTGCTGGGATGTTAATGATGGCTCCACCAGTATATGATTGCTATGAATCCATTGTAGCGCGTTCAGAAGGTAAAAAGCCACGTGTCCTTTATATGACCCCACATGGAAAGACTTGGAATCAACAAATGGCAGAGGAATTTTCAAAAGAAGATAATATTATCATCTTATGTGGGCACTATGAAGGTATTGATCAACGTGTGATAGATGAAATTGTAACAGATGAGATTTCTATTGGTGATGTGGTCTTAACAGGAGGAGAACTTCCAGCTCTAATGATCGCAGATAGTATTATGCGACTTATTCCAGGTGTATTAGGTAAACAAGCATCTTTTGAAGAAGAATCTTTCTCAGAGGGGTTATTAGAGTATTATCATTATACAAGACCAGCTGTGTTTCACGGAAAAGCTGTTCCAGAGGTGTTACTTTCAGGAAATCATAAAAAAATTGAAGAACATCGTAGACAAGAATCGATTATTAATACTTATCATAAACGTCCAGATTTGTTGGAAAAAGCAAATTTAACGGAAAAAGAGAAACGATTTATAGAAGACTATGCAAAAAAAGCATTGCAAAATTAACACAGCCATGCTATAATTTTGAGGTGTTATTACGGATGGTCCTCTGTCAAAATATTGTTAAGAACATCTATGAAAAAAGGAGAAAATAAAATGAACCCAATTATTAGAGAAATCGAAAACGCACAACTTAAAGCTGAAGTACCTGCATTCAATGTAGGGGATACAGTAAAAGTTTACGCAAAAATCAAAGAAGGTAACAGAGAACGTGTTCAAATGTTCGAAGGTATCGTTCTTAAAAGACAACATGGTGGAGTTCGTGAAACATTCACAGTAAGAAGAATTTCTTATGGTGTAGGTGTTGAAAAAACTTGGGCACTTCACTCACCAAACATTGAAAAAATCGAAGTTGTACGTTTAGGTAAAGTTAGAAGAGCTAAACTTAACTACTTACGTGACCGTGTAGGTAAAAACGCTAAAGTTAAAGAATTAATTAAATAATAAAAAAAGGACTTTTAAAGTCCTTTTTTTATTATTTACAAGTGTAAAAATTTAGACTTTTAAACATAATAAAACAAAGAGAGTTGAATAAAGTATTATTGAGCTTTAATAGAAAGTTCAATATAATGTAGATAGAGTGCTTACTTAAAGCCAAACTAAAATTGGAAGGAAACAAGATAGATGGAGAAAGAAATCAGTCAAGGTAAAATCATTCAATGGTATCCTGGACATATGACTAAAACAAAACGTTTAATAGAAGAAAATATTAAACTTGTAGATATTGTTATTGAACTATTAGATGCTCGTGCACCCTATAGCACAAAAAATCCAGATATAGATAAATTGGCACAAAATAAAATGCGTATTGTTATTTTAAATAAAGCTGATTTAGCAGATGAAAAAGCAACTAAAGAATGGATTAACTGGTATAGTAGCCACAATGTAAAAGTAGTGCCGATTATTGCTACAAGTGGTAAAGGAATTAAGGAAGTTGTTCAAATTGCAGAAGATCTGTTAAGAGAAAAAATCGAGAGAGACAAAGCAAGAGGGCGTATTTATAGACCTATTCGTGCAATGATTGTAGGGATTCCTAATGTAGGGAAATCTACTTTTATTAACTCTCTTGTAGGTAAAGGAACAGCTAAAACAGGAGATAAGCCAGGGGTTACACGTGGTAAGCAGTGGGTTAAAATTAGAAAAGGATTTGAACTTTTAGATATGCCTGGTATTTTATGGCCTAAGTTTGAAGATCAAAATGTGGCTAAACATCTAGCCTACATTGGTTCAATTAATGATAATATTTTAGATAATCGTGATATTGCTATTAACCTTTTAGAACAAGGCTTAAAAGAGTTTAAAGATGCTTTAGAAAATCGATATAAGGTGGAACTTCCAGATGATGGTTATGAAGCTTTTAAAGCGATTGGTATGAAAAGAGGTTTAATTGGCGCAGGAGGTCATCTAGATGAACTTCGTACAGCTCAAATTATTATAGATGAATTTAGAGCAGGTAAATGGGGGAAAATCAGTATCGAATTTCCGAAGAAAGCATAAGGCGGTTGTCAATTGGGGGGATAGTATAAGTGAAATACAGTATACTAAAAAACTTTCTTATTGAAATAAGAGAGATTGTGATTGTCGTATTTACAGTTGCTTTTATAATGACTTTTATAATAAGTCAAAATAAAATACCTAGTGGTTCTATGATTCCAACATTAAAAGTGCAAGATAGACTTTTAGTGTCCATGCTCCCATATTATTATCGTGGGCCTAATCGAGGAGAAATCGTTGTTTTTAATGGACCAGATGGTAATAAGTGGATTAAACGAGTGATAGGTTTGCCGGGGGAGACAATTGATATCCAAGAAGGGAACATTTATATTAATGGAAGCCTTTTTGATGAATCCAAATATTTAAATGAACAAGCTATTTCTACGTTGAATCCTACTTTGTCTACAAAAATTTCCTATCCTTATACTATTCCTGAAGATTCCTACTTTCTTTTAGGGGATAACAGATTAGAAAGTTATGACTGTAGATATATTGGAGCTATTAGGGAAGAGGAGATTACAGGAAAAGCATTTTATAGGATTTATCCGTTTAGGAGTATAGGGCAACTAGAAGCTTAAGCTTCACCTTTAAAAGTAAGACTATAAAGAAGGAAGTGATGAACTGATGTTAACCATACTAAATAGTGTTAAAAGAGGGATAGAATTTATTAAAGAATTAGTACTAATTGTATTAGTTGCTTTGCTATTTACTATTTTTATTATAAGTCATAATAAGATACCAACTTCTTCAATGGTAAGTACGATTAATGAAGGAGATCATGTTCTAACAACTATGCTACCTTATTATTATCGAGATCCAGAGTATGGAGAAATTGTCGTATTTAAACATGGAGATGAAAGTTGGGTAAAACGTGTTATTGGTAAACCAGGTGATATAATTGATATTATTGATGGTCAGGTATATCGTAATGATCAGCTATTAGATGAGTCACAATATTTGGCGCCAGGGATGACATCTGAACCTTTTGGTATGGATCCAATTGAATTTCCTTATGTTGTACCAGAAGACCATTATTTTTTAATGGGTGATAATCGTATGGTAAGTCAAGATTGTAGATATTTAGGGGCCATTAGTCGTGAAGACATTTACGGCAAGGCATGGATAAAAATTTATCCATTTAGTGAAATTGGTAAATTGAAATAAGTAGAAAGAGATGTGTGGTTGATATGAATAAGGTCAGAATGCTGATAAAAGAATTAATTGAAAAGTTAAAAGAGCCTATACTTGCAATTTTAGCTGCACTTCTGATTTCATGCTTCATTATTAGTCATACACAGGTGCCAACAGAGTCTATGATGCCTATGATTAATCCAGGGGATCATTTAATTGTCAATCGATTGCCATTTTATTATCGTGATCCAATGCGAGAAGAAATTGTTGTATTTGAACAGGGATCAAAGCATTTAATTAAAAGAGTTATTGGAGTACCAGGAGATGTTATTGATCTTGTAGATGGTCATGTTTATATAAATGGTAGTTTGTTAGATGAATCAGACTACTTAGAAAAGGGACAGGTTACCTTCCCTTTTTCTAAATCATCTATTATATTTCCTTATACTGTTCCAGAAGGGTATTATTTTGTATTAGGAGATAACCGAAGAAATAGTAGTGATAGTCGTGTTTTTGGTCCCATTGCTAGAACAAGTATTATAGCTAAGGCTGGTTATAGGATTTTTCCAATTCAATCAATAGGCATGGTAAAATAAAGGCGGTTTTTATATGAAAGTAAAAGAGATAGAAGCTATTTTGAAAGCAACACCTGTGGAACAGTTAGTAGAGCAGCTTAAGCAATATGAACAAGATGAACGCACAGGAGTTCAGAAATTAGTTAGTCAATATCAAAAGAAGTATGATCAGCATCAAGCAGTTATAAGTGAATGGGAAATGCGTATGGCATTTGATGAAGTGTTTGATGAGCATGAAGTTGTGGTAGGTGTAGATGAGGTGGGTAGAGGACCTTTAGCTGGGCCAGTAGTGGCAGCAGCAGTCATCTTACCTGCAAATGCACATTTACTTGGCTTAAAGGATTCTAAACAGCTAAGTGATGCAAAAAAAGAGGTATTATATAATGAAATTAAAAAGCAGGCTTTAGCAATTGGTATTGGTATTGTAGATGCAGAGCGTATTGATGAAATCAATATTTTACAAGCAACATTTGAAGCTATGAGACAAGCACTTGGGCAAATTCAAAAGGAATATCAGTGCATACTAGTAGATGGTAATAAAGAAATTCCTAGTGTGGAGTGTAAGCAAGAAGCAATTATTGGTGGAGATAATAAAAGTGCAAGTATTGCTGCAGCTAGTGTTATTGCTAAAGTAACGAGAGATCATATGATGGAGGAATATGCAAAGCTATATCCGGGATATGACTGGGAAAGTAATAAAGGATATGGCAGTCAGAAACATTACGATGGCATTAGACAGCAAGGTGTTACGCCATTGCATCGTAAATCATTTTTGAAAAATGAGGGGATACAGTGATTCATGAATTAAGTCATTTGAACAGCAAACAAGTTTTAAGTGAAGGTTCTATGGTGCATACAGGGAATGCACTAGATAAGAAGATGATGGTTAACCTCTCAAAAATCCAATTGGGAGATGTTTTAAGTGGAAAAATCATTTTCCAAGATCATCAGGCTATGCTTAAGTTAGAAAGCGGCTTAAGTTTATTGGCACATTTACCTAAATCTGTAGTGCCTAATCAGTTGGGGGATTTTTTAGTAACTGGAAAAAGTGGACAACATTTAGAAGTAGAACAGATTCAAATCAATCAATCTGCTGGGAAGCATCAAACATTAGAAGAATCCATCATGAAAGAGATGCATCTTCCTAATACATCAGAAATGAAACAAATGGTAGAACAGTGGATGAATCAAGGGTTGCCTATGATAAAAAATCAAATGTTACAAGCTTATCATATGGTGAAAAACTATGATTTACCTTCTGAGCTTTTAGTGAATTTAAGTGAGAATCGAGTTTATTTAAGTGAAGAAGAAATACGTTTAGTGACCCAATTTAAGGCAGAGGGGATTACTATTTTAGATGGAGCCATTGAAGAGGCATTTAGCCAAATAACACATAAAGCAGCGGTTAAGTTTAATCATGCCTTAATTGAGAATATGACACCTAGTCATTTAAGGACTATGCTAGAAGAAGTGCTAAGTCAGCAGACAACCAATGAAAATACTTCTAATAGGATGGTATATTCTAATGAAAGTCAAATAGACTTTCAAGATGTGGGAAAAGCTCAAATGAGTTTAAGAGATGTTCTGAATCAGATTTCTCAGATGCAACCAGATAATTTTGAAGAGAATGGTGCTCTATATGTAGCTTTAAAAGATATGTTACAGACCTTACCTAAGGAGGAGCTTAAGGAACTAAGTAAGCAGTTAATTCATAAGTACATGGTGATAAGTGAGGATGAGTTACGAGAAAATCCAGAGGAGATAATCAAATTAGGTGAATTATCTAAGAGATTAGAGACTATTGCAAGCCAGATAAAAGAACATATCGGTGAAGAAATCATAAAAGAACCATTGCAACAACTGGAGCAGACTGCTCAGATATTAGAAAAATATCATGTAGATGGACAGTATTATTGTTTTCCTTTACAAATTAAGGAGCAACATACTTCAGGTGAATTATATTTTTTTAAACCTAAAAAACATAAAAAAAGTACACAAGACGATAAAGGCATGTATATTGTATTAGCCTTAGAGATGCCAGCATTAAAACATATTGAAGTACATTTAATAGAACATCATGAGGAGTTAGCATTAAAAATAAAAGTGGGTAATGAAGCGATCTTAAAACAAATTAAAGAAAACCAAGCGCAGCTTAGAGCTTTAATGGATGAAACAATGATGCCAATAGGTGATATTGAGATAGAGCAGCTTGAAGAAAGGCTAGAACAAAAGATTCCTAGAAAAGAAAGTATATCAAGTCGGTTAGACTTTAGAATTTAGGAGGTTATGATGTCTAAAAAATCCTCAAAGAATAAAGTAAAAAAAGCAGTGGCTTTATCTTATAAAGAAGAGATGGTTGCACCTATTATAGTAGCTAGTGGAAGTGGAAAGGTTGCAGATAATATTTTACAAGAGGCAGAAAAAAGTAAAGTACCTGTTTATAAAGATACTAAACTGGCTACAATTTTAACGGAATTAGAATTAGGAGAAGCAATTCCACAAGAATTGTATGAAGCAGTTGCACGTATTTTAATTTTTGTAGGTGATATGGATGAATTATATGCCAAAACAAAAGGACATCATTAATAAGCGAACGATTGGGAATCAATATGAAGAAATGGCAAAGTCCTATCTTTTAGAGCAAGGATATAGTATCATATGTCAAAATTTTCGTTCTAGATTTGGGGAGATTGACATTATTGCATGGGATCATGAATATATTGTATTTATTGAAGTAAAATATAGGAAGACAAAGAAATTTGGTTATCCTAGAGAGGCAGTTACCTATCAAAAGAGAAGACATATTTTACGAACTGCCCAATATTTTTTATTGACTCAAATTGGTAAGGAGCTATCTTGTCGTTTTGATGTCATTGAAATTTTGGGAAATCAATTAACACATTTGAAAGCAGCTTTTTAGGAGGAAAGAGTGATGACAGAGGAAGTAGCATATAAGTTTGTGACAAAAGATGCCTTAACTTATCTTACCTTTACATCTTGGGAAAAGGATGAAAGAGTAGTACATGGTTTTTCAACACGTTCTGGTGGTGTAAGCCAGGGGGAATTATCTTCTTTAAATCTAGGTTTTAACCGTGGAGACCAAGAAGAAAATGTTATTGAAAATTATAAACGCATGTGCCAAGTAATTGGTGTACCTTTTGAAAGTCTTGTCCTATCTAAACAAGTTCATGAAACACATATTGCTAAGGTAGGGCAATGTGATTGTGGAAATGGTATTTTAACACCAAATAAATGGGAAAGCATGGATGGACTTTATACAAATGAAAAGGGAGTAACACTTGTGACTCATTATGCAGACTGTGTACCCCTATTTTTTTATGCACCAAAATATGGTATGATAGGAATGGCACATGCTGGATGGCGTGGAACAGTAGGCGAAATTGGTAAAAGGATGGTAGATCTTTGGGTGACAAAAGAAGGGATTCCAGCATCAGAAATTGAAGTTGCTATAGGACCATCTATCGGACCTTGCCATTTTGAAGTAGATGAAGATGTGGCAAGTGCGTTTATAGCACGCTTTCCAAATGCAGCATTTATTAAATATGATACAGATAAAAATAAGTATTGCATTGATCTATGGGAATGTAATAAGCAGAGTTTATTAAGTGCTGGCATTTTAGAAGAGCATGTGATCGTTTCAGGTATTTGCACATGTTGTCATGATCAGATCTTCTTTTCACACCGAAAAACAAGTGGAAAAAGAGGAACATTAGGCGCTTTTATGAGTTTAAAGTAAAAAGGATACCTACTTGACACCAAGTGAAAGAATGCTTAAATTAGAAGTATATCTTGGTTATAATGAAGCAATTTATGACATTATAACCAAGAACTTATGAAAAAGGAGAAGTAGAATGAGCAAACCAATTGTAGCAGTTATTGGACGACCGAATGTAGGGAAGTCCACATTATTTAATAGATTAACAAAAACAAAAACATCTATTGTAGATGATACACCAGGTGTAACAAGGGACCGTATTTATGGAGATGTAGAATGGTTAAATCATAAATTTACACTTGTAGACACAGGCGGTATTGAGCCAGATAGTACAGACATTATCTTAAGTCAAATGAGAAGACAAGCGGAAGCAGCAATTGAAGCAGCAGATGTCATTATTTTCTTAGTAGATGTTAAGACAGGAATGACAGATGCAGATACACATGTTGCCAACATGTTACGTCGTTCACATAAACCGGTTGTTCTAGTTGTTAACAAAGTAGACGATATGGTACATCAAATGATAGGTGTTTATGAATTCTATAATTTAGGATTAGGCGAGCCTATTGCTATTTCTTCAGGACAAGCTTTAAATATGGGAGATATGTTAGATGAAGTTGTAAGCCATTTCCCACAAGATAATGATGATGAAGAAGATGATGATAAAATTCGTGTTGCGATTATTGGTAAACCAAATGTAGGTAAATCATCACTTGTTAATAAAATTGTAGGAGAGGAACGTGTTATCGTAAGTGATATTGCAGGAACAACACGTGATTCAGTCGATACAGAAGTAGAAATTGATGGACAAACTTATGTCTTAATTGATACAGCAGGTATTAGAAGAAAAAGCAAAATTAAAGAAAATATAGAGAAATATAGTATTATTCGTACTTTAGCAGCCATTGATCGTGCCGATGTAGTACTTATTGTTATTGATGCTAAAGAAGGTATTACGGAGCAAGATACTAAGATTGCAGGTATGGCACACGAAGCAGGTAAAGGATGTATCATTGTTGTAAATAAATGGGATGCCATTGAAAAAGATGATAAAACAATGAATGCTTATCAGAAAAAGATTGTTAACACATTAGCATATATGCAATATGCACCATGTATGTTTATTTCAGCATTAACAGGACAACGTATTCCAAAATTATTTGATACAATCTATGCCATTGCACAAAATCAATCACAGCGCATTAGTACAGGCGTTTTAAATGATGTACTTTATGAAGCAATGGCAATGAATCAGCCGCCAAGTGATAAAGGAAAACCACTTAAAATCTTCTATATGACACAAGTAAGTATTAAACCACCTACGTTTGTAATTTTTGTAAATGATAAAGAACTGATGCACTTCTCATATCAACGTTACATTGAAAATCAAATGAGAGAAGCATTTGGATTTAAAGGAACACCTGTACGATTCATCGTAAGACAAAAAGGGGCGAAAGAATAAAAATGTATAGAATAGGGGCATTACTTATTGGGTATCTTTTAGGCGGTGTACAATCAGCTATTTTAGTTGGAAGATTTAAAGGCATTGATATTAGAACGCATGGCAGTGGTAATGCAGGAACAACGAATACAATTCGTGTCCTAGGCAAAAAAGCAGGGGCATTAGTACTTGTAATTGATATTTTAAAAGCGGTAATTGCCATTGTATTAGCAAAGCTCATATTTGGTTCAAGCCATCAGGATGCTAAGGTTTTAATTGCACTTTATAGTGGAATAGGTGCTATATTAGGTCATAGCTATCCCTTATGGTTTGGTTTTAAGGGAGGAAAAGGAATTGCAACAACAGCTGGAACATTAATAGGCATTGATGTAAGATTGTTCTTAATCGCAGCAGCTGTTTTTCTGATTTGTTTTTGCATAACCCGTATAGTATCTATTAGTTCCTTACTAATGACAGCATCTTTGCCTGTTTTAATTAGTGTAATGTATGCAGGAAAAGGAGCAATTGGTATTGAAGCAATGCTACTGGCTTTAGCGATTACGGCTTTTACCTTTTATAGACATAAAGCCAATATTATTAGGATCATGAATGGAACAGAGGCAAAGTTAACAAGTAAAAAATAGCTATTTGGAGGAATGGGCGTGAAAAAAATCGCTGTTATTGGAGCAGGGAGCTGGGGCTTAGCCCTTGGACTTTTACTTCATGAAAAGAATAATGAAGTTATTTTCTGGTGTTATAAAGAACAGGAAAAAGACATGATTCTTCAGTGTAGAGAGCATAAAAGATGTTTACCGGGAATTAAAATTCCTATTGAGATTAAATTTACATGTGATTTAAAAGAAGCACTTACAGATGTAGATGTAGCAATTCTAGCAGTGCCTTCTAAAGCAATTCGTGAAACAGCAAGAAAAATGAAATCAAATATTGCTGCTAATACAATTGTTGTGAATGTATCTAAAGGGATTGAAGATGGTACTTTATTATGCTTAGCGGAAGTTATAGAGGAAGAACTTGGTAACTCAGTTGTTGTTCTATCTGGACCAAGCCATGCAGAAGAAGTAGCAAGACATATTCCAACAACAGTTACTGTAAGCAGTTCACAAATGAATAAGGCTTATGAAATCCAAGAGCTATTTATGAATCAATATTTTAGAGTGTATACAAATGATGATTTGATAGGTGTAGAGCTTGGTGGAGCATTAAAAAATGTCATTGCATTAGCCGCTGGTATTGTAGAAGGCATGGGTTATGGAGATAACACAAAAGCGGCCTTAATTACAAGAGGTATTGCTGAGATGACACGTTTAGGTGTAGCAATGGGAGGAAAGGCGTCTACCTTCTCTGGCTTAACAGGAATTGGAGACTTAGTTGTAACCTGTACAAGTGGGCATAGTCGAAATAGACGCGCTGGAGAATTAGTTGGACAGGGTTTAACAATTGAAGAAGCTATGGAGCGTGTGAACATGGTTGTAGAAGGTGTACCCACTACTAAGGCAGCTTATGGCTTGATGCAAAAATATCAAGTAGAAATGCCAATTTTAAATGCAATCTATTCAGTTTTATTTGAGAAGCAACCAGTAAAAGAAACTATTGATTGTTTAATGATGCGTAATAAAAGGGATGAACATTAGTTCATCCCTTTTTTGCAAGGGAAATTTATACGAAGGCAACAAAATTCCTAAAAGATTGGTATATATCATTCATTTGTACAATATATTTAAATGTACCCATACAATTTAAATATAGGGAGGTAGGAGCTATGGAATATTATGATATTTACAAAGATATTTCAGAGAGAACAAACGGGGATATATACATAGGTGTGGTAGGCCCTGTGAGAACGGGAAAATCTACTTTTATTAAGCGCTTTATGGAAACAATTGTTTTACCTAACATAAAGAATGAACACTATAAAGAGCGTGCTCAGGATGAGTTACCACAGAGTGGTGATGGCAAAATGATTACCACAACAGAACCTAAATTTATCCCAAATGAAGCTGTTCCAGTAACTATTGGAGGAGACTTTGAAGTAAAAGTACGTATGATTGACTGTGTAGGTTATGTTGTTCCTGAAGCAGAAGGACATTTTCATAATAATGGGCCACGTATGGTAAAAACACCATGGTTTGATGAAGAAATTCCATTTACACAGGCAGCAGAAGTTGGGACTAGAAAAGTAATTACAGACCATTCAACTATTGGTATTGTGGTGACCTCAGATGGAAGTTTTACAGAGATTTCTAGAGGAAGTTATATAGAAGGTGAACAAAGAGCAATTGGTGAGTTAAAACGCATAGGAAAACCTTTTATTGTAGTTTATAATACAAAGAGACCTTTTGATGCAGAAATTGTAGAGCAAACTAATGAACTCAGTAGAGAATATGATGTTCCTGTTGTACCAATGGATGTGGCTCAAATGAAAACGGAAGATATTCATCAGCTTCTAGAAAAGATTCTTTATGAATTTCCGCTTAATGAAATCCAGTTTATGATGCCAAAGTGGGTTGAGACCTTAGACAATGAGCATTGGGTAAAGAAAGCATGGATTGATTGTGTTAAAGAACATATTGCAGATGTAGAAAATATTAGACAGGTAAAAGATGTTGTTACAGAGTTAAAAGAACTAGACTTTATTAAGAATGTATATTTAGAAAAGATACAACTAGGCGAAGGGGTTGTTAAAATTGATGTAACCACCAGTGACGATCTATTTTACCAAGTGCTATCTGAAACGACAGGAATTGAAATTCATGGGGATCATGAACTTATGCGGCTCATAAAAGATTTAGCAAGTACAAAGAAAGAGTATGATAAAGTAGCTTATGCTATGAATGAAGTGAAGGAAAAGGGCTATGGTGTAGTGAGTCCTATTTTTGATGAAATCACTTTAGAAGAACCAGAAATTATCAAACAAGGTAATCGTTTTGGCGTAAAATTAAGAGCAAGTGCACCAAGTTACCATATTATCCGTGCTAATATTCAAACAGAAGTTGCGCCAATTGTTGGAACAGAAAAACAGAGTGAAGACCTAATTAACAATATGCTGAGTGAGTTTGAAACGGATCCAAAACAAATATGGGAGTCTAATATTTTTGGGAAATCTCTACACGAATTAGTTAATGAAGGACTTCAAAATAAATTATACCGTATGCCTGAAGATGCGCAGCAAAAACTCCAAGAAACGCTTCAAAAGATTATTAATGAAGGCAATGGTGGTTTGATTTGTATTTTATTATAAGCGAAGTAAAGAGAAGTGGACTTTTGTCCACTTTTTTACTGCCTAAAACACCTATAAACCCTTATTTTTTATGTAAAGACACTTGCAAGATAGAGTATTACATTATATGATGATAAGTATGAGAGGATAGAATTGGAAGTGAATGAATGAAACAAAAGAAGAGTACTAGGAGTAATATAAAAGCAAGTAGTAAAAACTACTTTAATCCATATGAATCGGTTACGTCATTAAATCACAGCAGAACAGTTTCTAGAGATACATATCAGAAAACAAAACAAGCAAGTTCACTACGTAATTTAGATCGTAAGGTAAATGAAAATCAAAAAAAATCTATGGTGCAATCTACCCCTAAAAAAATAGCGTCTTCTAGTAAAAAAAATAGTACTAGAAAAAGTGAAAAAAAATATCAGACCCTTTCAAAGTCGGAGAGTATATCTAAAAATTCAAGTCAAAAAGCGTCATATTCTAAAGACAACACCCATTTAAAAGTTAAGAAGAGAAAAAAAATGACAAAAACTCAAAGAATGAGGTTAAAAAGAAGACGCCAACTACAGATGACCTTACGAATTGGAAGTGTAATGTGTTTAACTATTGGCTTAATATGGGGAGGTCTTGCATTTAAGGAATTTTTGACAAAACCTACTATATCTCATCAGAGTGTAAAATTAGGTTCACTTGACACCTCTATTTCATTTGAGGGTGTTATATTTAGAAATGAGAAAATTATTTCGAGTCAAGAAGAAGGATATGCTGAATATATAGTGGCTGAAGGTGAAAAAGTAGAAAAAGATGCAACGGTGTATGTACTTGTTGATGAAGAGAATTTAGCAACAACAACGACTGCTAAATCAGAGGTAGACTCACAAATATATAATGAGGCTGCTAACCAAGAAGCGACATCTAATAATCAGGATAAACGTTACAATTTGGATCAAGAAGTAAAAAGTAGTTTTGAAGAGTTCTATACCAACCGCTATGATAGCAGTACAAGTAATATTTATACATTACGGAGCAAATTAGATAGTAGTGTAACAAATCGAACTGATCTTTATACAACTGAGCAGGAAGTCACAAATCAAGAACTAATTGCTCTTAAGCAAGATATTGAAAGTAATATAGAGCGTTATCAAAAAGGAAAAGTTGTAGAGGAATCTGGACTAGTTTCTTATTATATGGATGGTTATGAGACAGAAGATGCAAAGGTAGCTATCGAAGCATTAGATTATAAGAACTATTGTAACTATAGAAAAGCAAATTCAACAACAAGTCTTGCGCCCAATGTGCTAAAAAAAGAAGATGCTATCTATAAATTAGTGACTAATAATGAATGGTATGTTGTCACTTATATTGATGCAGATGAGGATCAATGGACAAAGGGACAACGTTATGAGTTGAACTTTGATGATTTAAATAATCAAAAAGTACAATTTACATTAATTTCGAAATTAGAAGAAGAGAATAGAGTAAAGCTTGTTTTTAAAAGTACTAATCAAATTGGAAGTTTTCTTGGTCCAAGAAAAGTTAATTTTAGTATAGGTAATAAGGAAACAACAGGTCTAAAAATTCCATTAGAGTCTATTGTAGAACTAAATTTAATTCAAATTCCAAAAGAATATGTTACTTCGGATGATAGTGGATTAAGTGTTCAAAGAAAAAAAGGAGAAAATGTAGAGGTTGTACCGATTGAGATCCAGAATAAAGAGGAAGAGTTATATTATGTGATTCAAGATTTGACTAATGCACTAGCGATACAGCTTAAAGACACCTTAATACATCCTAAAACAGGTAAGACGTATGATGTAACAAAGAGTGAAGTGACCCAAGGGGTTTATGTAATAAATGGGCAGATTGCTGATTTTAAAGAGATAGAGATTTTAGCAGAGAATCAAGAGTATGTACTAGTAAAATATAATGCAAAAAGTCAATTAAAAGAAATGGATAAAATCATTTCAAATCCTAAGAGTATAAAAAAAGATCAACTGTTAGATGATATGAAGATACAAAATGAATAAGAGGGTGAAAAAATGATTAAAGCACAATTAGAGGAAGTTAGGTTTCAAATATCAGAAGCAGCAAAAAAGGTTGGTCGTGACCCTAAAGAAATTACATTAATTGCTGTATCAAAAACCTATCCTTCTAGTGCCATTGAAGAAGCAATTTTAGAAGGATGCCTAGATTTTGGTGAGAATCATGTACAAGAATTGTGTCAAAAGATAGAAGAAATAAGTGAGCCTGTAAATTGGCACCTTATAGGCCATTTACAAACCAATAAGGTGAAATATATTGTAGGTAAAACACAGTTAATTCATTCATTAGATCGCTTAAAGTTAGCAGAGGAGATAGAAAGACAGTCTGAAAAGAAAAACATTATTACTAAAGTTTTATTAGAGGTTAATGTGGCGAATGAAGCTTCTAAACATGGATTTAAACTAGAAGAAGTAATGAATGCTGTGGAGCAAATCAGTCAGATGAAACATATAAAAGTAGAAGGGCTTATGACGGTTGCCCCATTTGTTGAGAATCCAGAAGATAATAGGACCATTTTTAGGAAATTATATGGATTATCAGTTGACATACAAAACCAAAAGTTTGATAATATAAGTACTAGTATTTTATCTATGGGTATGAGTAATGATTATAAAATAGCGATAGAAGAAGGTGCAACCATGATTAGAGTTGGAACTGCTATTTTTGGCAATAGAGATTATAGTAAAGCATAACTAAGGAGGAAGAATAATATGAGTGGATTAATGTCTAAGTTTAAAAATATTTTTGTGCCAGAGGATGAGTATGACGAGGAAGAGTACGATGAAGTAGAGCAAGAAGAAGAGACAGTAGCACGTACTACTAGTCATACAGTGAATCATACACCACATCCAGCGCCAATAGCTGTGCCAAAGGTTGTTTCATTAAGTCAGCCAAATCGTATGGAACTTTTAAACTTTACGATGTTAAGTTATGATATGACTGGGGAGATTTGTGGCTATATTAAAAATAAGAAACCAATTATTGTTAATATGGAAAAGTTAGCACCACATGAAATGCAACGTGCAGTAGATTATTTAACAGGAGCATGTTTTGCTTTAAATGGCAATGTGGAAAAAGTAACAGATAATATATTTATCTTTGCACCAGATCATGTCAATATAAATCCAGAAAAAATCAAACAAAGATCAGGGTTTCCACCAAGTATATAGATAATGAAAAATACATTGGAACATATAAAAGGGATTGAAGAAAAACAGTTTGTAAAAATGGTACTAGAGTATTCTAGAAGAGTAGAAAAACAAAATAGACCTTTTTTTACACATTTTTACAACAAAGATTGGATGCAAAGTTTACTGACACAATATGTGGCACAAAATGCTTACTTATCATATAGCTTTTTTGGTGGCTATAAAGGTGCAGAGAAACAAATATTAGCGATTTCCCCTTACCCATTGGAAGATACGGAATTTTCAATTGGTATTTTAAACATAGAAGTAAAAACAGGAATCGGTAGAGCACTGAGCCATCGAGATTACTTAGGTGCGCTTATGGGATTAGGAATTGAAAGAGATACAATAGGTGATATTATTTTACATGAATCCGGTGCGTATGTTTTTATTGAGACAAGTATGATTCCATATATAAGAAGTCAGTTAATTTCAATAGGAAGGTATCAAAAAATCCAAATAGAAGAAATTGATATCAATGATGTGCATGTTGAAGAACCTAAGATTAAAGTTATGGATACAACGGTTAATACGTTGCGAGTAGATGCTATTTGTGCATGTGCTTTTGGTTTATCCAGAAGTGAAAGTTCAAAGCTTATTCAAGGAGAAAAAGCAAGATGTAATGGATTGGTTGTAAAAGTTAGTGATCTCGTAAAAGAAGGCGATGTACTTACTTTAAGAGGACATGGTAAAGCAAAGCTTAAATCTGTCAATGGTTTAACAAAAAAAGACAGAATGCATATTACAATCGAAAAATATATATAAGGGGGATCAAGATGCTATCTGTAGTTGATATTCAAAATAAAGAATTTAAAAAGAGTAAGTTTGGTGGATATAGTATAGATGAAGTCAATGATTACTTAGAACAAATTATCAAATCTTATCAAGAAGTTTTAAATGAAAACTATGCTTTAAAAGATAAAGTAAATGTTTTAAATGAAAGTGTACAATATTATCGTACAATGGAGTCAACCATTCAAAATGTTCTAGTACTAGCAGATAAAACAGCTCAAGATACAAAAGCTGCGGCTTATGATAAAGCAGAACAAATTAAAAAAGAAGCAGATGAACGTGCAGAAAAAATAACAGCATTAGCTGAAGAGCGTGTTTCACGTATTATTGACCAAGGTAGACAAGAAGCTTATGAATTAGGTCAAAAGGTTGAAGAAACAAAAAGACAATATATTGCATATAAAACGCAGTTTAAGCAGCTCATACAAGCTCAAGCAGATTTTCTTGACCAAGGTGATGTTAGAATGAATGGTATGCACGAAGAATTAACACGTGTTTTTGAAAAAATACAGGAAGAAACTGAAGTTACTGTTGAGACAAAACAAGAAGAAACAATTCAAGAAGAAACGATTCATATAAAGATAGAAGAGCAATTGGCTTCAGATGAAGTAGCAGTAGCGGAGGAAGAAGATACTTACTATACAAAAGCATATGTACCAATTTCAAGCGAAACACATATGGAGTAATATTGCTTTAAGATGGTTAAACTTAAATAGATGCAATAAATACTGATCAAGCCAGATAGTATATAGAAAAAAAACGTGCTTTAAAGCACGTTTTTTTCTAGTCAAAAGGAGGAAAAATGAATTTTATTGTAATAGCAAGTATGATAGGCTTAATTTTATTAGATCAACTGACGAAAGTGTGGGCTGTTCAAACATTAGCGTCTGGATATGATATTAAAATATGGGAAGGGGTCTTTCACTTACATTATATATCTAACTATGGTGCAGCATGGGGGATGCTTAGTGGAAAGCAACTTTTCTTAATTCTTTTTACATCTATTATTATATTGGGAATGATTTTTTATATGCGTAAATTACCCAAAACACCAACTGGTAAATGGATGAAAATTGCTTTTATCATGATTATTAGTGGAGCAATAGGGAATTTAATAGATCGCATAACTTTAGGATATGTAAGGGATTTCTTATATTTTATACTAATTGATTTTCCTATTTTTAATGTGGCAGATATTTTGGTGGTTGTAGGCGTTGGTTTACTTATGATTACCATATTTTTTGGAGAAACTGAAGAGAATAAAGAGGTAGAAAATTAATGGCAGAATGGATTAAGATAACAGTTGAAGATCATATAGGTGTACGTTTAGATAAGTACTTAGCAGATCAACTGTCGGATTACACCCGTTCTTTTATACAAAAGCAAATTGAACAAGAAGGTATAAAAGTAAATGGTCAAATAGTGAATAGTAAATATAAGGTGAAGCTGAACGATCAAATAGAAATAGGTATTCCAGATCCTGTAGAGGTAGATATTCTTGCAGAAGATATTCCAATAGATATTGTATATGAAGATGAAGATGTCATGGTACTGAATAAACCACAAGATATGGTTGTACATCCTGCACCAGGAAACTATACGGGCACGCTTGTTAATGCTTTACTGTTTCATTGTAAAGACAAACTTTCGGGGATTAATGGAGAAATTAGACCAGGGATTGTACATCGCATTGACAAGGATACCTCAGGGCTTCTGATGATTGCTAAAAATGATAAAGCGCATTTAGGCTTATCAGAAATGCTTAAAACGCATGATATTACACGTAAGTATCACGCTATAGTACATGGAAATTTTAAGCAAGATGAAGGGACGGTAGAGTTACCAATTGGGCGTTCACCACAGGATCGTAAAAAGATGGCCATTGTACAAGGTGGACGAGAGGCAAAAACAGATTACCGTGTCATTGAGCGTTTTAAGAATTATACTCATATTGAATTAACTTTGCATACAGGAAGAACCCATCAAATTCGTGTGCATATGAAGGCTATTGGACATCCTTTGTTGGGTGATCCAGTTTATGGACCAAGCAAGAGCTTGTTTGGATTAGATAAACAAATGCTTCATGCAAAGGTATTAGGATTTAAGCATCCTATTACAGGCCAAGATTTATACTTTGAAAGTAAATTACCTGAGTATTTTACACGTGTCATTGACAGACTCAGAAAATTGTGAGAATATAAAGTATAAGTTCCTTTAATTTAGTCCGAGAGACTAAAAAGGATGTACAGTAAAGTAAAATATGTATATCTAAGGGTTTTCTTAAAGAAAGCCCTTTTATTATTCTAGAAAAAGGGAAAAACTTAAGATAGGAGACTTTTGAGTTAACTCATCTACTGGATACTTCCCAAATCAGGAACTTGATGGAAGCTACAAAACAATAGAGAAGGAAGGTAATGAGATGGAAGGTAAAAAGATTCTTATGGATGCCGCAGCAATGAATCGTGCTTTAACACGTATTGCACATGAAATTATTGAGGCAAATAAAGGTGCTGAAGACTTAGTGCTTGTTGGGATTGAAACAAGAGGCGTTCCGCTAGCTAGGACCTTAGCAGCTAAAATTAAAGCAATTGAAAATAGAGAAGTACCTGTAGAAAGTATCAATATTACTTTTTATCGTGATGACTTAGAGAAAAAATCTGAACAACCTATAATGGAAGAACGTTCTATTCAGTCGGATATTAATAATAAAGGGATTGTATTAGTAGATGATGTTATTTTTACAGGAAGAACAGTACGTGCAGCTATGGATGCTTTAATGGACCATGGACGGCCAAGTTTTATTAAATTAGCAACTTTAATAGATAGAGGACATCGTGAATTACCTATTCGGCCTGATTTTGTTGGAAAAAATATTCCTACCTCTAGTTCAGAGATTGTAAATGTTCATCTTGAAGAGATTGATGATGAAAATCTTGTATTATTAGACATAAAAAAATAACATAATCGAAAAATAATATATAAAGTAATCAAAAGATGCTATGTGGAATATTAACTATTTGTTGAGGTTTACAGATAATAATGTATTAACGGAATTTATACAAAATTTAAATTATATAGACAATAAATGTCGTTTTGAGTATAATGTAATCAGTTAAGAATTATGTCGGGTAAAAAGGGGAATAGATATGGAGGAGAATATTACATCATTTTTATATTACTTGGAACATATAAAAGGGGCTTCTAATAATACGGTTCAATCTTATGAAAGAGATTTAAAATATTTAGAAATTTATTTAAAAGAAAATGGTTCGTTAACGATTAATGATCTTAAAGAGGAAGAAATTGAGCACTATTTAAGACATCTGGAAGAACAGCATAAATCAGCTGCAACAGTATCTAGAACTTTAGCAGCTATACGTGCATTTTATCAATATCTCATTAAGGAAAATAAGTTAGAAGATAATCCGGCTAAGAGAATTGCATTACCAAAGATTGAAAAGAAAGTACCACGTATTTTATCACAAGAGCAAGTAATATGTTTATTAGAACAACCTAACCGTAAGGATACTAAAGGCATTAGAGATCGTGCGATGTTAGAATTACTTTACGCAACAGGTATTCGTGTATCTGAACTCATTTCACTTAAGATAACAGATATTAATTTACAACAAGGTTATATTATGTGTAGAGATGCTCAGAAAGAGCGTACCATTCCTATTGGAAAGTCTGCTATTTCTGCTTTGCAGCTTTACTTAGGGGAAGTAAGGCATATTTTGGTTAGAGATAGCAATGACAAAGTATTATTTGTAAATTGTAATGGATATCCTATGACAAGACAAGGATTTTGGAAAATCTTAAAAACCTATGCACATATGGCACACATTAGTGAGGAAATTACACCACATATGCTTAGACATTCTTTTGCAGCACATCTAGTACAAAATGGTGCAAATTTAAAATCTGTTCAGCAAATGTTAGGTCATTCAGATATTTCAACAACTCAAGTTTATATGCACTTGAATAAGGAAACAAAAGAACTAATGGATGAATATCATAAATCTCATCCCAGGGCTTAAGCTAGGAATTTAAATTCCTAGCTTTTTTATTATATTAAAGGAATATGCAACTTTTTAACAAAATGTGGTACAATATATTAGAAACAGCATCATATATATTTACAAAAAGAGAAAGGTGATACAATGAAAAGAGCAATTTGGATTGTATTAGATAGTGTAGGAATGGGAGCAATGCCAGATTCTGAACACTATGGAGATAAAAATGTTAATACACTAGCACATACTTATGCCTTTGCAAATGGGCTAGATTTAAAAAATATGTTAAGCTATGGCTTAGGCAATATTGAGGGAATGAAGGAACTTCCAAAGATAGAAGAACCTAAAGGATGTTTCGCAAGACTTGGAGAATTATCTAAAGGAAAAGATACGACAACAGGACACTGGGAAATGATAGGTGTACTTACAGAAGTACCATTCCCAACTTATCCAAATGGGTTTCCAAAAGAGGTAATGGATACTTTTGAACAAGCAATTGGTACAAAAACATTAGGTAATTGTACAGCATCAGGTACTGCGATTATTGAAGAGCTGGGAGAAGAACATGTAAAAACAGGTTATCCAATTATTTATACATCTGCAGATAGTGTTTTTCAAATCGCAGCACATGAAGATGTGATTCCATTAGAAAAGCTTTATGAAATGTGTGAAATAGCACGTAAGATTCTTGCAGGCAAACATGAAGTGGCACGTGTGATTGCTAGACCATTTACTGGCACAGTAGGACAGTTTTCACGTACAGCCAATAGACGTGACTATGCAATTAGTCCACCGATGCCAAACTTACTTTCTTATTGTGAGGAAGCTAAGGTACCAGTTATTGCAGTAGGTAAGATTGAAGATATCTTTAATAAACAAGGTGTATCTGTTGCGATTCATACAAAGGATAATGCAGATGGAGTTAAGACAACATTAGAGTGTATGGAAAAGTATCCAGAGGGCTTAATTTTTACAAATCTTGTAGATTTTGATATGAAATGGGGCCATCGTAGAGATGCAGCTAACTATGGAAAAGGACTAGAAGCTTTTGATGCTGTATTACCTCAAATTGTAGAGACAATGAAAGCAGACGATATCCTTATTATTACAGCAGACCATGGTTGTGATCCAACAGCACCAGGTACAGATCATACAAGAGAATATGTACCACTTCTTGTAATAGGTCAAGGTATTAAAGAAGGTATAGATTTAGGAACAAGAAAAAGTTTTGCAGATATTGGGCAAACACTTTGTCAGTATTTTAACTTACCAGATTTAAAAATTGGTGAAAGTTTCTTAGAAAACATCAGTAAGTAAGCTTGAGAAGGGTGAGAGCAATATGAGAATGTATGATATTATTGAACATAAGAAAAAAGGGATGGCACTAACTAGTGAGGAAATCCATTTTGTGGTTGAAGGCTATACAAATGGAAGTATTCCAGACTATCAAGTATCTGCACTATTAATGGCTATTTACTTTAAAGGAATGACATTAGAAGAAACAGCTACACTTACAATGGAAATGGCACAAAGTGGAGATATGATTGATTTATCACCTATTGAAGGTATTAAAGTAGATAAACACAGTACGGGTGGTGTAGGAGACAAAACAACGATTATCTTAGCACCTTTAGTAGCAGCTGTCGGCGGGAAAGTGGCTAAGATGTCTGGTAGAGGACTAGGACATACAGGGGGTACCGTTGATAAGTTAGAGTCATTTGAAGGATTTAAAGTAGAGATTCCGGAAGAAGCTTTCTTTGAACAAGTTAATAAGCACCATATTGCAGTAGTTGGACAAAGTGGGGAATTAGCACCTGCAGATAAAAAACTCTATGCGTTACGTGATGTAACAGCAACAGTTGATAATATGAGTCTTATTGCAAGTTCTATTATGTCTAAAAAAATTGCATCAGGTGCGGATGCTATTTGCTTAGATGTTAAGTGTGGTAGTGGTGCATTCATGAAATCTTTAGAGGATGCTAAAGCATTAGCACATGCTATGGTAGATATTGGGAATCATGTAGGACGTCATACAATGGCAGTTGTTTCAGATATGAATCAACCACTTGGCTATGCTGTAGGCAATGCTCTAGAAGTAATCGAAGCGATTGAAACCTTAAAAGGAAATGGGCCTGCTGATTTAACTCAGTTAACCATAACTCTAGCAAGTCATATGTTGGTATTAGCCAAGGTATGTGAAACATTAGAAGAGGCGACTCAAAAACTTCAAGAAGTTATTCAAAATGGAGCGGCAATTGCTAAACTCCAAGAATGGATTGGCTTACAAGGTGGTAATCCTGAAGCTGTAGTAGATTATCGTTTATTACCACAAGCTCAGCATCAAAAAGAGGTTGTACTTGGTCAAACAGGTTATGTAGCAGGTATTGAAGCAGAAGCAGTAGGAAAAGCAGCACTTGTTTTAGGTGCTGGAAGAGAAACCAAAGAAAGTCAAATTGATTTAGCTGTTGGGATTGTGATTCATAAAAAAGTTGGTGAAAAAGTTGAATCTGATGAAGCAGTTGCTACAATTTATTATAATGATGCAGAAAAATGTAAAGCAGCAGAACACATTTTAACAAGTGCGTATACAATAAGCGATGAAAAAGTTCAACCACATACTTTAATTTATGATATTATAAGTCAATAGCAAGATAATCCTCTTCATATCTTTTATTTGGTCGTATAATTTGACTTGAATGACAAATACTACTAATAAAAGATATGAAGGAGGCAATATATGAGGAGACAACAGAGATACTTTATCTTTTTTCTTGTCATGATTTTATCTTGCACAGGCCTATTTGCAAAGCCTGAAAGGCAATCAGCTAATCAAACCATGGCAGCTACAGCAAGAAGTTATATATTAATGGAGCAGTCAAGTGGACAAGTTCTTCTTGAAAGGCAATCAGAAGAAGCCTTTCCGCCTGCCAGTATTACAAAAGTAATGACCTTACTCCTAATTAATGAAGCGATTGATGCAGGAAAAATTAATTGGGACGATCGGGTAACCATTAGTGAACATGCAGCACATATGGGCGGGTCTCAGGTATTTATGGAACCAGGAGAAGAGCAAACTGTTAGAGATTTGGTTAAATGTATTAGTATTGCATCTGCTAATGATGCAGCTGTGGCCATGAGTGAATATATTGCAGGCAGTGAAGAACAATTTGTAGAGTTAATGAATAAGCGTGCAAAAGAACTAGGAATGGAGCATACAGTATTTAAAAATGCTTGTGGGCTTCATGTAGATGGGCATGTTTCATGTGCGAAGGATATCGCACTTATGTCTAGAGCTTTACTAGAAGAATATCCAGAAATGTCTAAGGTTCTTACAACATGGATGGATAGTATTATACATCGCACCAGAAGAGGCGAAAGTGAATTTGGTCTCTCTAATACAAATAAAATGATTAAATGGTATAACGGTCTAACTGGGTTAAAAACAGGTTACACACCTGAAGCAAAACACTGCGTAAGTGCTACTGCTACACGTGATCAGATGGGGCTTATTGCAGTTATTATGGGGGCAGCAGATGGCAAGATTCGTTTTCAAGAAGCTGCACAACTCTTAGATTATGGTTTTGCAAATTACAAAGTCAAGGTGGGACCACAGATTGGAACGATTATTGCACAGCAGGAGATTAAAAAAGGCACAGAAAAACAAATTGATGTTGCGACAGCGGAAACGAAATCTTTTGTTGTGTCTAAATCAAGTGCTAGTAGCGAATTAACTTATGAACTGGAGTACACCACTCCGCTTGTTGCACCTATTAGTAAAGGGACAACAGTAGGACGTATTGTTTATTATTTAGATGGTAATGAGGTAGGTGAAGGTACACTTGTTTCTGCTAGTGATGTGGATAAAGCAACACTAAAACAGATGGTACCTTATATGGCAAAACGTTTCTTTAAGATGGCTTAATAAATGCAAGTGAAGAAAGTACCTTTTAAATTAAGGTACTTTCTTTTTTGCGTAGTATGAAAAGCTTGCATAAAACGTGACAAAAAGCTACACTATTGATAGAGAAAGTTTACAGGAGGCAGAAAGAGTGGCTGTAACATTTAAATTACAAGATTTTGAAGGACCACTAGATTTATTACTTTATTTAATTGAAAAAAATAAGATGAGTATTTATGATATAGAAATTTCTTCTATTACAGACCAATATATGGAGTATCTTGAAGCAGCATCTGAAGTAGAATTAGATCAGATGAGTGATTTTATTGTGATGGCAGCTACACTACTTTATATCAAGTCACGTATGCTTTTACCGAAGCCAAATAAGGTAGGTGAAGAACCAGAAGAAGATCCACGTGAAGAATTAGTGCGTAAATTACTAGAATACAAAAAAGTAAAGTATGTCTCTGAAAAGTTAAGTGAGTGCCAAGGTGAATCCATGCAATATTGTTTTAGGAATAAGATGGCGCATTTAGAGGTGCCAGATGCACCACTTAATTATGAAGATATTTTAGGAGATGTGACTTTAAAATTACTTTATGATACATTTGAACAACTGATGCAGCAAAAAGAGTGGGAAAATAATAATCAAAATGAGCGGAAGATTGATCAGAGCATTTTAAAGAAAGATGTTTACACGATTGAGCAAAAAAGTATTTATATTAGAGAATTAATTGCTTTAAAAGGAGAGACAACCTTTTTTACTATATGCAAAAGTGATATGCCTAGGATTGAACTCATTGTTACTTTTATGGCACTTTTGGAGCTCATTCATAAAAAAGAGATTTGCGTGATTCAAGAAGCACCAACAAGTGATATTTTAATTAAGGAGGCTATATAAGTGGAAAAAACAGAATTAGAAAGTCGTCTAGAAGCCGTACTTTTTTATGCAGGAGACATTATTCCGCAAAGAAGGCTTAGTGAAATTTGTGACAGTGATGAATTAACCATTCGTATAGCCATTAATCGTTTAAATGAACTCTATCAAAAGACTAATAGTGGGATTGAGGTTATTGAAGTAGATGATGGTTATCAAATGTGTACAGCTGCTAAACACTTGCAAGTGATTCAACTTTATCGTCAGAAACCAGTAAGAAATATTTTAACTCAGGCACTTATTGAGACATTAGCAATAGTTGCTTATTCTCAGCCGATTACACGTACACAAATTGAAGATATACGTGGGGTAAGATGTGAACATGCCATTAGCAGGCTTTTAGAATATGGGTTGATTGAAGAAGTGGGACGATTAAATGTTATAGGACGTCCTATTTTATTTGGGACAACAAATGAATTTTTACGTCATTTTGGTTTTAGAAATCTAGAAGAAATGCCAAAGATTAAAGAAGAACTTTTAGAAAAGTTTAAAGAAGAGGTACAACAAGAGATGAGTTATTATGAAGAAGATGAAAGGGTTAAGAATGCTTCTTCAAAAGTAGAAGAATAAAAGTGTACGTATTACTCAGTATAAGTGAATAATGTTGATTAATTCGGGAAAATTAACAAGAGATTATATTGTGATAAAATAAGGAGTGAGCCTATGAAAAAAGCAGTTTTATCTCTTGTGTTGGCCCTATGTTTAAGTGCTTCTCAAATCACTTATGCGACAGCTGCTTTACCAAAGGTGAAAGCGAAAGGTGCTGTGTTAATAGAGCAAGAAAGTGGTAGAGTTCTTTATGAACAAAATGCCTATGCACCTTTGCCTATGGCAAGTACGACAAAGATTATGACCTGTATATTAGCACTAGAAAAAGGAAAGCTAGATGATATTGTAGTAACTTCGAAAAGAGCGAGCCAAGCACCACCTGTTAAGCTAAAACTAAAAGTAGGTGAAAAGCAGCGACTAGGTGACTTATTATATGCCTTAATGTTACAGTCAGATAATGATGTGGCTGTGGCTATTGCAGAACATATTGGAGGAAGTGTAGAAGGATTTTGTGAGATGATGACTGAAAAAGCAAGAGAAATAGGTGCACAAAACACTTCTTTTAAGACACCTAATGGATTAGATGCAGAAGGACATTATGCCACGGCATATGATATGGCACTTATAGGTGCTTATGCTTTAAATAATCCAGAGTTTGTAAAGATTGTAACCACCACTACTATTAGTATTCCTACTGTGGATACAGAAAATAGTCAGCGTCATGACCTTCAAAATAAAAATCGTTTTATTTATACTTATGAAGGAGCAGATGGAATTAAAACAGGCTTTACTAATAAGGCAGGACATTGCTTCGTAGGTGGCGCGAAAAAGAATGATATGCAACTAATTGCTACGGCATTAGGTTCTGGATGGGGAAAAGATGGTAAAACACAAAAATATACAGATGTCATTAATATGATGAACTATGGTTTTAAGAACTATGAGAAGGTTGTACTGATTCAGCCTCAAGAAAATGTGGCAACAGTTCCTATGAAAAAAGCATTGGTAGAAGAGGTGACTGTGAGTTGTCAGGAAAAAGTCGTCTTACCATTAAATCAAGTAGAAAAAGAAAATGTTTATGTAAAGAAAGTCCTTCCAACAGAAGTTACTGCTCCTATTGCACAAGGTGAGGTAATAGGTGAAATGCAAGTGGTTTGTGAAGGGATTACTTTGGTGAAGGTCCCATTAATTGTAAAAGAACCTGTTAAGAGGGCAAATGTACTAGATTATATTAAAAGATGGTTTAATAAATAAATAAGTAAGTAAGAGGGGTCTTATGAGATTACAAAAGTATTTAGCCAGTTGTGGCGTTGCTTCACGTAGAAAATGTGAAGAATATATATTAGAAGGCAAAGTTGCCGTTAATGGACAAGTTGTCCAAACTTTAGGTACAAAAGTTGCAGAAAAGGATGAAGTTACTTTTTGTGGTAAGATAGTAAGTTTACAAGAAACTTATGTTTATTATATGCTAAATAAGCCAGTTGGCTATGTAACGACTGTACAAGATGAAAAACAAAGACAAACTGTTTTAGATTTAATTCATGATGAAAAACATCGTGTTTATCCGGTAGGGCGTCTGGATTATAATACATCAGGATTATTACTTTTAACCAATGATGGAGAGCTTACGTATGGCTTAACCCATCCTAAGCATCATGTTAATAAATGCTATGAAGTAAAGGTAAAAGGTGTTTTGAGCCAAGAAGCGCAATATGCTTTAAAAAATGGTGTGTTATTAGAGGGGAAAATGACTTATCCTGCTCAGGTAAAAGTATTGCGTCAGGGAGAAAAATCGACATTATTTCAGTTAACCATTCATGAAGGTAGAAATAGGCAAGTACGTCGTATGTGTGAAGCAGTAGGTTACCCAGTACTTTCATTAAAAAGGGTATCTATTGGAAAATTAACTTTGGATGACTTAGCGTTAGGGCACTATAGAGCACTTACAGAAAAAGAAGTACAATATTTAAAAAAAGTTAGTCAAGGAGGCTAAAACATTGAAGTGAAAAGATGGTCTTACCAGAATCAAGGTAAGGCTGTCTTTTCATTTTGGATGATTTTATTTTGCATCAAGAGTATGTTATAATATATAATAAATATGCTGGAGAGGAATGTCAAAAGGAAGGATTATATAATGAATAAGAATGACTTAATCCATAGAATAAGAAAAAATATGCCTAAGTTAAGTAAGGGGCAGAAGTTAATCGCAAATTATATTCTAGATCACTATGAAAAAGCTGTATTTTTAACGGCTGCTAAGCTAGGATCTATAGTAGGGGTAAGCGAATCCACGGTTGTAAGATTTGCAAATGAATTAGGTTATGATGGTTATCCTAAATTTCAAGATGCCTTAGAAGAGTTAGTAAAAAGCAAATTAACGGCCATGCAAAGATTAGAAGTGACCACAGACCGTATTGATACAAGTCATGTCCTTAAAAGTGTCCTTCAAATGGATGAGGAAAAAATACGTAGTACTAGAGATCAAATCGATGAAGAGGCTTTCAATCAAGCAGTAGATAGAATTATTGAGGCAAAGACTATTTATGTAATGGGTGTAAGAAGTTGTGCAGGTTTAGCAAGCTTTTTAGGATTTTATCTTAATATTATTTTTGATAATATAAAAGTTGTTAATACCAATAGCGTAAGTGAAATGTTTGAGGCCATTCATCGTATAGATGAGAAAGATGTTATTATTGGGATTAGTTTTCCACGTTACTCAAAACGTGTAATGAAATGCTTAGAGTTTGCACAAAGTAGAAAAGCTAGTGTAATTGCAGTTACAGATAGCTATATTTCACCTATTGCAAGTTATGCAGACTATGCTTTAATCGGTAGTAGTGAAATGGTTTCGTTTGTAGACTCATTGGTTGCACCACTTAGTATTATTAATGCTATTATTGTAGCTATTAGTTTACGAAAGAAAGATGAAATTGCAGTAAACTTAGAACGACTAGAAAATATTTGGGTTGAATATGAAGTATATGATGATTCACATAGAGAATTATGGGCTATGCCGGATGAAAATAAAGAGAAATTTGATTAGATAGGGAGGAAACATCATGTATGCAGTTAGTATCCGTGGGGCTATTACAGTAGAGGAGAATAGTAAGGAAGCTATATTAGAAGCAACAGAGCTGATGTTACAGGAGATTTTAAAAGTAAACCAAATAGATCAAAAGAATATTATACAAATGCACTTTAGTGCAACTAAAGATTTAGATGCAGTGTATCCAGCGGTAGCAGCAAGATCGCTTGGAATTACATCTGCGTCATTAATGTGTTTCCAAGAAATGTATGTGGTCGGCTCACTTGAGAAGTGTATCCGAGTAGATGTTTTAGTTGAGCAAGAGGGACTAACTCGTGACAATGTAAAACATCAATATTTAAGGGAAGCCAAAAGATTAAGACCAGATTTAGTGAAGGAGTAAGAAGTAAAATGAAAACCTTTTCAATTGCAATTGATGGACCAGCAGGTGCGGGTAAAAGTACAATCGCCAAAAAACTTGCTCATTTATTACAATGTATTTATGTAGATACGGGAGCAATGTATAGAAGTGTAGGGTATTACTGTATCCGAAATGGTATTAGCTTAGAAGATGAGGAAGCAGTGAGTAAGGAACTTCCTCAGATGGACATTGTACTTCAACATACATCAGATGGGCAACGTATTGTATTAAATGGAGAAGATGTGAGTCAGCAAATTAGAAACACAGAAGTAGCAGCTTCTGCTTCTAAAGTAGCTACTTATGGCGCAGTACGTAAGTCAATGGTGCAAAGACAACAAGAGATGGCAAAGTCTACATCTATTATTATGGATGGAAGAGATATTGGAACAGTTGTATTACCATTTGCCACATTGAAGATTTTTTTAACAGCATCTGTAGAAGAAAGAGCTATGCGCCGCTTAAAAGAGTATGAAGAAAAAGGAATGGTTTGTAATCTAGAAAGTCTCAAAGAAGAAATTAGCTTAAGAGATAAGCAAGATTCAGAAAGAGAAATTTCTCCGCTTAAGCAAGCAGATGATGCCATTGTATTAGATACAACTCATATGGAAATTGATGAGATTGTAGCACATATTCAGATGTTGTTAAAAGAAAGACTGTAGGAGGAAATATTTTGGAAATTAGAATTGCAAAGACAGCAGGATTTTGCTTCGGTGTAAAACGTGCAGTAGACATGGCTTTTTCAAATGTCAAAGAAGCTAATACTTATACTTATGGACCCATAATTCATAATGAAGTTATTACGGGAGCATTAGAAAAAGATGGTGTTTACGCGATTGATGATATTGAAGGACGTGAAGTGAATAAACTTATTATTCGTTCTCATGGTGTTAGTCCAGAGATTTATGAAAAAAGTGAAGAAAGAGGAATTAATATAGTTGATGCCACTTGTCCTTATGTGAAAAAAATTCATAATTATGTAGAAAAATATCATGCAAATGGATATTATATTATAGTTGCAGGTAATGAAAACCACCCAGAGATTCAAGGGATTAATGGATGGGCACATAATAAGTGCTATATTGCTAAAGATGTGGAAAGCTTAAAGGCAATGCATTTACCAGAAGGCAAGTATCTGTTAGTTGCTCAGACAACATATAAAAAAGAAGTAGTGGATGCTATGAAAGTTTATTTAGAAGAACAAGGCATCGAGTTTGAGTATATTAATACTATTTGCAATGCAACGAAAGAACGTCAAGAAGAAGTAGTACAGCTAGCCCAACAAACGGATTGTATGCTCATTTTAGGAAGTCCTAAAAGTGCAAATACAAAAGAATTATTTGAGATAAGTAAAAAACATTGCTCAAATAGCTATTGTGTACAAGGTGCAGTAGAGCTTAAAGATGAAATGTTTACTGGATGTAACTGTGTAGGGATCACAGCTGGTGCTTCTACACCACAGTCTGTTATTGAAGAAGTGATCACTTATATTAATAAATTAGAACAGTAAAAGGGGATAGTGTATGAATTATGAGGGGTTTAAGGCACAAGTTTTGATACTAACGGGGATTAATCTGTCTGCATATAAAGAAAATCAAATGAAAAGAAGAATTGACGCGCTTATTAAGAAAAATCAGTGTAATGGATATGATGAGTATTTAATGCGTCTTAAAACAGATAAAAAAAGTTTAGAAGACTTTGTAGCCTATTTAACGATTAATGTGACAGAATTTTTTAGAAATCCTTCACAATGGGAAGTTTTAGAAAAATATATCTTTCCGCTGTTATTGGAGAAAAAACGTAGCATAAAGATATGGAGTGCAGCTTGTTCGACAGGAGATGAACCCTATTCTTTAGCCATGACACTTTCAAAGCTTTTACCGCTAAGTCAAATTGAAATTTTAGCAACAGATTTAGATAAAGAAGTATTGGAAAAAGCCAAAGAAGGTTTTTATTTATCTAGAAATCTAATCAACTTACCAAAGAGTTTTCAAGAAAAATTTATGGTACCTGTTGAAGGTGGGTATAAAATTAAAGACGAATTAAAGAAATGTATTACATTTAAGCAACACAATTTATTAAAGGATTCCTATCCAACAGGAATGGATCTTATTGTTTGTCGAAATGTACTCATTTATTTTACAGAAGAAGCAAAGAAAGAGATTTATACAAATTTTAATCGTTCATTAGTAGAACAAGGGATTTTATTTGTAGGAAGTACAGAACAAATTATTATGTGCCAAGAGTTTGGGTTTGAACCGAATAAGATATTCTTTTATCAAAAGAATAAAACAATCTAGGAGTAAATCATATGAATCAAGAGAAAGAACAAGTAGAAGAAAAAAAATTAAAAACATGGGATGAAGCGATTAATGAGCTTCAAGCTTTTATAATCAAGTCTAAAAAAGAAGAGCAAGAAAATAAAGATAAAGAGAAAGAAAAATAGCAATCGTTTGGTAAATTAGGGCTAAGAGAAAATTAATTAAGATGAAATAAGTGAAAAGGAGTTGGGATAAATATGTCCTAACTCCTTTTTGATTGATTCTGAAAAAATAAATAAAAAAGCTGTTTTGATAAGTAGTCGAAATTAAAATCACTATATTCAATATAAGTGTTTTGGATAGCATCATGCCATAAAGGAACCGTTATTTTATAAGAAGTCGCAAGTTTTAAGTAAGTACTTTCTTTGGAAATAACACATTCAGCTTTTGTTGCTTTCCGTCTACTGGTAGCAGGAATAAACTGTGCTAGTGATTTATGAATGAGTTGCTTTTGAGATTCAATATAATAATAATCCTTTAGAGGTTCTAAACTATGCTGAAGTGTCCCTTTAAAAATAGGGATATCTAAATAAAGATAGCATTCCTCTTTATGATAGGAAAATTTCATATCATATGCAATGCCGGAAAAAGTATATTTAAAGGTTGATGGCAGTTGAAGTTTCAACTGTAGGATATCTTCCTTTGGAGATTCACTAACTAATGCCCATTGATGAGCATTGGTTAAACTCATATACAGCTCAAAAAAAATCAGTAAGCTTTCAAGTTCTTCTTTTTGATGTTCTAAGATACAAGTCTTATAAATAGATAATGAGCTTGCAGTATAGGTTCTATAGAGTTTTACGATATCATAGCCAGTGGATTGGCATTGACGTTTATACTGAAATAACGCTTCTAGTAAAATACGTTTTTTAGCAAAAGCCCTAAGCCCATTTTTCATATCGATGAGCTTTAGCTTTAAAAATAACGAAGCATCTAATTGATGATAATTAAGCCTAGCTAAAATAAAAGGAAATTCAAACCCTTTTCCATAATAAGTAAAAATTGCCTCATAGTTTGAAAGAAATTCTAAAAAACGTTGTAATAAGTTTTTTTCCTCATCAGGGTGTTCCAAGAAATAATGCGTTGTAGTGATTTTTTCATTAGCACCTAAGAAAGAAACCCCAATACTTATAATTTGATCTTTAGTATGATCTAGACCCGTTGTTTCTATATCTAATAAAAGCACATGCTTAGGAAAGTGCATACTGAGCCTCTTTCTAAAGCTTACCAATGGCTTTAAGATTTTTTTCTAAAGATAAATTGAGATTAAGGGTATCTGCTGCTTTTTGATAAGCATTAAAGCTAGGGGCATTAAAGTCTACATGAGATTTTAAAAGTGCCTTAATTAAAATGTTTTTAGGCGTATGCGCCATATCAATAAACTCCATAACAGTCACATCATAACCACAGCTTTCAAGAAGTTGAGCACGAAGGCCATCTGTAACAAGTGCAGCAATACGTTCTTTTAAGATACCATGTTTAAGGATAGAATTAAGAGCATCATTTTGAATTTGTGTATAAGCTTCATGGTGGCAACAAGGAACGGCTAAAATTACTTTTGCCCCCCAACCTACAGCCTTTTCTAGGGCAGCGTCTGTGGCTGTATTACAAGCATGAAGTGAAACTACCATATCAATTGGCTGATTAGTCGTATAAGTTCCGATATCACCTACTTGGAAGTGGAGATGACTATAGCCTAACTTTTGAGCTAAGGCTTCACAAAAAGCAATCACATCTGCTTTAAGGTCTAAGCCGACTACTTCTACTTTGCGATGTAAAATAACCGTTAAATAATGATATAGTGCAAAGGTTAAGTAAGATTTACCACAACCAAAATCAATAATACGAATTGGATCTGCTGTAAGCGTGCCCATACAATCTGCCACAAATTCTAGATAGCGATTAATTTGTTTATATTTGTCATATTTAGAAGGTTTAATTTGCCCTTTTTCATCCATAAGACCTAATGCTTTTAAGAAGTCTTCTGAAGAAGCTGTATCTAAAAGATATTTTTTTTGTCTATTATGTGAAAGATTAGTAGGTACTTTTAAGGAAGGGGCAAGTTTTTTGATGTGCATATTTCCTTTCTTATTAACTAAGCATTGATAGTCATGCTGAGCAGTGTAAAGTTGAATTTGTTTAAATCCACTACAGATTTCTTCAACTTTTAAAGAAATATCCTGAGGCGTAATGTTTTCGTGATATTCCTTATTATCTTTGGTCTTAGAGAATTGAAGTAAGAGTTCTTCTTTAATGAGAACAGGTTTAACCACGATTTTTTGATAATGGTCTTTGGTACGTGGATTACTCCAGATACAACGGATGAAAGTGTTGTTATGGAGTGAATCAGTTAATAAAGTAATTAATTCATTCATTATATTTCTCCCAGTTTAAGTTACAAATTTACTGGTGAAAATTATAGCATAGTTTGTAAGGTCTCACAAGGTAAGGTCTTATTGAGGCAGATATTTGAATAAAAGATATGCTATAATAAATCAATGAGAAAAGAGGTGAAGAGATGTTTGATGCAGATTACACAAGGTTAAATGAACATCAAAAACAAGTGGTCGATGAAAAAGAGAAGAATCTTTTGGTTCTGGCACCAGCTGGTACAGGAAAAACAAAGGTCATTGCTATGAGAACAGCACGATTGATAGAAGATGGTATAAAACCTGATCAATTATTATGTTTAACCTTTACCAATAAGGCGGCTAAAGAAATGAGAGAACGTATTGAGTGGTATTTGCCTAAAGAAGGTAAGGAAATCATCATTAAAACTTTTCATTCTTTCTGCTACTATTTAATTTGTCATGAAAAATCACTTTCGCATTTTTCATTTCCATGTACGATTATAGATGAAGCCGATAGTTTAAGTATTGTTCAAAAGATTATTAGTCAAAATGGTTTAAATGATGAGGCACTTTATTATCCATCTCTTTTATCCTTTTTTGAGAATATTAAACGTTTTGCTTTAAACTTTCCTATAGAAGTCCGCTATGAATGGAAGCATGTCATTCAGAATTACATTGAGAAAGAAAAAATGAATGAGAATAGAAGTGATACGTTTATTAGAAAATATGGATTAAGACTGTTTAATACTTATACAAGATACTTAAAAGAAAATAATTGTATTGATTTTATGGACCTTGTTATGGAGGCAAAGTATTTATTAGAGCAAGAGGAAGTTGTCCAAAAGTGGAAAAACCATTTTAAAGTCATTCAAGTAGATGAGATGCAAGATACCAGTACAAGAGAATACGAAATCATTAAGATTTTGGCTGAAGGTGCAAAGCTTTCTCTATATGGTGATTTTAATCAAACTATTTATGAATGGAGGGGTTCTAATCCAGAAAGTATGATTGCTGCATATAGAGCGGATTTCTCTCCAGTTGAAGTACATCTTGAATGGAACTATCGTTCCACACAAGTCCTATTAAATGCGGCTAATGACTATATTAGGTCTAGTAAGCTTTATCCAAGCTTGTGTCATGCTAATTCATTAGTTCCAGGAGAACCCATTGAAGTATTAGAAGCTGCTTCACCAGCAGAGGAAATAGCCTTTTTAACTCAAAAAGTCAAAGAATCTATAGAGCAGTCGAAAGAGATAGCTATTTTAACACGAACGAATAAGTATGCCAAAGAGATAGCTGAAGCTTTTACAAAATCCCAAATTCCTTGCACCATTATGGAAGATACAAAGCTTTTTAGAAAAAAAGAGATAAAAAGTTTTTTAGCTTTTTATGAGTATGCAGTGAATGAGAGAAATGGTCATGCATTACTTAAAATGAGTGAACATCCTTATTTACAGATGCCAGAATGGCTTGTTAGAAACTTAAGAGAAACTAAGTCTTGTTATATGTATATGCATGATTGGTTTAAGATGGATTCTAGAGACCCCTATCAGCAATTAAATGAGGCTTATAAAAAGAATGAAATTGTAGTGTTAGATGTAGAATCTACAGGACTTTGTACAACGAAAGATGATATTGTACAAATTGCAGCTATTATTTATGGGAAACAGGGGGTTTGTAAAGAATTAGATATACTAATTAGGCCTACTCAATCTGTAGGCGACTCCTATCATGTTCATGGATTTTCAGATGAGCAATTAGCGCGTGAAGGGCTATCACCAGAAACGGCTTTAGATTTACTTCGTGAGTTTGTCCAAGATAAGGTTATTGTTGGACATAATATTAACTATGATATGCAAATTATTAATAGTATGATGACGCGATACAATCGTCAGATGCTCACTGAAAATAGGGTATATGATACATTGGATTTAGCATATAAAGTCTATCCGAAGCTTCCAAATCATAAATTAGATACCTTATCTAAGATTGTTTCTACTCATACAAAACCTACACATAATGCCATGCAAGATATTTTAGCAACAAGTGAGGTATTAACTCATTTATTGATACGTATTATGGGGAAACAGCAGGAACGTCTAGAAAAGATAGAAGCTTATTATTGTTATGTAGAAGAATATAAGGAAAAACTTCTTGAAATAACGGCTTATCTAAAAACGCATTCTATAGCAGAAAGTATGACGTATTTAATGAATTCATGCCAGTTTAAAGTGTATTATAGTAAGGCGGAGTTATCTAGTTTAAGAGAGTTGTATCGTATTATTCAAGAACTAGAGGATACAAGTAAATCTTATCAAGATAATATAATCGATTTACTGGCATTTTCGGCATTGCACTATAGTGAAATTGAGCAAAGTGATTTATTTAAGGGACGTATACCTATTATTACAGTGCATCAATCAAAAGGTTTGGAGTTTGAGGAGGTCTACTTGGCTGGATGTAATGAAAAGGTTTTTCCATCTTATAGAAGTATAAAAGACAATAACTTGTCAGAAGAAATGAGACTTTTTTATGTAGCAATAACTAGGGCAAAGCAGAAACTTTATCTTTCGTACCATTTAGCAGCTAAAAAAAGTATCTTTATAGATGCCATTAGTGAGCAATATAAAGTTCTAAGAAAGTATCATTAAAAGAGTGATTTTTATAAAACTTTTGGTTATAATAAAAATGAATGTGAAAAGAATTGCTTATACAGGGGGACAAACAATATGGATAAAGACTATACAATTGTAGAAATGCAAAAGCAAAAGAGTATTGCACTG
This sequence comes from Cellulosilyticum sp., assembly GCA_015058045.1. Taxonomy (GTDB): domain Bacteria; phylum Bacillota; class Clostridia; order Lachnospirales; family Cellulosilyticaceae; genus Cellulosilyticum. Next base: position 45,610 of record SVDC01000027.1, read on the forward strand.
ATTGCACATGATAATAGAAAAAAAGATTTAATTCAGTGGGTACAGAACAATAGAGAGATATTAAATAAACATTTCCTATGCGGTACAGGAACTACTGCAAAATTAATTGCAGCAGAGACAGAATTACCTGTAACTGCATTTAATAGTGGGCCTCTGGGTGGTGATCAGCAAATCGGGTGCCGGATTGTAGAAGGGAAAATTGATTTTATGATTTTCTTTTGGGATCCATTAGCATCTCAGCCTCATGACCCTGATGTAAAAGCATTATTACGTATTGCTGCGCTATATGATATTCCAGTAGCAACAAATCAATCTACAGCAGATTTTCTCATTACATCACCTATTATGAATACGACTTATGATCGTAAGATTATTGATTATGCCAAACGCATTAGCCGTCGTACAAATGCTTTTGCACGTAATGAGGAGATGGAATAGATCATCCATAATGAAAGTTATTAAGAAAGGCTGGAAGTCTACTAGATTTCTAGCTTTTTGTTTTAAATAAAAAATAGGTATAATAAACAAATTGAATTAATTGTTTATTATAAACAAATTAAAATTTTAAATTAATAAAGAATATTACTAAAAAGTAACATGTATTGCACAAATTATTATAGCGTGCTATAATTGACTCATGTGCGATGTATACTGTATACACGTACGAATATGACTATAATTGACTTTAAAGGGGCAGAGTACAATGACACATTGGAGAAACTTTAAATCAGGAAAATGGCAAGAAGAAATTAACGTAAGAGACTTCATCGTAAACAACTATACAGAGTATACAGGTGATGATTCATTCCTTGCTGGTCCTACACAAGACACAACTGATCTTTGGGAACAACTTAGCGAACTTATGGTTAAAGAAAGAGAAAGAGGATGTTTCGCAGATACAAAAACTGTTGCAACAATCACTTCTCACGCTGCAGGTTATATTAACAAAGACAAAGAAAAAATCGTTGGTCTTCAAACAGATGCACCACTTGTTAGAAGCTGCCATCCATTCGGCGGTATGAGAGTAGTAGAAAATGCTTTAAAAGC